>DAAQ01000049.1:32019-77093 GCA_001701225.1 Bacteroidales bacterium H5 | reverse complement strand
GGTCTGACTGCCGCCCGGTTGGCTTATGGGGGTGTGTCAGACCTTGCGGATGCCGTCGTCCTCGATGACGATGCGCCGCTCGCGGTAGAGCTTGCCGAGGGCTTTCTTATAGTCTTTCTTCGAACATTCGAACACATGGCTGATAGCCTCGGGCGATGACGAGTCGGTGAGGGGCAGGAAGCCCTGGGGCTCGGCCGAGAGGCGCTCCATGATGCGGTCGGCCAGGGTGTCGACGCGGCCGTCCTTGCTTCCCGACATGATGAGGTCTATCTTGCCGTCGTCGCGCACGTTCTTAATATATGCCGTCACCTCCTTGCCCACCACAAGGGGCTTGTACAGGTCGCTCTCGTAGATGAGGCCGTGATACAGGTTGTCGACGATGGCCTTGTAGCCAAGCTCGTTGTGCTTGTAGACGAGGGCCTTGACGGGTTCGCCCTGATGGTAGCGCGGCATACGGTTGCCCAGGAACCTGTCGATCTTGGCCGAGGCCACGATGCGCTTGGACGCATCGTCGAGATAGACATATACCAGTATGACCATGCCGCGGCACAGCTTCATGGTCTGCTCGCTGTAGGGGAGGAGGAGCTGTTTCATCAGGCCCCAGTCGAGGAATGCGCCGGTGCGGTTGACATCCGTGACCTGGAGATAGGCAAACTCGCCTACCTGCGCGAAGGGGTGCTCGGTGGTGGCTATGAGGCGCCCCTCGTTGTCGCGGTATATGAAAACCTCAATCTCGTCGCCGGGCTGGAGGGGTTCGCTGACATAGCGTGCGGGCAACAGTATCTCGCCTGCGTCGCCGCCGTCGAGATATGTGCCGAAATCGACATTCTTCACCACCTTCAGGCGGTTGTATTTACCTATTTTTACCATTTTGTCTAATTATTTGTTGCAAATATAACGCTTTTCTCGGTAATATAGGCTAATTTTGCACTGTCAAAAATTCGTAACCCCCACAATTGATGGAAGAGCTACTGAAATATTTTCCCACCCTGACACCGCGCCAGATAGAGCAGTTCGAGGCTCTGGGCACGCTCTATCCCGAGTGGAACGAGAAGATCAACGTCATCTCACGCAAGGACATAGGCAACCTCTACACCCACCACATACTGCACTCGCTTGCCATAGCCAGATTCATCACGCCCGTCGACGGGACGCGGTTTGTCGACCTCGGCACCGGGGGTGGGTTTCCCGGCATCCCACTGGCCATCCTGTGGCCCGGATGCAGCTTCCATCTCATAGACCGCATAGGCAAGAAGATACGTGTCGCCACCGAGATTGCCTCGGCCATAGGGCTTGAGAACGTGACCCTGCAGCACGGCGACAGCGGCGAGTGTCACGAGAAGTTCGATTTTGTCGTCTCGCGCGCCGTGATGCAGCTCGACGAGCTGGTCAGGATTTCGGCCCGTCTCGTGGGGAAGCCCTCGCGCAACCGCATTCCCAACGGGCTCATCTGCCTCAAGGGGGGAGACCTCGGCGCAGAGCTTGGCCGCGTGAAGCGCCCGCTGCTCGAGGTGCCTCTGGCAGACTATTTCAGTGACCCGTATTTCGAGGGCAAGGACATAGTATATGTAGAGTTATGAAAGTCAGCAGATTCATATTCAATATGTTCGGGGTCAACTGCTATGTGCTGTGGGATCCCGACACACGCGAGGCCGCGATAGTCGACCCCGGCATGGCCGACAGGGCCGAGTGCGATGCCCTCGACGATTTCCTGACACGCAACAAGCTGCATGCCACACAGCTCATTGACACCCACATGCACCTTGACCACATATTCGGCAACCTTTATGTCAAGGAGCGTTATGGCCTCCCCGTCAGGGCTGCCAAGGCCGACGAGTTTCTTGGCCTGACCCTCAACGACCAGGCCGCGCGCTTCCGTCTCCCTGTCAAGGCCGAGGACCACGGCATAGACATGGAGCTCAAGGACGGCGACGTGCTGCATGTAGGCGGCGAGGAGCTCAGGGTGCTCGCCGTGCCGGGACATTCGCCCGGCTCTATCGCCCTCTATGCCCCCGGGTCGGGGTTTGTCATCACGGGCGATGCCCTCTTCGCGGGGTCGATAGGGCGCACTGACCTCCCCGGCGGCGATTTCGCCACCTTGATCGGCTCGATACGCGAGAAACTGATGAAGCTGCCGCCAGAGACTGTGGTGCTGCCCGGCCACGGCGACGAGACCACCATAGGCCGCGAGCTTAAAAGCAATCCTTATATAAGATAATTAAGGAAAATTTTCCTTAATTGACAGATATTTGTTAATTTTGCGACAACACTAAACAGAATAAGAAATAATATGGCAAAAATCTCACGTCCGAAACTACGTCTGCGCGACCTCACACTGCGCGACGGACAACAATCGCTGTTTGCCACCCGCATGAACCAGGCCACCATCGACAAGCTCCTTCCGTTCTATGAGGATGCCCATTTCTATATCATGGAGGTATGGGGCGGAGCTGTGCCCGACTCGGTGATGCGCTATCTCGACGAGTCTCCCTGGGACCGTCTGCGCATCGTGTCTAAGGCCATGGACTCGAAGAGCGAGCATCCCAAGTCGCTCCTCTCGGCCCTGTCGCGTGGCCGCAACCTGTTCGGCTATGTGCCCTATCCCGACTCGGTGCTCGAGGGATTCTATAAGGAGGCCATCGACAACGGCCTCAACATCATGCGTATCTTCGATGCCCTCAACGACATCGACAACGTGCGCGAGTCTATCCGCCTCATCAACAAGCTCGGCGGCATCGCCGACGGTGCGGTCTGCTATACCGTCGACCCCAAGCCCGAGGCTCCCGCCAAGACCGGATTCATGGGCAAGCTCAAGTCGATGATGGGTATGGGCGAGAAGGAACCCGAGAAGATCTTCACCGACGACTATTTCGTAGGCAAGGCTGTCGAGATGGAGCGTCTGGGTGCCAAGATAATCACCCTCAAGGACATGGCCGGACTGGTCAACCCCCTGCGCGCCGCCTCGATAATCTCGGCCCTCAAGCACAATGTCAAGGTGCCTGTCGATTTCCATACACACTGCACCCCGGGCTACGGCCTCGCATCGGCCCTCATGGCCATCATCAACGGCGTCGACATCCTCGACACCAACATCTGGTGGTTTGCCGAGGGTTCGGCCGCTCCGGCTGTCGAGCTCATCTATATCTTCTGCCAGCGCATGGGTGTGGAGCTCGAGGTGAACATGGAGGCTGTGGGCCGCATCCGCAAGGAGCTCTTCAATGCCCGCAAGGCTCTGGCCGATTTCGACCTCAACAAGGACAACATGCCCCGCGAGTTCGATCCCCTCAACGACACCCTTCCCGCCGAGATTGCCGCCCTGTTTGACAGCGCCATTGATTTCGCCCAGGCCGGCGACGAGGAGGCCCTGCTCGACACATGCCACAAGATCGAGGCATATTTCCGTTTCCCCAAGCCCAACGAGCTCGTCAAGACAGCCGAGGTGCCGGGCGGCATGTACTCGAACATGGTGGCACAGCTCCGTCAGCTCAAGAGCGAGGATCTGCTCGAGGACGCCATGCGCCTCATCCCCATGGTGCGCCGCGACGCCGGTCTGATACCTCTCGTCACCCCCACCAGCCAGATTGTAGGCAGCCAGGCTGTGCTCGTGGCCCTCGACCGCAAGAACGGCAAGCCCGACTATACCACCACAAACAACCAGTTCATCTCGCTCGTCAAGGGTGAGTATGGCAAGACCCCTGTGGCCATTGACCCCGCCTTCCGCGAGAAGATCACAGGCTCGCCCGTCGAGAAGCCCTACGACGTGTCGTCATACAAGAAGCCTGTCAACCCCGCCATCGAGGAGCTTGGCGGAGTTCCCCTGGCATCCAACACCGAGGAGATGCTGCTGCTCGAGCTGCTCCCGTCGGTGGCCAACGGATTCCTGCGCAAGCGCCGCAACGAGGAGGCCGCAGCCGTTGCTGCCGAACATGCCGCCAACGCACCCGTCGAGGAGGAGAAGGCACCTATGGAGCCTATTACAGGCCCGTGCTTCACTGCCCCGATGGGCGGACGCATCATATCCATCAATGTCAAGGATGGCCAGAAGGTCAAGAAGGGTGACTACCTGCTGACCTACGAGGCCATGAAGATGGAGAACGATGTCGAGGCCGAAGAGGATGGCATCGTGAAGCGCGTCCTCGTCCGCGAGGGCGACGTCGTAGGCACCGATGCACTGCTTATCGAATTTGAATAAAAGGTTAAAGGTTAAGGGTTAAAGGTTAAAGGTTACATACACCCGCCTTCACCCGCTTGCTAAACCCTTTTAACCTCTAACCCTTAACCTTTAACCCTTAACCCATAACCATAAATATCCACCCAACACACCAAATTTAACTATGAAGACAATCAGATTTCTCCTCGTTGCCCTCGCCGTCATCATCGGCAGCGCATCAGCTCAGGCCGGCGGTCTGTTCAAGTTCGGCCCGCGTGTAGGCCTCACCGTCAATGAGCTCCATTTCAACGAGGATGCGTTTAAGGAGGAAAACCGCACCGGCTGGACCGCAGGTCTCATGACCGAGTTCCGCGTGCCCGTCATCGGCATCGGTGCCGACCTCTCGGTGATGTATGTCCGCCGCAACAGCTCGTTCCTTCTCCAGAACAACCTCACCAAGAATGACCGTGACTACATCGAGATACCCCTCAACCTCCGTTATAACGTCTCGCTCCCCGTCATCAGCAATTTCCTCACACCCTATGTGCTTGTCGGCCCGAGCGTGTCGTTCCTGACCTCGGGCAAGAAATTCGACGGCAATGTAGGCGGAGAGGTTGACCACTACAAGAACATCTACAAGAACAAGTCTGTAGACTGGGCCCTCAATTTCGGTATCGGTGTGCAGCTCATCAACCACATCGACATCAGCGCCCGTTATGGCCTCGGTCTCACCAAGGCTGTCAACACCCTCACCAACATCGACGGCAGCGCCGGCATCGAGGGCAAGAACCGCTACTGGACCATCTCGGCCGCCTATCTCTTCTGATAGGATTGACGGGATATAAAACCGGCCCGTCGTGACTCAGAGTCATGCCGGGCCGGTTTTGTGTAGTGTCTTCAGCGGGGCAGAATCATTATCTTTGCGCCGTTCCTTACATATATCCCGGGCGGCGGAGGGGAGACGACGCGCTGTCCCTGCAGGTTGAACAGCGGATATTCTGTATTGTCAGGCGTAACAGTCACTGTATCTGTGCCGCTTGACAGTCCTTGCAACAGGAATCTGAGCGGCCTGTCAGCCCTCTGCTGCCAGTACCACTCGTTGTGACCTGCACCTGTTGCGTCGTATGTCATCAGCGAGCCGTCTGTCTCGCTATATCCGTGACGGCGCACTGTCTCGCGTGCCATCTCTTCGTATGTCAGATAACCGGCGTCCCAACCCGTGGTGCCCTGATCCATATACAGTCTGGCTGATGTGTGGTCGGGAATCATCCCGTCGAGATATCCGAGCAATGCCTGCGAGCATACCGGGTCGGGCACGAGGGTATAGTCCGGATTCATCCTGAACGAGCCCGTCCAGTGGGTCGACATACATGCGGCGCCCCCGAATATGTCGGGATACCCGCACAGCAGATACAGGGACGCGAGCGCGCCCATCGACGAGCCTAAGGCAAAGGTATGCGTGCGGTCGGCCGAGGTATTGTAGAGCGAGTCGATGAGAGGTTTCAGTTCGGTGGCGACAAACGCCGCATGCTCGTCGCCGTAGAAGCCTTCGCTGCATGTATCCCATATCAGTGTCGAGCTGACATCCTCTTCCGGGATATATGCTGCAGCTTTCTCCGGGAAATAATCATTGGGCCGCATGGATCCACGGTTATTGATTCCGACTATGATCGGCACGGAAATTACCCCCTGCGAGGCAAGTGCCGTGGCAGTCCTGTCGAGCTCCCATGCCACGGATGCGAACGACATGGCCGGGTCAAACAGGTTCTGGCCGTCGTGTGTGTAGATTACAGGATAGCGTCGTGACTGATTGTTGCCGTCATATCCTGCCGGAAGCCATATGTCGACAGTCATGTTGTCGCCGAGAGCGTCTGATGTGACAATCAGGCGTGTAATGGCGCCCGCATCGGCCGACGGCACATCCTTTCCGTTCACTACAGTGTAGTGCGGCAGCGCGCCATGGGCGGTATGGAGGCAGATGAACCCCGAGAGGGCGAGTAGTGTCTTTTTGAACATGGAGTGGAGAGTGTCGGTACTGTTGTATGTGTCACACCTCGTTGAGGGGACGGCGCGAGGCTGTGGCGCGGAGATATTCGGTGGGAGTGAGCCCTGTGACAGACTTGAACTGCCGCGACAGGTGTGCGGCACTCGAGTAGCCGGTATAATCGGCTATCTCGCTGACTGTCATCTCGCCGTAACCTAACAGTTCCTTGACCCACTCGACACGCTGGGCTATCTGATATTTCTCGACCGTGCGCCCTTCGAGCGACGAGAATATGCGGCTCAGTGTGTCATAGGGAATGTGCAGATGCTCCTCAAGGCACGCCGAGAGGTTGAGGCGGCATCTGTCGGCCTGACGCACATGCTCGATGACGGCTTGTTTTATACGCTCGACGGTCTCCTCGTCTGGCGAGACGGGACGACTGAATCCTTTGGCGGCAAGCAGCGAGTCGAGCATCCGCAGTGCATCGTCATCGAGGGTCTCCTCGATTTCCGCACTGCCGAGAGCGACATCCTTCACCGTGAGCCCTGCCGAGACGAGCAGGTCGGTCACCGCCTCTATGCAGTGACGGCATACCATGCCTTTTATCTTGAGTATCATAACGAGTATCTTATCATCAATATTCTTTCTGTCCGCGGGGTCACGGCATAATGGCGTGACGCACGCAGTCCGCACACCCAGAGTATCTTGTCGCCGAGCACAAGGAGGGGATAGCGGTTACGACGCGCGACGCCAATTTTTGCGTCAGAATAAATGTCGCTCACCAGACGTGTCCCTTTCATGCCGAAGGGTGCGAGCCTGTCCCCCTCGCGCCACGGGCGCAGCATGAACTCTGGATTGCCGTCAAGGACGCTTGCGTCCATGAACATGACATCGCGCCCCGCATTTCCCGAACCGATGATGGCCTTGAACTCCTCCCGGTCTATCTCGGTGAGGCTGAAGGGTGGGGCATCGAGGGTGAGGGAGTGTGCGGCTGTCTCCTGGGGGATAATCGACAGCACCCCATGCTCCATGATGCGGTTGCCGAAACGACGTCCAGAGAGGGTCTCGGCGGGATTGAGCATGTCGCGGCATTGGTCGATATTGAATCCCTCGGGAGCCAGAATCTCATATAGGACGCTCGCAGGGTCGGCCTCCTCGGCCTTGATGCGGTCTATAAGGATGTCGCCCGAGTCTGCCGCGGTATATTTGCCGCGCAACCTTCCGACAGCATCCTCGTATATGGCGAAATTGCCCCACAGGCTCCCGACGGTGCGCTTGATGCCCTCCACACTCCCCGGGAAAAGCTCCTCGAACACAGGCAGCAGACGGTTGCGTATGCGGTTGCGGCGATACTCGCAGGCGGCGTTGGTCGAGTCGGTCACATAGTCCTGGTCGATGGATTCCAGATACTCAAGTATCTCCTCACGTCCTACACAGAGCAGTGGACGTATGATGTGGCCGTTGCGGGGGAGCATTCCCTTGAGTCCACGCAGACCTGTACCGCGCATCAGGTTGAGCAGCAGGGTCTCGGCATTGTCGTCGGCATGATGCGCGACGGCAAGTGTCCCTACTCCCGACGACCGCCACCAGCCATAGCGCAGCTCACGGCAAGCCATCTCGACCGACTCGCCGGTCCCGGCCATACGGGCTGCCACATCGAAATGCCTGATGGCGAGCGGTATTCCCATCTGTCGGCACAGGTCGCGGCAGAATTGCTCGTCGCGGTCGCTCTCGGCTCCGCGCAGATGGAAATTGCAGTGATATGCCTCGACCTTGACACCGAGGCTCACGAGTACCCGCAATAGTGCCACCGAGTCGGCACCTCCGCTCAGCCCCACCGCCACGGGGTTGTCCTGTGGCGGGAGCAGCGCATGGAGGCGGCAGAACGCATCGACTGTGGCGGGGAGACCTGTCATATCAGCTCGGCTAAGAGGGTGGCCGATGATGCCGACACGATGCGTACCCTCACGGTGTCGCCCACGCGATAGTCGCCTCGCGGCAGCACTACGGCCTTGTTCTGCGAGTTACGCCCTACAAACTGTTCTTTAGAGCGCTTGGAGACGCTCTCGACGAGGACGTCAAACTCCTTGCCCACGTCGCGACGGTTCGACTCGAGCGATAGCTCGTTCTGCAGGGCTATCATGCGGTTCAGACGGTCTATCTTGACATCCTCAGGCACATTGTCGGGCATCGTGCGGGCGGCTAATGTGCCGGGGCGCTCGGAATACTTGAACATGAAGGCCGAGTCGAAACCGACCTCGCGCATCAGCGAGAGCGTGTCTTGAAAATCCTCCTCGGTCTCGTCGTGGAATCCTGTGAAGAGGTCTGTCGAGATGCCGCAGTCGGGGATGGCGGCACGTATGGCCGCGATGCGCCCAAGATACCATTCGCGGGTGTATTTGCGGTTCATCGAGCGGAGTACCTTGTCAGAGCCCGACTGAACGGGCAGGTGGATATGGCGGCAGATGTTGGGGCGCGAGGCGATGACGGCGATGGTCTCGTCGCTCATGTCTTTGGGGTGCGATGTTGTGAAGCGGATGCGCATGTCGGGCGCCGCGTCGGCAACCATCCCGAGCAGTGTGGGGAAATCGACCTTGCGCCCGTCGGGATAGGTGTAGCTGTAGCTGTTGACATTCTGGCCCAGCAGGGTCGCCTCCCTGAATCCGCGGGCGCGGAGGTCGGCCAGCTCTGCGAGGATGCTCTCGGGCTCGCGCGAGCGTTCGCGTCCGCGTGTGTAGGGCACGATGCAGTACGAGCAGAAATTGTTGCAGCCGCGCATTATGCTGATGAAGCCTGCCACCTTCGGGCCTCCGAGGCGCGACGGGATGATGTCGCGGTATGTCTCGGTGGTGCTGAGCTCGATGTTTACGGCCTTCTCGCCCGCCTCGACCGAGGCGAACAGGTTGGGCAGGTCGTTGTAGGCGTCCGGGCCTGCGACGAGGTCAACCCCGTGGTTGGTGACGAGGTCTTCCCTGACACGCTCGGCCATGCACCCGACCACGCCGATGATGAGCCGTGGCAGGTCACGTCCGCGACGGCGGCGCAGCGACCCCAGCCATGCCAGGCGCGACAGCACCTTCTGTTCGGCATTGTCGCGTATAGAGCAGGTGTTGAGCAGCACGGCGTCGGCCTCCTCGGGGGTGGCGACAGTGTCATATCCGGCGGTCGCCATGATTGAGGCCACGACCTCGCTGTCGGCCACATTCATCTGGCAGCCGTAGGTCTCGATATATAATTTTCGTGTTTCAGTCATTTTTGTTGGTCAGAATCAACTTTTTTCGCCTCGTTCTTTGATGAACGGGCAATATTTGGTATTTTTGCACAAAATTACACAATTTTCCGCAATTAGTCAGACTTGCCTGATGGAGAATTTCATACTTACGGTGCTTGCCATCGGAGGCGCGTATTTCCTTGACTGGATTCTGAAGAAGGCCAATGGAAATAAAGAGGGACACGATACCCCGCATCGCGTCCCTGAGACCGTGTCTGCCCCTGACGTGCGCGCTGTGGCCACTCCTGTCGCCAAGCCTAAGGAGACGGCGCGTGTGCCCCTGCCCCACGAGGGTGTGAGGGTGACAGCCGACATGGAGGCTGACCCGGCAGAGGAGACCCCTCCCATGGTGGCCGAGGATCCGGCCGAGGCCGAAGCCCGTGCGGCGCATTTCGCCCGCTGGCGGCAGGCTATGGTTGACTCCTGGCTGCTTGAACGCAAGTTCTGACAAGGCGGATAGTTTTTCTAGCTGAACTAGAAAAACTATAAACCCTTAAACCCTTAAACTCCAAACTACTAATTCCAGTAACTACGATATGAGATTTCCCATTCTCACCCCCGAAGAAGCAGCAGAGCTGTTTTTCAACGATGCCAAATGCGGTTTCTCAGGATTCACCGCTCCCGGTTCACCCAAGGTGGTGACACAGGCCATCGCTGCCAAGGCCGAGAGACTGCACGCCCAGGGCGAGCCCTTCAAGATCAACATCATCACAGGTGCCTCGACGTCAGACATGTGCGACGGCATTCTGGCACGCGCCAATGCCATCGGAAAACGTACACCCTATCAGAACCATCCCGACCTGCGCAAGCGCATCAACTCGCACGACGCGCATTATTTCGACCTTCATCTCTCGGAAGCCGCCCAGAAGCTCCGCTACGGATTCTTTGGCGAAAAGCTTGACCTCGCCATCATTGAGGTGAGCGATATCCAGGATGACGGTACTGTAGTGGTCGGTACGGGTGTCGGCAATGTGCCCACCGTGGCCAAGATGGCCGACAAGATTGTCATCGAGCTCAACGAGAAGCTGCGTCATGCCCTCTATGGACTCCATGACATCTACCTGCCCCTTGATCCCCCTCACCGCGACGTCATACCCATCTTCAAGCCCAGCGACCGCATAGGCTCTCCCGTGCTCAAGCTCGACCCCGACAAGATTGTCGGTGTGGTGATGAGCGACAACTACGAGGGTGTCAAGCCCTTCACTCCGCTCGACGAGACCACCAAGCAGATCGGTGCCAATGTCTGCGCCTTCCTCATGGCCGAGCTCCGTGCCGGACGCATCCCGTCGACATTCCTCCCCCTGCAGTCGGGTGTGGGCAATGTGGCCAATGCCGTGCTCTACGGCCTGGCAGACGCCAAGGAGATTCCTCCCTTCGAGATGTACACCGAGGTGATGCAGGATGCCGTCATCGACCTGATGAAGAAGGGGCGCTGCAAGTTCGGTTCGTCATGCTCGCTCACCGTCAGCAACGAGGTCGAGGACGAGGTAATCTCGAACATGGACTTCTTCAAGCAGCACATGGTGCTCCGTCCCTCCGAGATATCCAATAATCCCGAGGTTATCCGCCGTCTCGGTGTAATCGCCATGAACACCGCGCTCGAGGCCGACATCTTCGGCAACATCAACTCGACCCACGTCACCGGCACAAGGATGATGAACGGCATCGGCGGCTCGGGCGACTTTACACGCAACGCATATATCGCCATCTTCTCGTGCCCCTCTATCACCAAGGAGGGCAAGATCTCGAACATCGTCCCCATGGTGTCGCACGTAGACCACACCGAGCACTCTGTCGACGTCCTCGTCACCGACCAGGGCATTGCCGACCTGCGCGGTCTTGACCCCGTGGAACGCGCACACTCGATTATCGACAACTGCGCTCACCCGATGTATCGCGAGCTCCTGCGCGACTATCTCAAGCTGTCGACCCGTGGGGGCCAGACCCCTCACACCCTCGAGGCATCGCTCGCATTCCACACCGAGTTCCTCGCCTCCGGTGACATGAGCAAGGTCGACTGGAGCAAGTTTGCGTGAGAGTTTAAAGAGGAAAGAATTAAAGTTTAAAGGTTAAAGACTTTAGACTTTGATTAATCTATTAAGAGGCTTAAAAGTCAATATAATATTGACTTTTAAGCCTCTTATGGTATTCTTTAAACTTTACTCTTTAATCTTTAAACTTTAATTCTTTCCTCTTTAAACTATCCCGCACGAGCGGAAGAGTTCTTCGTAATAAGCGGCTTTATTCTCGAGTTTCATTGGGTATGCGCGCGAGGTGGATGGCATTCGCCAGATATGCAGTCCGTCGGCCGAGGTGACCATCTCGCCCATCTTCGGTATCGCGGTGTCTGTGAGCGAAGCTATGACTCCGGCGGCTTTTTCGCCGGTCGTCGCCACGGTGTGACAGTGGGGCATCCGGGCGAGCACATCGAAAAGTGGCACCGGCTCAACTATCTCGAGAAACTTGTCCGAGGCATTACCCTTGAGACGGCGAACCACGCGCCCCGTGTCGTTGAGGGCGATGCCCCGCTCGTTGAGGAGCCGCTTGATGGCATCGAGATCAAACAGCCGTGTGTCGCGGTTGTATAGGGCATATCTGTCGCCGAAGAATATCAGTCCCATCATGAACCAGAAATCGTTGGTGCGGTTGGGATAGTAGAACTCCATGCTCCAGCGATGGGGTCCGGGCGGGAAAGTGCCCATTATGAGTACCTTGGCCCCCTCGGGGATAAACGGCGGCCAGGGATGGGTTTCAGTGTCTGCAGTCATATTTTCTCGGATAAAAAATATAAGACATATAAGTCCTGTAAGTCTTATATGTCTTATATTTAAACGGTTCAGATGTTCTTAAAGTTCTTCGCTCAGCATCTTGTCGGTCTTGCGTGCCTCGGCGTAGGTCTCCTTGACAAAGCCCACGCAGCATGCGCCGACTATGAGCAGCACACCGGCCAGGACGAGCATGCTCACCTGACGGCCTCCGAGCAGCGGCAGGATGAGGCCTCCGAGTGCGGCGGCGCATATCTGCGGCAGGCATATGGTGCCGTTGAAGAGGCCGAGATATGTGCCCATGTTCTCGCCAGAGATCGAGTTGGTGAGGATGGTGAAGGGGAGCGCGAGCATAGCGGCCCATGCACACCCTATGAGCAGGAACGAGAAGAACAGAACATATTGGTTAGTGATGAAGATGGTCGAGATGAACCCGAGGCCACCGAGGATGAGGCTGAGCGAGTAGACCATCTTGTGGTTCTTGAACATCGGTATGGCCACGGCCCAGATGACCGAGCCCACGGCCTGTACTGCAAATAGCACGCCGACCCAGTTGCCAGCCTGCTGATATGCCTCCGAATGGGTGTCGGTGGTGTTCCACACGGTGTCGGCGATGGCGCCGTTGGTGTATGTCCACATATAGAGGAATGCCGACCAGCAGAAGAACTGCACCAGACCCACAGTCCAGAAGGTCTTGGGGGCATGACGCAGCAGCGTGAGCATACCCGCGCGCTTGGGCTTGGGCCCTGCGGGCTCGTCCTTGATGCCGTGGAACTTGCGGTATTCGGCCGGGGGCATCTCGCGGATGAATACGAAGCTGTAGATGACGCAGAGCACCAGGATGATGGCGCCGATATAGAATGAGTATGTCACCGTGGCGGGCACCTCGCCTCGGGGGGCGATGTTACTGATTCCTATAGCCGTGAGGGTGATGGGGGCCAGGTAGCCCACGAGGCTTCCGGCGTTGCAGAGGAAGCTCTGTATCGAATAGGCGAGACCCTTCTGTTTCTCGTTCACCTGGTCGCCCACGAGCATCTTGAAGGGCTGCATGGCCATGTTGATTGAGGTGTCGAGGAACATCAGGGCGATGAAGCCGAATATCATGGCGCCCCCGATGGTGAATCCGAAGCTGCCTGCGTTAGGCAGGAGGCACATCACTATGACTGCGATTGCGGCACCGAGTATGAGATATGGGAGACGGCGTCCGAAACGGTTCCATGTGCGGTCGCTTGCGGCACCGACGAGAGGCTGCACGAGGATGCCCATCAGCGGGGGCAGAATCCAGAAATAGCTCAGCGAATGAGGGTCGGCACCGATGGTGGCGAATATACGCGAGATATTTGCGCTCTGAAGCGCGTATGCAATCTGGACTCCGAAGAATCCGAAACTGAGGTTCCAGAGTTTCCAGAAACTCTGATCCGGTTTAGTTTGACTCATGATTGTGTATTGGAAATTAAGTGTAAGTATTGTCTGTCGGGAAAAACGGGGGTGCCTATGCGTCGCTGTTGGTCTCGAGTCCGGTGAGGAACTTGATTTCCTCAGCCCAGATCGTGTCGTCCGGGGTCTCGAGTATGAGGGGTATGCCGTCCATACGGGGGTCGTTCATCAGGCGTGTCCAGAAGGCCCTGTCGAGCAGCCCTGTGCCTATCGAAGCGTGGCGGTCTACGTGCGAGCCTATCGCCTTCAGGGTGTCGTTGAGGTGCATGCCCGAGAAATATCGCAGCCCGATCACCTCCTCGAACTCGCGCCACGTGCGGTCGTATGCCTCGGGTGTCGTCATGTCATATCCCGCCGAGTGGGCGTGACAGGTGTCAATGCATACCCCCACGCGGCTCTTGTCCTCGACACGGTCTATGATACGGGCTATCTGCTCGAAGGTATATCCGAGGTTGCTCCCCTGTCCGGCCGTGTTCTCGATGACGGCCTTGACACCTGCTGTCTTGTCGAGTATCATGTTGAGCGACTCGGCTATCAGGTCGAGGCACCGGTCGGGCTCAATCTCGCGCATGTGGCTGCCGGGATGGAAATTCAGCATCGTCAGCCCTAACTGCTCGCAACGGCGCATCTCGTCAAGAAAAGCCTCACGGCTTTTGGCGAGCTTGTCGGGGTCGGGCGACCCGAGATTTATCAGAAAGCTGTCATGCGGCAGTATCACCGAGGCATCATATCCACACTCGGCGCAGTTGGCCTTGAACCTCTCGGCCTCGGCGGCAGATATGGGCTTGGATGTCCAGCGGGACGGGTTGCGGGTGAACAGGGCGAACGACCTGGCGCCTATCTGGCGTGCGTTCAGAGGGGCATTGCTCACCCCCTGTTCCACCGAAACGTGTGCTCCTACTAATTTCATTTATTTCTTACGCATTAAATTCATGCAAATTTAAACTTTTTCCGCCACAAATGCAAATTTTCGGGGATAACCTTCACAAAGGCTCCTCACTTGTCCTGACGACCTACGGAAACTGTTGAACAAACGGGGCTTAGGAGCGTTAAAACTCTAAAGAATGTTAATACGATTTCAACTATGAGTACTCCTGCCACGCCGTCTGCGCCGGTCAAGAAAAAATCCGCAGAGTATATACAGGGGACAATGAATGTCATTGTCCTCATCCTGTCTGTCATGCTTATCGTGTGGATATCCATAGACACATTCGAGAGGGTCAATTTCCTCAACAACCATTCATACATGTCGTTCCAGTTCTGGGTATGCGTGGTGTTCATAATCGACTTTTTTGTCGAGATGCACTATTCCGACGACAAGTGGCGTTTTTTCCGCCACAGGCTTCTGTTCCTGCTGCTGTCGATACCGTATCTCAACATCATCAACCAGATGGATATCCATCTCAGCCACGACGCACTCTATTTCGTGCGCTTCATCCCTCTGGCACGCGGCGCCCTTGCACTCTCGATAGTGATAAGCTATCTGTCGTCCAATGCCGTCACGAGCCTCTTCATGTCGTATCTGGTGATAATGATACTCGTGGCATATTTCTGCTCGCTCATATTCTACCAGCGCGAGGCCGGGGTAAATCCCCAGGTCAACTCATACTGGACGGCTCTCTGGTGGTCGGCGATGAACCTGTCTACCGTCGGGTGCGACATCTCGCCCGTCACGGTGTCCGGCAAGATTGTTGCGGTGATACTCCCTATAACCGGCATGGTCATCTTCCCGCTGTTCACGGTCTACCTCACGGACTATGTGACCCGGCAGCTGAAGAAAGGGAGGGAGGAGAGTGAGAAAAAAGATGCCTGAGCATGAACAAAATATGAAAAATCAATGTTTTAAATTGTGATACGCCTCGTGCCGTAAAAAACGGAACCCGGAATTTGCTAACCTTTTAAATACACTGTCGCTTTATGCATTTAACACCCAAAGAGCAAGACAAGCTGACGCTTCTCACTCTCGGCATGATTGCCGAACGCCGCCTCAACAAAGGACTCAAGCTGAACTATCCTGAGTCTGTGGCCTATATCACCTCGTGCGCGCTCGAAGGGGCCCGCGAAGGCAAGACTGTCGAAGAAGTGATGCATGACGCATCCAATGTGCTCAAGAAAGACCAGGTGATGGACGGTGTGGCCGACATGATAACACTGCTTCAGGTCGAGGCGGTCTTCACCGACGGCTCGCGCCTCGTGAGCATCCACCATCCCATCAAGTAGGGTCAGGCTCACCTAAACATAAAAACATAAACTCTCTAAACTGTCAGATATGGCTACAAACTCAACACCCCAGGGGCAGGATACGTCTAAAGACACCTATACCACGCTCCAGGGCACATATCAGGGCAAGCCTCAGATCGCTTATCCCGACACTCCCGCGTTCACACCCGCACAGCCTGTCCCGGTCGGAGGCGTTATCCTGGCCGACGGCGACATCGAGTATAATGTCGGCCGGCGCACCGTCAGCCTCAAGGTGCGCAATACCGGCGACCGTCCCGTACAGGTTGGCTCGCATTTCCATTTCTTCGAGGTAAACAGATACCTTGAGTTCGACCGCAAAGCCGCATTCGGGTATCATCTCAACATTCCCGCCACGACGGCTGTACGTTTTGAGCCGGGCGAGGAGAAGGAGGTCGAGCTTGTGACCTTCGCAGGCAAGCAGCGCATCATCGGATTCAATGGCCTTGTCGACGGTTTTGCCGGACTCGAGGATACGCCTACATATTATCCGCGTGAGACCCGCGCCTTCAGGCGTATGGAGGAATACGGATTCAAGAATGTGCCTCAAGATGAGGCCGAAGCCGAATATACCTCAAAATCCTAACCTCACATTCTCCACCTCACAAAATATTCCACCATCATGGCTAAAATATCCAGACAAGAATATAACAATCTGTTTGGCCCGACCACAGGCGACAAGATCCGCCTGGGCAATACAGACCTCTATGTCGAAATAGAGAAGGACCTCCGCGTCTACGGCGACGAGGTCGTCTACGGAGGCGGCAAGACCATCCGCGACGGCATGGGCACGGCCAACACAATCACGTCTGATGCCGGGTCGCTCGACCTCGTCATCACCAACGTCACCATCCTCGACCCGCTGCTCGGTGTAATCAAGGCCGATGTCGGTGTCAAGGACGGCAAGATCGCAGGTATCGGCAAGGCCGGTAACCCCAACATCATGGAGGGTGTGACCCCGACACTCTGCACCGGTCCCTCGACCGACGCCATCTCGGGCGAGCATCTTATCCTGACTGCCGCAGGTATCGACGGACACGTGCATTTCGTGTCGCCGCAGCAGGCATACGACTGCCTCAGCAACGGCATCACCACCCTCATCGGCGGCGGCATCGGCCCGACCGACGGCACCAACGGTACCACCATCACCTCGGGTCGCTGGAACATAGCCAAGATGCTCGAGGCATCCGAGGGACTCCCCATCAACATGGGCTTCCTGGCCAAAGGCAACTCGTCTGTGGCCGAGACCCTTGACGAGCAGATTGTGGCCGGAGCCTGCGGATACAAGATTCACGAGGACTGGGGCTCGACACCTGCGGCCATACGTGCCTGCATGACGTCGGCCGACAAGTTTGACGTGCAGGTGGCCATCCATACCGATACGCTCAACGAGGGCGGATATGTCGAGGACTCGATTGCCGCCATCGACGGACGTACCATCCATACCTATCACACCGAGGGTGCCGGCGGCGGCCATGCCCCCGACCTCCTCAAGGTTGCCTCGATGGCCAACGTGCTTCCGTCGTCGACCAACCCGACCCTCCCCTTCGGCATCAACTCGCAGGCCGAGCTGTTCGACATGATTATGGTCTGCCACAACCTCAACCCGCTCATCCCCTCTGATGTGGCGTTTGCCGAGAGCCGTGTGCGTCCCGAGACACAGGCCGCCGAGAATATCTTCCATGACCTCGGCATAATCTCGATGGTGTCGTCAGACTCTCAGGCCATGGGCCGTGTGGGCGAGTCGTTCATGCGTACGTTCCAGATGGCATCATACATGAAGCAGGTGCGCGGCAAGCTCCCCGAGGACTCTGACAGCAACGACAATTTCCGTGTGCTCCGTTATCTGGCACAGATAACCCTCAATCCCGCCATTACATACGGTATCTCCGACCTGCTCGGCTCTATCGCGGTTGGCAAGATGGCCGACCTCGTGCTCTGGGAACCCGAGTTCTTCGGCACAAAGCCCAAGATGGTCATCAAGGGCGGCCTCATCAACTGGGCCAACATGGGCGACCCCAACGCATCGCTGCCCACCCCGCAGCCCAAGATAATGCGCCCGATGTTCGGCGCCTTCGGCAAGGCAATGCCCCGCACATGCGCACGTTTCGTGTCGCGCGCGTCGCTCGACGCAGGTCTGGCCGCACGTATCGGCACCGACAATATCTTCTATCCCGTACATGGCGTGCGCCAGCTCTCGAAGGCCGACATGGTGCGCAACACCGCACTGCCTCATATCGAGGTTGATCCCGAGACATTCAATGTCTATGTCGACGGCGTGCTCGCTACCGTACCCCCTGCAAAGGAGCTCCCGCTGGCACAGCTCTATTGGTTCAGCTGACAACTGACAGCATACATATAGATTTGCATGACAAGAACCGCCCGGAGGCACAGGATGCTTCCGGGCGGTTTTCGTCTGCGGTCAGGGCCAGGGGATGGTGTATGTCACTCCGACCGTCAGGGCGGGTGACAGGCCACGGGGTGTCACAGCCAGTCCGGCAGTGATGCCGAGTCCCCAGCGGCGCGGAGTGGTGGAGAGCGTTCGCGTCACGGTGCGCACCTGCGGATAGAGGGTCAGCGAGTCGAGACGCGGGTCTATGCCGCTGACCACCGCGCGGAATGCGGTGTCCTCATATACGCGGGTCACGGCAGGTAGGGTCACTGTATCGCGTACGGTGACGGTGCGCGCCTCCGGCCGCTCGACATACTCAGGCACACGTACGCGCAGTGTGTCGGTGCGTGTTATCGTGTCGCACAGCTCGACAATCCGGGGTGCGACCGGGTCACACCTGTGCGTGAGGCGTCCGGCCGCAAAGGATGCTCCGGCAAGCACCAGCATGATAAAAGCATTTCGCATAAGGCTTTTTTACCCGCGAAGATAAAAGCACCTTATGCGAAATATATGCGTTAATGCCGTCAGTTCTCCTTCGATACGACGCGTCCCATGATTGAGGTGACGAGGGCTCCGAGCACCATGACGGCGATGGAGACGATGAGCACGAGCGTCGCGCCACCCCATTTGAGCAATACGGGGATGATGAATGCGCCGATGACCGCCCCGGACTTGCCGACGCTCGCCGCGATACCCGAGCCTGTGCCCCTGTCATCGACAGGATAGATGCTGCTTGGGAGGATAAAGGTGATGAGGTGCGGCCCGGCGTTGAGGAATATCTCGAAGATGACGAATCCACCTATGGCTATCCATGCGGGCCAGTGCATGAGGTAGGCGCACATGAGTAGCCCCAGTCCCGCCGCGCTCATCCAGAACCCTACGGTCTGCATCTTCAGGTGCCCCGCGCGCCGCAGCATCATTATGCCGAATGCGAAGCCCACCATCATCACCAGGCATAGCACGAATGTGAGGCCGACCGAATGGGTGATGTGCTCGAGCTGCGTGGCCGAGGCCGGGAGAGTGTCGAGATGGAAGCTCATTATGAGCACGGGCAGGAAGATGCCGATGCCGTAGACACCGAGCCCCTCGCATGCCCAGGGTACCCCCGTGAGGATTATCTTGGAGAAATTATTTCGTATGAACTCCCCGAAGCTCTCCTTGGCGGGAGCGTGTGAGACCGCCTTTGGAGCGGCCTCCATCACCACGTCAGGGCCGAGCAGCTTACGCACGGCAGCCTCGGCCTCGGCCTTGCGTCCGTGGCTCATCAGCCATTGCGGGCTCTGGGCAAATCCTATGCGCAACAGCAGCATCAGTGCCGAGATAGCGGTGATGATGAGGAAGAGGTCGGGCCATATCCCGGGATTCCCCTTGCGTATGATCCAGAAATAGCACACGGCGGCCACGACGGCGCTTCCGGCCGACGCGAGAGCCTTGGCCACTCCTACCATGTAGACGCGCCACTTGACCGGCATGAGCTCGGATATGTAGTCGGGGTCGAGGCTGTACTCGCCGCCGATGGCGAATCCCATCAGGAAGAGACACACCAGCACCACCGTCACGGTTGGGACGAACACGGCCACCAGCGATGACACGGCGATGATGAGGGGACAGAGCCTGAAGAAGAGCAGGTAGCCATAGCGGTCGCTCAGGCGCCCGAACACAACGGTGCCTATCATAATGCCTATCAGCGATATGCACCCCATGAGTCCCTGCAGCCCGGCCGAGAGCTCGGGGTGGGCTGCCAGCTGCATCAGGGGGATGACAATGCCGACGAGCGTGGCCAGTCCCTGGCCGATGAACTGCCCCAGCGAAGCTATCAGCACAATGCTTATCTGGCGCATGCCCAGAGGCATGTCGGCCATGTTGACGGGTGTCTGCGTACGGTCATTCTTCATGATTCAGGCCATTTAAGTCGGTTATTGTCGGATAGGGGAGTGTGTCGACCGGGCCGTCGTATGTGATGCGGCCATGGTTCATGACTATGGCACGGCTGCACAGTCGGGCCACGAGCTCCATGTCGTGGCTCGACATGAGCAGGGTGTGGGGGAGACGGTCGACGATGCCGATGAACTGCGCGCGTGCGGCGAAATCGAGCCCCGAGGTGGGCTCGTCGAACACGAGTATGCCGGGCTTCATAGACAGCACGGTGGCTATGGAGACCATGCGTTTCTGACCTCCCGAGAGCTGGAATGGAGGACGCTTGCGCAGTGCCGTGCAGCCTGTCATGGCGAGGGCACGTTCCACGCGCGCGTCAACCTCGGACTCTGCGAGCCCCATGTTACGCGGGCCGAATGCGACATCGGCCTCGACGGTGGGCATGAAGAGCTGGTCGTCTGAGTTCTGGAACACCATACCCACGGCCTTGCGGGCCATGTCGGCGTTCTTGCGGTCAATCACTGTGCCGTTGACCTCGACAGTGCCCGAGGCCGGGGTGAGCAGGGCGTTTGTGTGGAGGAGCAGGGTAGATTTGCCCGAGCCGTTCAGCCCCACGAGGGCCACTTTCTCACCCTCTGCCACCTCGAACGAGACATGGCGCAGCACCTCCTGTCCGCCCGGATAGGAGAAGCAAACGTCATTGAATCGGAGTGCGGTGGCCATAGGGGTGTCATATCTTCAGGAGGTTCAACATAATGGACGACAGGTCGGCCAGGCGGAGGGCCGCGATAATCGGAATCCATGCGAGACAATAAACGGTGTCTGGTGTGGTCCAGCGCTTTTCAGGACCGGTGGGGAGGGTGCCGTCAAAACCGCGCGCCTTCATGGCCATGTCTACGCATCGGGCGCGCTCGACTGTGCGAAGCATCAGCTGTCCCACGAAGGGGCCCCACATTTTCGGACCATACGAGGTATTGCCGTATCCGCGTGCCAGACGGGCGCGGTGCATTGTCAGTGCCTCGGCCAGCAGCACGCTCAGATAGCGGTAGACCATGAGCAGCTGCGTCACCAGCACCCTCGGCACCTTGAGTCGCCGCATGGCACCGCACATGCCGTTGAATCCGGCCACACGTATCAGCAGGAGAAGCGCCTGTACCGACAGCAGGCCGCGGATGATGATGGAGACAAAGCTGACCCAGCCGCGGCTCACCGCCACATTCCCGGCCATGAAGGCCGTGTCACGGTCGAACCATGGATTGAATATGCCGATGGCCACAAGCAGCGGCAGCACATAGAGCGACTGGCAGAAGATGCGTCCGTATTCGACATGGGCCAGCAGGGAGGTGACTATCGGATAGACCGCAAACCATATCAGCATCCCCGCGCTGCGCACGGGCACACTGAGGAGGGCCACAAGATAGAACAGTGTCACGACAAGCAGCGCACGCGGGTCTATCCCTGCGATGTGCGAGTCATCATCAGCCGCCATCTGGCGCGCGTTGAGGGTGACTATTGCCTGTTCGAGACGCGATGGTTTCATTTCTTGCCGTTTTGTTCCGCCCTCTTGCGGGCCGTTGCCGGGGTGCGCCGCAACAGCAGCGCGGTTATGGCCCAGAGCATTATCATGACGATGGTGGCGCCGATGATGCCTGCGAAGGTCGAGTCATAGTCAGGCATCACGGCAGTGGCGGGTATGGCCGAGGGGAGGTCGGTGAGCCCCGAGGTACGCTCTATCGACCATTCGAGCCCGTCAGGGAATGATGATGCGATCCATGTGAAGGCGCCTCCGAGTACCAGGGCTCCGATGACGAAACCCCAGATGACCTTGCGCGAGCTGCGTGTGGTGCGCTCTGTGTCTGTCGCGGCATCATACAGGGTCTCTGGCCTGTATCTGGCCACAAAACAGAGCACCGCGCCGGTGGCTATCCCCTCGACCGCGCCGATGGCGAGATGGATGGGGAGCATGAACGCAAGGAATGTCGGGACGGGGAGGGCGGTTATGCCCGATATCTCGGTCTCGAGTGTCACGCCGAGGGCGCCGACCTCGAGCGCCAGGACAGAGGCGGTCACCGAGGCGGCCATGATGCGCCACGGCTTGGGGCCGCGTCCGGCTATGGGGCGGTAGATGAGGGGATAGGCCAGCAGGCACGATGTCGCGGCCATGTTGATGATGTTGCAGCCGAGGGCCATGAGACCCCCATCGGCAAATACCAGGCATTGGATTATGAGTACCGAGCAGAGGGTGATGAACGCCGCCCACGGGCCGAGGATGGCCGAGAGGAGCACGCCGCCGATGACGTGACCGCTCGACCCTGTGCCCGGGATGGTGAAGTTGATCATCTGCGCGGCAAAGACGAATGCTCCCATCACGCCCATCAGGGGCACGATGTCGTCGCGTCTGATCTTCTTTATCTTGGTGGCCGCAACGGCTATCAGTGCTGTCGCCGCCACTCCGGCTCCGGCCGCTACAGCGGGCGAAACCAATGCGTCTGCCATGTGCATGAGAGTAGTCTTTGGATTGTTCCTTTATTTACGGTTGTCAATGTCGTGCTCGTCGCGGCGCAGGTCGTCGACAAATGTCTCCCACTGCGAGTGCCATTCGTTGTGTTTGGGGGCCGGAACACTGAACTTGTAGAGAGGCAGCAGGAAGAGCCATGTGGTGACGCAGAAGGGGCCGGTGAGTGTGGGAAGTCCGAAGGGCTGGAAGAACATATCCATCCCTGCCTGGACGAATACGGTGGCGATTATGGCCACAAGTGTCCATACCGCCGACTTGATGTTGGGCTTGTTGAATGTGCAGCCTATGGCGATGGCCGTAAGCACGGGGCTGAAGCCGAAGAGTCCGGCCGTGATGTCTGAGGCGTCGGCCTTGAACAGTAAGGCCATGGCCAGGGACAGAGCCGAGCCTATCGCAGCCCAGAGGGCAGCCCAGCGGCTGTTGACCGCGAGGGCGGCGAGGAAGAAGATGCCGGTGACCCACGAGTCGATGAGGAAGACCTGCGATATCCCCTTGAGCCAGTAGACCACAAGCGAGCCGAACGAGGTGTCGAGCACGAAATTGAAGTGCTCGGTCAGCTCGGGCTCGGAGAGCGATGCCGGGGCTATGCCGTCCATTATGCGCGAGGCAAGAAGGAATATCCATGTCAGCATCACGAAGGGGAAGGTGAGTGAGTTGACCTTTGACGGGGCCATAACATTGTTGAGCCCGGTGCGTACCCATGTCGAAAGCATGGCACAGAATATCATTGCCGCCCACATCAGCCATGTGTTGTCGAGGAATGTGGGGAAGGCGCATCCCACAAGTATGCCGTTGAATCCCCACAGGCCCTCTTTGCCCGCGGTCTTGTCCGGCTCGGTCAGGTAGCCTGCCACGGTTGACACTATGAGGCCGACCACGGCGCCCCATGCCACCTGTGGCGTGTGACACTCGTACGAACCCCAGAAGATTCCGGCAAGGAACAGCAGGCCGGTCCAGACATTCTGCTGGAACATCACCTGGCCCGATCCGTTGAGCACTGAGGTGACAGCCGTCTTGATTTGGTTGAAATTCATATCTTTCGGATTTTTTTGTGAACCGTTATCTCCAGGGGAACTCTGCGGGGAGGGGTTTCCCTTTGACCTGCATACGCACTTTCGAGCAGAAATCCCTGACCACCTTCTTCACGGGCCCTGTCTCCATGCCCAGAACCTTGAAGAGCAGTCCGGCCCCACCGGGCAGATGGGTTATTCCCGCAGCGAGCCGGGCCTTGGGGTCGTAGAACGCCTCGGTGGCGTCGTAGATGGGGGCAATGTTCTCCTGTGGGGTCATCACCAGCACGTTGGCGAATATGTCGAAGCCGTGCATCACCCCGATGTCGCGTATTGGGAAGGACTTGGGGCTGATGACAAACTTCTCGCGGAAAAGCTGTTCGCCGTCCGGGCGCTCGCCGTGGGTGCAGACCGAGAGGATGTCATATCTGAAGAGCTCGCCCCCGCCGTAGTACTTGCGTCCCCCCATGAATATCTCCGAGTAGAAGACCGTGGCCGTGGGGTGTACCCTCATGCACGTGTCGCTGATGAAACGTGTGTCGGCACACGGTATGATGGGTTCGGGCAGATATTCGAGATATGCGCCCTCGTCGAGCTCGATTGTCTGCAGCAGTCCCGAGTAGTTGTCCTGCATCCGGGCCAGCTTTGTGGCCGCGCCCGTCGAGACGAAGGCCATCGAGTCCTTCTTGAGGGTGATTATCTGGCGATACCTGTCGCCGTCGACGTTGGGGCCTCCCGACGACAGGATATAGACGCATGGCATCCCGGGAAGCTCCTCGTCGAAATAGAGCTCCTGCTGCACTATCAGCGGTGCCCTGCGGTCGAGGTCGCGCATAATCGAGCGTCCCGAGCCGTCGAGCTCGAATCCCATCCTGAGATAGCCGTGCTTGCCGGGCGCGCCGACATACATGGCCCTCGGAACGGCCAGATAGGGGTGCATCTCGCGAGCCTTGTCAAAGCTCACGATGTCGACGTCGGTATATTCGTATGTCTCGGGGAATGCCATGGTCGTAGTCCTTTTATGTGGGTTCAGGTTATTTCTTGTCGAAAAGCGCCATCTTGAAGATGAGGTCGACAAGCTCGTCGATGCCCTCGCCGGTCATGGCGTTGGTGAACACGAACGGCTTGCCGGGACGCATCAGGCGGCTGTCGTGGTCCATCACCTCGAGCGAGGCGTGCACGTAGGGCGCGAGGTCGGTCTTGTTGATGACCAGGATGTCGCTCTGCGATATGCCGGGACCATCCTTGCGGGGTATCTTGTCACCGGCGGCCACGTCGATGACATAGATGAAGAAGTCTACCAACGCGGGCGAGAAGGTCAGCGTCAGGTTGTCACCGCCCGACTCGATGAGCACGATGTCGGCGTCGGGAAACTTGGCCTCCATCTCCTCGACGGCGGCGATGTTCATCGACGGGTCCTCGCGCACGGCGGTGTGGGGGCATGCGCCTGTCTCGACGCCGATGATCATGTCCTCGAGCAGGATTCCTTTGAGGGTCTTGCGTACATGCTTGGCATCTTCGGTTGTCACGATGTCGTTGGTGATGATGAGCACCTTCATGCCCCTCTCGAGCAGACGGGGAGTGATGGCCTCGATTATGGCGGTCTTGCCCGAGCCTACGGGGCCGCCTATGCCTATTCTACAGGTTGACATAATGTGTTGTTGCGGGTTTGTTCTGTTGTGGGTTTGTTTTGTCAGTTCATGAACATGCGCATGTTGCCTTTCTCGTGCAGCGACGCGAATATATCCATCTCGGGCACGAAGCAGTTCATGTCGTCGAATGTCATGACGCGGGCCTCTTCGTAGAGCGCGTCCGACTCGGCGCACAGCCGTTGCAGTATGAGCTGTGTATCGTAGTGCGAGACCCTGACGCATCTCAGCGCGGCGCTCAGCACCATGTTGATGACACCATACTGGTGCGAGGCGAAGAGCTCGTCCTCGCCGAGGCCGGAGGAGGCAAACGACAGTCCCTGCGCCACGGGATATGAGCCGGGAGTGGAGCCTTCCCGGATGTGTCCGAGCCACGAGGCTATCAGCGTGTCGTCGGGAAAGAGCCTCACGGCCAGCTCGGCCAGCTTCTTGCCCATGCGCTGCAGCATCATGCGGGCTTCGTCGTTCATCTTGAACAGCATCAGCTCCCTGTCGGTGCGTTCCACCTCCTCGAGGTCTCCGGCCTTTGCGGCGCGGAAGGCCATGAGGGCTGCCACGCCGTCTGAGAATGCACCCTGTCTCGCCACCGAGCGGGTGTATTGCTCGAGGGTCGCGGCATCATGCACCACCCCGAGGTGCGAGGCGGTCTCAAGTCCGTTGGAGAACGAGAAGGTGCCGACCGGGAATGTCGAGTCGGTCATCTGGAGCAGATGCATTATCTTCATGACAGCGGTGGATATATGTGGTCAGTGAACGTGTGAGTGGCTCTCGTGCGACGCGCCGCCGAATAGACGGCGGATCTCGTGGGGGGCGAGGTAGGGAATGATGTCGGTGCCCGGCTGGAACTCATAGGTGATACCCTCGATGTTGTGTGTCTCCATGACACTGAGCATCACTTTCTTGTCTACGGTCAGGGGCACATATACCTTGGTGCCCTTGACCACTGCGGGCCAGTGCTGGTTGCCGAGGGCGTGCCCCAGTTCGACCGAGATGCGGATAATCTCTTCGGGAGTGCGGTCTACGAGTCCCCCCATCTCTATGACCAGGACATTGCTCAGGTCGAGACGAAGCACTGTGGCATTGCCCTTGACGGGATCAAGGGCCACGATGTCGCCGTCGGCTACACGCGAGCCTCTTTTCAGGGCTATGGGGTATTCGTTGCCATGGTCGCTCGTGACGAGGAAACGGCTTTTCTGAGCCGTCCACTGGTCGAGATAGAGGTTCTCGACATGCATGTCCTTGACCTTGGCGGCCCATTCCGGCTGGTGGATGTTGCCAATGATTTCGGTAATGACTTCCATAATATGATGTATGGTGGATATTAATAAAATTTTGTTATGAATGTTAAACAAAAATAGCTGCGTTAATGTTCACGCCATACATCATCCCGTATATGCGGCGGAGGCGGCGCCATGCGTGTGCATGATGCCGCCTCCGTGATATTGTCGCGCAGTGGGTGCCGCGTGGGTTATTTCAGGAAATATGTCACCTTGATGTCGATGGTGCGGTTGCGGGCCGACAGGTCGGTGAGCAGTCGGGTCTTGAGGGCGTATGTCATGCCCCAGGTGTATGATGCCGATACCTGCCAGCGGCGGTAGAGCTCGAAGCCGCCGCCAACGATGAGCGACACGTCGCCGCCCGAATACTTGAGGGCGTCGCATTTCGAGTGTCCGGCCTGGATGGTGAAGACGGGGCCGCCGAAGACAAAGGGCGCGATATAGTCCTCGAGGCCCTGCATACGGGTCCATTTGAATTTGAGGTTGAAGGGGATGTCTATGGAGTGCAGCCAGATTTTCTCCTTGCCGTACCCCTCGGAGCTCCATATCAGTTTCTGCCCCAGGTCGAGGGTGGCGGCGCGCTGCTCGTAATAGAGGCCCATGTCGAGTCCGAAGCCTATGCCCGGAAACATCATCTCGGCCTTGACACCGGCCGAGCCGCCGATGCCCTTCGATACATCGAACAGTTCTTGCTTGAACTTGAGGTTATTCACGGACATACCGACCGACGGGCCCCAGCGGAACTGTGCGGCGGCGGGGATGGCGTATGCGAGGATGCAGAGTGATATGACGAGCGAGGTGACGAAACGTTTCATATTTGCGTGTTAAATCTGTTTTCAGTCGGCAAAATTACGATTTTTTCTTAACTTATGGCCTCTTTTTGCGGATTTTCAGTTAACTTTGCACATAATTATCACCAATCTACCACATTATGAAACGATATATACTTGCACTTTCAGCCCTCGCGGCCCTCGGGATGAGTGCTGAGGAGAAGACCGATTCGGTCGAGGGATTCAAGTTTACGGATGTCAAGGTCGTGCCCGGGACATCTGTCAAGGACCAGAACAAGTCGGGCACATGCTGGAGCTTCTCGGGGCTCGGCTTTATCGAGAACGAGATTCTGCGCAACACCGGCAAGGAGCTGGACCTTAGCGAGATGTGGATTGTACGCAACTGCTATGCCGACAAGGCAGACCGCTATGTGCGCATGGACGGAAAGACCAATTTCGCCGCCGGAGGCTCGGTGCTTGACGTGGCATACGTCATCGACAACTATGGCATCGTGCCTGAGGAGGTCTACAAGGGCCTGGAGTATGGCGAGGAGAAACACGACCACTATGAGCTCGACCCCGTGCTGACAGGCATCGTCGAGGCCGTGAACGACAAGAAAGGCAAGAAATCAACAGCATGGAAGGGTGCCTTCGACGCCACCCTCGACGCCTATCTGGGCAAGAAGCCCGAGACATTCACCGTCGACGGAAAGACATACACACCCAAGTCGTATGCCGCTTCGCTCGGCCTCAACACCGCCGATTTCATCCCCGTGACATCCTATACCCATCACCCGTTCTACACGCAGTTCCCCCTCGAGGTGGCCGACAACTGGCTCTGGCTTCCCTATCACAATGTGCCTATGGAGGATATGAAGGCCATCGTCGACAATGCCATCGACAAGGGCTATACCGTGGCCTGGGCCGCTGACGTGAGCGAGCCGGGATTCAAGTGGAAAGAGGGTTTTGCCGTCCTCCCCAAGAAGAAGACTGCCGCCGACCTCGAGGGCACCGAGCTGGCCCGTTGGGTCAAGCTCTCTGACAAGGAGCGTGAGGAGGAGCAGAACAACATCACCGGGCCGGTCGAGGAGATTGCCGTGACACAGGAACTGCGTCAGGAGATGTTCGACAGCCACGATACCACCGACGACCACGGCATGATAATTGTGGGAAAGGCCAAGGACCAGAACGGCAACAATTATTATAAGGTGAAGAACTCGTGGGACACCAACCAGGTCTATGACGGATATTTCTATGTTTCCGAGCCCTATTTCCTGGCCAAGACCCTCGACATCTATGTCAACCGCGCGGCCATCCCCGCCGGTATTGCCAAAAAGATGGGGCTTTGAGCCGGATTCACCTGTTCAATCCCGAGAATGACCTTGCCCTTGCGCAGGGCACCGTCTGCTATACACCCCCGTCCCATGCGGCTGCGCTGCATAGGGCGGGGGCGCTTTTGCCTGCATGGTGGGCCCGTGAGGGTGATGCCATAATCGCACCCCGCGAGATGGCCGGAGAGCTCCGCGAGCTCCGTGAGCGCTATGGCCTTAAGGGGGAGATTGTCTCCTCGTCCGCGGGGCTCGTGCCCGATCCGTGGGGATGGAGCGCGGATACCGTGAGGCAGTTTGCGTCCGCGGGTGTAGGCAGGGAGACGCTTCCGTCTGCCGCAAAGATAGAGCGGTTGCGGATGTTGAGCCATAGGCGCACGTCGGTAGAGATTCTGCAAGCCCTCGGGCGCGGAGATCTTGCGGCGGTCGAGACATCAGACCCCGACGAGGTTGTGGCCCTTGAGGCGGCATCGCCGGGGTGCTATGTCAAGTCACCATGGTCATGCAGCGGGCGTGGCGTGTTCTGTGCTTCGGCGCTGACCTCCGAGGTATTGCGTACCCGTGCGGCCGGACTGATACGCCGTCAGGGGTCGGTGATGGTCGAGCGCGGAGTGCGGGGCAAGACCCTCGACCTGGCCGCACTCTATCGCGCCGATGGGGGAGAGGTGACCTTTGCGGGACTCTCTGTCTTTGTGGCCGAGGAACGCGGGACGTATGGTGGCAACATCGTGGCCCCGCAACAATGGTTGCGCGACTACATAGGACGCCATGTCAGCCTCCCCGGGCTTGACGACGTCATCGCGGCACATACCCGTGTGTTGACCGCGGTTGTAGGGCCGTATTATGAGGGGTGGCTCGGCATAGACATGCTGGCGAGTCCTGCGGGGCTGCATCCCTGCATCGAGCTTAACCTGCGGCGCACTATGGGTGTCGTGGCGATGGAGGTGGCTTCACGCCTCACCGTTCCTCCCTCGCTCATGTCATGGACCCTCGGCACACCCTCCCGCACAATCCCCCTCCTCCCCCCGCACGAAGGCTTCACTTTGGGGATGAGGAGATTAACATAAAATAAAATTTGAATACAATATTTGTACACGAAAGATTATGTTTTTACATTTTTTTTGTAACTTTGCGCTATGCATTAAATTTTTGGCAAATTTTTATTAACCTTAGTTATAACTACATGAAGAAAATTCCCGCTCTTCTTGGAGGTGCGCTGATTACGGTCAGTGCAGCCTCAGCGGCAATCGGGCTCACAGGTGTTCGGACGGACATCAAAGAGTTCTCGCCGCGGACGCTTGTCCCGACGGAAATTTCGTCGAAGGACATCAAGGCAAAGGGCCTGAAACCCGTTGTCAAGGAAAGCGCGCTTACGACAAGTTCGCGCATGTCAGCCCCAGCCCGTGAGGGCTCATCAGAGGGCTGGACCTCAATCGGTACCGGCTTATTTACGGACGCTGTCTTCCCTGACATGTTCAATGGCATCGAACCAACAACATTCGATGTTGAGATAGAACAGAATGATGCAGATCCAACCACCTATCGCATCGTCAATCCCTATGCAAACTGGGATAATCCCTATTCGAATCTCACCTATCATGACAATCCTGCAACTATCTGGTCTTCCACATTGTCAATGATCAGTATGCATATATTGAGGATTTCAATACCGGCTATGAGTTCGTTGACGAGTCAGAGACACTTGGTGAGGGTGATGACTATTTCGTCAAGGTTATCAGCCAGGCACAATCTCTCATAGAGGGTAATGGTCTCGACCTTGTTGTCTCGGCATGCCCCAGTGTATTTGCGACATATGAGAACGGTGTCATCAAGCAGTCTGCCAATTTCCAGCTCAATGGCAATACATATTCTTCGCTGCTCATGGCTTGGGGCAATACAGAGCAAGGATATTATCGTTGCAATACCAGCGGCAGTTTCACAATCGCCCTTCCGGGTGCCGAGATTGTGCCCGAGCCTGAGGTAAACTGGGTATCTCTGGGTACCGGCTCATATACCGACGACCTCCTTGCATCCCTGTTCTCTGATGTTGATGTCGAGACCATGTCGGTCGAGATTCAGCAGGATGCAGATGATGCCACACACTATCGCATACCCGATCCCTATGCCAATCATTCTGTCGGTCTCACCAAGACCGGCAACGGTGCGATTGAATTCTATGTGGTGAATGAGGAATATGTGTATTTCACCAAGATGGATTTGGGCGTCTCGTTCCAGGGTGTCAATCTCACCGCCAAGATGAACGCCGGGGATATGATTTCTGCCTATGGTCCTGAAGCTGTTTATGCTCAGTATCCCGGTGCATTCGCACAGTATGACAACGGTGCTATCACAGCCTCTACCTACTTTGACGTAGACGGAAGTGATACGGCTGTGTTCCTTCTTCCTTATGGCGGCAGGAATTATATCGGCAATAGGAGTGGTGCTCTTCGCATTGAATTCCCCTCAAATGAGCCTCAGTACAACTGGCAGTCTGTCGGTACAGGTAAGTTTACCGATGATTTCCTTGCATCTTTCCTGGAGGGCGTTGAGATTTCGACCTTTGATGTCGCTGTAGAGCGTGATGCAGATGATGCAAATCACTATCGTCTGGTGAATCCATATGCCAACTGGCAGAATTCACAGTATAGCGCCACTGCAAACGGTGTAGCTGAGTTCTATATCGTTGACAATGCTTATGCATATTTCCCCAAATTCGTGACCGGCGTACGTCATGATGGCAAGATTCTCACAGTTTCGCATAATGTGATGGGCCCCATCAACTCAGGCATGGCTCTTGCAGATATTATCGCGACATTCCCTGATGCGCTTGCCAAGTTTGACAACGGAGTCCTTACCGCTACGACTACATTCGATAATGGCGGTGAGCCCTTCTCTGTGTTCCAGATTCCCGTAGGGAATATTCTCCATAGAGTGAATCTCTCGGGTGCGTTCCGTCTTGAACTGCCCGGATATGACAATACCGATACTCCTACAATCAACGGTATCAACTATGAGATAAACCGCGAGGCCAAGACCGCCACTGTAATTGGATGTGACGCGACCATGACCAACGTCGAGATTCCTGCCACAATCACAGTTGGTGAGACCGAATATACCGTAGTCGCTATCGGTGATGGTGCTTTCATGGCCAACAAGACCATCACATCGCTTTCTATCCCCGCCACTATCACTACTGTGGGTCAGGATGCCTGCCGCAATATGGGTGGGCTCAAGGACCTCTATATCAACGATCTCGCCGCATGGTGCGCAATCGAATTCTATAACGGCAACGCCAATCCTATATATAATGTGTTCCCGACCAGGGAGAGCGCATGGGGTAACGTACATTTCAACGATGTCATCAACCCCGCCGCACTTGAGATTCCCGAAGGTGTGACCGAGATTGGCCGTGCATTCTACGGATACAAGGTCCTCGAGTCTGTGACCCTCCCCTCGACCCTCACCAAGCTTGGTGACCAGACTTTCGCAAACTGCGCCAAGCTCACCGAGGTTGTCGTTCCCGAAGGTGTGACATCTATCGGTTCTGCATTCTGGAGCTGCACCGCCCTCAAGAGCGTTACCCTCCCCTCGACTCTTGAGAATATTACAGGAAGCATCTTCTATGGCTGCGAGGCTCTTGAGAGCATCGAGCTTCCCGCTGCTCTTCAGACAGTGGGTCGTATGGCCTTCTCTGGCTGCGAGGCTCTGACATCAATCACATCGTATGCTGCCGTACCTCCCACAGCAGGTATGATGGCGTTCTACGATGTTCCCGTCGATATTCCCGTGAATGTTCCCGAGTCGTCGATTGAGGCCTACAAGGCTGCTGACGAATGGAAGGATTTCACCAACTATATCGGATTCAAGGTCAGCGTCAACCCCTTCGAGCCTAAGGGCGACGAGGAGGTCATCGGACAGCTGCAGATTCTCTACCACCCCACTGGCGATAAGGTCAATATCCTCAAGGATGCCGCACAGCTTGGCGAGGGTGCCGACGGATGGTCTGTCCAGTGCATGAACGAGTCCAAGAACCTCGAGCAGGCAGGCTCAATCACCATCGACGGTGTGGCCTATCCCACCATCAAGCTCTCTAACGGCGCACAGAACACCGTGACACTCCCCGAGGGCTATGTGGCAAATGCCGTGACCATCTACAGTGTCATCAACAAGGATGGCGCTACCGCACGTCCCTGCTATTTCAAGGAGATCGACGGTGTGGAATATACCTCTGACAAGGATTATCTCGTATCATTCAAGGATTTCGCTAATCCCGACGTAAGCTACTTTACCCTCAAGGGCAAGAACACCTTCACATTCACCAACTCCGGCGAGCAGGCACTCGTTGTCCTCGTTGTCGACTACTCCGAGGCTCCCAAGTCGCCCTTCGGTGACGCCGCTCTCGATGCTCCCGCATCTGTATGGCCCTCCAACGGCTCTGCAATGCTCCCGCTCGACGGCTCGATCAAGCTCAGCTATGGTGTTGACGTCGAGGTATTCGGCAACGCTACCCTCAACGACAAGGAGATTGCCCTTGCCGTTGAGAACAATGTCGTCTCTATCGACTACACCGGTCTGACTCCCTCGACCGAGTACACCCTGACTATCCCTGCCAAGGGTATCGGCAACACCGAGGCTTCGAACACCGAGGATATTGTCTATACCTTCACCACTGCTCCCGAGAACGTTCTGTTCTATGCCGATTTCAATAACTATCCCTTCGGATACTCCGAGAAATATCGCGACATAGATGACAACGTGAACATCATCGCCAAGAACTCGACCGACGTGACCGCAGAGGTTGCCGGTATGACATTCTACAGCGGCAGCAAGGGTCGTGTCGTAGCCCTGAAGGCTCCCCTCAATCCCGAGGATCCCGAGGCTGACTACGGTCCCTACCTCCCCGAGTATGCAGGTGCTTCGGCACGTACCGTACAGCTCATCGGCGGCGGCAACGGCCTCTATGTCGAGACTCCCGAGGTCGAGGGTCCCTGCGAGCTGACATTCTATATCGCCAATGCCTCGACAACCGCAGGTACTCTCATCCTCACCGACGAGAGGGGCGACAAGGAGAAGGCTCTCACAGAGTTCGCTATCGAGGGTGCCAAGAAGATGTTCAAGTACACCTACTCCTATCCCTACAAGGGAGCTGTCAAGTTCCGTCTCTACAACCAGAAGGTGCAGATCAACGTCAACGATATCCTTATCATCAAGGGTGAGGGCCCGGGTATCGAGCGTCCCGGTGAAGAGCCCGACACCGAGGCTCCCGTGACGACAGCCGTATGGCCCGGCACCGAGGCTTACGCTCCTGTCGAGGGTAATGTAGTCGTGACATTCGACGAGCCCATTGCCGTGACAGGCAAGGCTTCGCTCAACGGCGCCGATCTTGACATCAACGTCGAGGGCAACACCCTGACCGTAGCTTACGCAGGTCTCGAGAACGGCAAGCACTACACAATGGAGATTCCCGCCGTGAGCGACAAAGCAGGTAACGCTGCCGAGCCCTTCACCGTCGACATCAACACTGTGGCTGACGACGTCATCTACTATACCGATTTCGCCCAGTATCCCTACAGCTATTTCACAGCCTACAACCACATCCCCAACGAGGGCGCAGACAATGAGGACATCATTGCCAAGAACTCGACCGATGTGACTGCAACCGTTGCCGGTATCACATACTACAGCGGTACCAACGGCCGCGTGGTAGCCATGGGCAAGCCCAACCTCTTCGAGGATGCCGGTGAGGAGCACGTAGGCGCATCCGCACGCTGCATCCAGATCAGCGGCGGTGAGAACGGCCTCTATGCCGAGCTTCCCGCTACCGAGGGTCCCTGCGACCTGACCATCTTCGTAGGTAACGGTCCTGCCACCGCAGGCTCGATCCTCCTCACCGACGCTCAGGGTGACACAGAGAATCCTCTGGCAACATTCACCCTCCCCGCCGAGAAGAAGATGTATCGCTTCGACTATAAGCACACCGCCGAAGGTCCCGTAACCCTGCGTCTCTACAACATGGGCACACAGTTCAACCTCCACGACATCCTGCTCGTGAAGGGTAACACCAGCGGCATCAACGTGATTGACGCCGACGATGCCGAGGCTGTTTACTATAACCTCCAGGGCGTACGCGTCGAGAACCCCGCAGCCGGACTCTATATCCGCGTCCGCGGCCAGAAGGTAGACAAGGTCATCGTGAAGTAATTCACCATCGACTCCCATAACGACACCGCCCTCCCCACATCGCGTGGGGAGGGCGGTTGTTTTTTATATAATCAATACACTTGGCGGGTCAGTAGCCGGAGTCGCGGAGGAACTGGGGGGAGGGGAGGGGGTGAGTGAGGATGGAGTCGACCGTGGCATCGGGATGTCTGGCGAGCCATGCCCCCACTATGTGCGAGCCGATATATCGTCCTGCGCCGCCGGGGGCTTCGGGAGATATGACTGTGGTGGCCGGGGAGAGTGAGGTGGCCGAGCGTATCACGGCATCGTCGGTCGAGTAGATGAGATTGCGGTGCAGCAGTGTGTTCCACATCGCCGTCTCATTGTCGCGCAGCCATCGTGACTGTTCCCGGTCATATCCGAGTACGTCGGCCTCGGTGGCTCCTGTCGCGTTCATTACAGCCTGTGTCACCGCGCCCTCATATATGAGGCGGTCGAGCAGGGTAGGATATGCCGACTGCGGCACGAACGGACGCCGGGTGCGTACCACCGCCTCGGCCACGTCGAGCGGGAGACGGGCACGCACCTTGCGGGCGCGGATGAAGTCGGGGAAATATCCGTATGGCGCATAGTCTGTGCCGAGATAGTGGTTCAGTCCTATGAACAGAACCGAATCGGCCATGATGACCGATTGGTTGAAGGGGGAGATGACGGCATAGACCGCCGGATGAGTGAATCCGTCAAGCATATCGCCGAGACGGCTGAACACCTTGCCGAGCACGGCTTCCTCGGAGGCCATGTCCGTGAAGGCCGAGTCGACGCTGTGGCGGTGGATGGTGATTGACGGCATGGAGGCATAGCGGGCCACAAGCGAGTCGGTGGGCTCGCCGTAGCCCGAGACCATGAAGAGTGTGCGTGTGGCGTCGAGTGTGCGTGTGTCTGTCGGGAGGGTGCCCGAGGCAAGTGTGCGGTCGAGCCGTGTGACGGTGGTGTTGCCGGACGGGTGTGTGCATCCGGCGGCAATCGGCCCTAAAATCAGGGGCAATATGAGTTGTCTGAGGTGTTTCATCACCCAAAAGTAGGGATTTTTCGGCAAAAGGTCATAAAAAATCGGCTTGATTGGGGCTTTTTGGCGGGTTTTTGCTAATTTTGCACTGTATTATCTCCCGTTTCCACTGCCATGCGCCATATATTGCTGCGTCTTGTCATATTGCTGTCAGTGTTCGTCCTTGCCGCCGAGGCAGGTGCGAAAGACTTTGTCGTCGTGCTCGATCCCGGTCACGGTGGTCGCGATGCCGGAGCCCTCGGCCTGAAGACCAACGAAAAGAGTATCAACCTCAAGGTGGCCCTGAAGCTCAAGGCTCTCATCGAGGAGGGTATGAAGGATGCCGATGTCAAGATGACGCGTTCGACCGACAGGTTCGTGCAGCTGCAGGGCAGGGCTGATTTCGCCAACTCGAACAAGGCGGATGTCTTCATCTCGATACACGCCAACTCGCTCGACCGCAAGTCGCCATCATACTCGCGTGTACACGGTGCCGCTGTCTATACCCTCGGTCTCGACCGCTCGGACACAAATCTGGCAGTGGCCATGAGGGAGAATGCCGTGATGAAGCTCGAGGATGACTACTCGACTGTATATCAGGGATTCGACCCTTCGTCGACCGAGAGTTACATCGCCTTCGAGATGATGCAGCACAAGAACATGGACCAGAGCATCGCCTTGGCCGAAGCCGTGCAGAATCAGCTTGTGCGGACAGCGGGACGCAAGAATAACGGTGTGCGTCAGGCTCCCTTCTGGGTGCTGGTGCGCACGAGTATGCCCGCAATCCTTGTCGAGCTCGATTTCATCTCTAATCCGCAGATGGAGAAATACATGGCTTCCGAGTCGGGCTCTTCGGCACTCGCCAAGGCCATATATCAGGGTCTTGAACGCTATCGCAAGGGGAGCGGACGCCCCTCCGAGACACGTCCCCGCACCGAGGATGCGAAACCGGCGCAGCCCGCGCGTGCCGAGGCCAGGCCCGAGGCAGATGCCGCTCCGGCGCAGCCAGCATCGACAGGCGGGATAATATACAAGATACAGTTCATGACCTCTCCCAAGGTACTCACCAAAGGGCACAAGAACTTCAAGGGGGTCAGGAATGTTGAATATTATAAGGACGGCGGCATGTATAAGTACACCACCGGCTCATACACCACACTCGCCGAGGCAAACAAGGCCCTGGGCGATGTTAAGAAGAAATTTTCCGATGCATTTGTCATCAAGACCCGCGACGGCAGACGCATCAGGTAGCAAGTCAGAAACACTAACCAATCCACCGCATACACAAACCTCAGATGTATGAAAAGTATCACCGCACGTGAGATTAAAATCGGCTTCGCAGTGCTGATAGCACTTGTGGCCCTCTTCTTCGGCATCAATTTCCTCAAAGGTGTCAACATCTTCAAGGCCGCCAACTATTATTATGCATCCTATACCAATGTCACCGGTCTGGCGCAGTCAGCTCCTGTAACCCTCAACGGCTATAAGGTAGGTCTGGTCAGGGACATAGCCTACGAGTATGACAATCCCGGCCATGTACGTGTCGAGCTGAGTCTCGACCGTAAGCTCGTTTTGCCCGAGGGGTCAAAGGCTGTCATCGTCACTGATATGCTCGGCACCTCGACTGTCGAGCTGCAGATGGGCCTCTCGCAGACCATGCTCCCCGTAGGCTCGAAAATCGAGGGTGTCGAGGGCGCCGGCCTCATGGACAAGGTGTCGACCGAGCTGATGCCTACCGTGATGCAGATAGCCCCGCATATCGACTCGCTTGTTGTGGCGCTGACACAGGTAGCCGCAGACCCCGCGCTGCTCAGTGCGGTGAAGCGTCTCGACGTCATCATGGCCAACCTTGAGACGACTACGGCCCAGCTCAACCGCGCCATGGGTGCCGTCCCCGCCATAGTGGGCAACGCACATGCCACAATGGCCAACGTGGCAGAAATCTCGAGCGACCTCGGACATGTGTCAAAGGCTCTTGCCGCCGTCTCGGAAGATCTCAAGACCATGCCGCTCGACTCGACCATGCGCAACATCAACCGCATCACCGCACATCTCGACGAGGCCACCGCGCAGCTCAACTCGACAAACTCGTCGCTGGGACTGTTGCTCAACTCTCCCGACCTCTACAACAATATCAACAATTCGGCCGCGCACATCGACTCTATCCTCATCGACCTCAAGCGTCAGCCAAAGCGCTATATACCCAGCATAAAGGTATTCTGAGGCAGGGCGGCTGAAAAATATCAGTCTCCATCGGTGAGACAGCGCACAATCGGCCCCCGCCGCGTGTTGTGTCTATAAAGATATGTCTCACCAAACACAAAAAACAAGACAAGATATGAAGACAGTTTCAATGATGGGGCTTGCCCTCGTCACCGCAGGGATGCTCGCATCTACATCGTGTAGCGTTTTCAAGAAACCGGTATCCGGCAAGACAGATATGATGGAGCAGACCTCAGAAAAACAGAATACGACAGTCCCGGTATCGCAGACTCCGGCTATCGACGCCCTGATAGGAGAGTGGTCTATAACCGAGGTGGCCGGCAAGAAGGTGGTCATCAACGGCGAGGACCATCCCAAGATAACCTTCGCGCAGGTGGCCGGACATGACGACATGCTGCGTGTCATAGGATTTAACGGCTGTAACTATATCAATGGCGACTGGCAGTTCTCGGGAACAGCAGTCCGCCCCTCTGGAGAGTTTATCTCGTCGCTCAGGGCCTGTCCCGACGCACCATACGAGAACGACATAAACGTGGCCATCAACACTGTCACCGCATACAGGCTTGTCGATGCCGAGAATCTTGACCTCATTGCCTCGGGCAATGTGGTGATGAAGCTGCGCAGCCGCAACCTGTCATTCCTGAACGGCGCATGGAAGGTCACTGCCATCCAGGGCAATCCCGTCCCGGCCTCGGCTGATGTCAAGGTTGTCATTGATGTCGACGAGTGCAAGATTCACGGCAACGCAGGGTGCAATGTTCTCAACGGCGATGTCGTCGTGAATCTCGACAAGGGTGACGGCATAGAGTTCAAGAATCTTGCCACATCGCGCATGATGTGTCCCGACATGGCCACCGAGCAGGCCTTCCTCCTCGCTCTCGAGCAGGTAGACACCGCAGTGCGCGGCGCGAATCCATCGGAAGCTGTGATGCGCGACGACAGCGGCAAGACAGTCATAACGATGACACGTCTCTCGCCCGACCAGATTGGCGGTGAATGATAAATGACAACTGAGATGAAAGAGCCAAAAGACAGCAAGACACTCATGCTCCTCAGCCATGGGGAGCATGAGCTCCGTCTTGACAAGATACGTGCCGCCATGGCACTCGCAGGGATTGACGCAATCCTCATATCGGACAACGCCAACAAGTATTACCTCACGGGCCGTGTATATGCCGGATATGCCTATGTACCCCTGAAAGGTGAGCCTATATTCTTCGTCCGCCGCCCCGTCGAGCTCAACGGTGACGGTGTGGTGTATATCCGCAAGCCCGAGGAGATGGCCGAGTCCGTCGGACTGTCCGCTCCCCAGAAACTCGGACTTGAGGTAGACACCGTGCCATATTCGTCTGCGTTGCGTCTGGCCGCCATCTTCCCCGGGGCAGAGATTGCCAACGCCTCGGCCCTTATGCGCAAGGTGCGTGCCGTGAAGACAGCAGCCGAGATAGAGATGCTGCGCCGCTCGGGCACCAAGCATGTACATGTCTACTCGCGCATACCTCACCTCTACCGTCCCGGTATGTCCGACATAGAGCTGCAGGTCGAGATTGAGCGTCTGAGCCGTCTCGAAGGGTGTCTGGGACAGTTCCGTATCAGTGGCGACTCGATGGAGCTCTATATGGGCAACATCCTTGTGGGCGAGAATGCGGATGCCCCCTCGCCATACGATTTCGCCATGGGTGGCGCGGGTCTCGACCCCTCGCTTCCCGTCGGGGCCGACGGCACCATAATCACTCCCGGCACGACGGTGATGGTCGACATGAACGGCAATTATGACGGCTATATGACCGACATGACCCGTGTCTATGCGCTCGGTGACATCGAGCCCCTGGCCATGAAAGCCCACCAATGCTCGATAGACATACACCATGCGCTCTGCGATATGATGCGTCCCGGAACCGAGGCAAAGGATATGTGGCGCCGCGCCGAGGAGATTGTCGAGGCTGCCGACCTGAAGGCATATTATATGGGCCATCGCCAGCATGCCGGATTCATCGGCCACGGCGTCGGCATAGAGATAAACGAGCTGCCCGTGATTGCTCCGCGCAGCCGAGACCTGATAGAAGAGGGCAATGTGATAGCCCTCGAACCCAAATTTGTGATTCCGCATGTCGGGGCGGTGGGAATAGAGAATACCTATGCCGTCACACGCGACGGCGTGGAGTGTCTGACTCCGGCCCCCGAGGAGATTGTGAAACTCGATGTCTGAACATCATCTGAGAACCATAGACGAGGTTGTGTCGTTGCTCGACAAGCCTGTCTTCCATACCATCGGCGAAGCTGCCGATTCGCTTGACCGCCCGTGCTATGCCGTGGGCGGTTGTGTGCGTGACCTGTTCCTCGACCGTCCGTCGAAGGATTTTGATTTCGTAACCGTCGGCGACGGCATCGGCCTGGCCGAGAAGGTGAGCTATCTGCTGGGACGCGGAGCGCATCTCAGCGTATTCCGCACCTATGGCACCGCCCAGGTCAAGCGTGGCAAGCTCGAGCTCGAGTTTGTGGGCGCGCGCAAGGAGTCGTATTCAAAGAACTCGCGCAACCCCAAGGTGGAGTCTGCGACGCTCGACGAAGACCTCTCGCGACGCGATTTCACGGTCAATGCCCTCGCCGTGCGTGTCAACCGCAACGGATTCGGCGAGCTTGTCGACCTGTTCGGCGGTCTTGCCGACATGGAGGCCGGGATATTGCGTACCCCCCTCGACCCCGACGTGACATTCAGCGACGACCCCTTGCGCATGATGCGTGCCGTGCGTTTCGCCTCGCAGCTCGGCTTCGAGCTATATCCCGAGACCAAGGAGGCAATCTGCCGCAATGCCGAGCGCATACGCATCATCACCAAGGAGCGCATAGCCACCGAGCTGATGAAGATAATGGAGTCGCCACGCCCCTCGGTAGGCCTGACCCTGCTGCTCGACACGGGACTCCTCCCCATAATATTCCCCGAGCTCGCGGCCATGAAGGGGGTTGACACCGTGAACGGACGCGGACACAAGGACAATTTCTATCACACCGTGACTGTGGTCGACAATGTGGCCGCCGTCTCGGACAACGTGTGGCTGCGCTGGGCCGCACTGTTGCACGACATAGCCAAGCCCGTCACCAAGCGTTGGGACGAGAAGGCCGGGTGGACATTCCACAACCATAATTTCATCGGTGCCAAGATGGTCCCGCGGATTTTCCGCACCCTCCGTCTGCCTCAGGACAGGAAGATGAACTATGTGGTCAAGCTCGTGGAGCTGCACATGCGTCCCACGGCACTTGTCGAGGACGAGGTGACCGATTCGGCTGTGCGCCGCCTCATCACATACGCCGGCGAGGACCTCGAGGACCTGATGACACTCTGCGAGGCCGATGTCACATCGCGCAACCGCGAGAAGGTGAAGCGCATACTCGAGAACTTCAAGCTGGTACGCTCGAAGCTGGCCGACCTCAAGCAGCGTGACGAGATCAGCAGCGTGCGTCCGCCCGTAGACGGCAACGACATCATGGAGGCGTTCGGCATCGGAGGCTCAAGGCTGGTAGGTGCCATACGCAACGAGATACTTGAGGTAGCCGTGGAGCGGTATGTCGACAACGGCACCCCCTTCCCACGCGAGGAGGCCATCGCCATGATGTATGAGATAGGCGCACGTCACGGACTCACCCCTGCCAAGCAGATAGAATAGATAGAGAAGAAAATGTACTATATCACCAAACGTTTCGAGCTCGCGGGCTGTCACCGTCTCGAGCTGTCATACGAGAGCAAATGCTCGCGTCTGCACGGGCACAACTGGATTGTGACCGTACACTGCAAGTCGCGCGAGCTCAACGCCGACGGCATGGTGACCGATTTCTCGCACATCAAGGAGGCGATAACCTCGCGTCTTGACCACGGCAATTTCAATGAGCTCCTTCCATTCAATCCCACCGCCGAGAACATAGCCCGCTGGATATGCGAGCAGATACCGACCTGCTGGCGCGTCGACGTGCAGGAGAGCGAGGGGAACACCGCAAGCTACGAGAGGGACTGAGCCATGGCATACCGGGTCAACGAGATATTCTATTCGCTGCAAGGCGAGGGTTATTATACAGGCACTCCCGCAGTGTTCCTGAGGTTGAGCGGGTGCAACCTGCGCTGCCCGTTCTGCGACACAGACCACTCGGCATCGACGCCGATGGAGATTGACACCCTCGTAAACACGCTGCTCGGCTATCCCTCGCGCCATCTGGTGATAACAGGTGGCGAGCCCTCGCTGCAGGTAGACCGGTTGCTGATCGAGGTGCTTCACGACGCCGGATTCTATGTGCAGATCGAGACCAACGGCACACATCCTCTGCCCGACAACATCGACTGGGTGACCTGCTCGCCAAAAGAAGGGGGCGAGGTCGTGCTCGACCGCATCGACGAGCTCAAGGTGGTCTACACCGGGGCTGACCCCGACGAGGTGGCCTCGCAGTTCAACGCCATGCACTATTTCCTCCAGCCGTGCAGCGGGGCCAATATCCCCGAGACGGTCGCATACATACTCGCCCATCCGCACTGGCGCCTCTCGCTCCAGACACACAAACTCATCGACATACAATGAAATCACGAATCCTTATTGCCTCGATCCTTCTGCCGGGGCTCATGGCCGTCACCTCGTGCCACAAAGGCGGCACATCTGACGACGCCGACCATCTGGTGATACTCCACACCAACGACACCCACTCGACCATCGAGCCAGACCGCCACGACATGGGCGGAGTTGCGCGCCGCAAGGTGCTCATAGACAGCGTGCGCGGTGTGCGTCAGAATGTCATGCTGGTCGATGCCGGAGATGCCGTGCAGGGCTCGCTTTACTACACGCTGTTCAACGGCGAGGTAGAGCGCAAGCTGATGAATGCCCTCGGCTATGACATACAGATTCTCGGAAACCACGAGTTCGACAAGGGTATGGACGAGCTGGCCGCACAGTGGAAGCAGCTTGACGCCACACGCCTCAGCACCAATTATGACCTCACGGGTTCAACGCTCGACGGTCTGTTCGTGCCCTCGGTAGTCAAGGAATTCAATGGCCATAAGGTCGGTTTCATAGGCATAAACCTCAATCCGGAGGGTATAGTCTCGGGCCCCAACTACGAGGGGGTGAAATATAACGATGCCGTCGAGGCCGCCAACGCCGAGGCCGCGCGCCTCAAGGCTCAGGGCGTCGAGCGCGTCATCGCCGTCACCCATATCGGCTATGACAATGACAACGACTATAGCGACGTCAAGCTGGCTGAGGCGTCAAAGGATATCGACATCATCATAGGCGGCCACTCGCACACCACCGTAGACCCCGCCAAGGCCGAGCCCGCATGGCGTGTGGCCAATGCCGAGGGTGATTCGGTGTCCGTGCTGCAGACAGGATATGCCGGAGCGCGTCTGGGCGAGGTCGACATCGACCTCAACACGGGTAAGGTGAGCGCGAAGCTCATCCCGGTAGACTCGCGCCTCGACAGCCGTGTCGGCCCCGAGATTCCCGCCATCATCGCCCCCTACAAGCACAAGGTCGACTCGGTGCGCGGGCTCGTGGTGGGCAACTCCCCCTTCGAATTTGACCGCAAGTCGCCCGAGATGCTCAACCTGCTCAGTGATTTTGTCATGGAGGCCGGGTCGGAGATACTCGGCAAGCCTGTCGACCTCTCGATAATGAACAAGGGGGGGATACGCAACTCGCTCGCCGAGGGGCCTGTGACCAAGGGTGAGATTATCGACATCGCACCGTTTGACAATTCGATAGTTATACTCGACATCAAGGGTTCTGACCTGCTTGAGAATCTCGGAGTGATGGCCGCGCAGGAGGGTAACGGCGTGAGCGGGAATGTAAAGGTGCTGTATGACCCTTCGACCCATAAGGTGAACTCGGCCACCATCGGCGGTAAGCCCATCGATCCCGAGCGCCATTACCGTCTTGCCACCATCGACTATCTTGCCGCCGGAAATGACTATATGGAGCCCCTAAAACGCGCCACACTGATGTCAAAGAGCAAGAATGTGCTGTATCTCGAGCTTATAGACCGTTTCCAGGACGGCAAGATGGACCACCTCACCGCCAATCCCGACAAGTCGGCCCGAATGACATCCTTCTGACGTGCTATGAACGGATGGCTTACGGTGGGACTCCTCGTGGTCTCGAACATCTTCATGACATTCGCATGGTACGGCCAGCTCAAGCTGCAGCAGATGAAGGTCATCACCTCTGACACTCCTCTCTATATCGTCATACTCATGTCGTGGGGCATAGCCCTGATGGAATACTGTTTCATGGTTCCCGCAAACCGCTACGGCTATCTTGGCAACGGTGGCGCGTTCAGCCTTCTGCAGCTCAAGGTGATCCAGGAGGTCATCTCGCTGCTCATCTTCACGGTCTTCACCATAATGTTCTTCCGTGGAGAGGCCCTGCACTGGAACCATTTCCTTGCTTTCGCACTGCTCATCATAGCCGTCTGGCTGGTGTTCATGGAGAACTGAAAAAATGTAATCGCCACGGGAGTCCACAGAGAGCGGGTATCCGTGGGGATGATTTTTCATAGAATATATAAAGATGAAAACCGTTACGAAACTCAAACTCTGTGACAGGTGGCTCGGGATTGTCCTTGTAGTCATGCTGGCCTCCGGCATACAGCTTGAGGCTACCTCCGGCAGGTATGTGTGGTCAGTCTGGGCCCACATAATCGCTGGAATCGTGCTGACCATCCTCTCCGGCTATCATATATTCCTGCATTACGGATACGGCAACTGGTTCTCCCGTTTTGCCGGGAACCGCAATATGGTGACACGCATACTGTGGTGGATATTCCTTCTGACAGCGGTCAGCGGAATAGCAGCCACAGTCATCTGGCTTGACGGCCATGCCCACTCACATCTCGGCGCCGTGCATGGTAAACTCGGTTTCCTGATGGTCGTCGCGGGTATAATCCATATCAGGAAATATATGAGATTCCTGTTTCATTGAGCGGCAAAATATCCGGGGGCTTGAGAT
>DAAQ01000049.1:0-31992 GCA_001701225.1 Bacteroidales bacterium H5 | reverse complement strand
ATCTCAAGCCCCCGGATATTTTTATCTATGAATCCCGGCGTCAGAACAGGGCCAATATCAGGGCCTGTGCCGCCACGACGCGGAGGAACATTGTGAGAGGATAGACTGTCGAGTATGCCACAGCGGGTGCGTCCGAGCCTGTCGAGTTGTTTGCATAGGCGAGGGCAGGGGGATCGGTGCAGCCGCCCGAGAGCAGACCCATGATGGTGAGATAGTTTATCTTGTACTTGCCACGGGCTATGAGGCCGACTACCAGGAGGGGTATCATGGTGATGATGAAGCCCCAGATGACCCACCACATACCTGTGGTGTTGAACACTGTCTTGGCAAAGCCTGCGCCCGATGATATGCCTACCGAAGCAAGGAAGAGGCAGATGCCAAGCTCACGCATCAGCAGTGAAGCCGATGACGAGGTATAGGTGACGAGCTTGAACTTGTATCCGAAGCGGCTCAGGAGGATGGCAACCACGAGCGGGCCGCCCGCGAGACCGAGCTTCATGCCGAAGCCCACGTTGATGCTGCCGACGATGATACCGAAGAGGATGCCGACAAAGATGGTGATGAGGTTAGGCTGGTTGAGGCGCTTCATCGAGTTGCCCAGACGCACGGCAAGGCGCTCGATGTCGTTGGGGTCACCTACCACCACAAGACGGTCGCCTATCTGCAGACGCAGGGCCGGAGAAGCCAGCAGGTCGACACCGGCACGGTTGACGCGGGTGCAGTTGAGCGAATAGGCGGTGTGGAGCCTGAGCGCGCCGAGGGGTGTGCCGTTATACTTGCTCTGTGTCACGACGATGCGGCGAGAGATGACCTTGCTCTGTACCTCTTCCCAGTCCATCTCTATCTGATGGCCGATGACCGAGGTGAATTTCATGGCGTCCGAGGGTGCGAGCACCACGAAGATCTTGTCGCCCACATGGAGCTCGGTCTTCGAGGTGGGGATTATCACCTTGCCGTCGGCTCCCATGAGTCGGCTCACCACAAAGTCGCAGTCGAGCACCTGATGCAGCTCGAAGAGGGTCTTGCCGTCAATGAGGCGGTTTGTCACCTCATAGCTCACGATGAGGGGCTTCTGCTGGCTGCTCTCAATCTCGTCCTCGATGGCGCGTATCTCGGCCTCGGGATTGATCTTGAACACAGCCTTGATGATGAGCATGGTCAGGATGATGCCGACCACGCCGAGGGGATAGGCTGCGGCATATCCCATAGCCATCGTATTGATGGCCTCGGTGGTGCCGGCTGTCTGCTGGGCGGCGGCCAGACCCGGGGTATTGGTCACGGCACCCGACATCACGCCGACAAGGGCCGCAATCGAGGTGTTGCCGTCGATATAGAAGATGGCAAGCACGATGCCCACGTTGAGCAGGATGATGAGCACCGCAAGGGCGTTGAGCAGCACGCCACCTTTCTTGAACGACGAGAAGAAGCCCGGACCCACCTGTATGCCTATGGCGAAGATGAAGAGTATGAGACCGAACTCGCGGACAAATTTCAGAACCTCGGGGTTGACGATATAACCGAAATGTCCCATGAGGATTCCGACAAACAGTACGAAGGTAACTCCGAGGGATATCCCCCCTATCTTGAGCTTACCCAGAAAAATACCGGCAGCTATCACGAACGAGTACAGCACCAGTGTGCTGGCCAGTTCGGTGTGGCCGGGGCCGATGAGGTCAATTAACCATTCCATATATTGATGTTACAATCTTTTTTCCGTATGATTTGCCGGAGAGCGGTATGTACCTTGTCTTTGAGAGCGCAAAGTTACGAATTTTTTTCCAATTCCCCCGACCTTTTGCCCTCTATATTTGTAGGGGCCATAATAGAGACGTGTCTGCGTCCTGGCGGACGCCATTCCGCTCGTAATAATACTCTTCATTCTAATTTTAAATGTTTTTAACACTCATTCGGTAATAATATACCTTTGTGGCGGGGTTTTAATATAAAAAGGCATTATGAAACGTAAATCACTGCTCTTCGACATAGACATATCGACAGGCGTCGAGCCCGGAGTGGGGACGCTGCTTGTGGCCGAGCCATTTCTCAAGGAGTCTTATTTCAACCATGCGGTGGTGGTGCTCGTCGACTACGAGCCACCTGTGTCGGCTATGGGGGTGGTGATAAACAACCCTACCGAGTATAAGTTGCAGGAAGTGGTCGATGGCGTAAAGGTCAAGGAGCCTATCCCGGTCTACTGCGGTGGCCCCGTGGGGAGCGACAGGCTGTATTTCATGCACACTCTTGGCGACCTCATACCCGAGACGCGCCGGGTGGGCGACAACCTCTGGCTTGGCGGTGACTTTGATACCCTCTTCGGCATAATCAACGACGGATATGATGTCGAGGGTCACATACGGTTTTTCATGGGCTATAGCGGGTGGAGTCCCGGTCAGCTCGAGGAAGAGGTGTCAAAGCGTGTATGGGCCGTGTCGCCAATGGTGTCGGGCCGCGAGTTGCTGCGTGGCGATGGCGACAGCGTATGGCACGACTGTGTGCGGCGCCTCGGTCCGGGATTCCGCGGATGGCTATATCATCCCCGTAACCTCATGGCCAACTGATTCCCGACAGTATATATCAAGCCTCCGCCATCTGTGACGGGGTTTTTGTTATGGTTAAAAAATATTAATGCCGGGAATCTGTTTTGATTTGAGGATATTGTGACCTAATTTTGTAGTCGAACGAAAATTTTAGTGCCATACCATGAAAAGACCCTTCCTTCTTATGCTGACCCTATCCCTCGTCGCTTTCTGCGGCTATGCTTTTGGGTATCAGCCGAGAGACAGCATGGCTGTGTCGCTGCTGGACGAGGGGAGCTTTGTACTCAGGGGGAGGATGTCTCCGCGATGGGGAGGTATGGTCAGGTTTGCGGTCTCTGACCCGGTGAAGAACCGGGGGTATGAGCTTCGGGCCGACCGCAAGGGGCGTTTCGACATGACCGTACCTATGCGCGGTCGCTGTGAGGAACTTTACCTATATCTCGGGGGTACGGTAAATGTGCCTGTATGTCAGGGCGACACGATAGAGCTCGAGATAGGCGAGAAGAATTTTGACATCTCGTCGCCCGACCGAGGGGCGAATCTCGACCTGATGCTTGCCATGACGTTGGGCGAACGGACATCAAAGAAATACAGGGCCTTCAGCGAGGCAGCGCATGCTTATAGGTGCAATGCCTCTGACTCGCTTTACAATGAATCAGTGCGTCTGCTCGGTGAGTATGTCGAGACCTACCGTAATGTCACTGATACCTTTGTCGCCACCCACGGAGAGCCCCGGAGCATGGAATATTTCCGGCTCCGGGCCGAGTTTGGCCCTCTCGCGCTCATGGCGTGGAGCCCGATGGTGGGGTATGATTTTGCGGGATATGAAGACCGATGGCTCACATACGATCCCTATCGCCGTTTTGTATTCAATTATATCCAGACACACACCGGGGACGACGACCCGGTCGCCCGCAGTAAGGAGTGGCGTAAGATGGTTCCATCCGGGCTCATGGCCGACTGGCTTGTCCTCAAGACCATCGACCTTACAGCACGTTATGAAGGACCTGAGAAAGCCTCCGCCTATGTGAAGAGACTATATCCCCACCTCTCACAGCCGGACATAAGGGAGGCTGTGGCTGCTATGGCACCTGCAATGGCACGGATTGCAGCGGGGGAACAGGCCCCCCAGCTCTCCCTCCGGGATACCGATGGCGGCTCATTCTCTCTCGGAGACTTCAGGGGCAAATATCTGTATCTTGATTTCTGGGATTTCGGGTGCCGTCCCTGTATTGCCGAGTTTGGTATCATGCCCGCTCTCAAGGAGTGGCTTGGACCTGCGTTAGAGAAGATAGAGTTTGTGACAGTGTGTGCTTCCAGTCCCTCCAGACGCAAGCTCGAGGATTTCGTCACCCGACACTCCCTGACCGGGAGGAACCTTATACTCGACAGACGGAAATCTGACGCCTGCTATCTGCAGGGAATATTTCCCACATACATACTGATTGACCCTGACGGAAAGATTGTCGAGTTCAATACCGCCCGCCCGTCCGAGATATTGCGTCAGGCCGCAGAAGGAGATCCGACAACGATGGGGACAGCACTTGGTGTGCAGTGACCCTCAAAGCGCGAATGTAATATGATTATTCCTTATTTCCATTTTTCCGGAATGGAATATGCTTTTCCATCTTTTGATACAATGTCCGGCATTATGGAGGATTGGAATCTACGGATATTCTTTATCATCAATACAGGTTTGCTTCGATGATGGATGAGATTATCCTTGATGTCATTGCTGAAATTTGACGGTGGAAAATATACTTTTATGCCAATATCGGGAAAACGACGCTCTATCAACTCTAATGGCGGGACAAGATCGCTGTCTGCACTGACGAGTGAGACAATATCGGTTGTTCCCATCACGCAATCCTCGATCATGCGGATTGAGATATTGACATCTGTTTTCTTTTCTTCGGGGCGAGAAATATCCCCATTACAATACGGACATATTATATGTTTTTCCAAATATTTACCTCTTACAATCTCAAATTTATCGCCATTAATTAGTTTGTTGGCATTCAGAAAAGCGCTTTGGCGACTGTTCTTCTGTGGGCTCAAGGGTGATGCTGTGAAGTATATGACTTTCTCCAGAACCTGGCCTTCTCCGAGAAAACTCTCGCAGAGCTTGACCATATCAATCCAATAGAACCGTCGCCATGCGGCATCAGTTCTCTTGCTCCGTTTCAATCCGAAATAGAAATTGAAACCGTCTATATAGAATGTTACCCTTTTATTCTGTCGTTCCATGTCAAAAAAAAAGCCGCTCGTAAGCGGCCTATTCCCTACAAGAAAGTAGGGCGTTGCTTTTTCTGATGCAAATATAATAAATTATTATATTCCTTCAAAATTTAAACGTCTAAAAATAATTTAGAGTTTAAGAAATGAAGGAAATGAAGGAAATGAAGGAGATTCGGTACTATATCAATACCATTTCACGCCGTTGGAGAGGGAGGAGCGTTTGTCGTATTTGAGGTCGGCGAGGAGTGACGACTTGACTGAGATGTGGAAATTGTAGCTCTTGTACGGGCCGACTGGCACGAAGCTGGCGCGCATGGTGAAACAGTGCATGTCTCGCGAGATATTGCAGTTCATATATGCCAGCTTGTGGGTGTCGAAATTATACGAGGCCGAGAATCCGATGTTCCAGTTGGAGGTGGGACGGATGTTGCCTGAGAACGAGAGGTTCTGCGTAATCTTGCCTTTGTACTCAAGCTTCTTGTAGTCAAACTCGCCGTAACCGTAGTTGACCGAGTAGTTGAACGTCAGGTTCCAGGGCACGCTCCAGTCCATATATCCGTTCTTGCCTATCTGTATGCCGTTTTTCTTCTTGTTGGACGTGCCGGACTGCGGCGGTTCGTAGTCGGATGTGTCGTCGGCAAACTCCTGGCTCTCGCTCTCGTTGTCCTTGTTTTTGTCGTCGTCCTTATTGTCGCCGCCTCCGAACCATTTCTTGAAGGTGTCGTTGTTGAACGTATAGCTGAACGATGTGCCCGTGCTCGAGAGCTTGCCCCAGCCCTTGCCGTTGGCGATGCGCAGCTTGTTGATGCGCACGGGCATACCCGCAGAGTTGAGTCCGTACATATACACGTCCCATGTGGCCGACAGGTTGAGGTTGAAATTCTTGACCAGGCGCAGCATTATCGAGGTGTTGAGGTTTGACCATTTCATCGAGTCGGCGGCCATGTTGTAGCTCTGCGACAGCGAGAAATTCTCGATCAGCGACACTTTCTTCTCGCCGATCGAGTCGTTGTCCGACCGCACCTTCATCTCGAGGTTGTTTGACAGCGAGAAGCTCACCGTTCCCGACTTGCCCTGTCCCGGCACGCCGAAGAGGCTGTTAGGGAACATCGAGTATTTTCTGGTCTGCATCTGTCCGCGTGCGTCCCTGTACTCATACGAGCCGTAATATCCGAAGAACGGCGACGAGAAGTCGGGCGATGCCGAGAACGACACCGACGGGGTGGCTACCCAGCGTATCATCTTCACCTTGTCGCCAAGGAATTTCATGGGCTGGAAGAAACCGTAGACCTTGGTCGATGCCGATACGGAGCCCGAGAAATCCCACACGTTATAGAAACTGTATGTGGTATCGAGCACCTCGGCCGAGGCGTTGGGATCCCACTGGCGGCGCACCTTGGTGGTGTACATCCTGTCGGTGATGCTGAGCGAGGGGGTGATGTTGAAATATTTGAATACGTTGAACGTGGCCGAGACAGGAATCGAGTGCTTCATGCCGTTTCGCCAGTCCTTGATGAGGCTCTTCTTGAAGAAAACATCCTGTTTGGCTGTCAGCGAGTTGTTGAACTGGCCCGAGTATGACATCTTTATTTTCTCATACCAACGCTCGGCGCCCACCGCCCTCTTGCGCTTGAATGGATAGACCTGCGACATGGTGATGGTGACGTTGGGAAACGAGACATTGAGCGTCGAGTCCTGCGAGCGCTGCGAGACGTTGGCCGTCGTTGACAGCGACCACTTGGAGTTGGGGATGCGGTATGTCATGTTGACCGTCGAGCTCTTGGTGTTCTCGGTAAACGAGTTCGAGTAGTAGGACCCGAGGTCGTTGCGCGAATAGCCCGAGGTAGTGAAGTTGACAGAGGCCGAGAAATTGAGGTTCGGGTTGGCCTTGGCATCCTGCGAGTGGTTCCAGAGCACCTGGAAATTGGTCGACTTAGAATAGTCGGGCATACCCTTGTCGCCCGTGATGGTCTTGAGATACGATATGTTGAACGAGCCCGAATACTTGTATCGCTTCAGGTATGCCGACTGCGCCCTCAGTCCCCACGACCCGAGTGTGTAAATCTCGCCGGTCAGGGCCAGGTCGATGTTGTCGTTGATGGCGAAATAATATCCGCCGTTGCTGAGATAATAGCCTCGGTTATAGTCATCGCCGAATGTCGGGAAGATTATGCCGGACGAATACTTGTCTGAGAAGGGGAAATAGCCGAAGGGCACGGCGAGCGGCAGGGGCAGTCCAGCCAGCACCATGTATGACGGGCCCACGACGGCATCCTTGCCCGGACGCACCTTTGCCTTGGTCAGCTGCAGGTAGAAGTGTGGGTCATCGTGGTCATCGCAGGTTGTATAGCGTCCGTTCTCGATATAGAACGTGTTTTCGTCGACCTTCTTCGAGCGCCCACCGGTCAGGTATCCCTCGCCCTGCTGCGTCACTACACCGGTGATGAAACCGTGCTCGGTGTCGAAATTATAGGTCATCGTTTTGGCCTCGTATGTCGTGCCGTTGTCGTCGAATACCGGCGAGCCCTTGACCTCGCCAAGCGAGTCGACCGTGCCGACGGCATAGACCGTGGTGCTGTCGAGGTTCATCTTTATCTCGTCGGCATCAAGCTTGATGTCGCCATACACCACCTGGCTCTGGCCGTACATATATGCGAGGTCGCGGCCAACGAGCACAAGTGAGTCCTGAGCCTGGAAATCGACAGGGTTGTCGAGGTCTACCTTGAGGCGTACGATTTTGGTCGAGTCCTTCTGCGGGCGTATGCGGGTGCGGCTCAGTCGGGTGCGCCGTGTGGTGTCGGTCGACGCCGTGTGGCGCACTGTCACGGGACGAGCCAGCGTGTCGGGCGCCTCCGCAGCCGTGGTGTCGGCAGGCTCTGCCGGGACATCGGGGCGTGCCGTGGTATCGGCGGCGATGACGGCCGGGTCGGCCACGACGGGCACCTGCGCCGACAAGGCCGGACGCGAGACCGCGCCCATGCTTGCCGCACACAGGAGCACCAGCATGATAATATAAATGTGAGTTTTACTCAAGCGGTTGACTGTATGGATGTTTGCACGGATGTCCCCCGTGGGACGCCGAAACTCGGTGCAAAGTTATACATTAATTGTCAAACAGCCAACCCCCACCCACCTCAGTGGCTATAATTTATGTTAACATCAGAACATATATGCCACGCTCAGGCCATAGGTGATGTTATAGTTGTCGTATGACTGGTCGAACGAGTTGAACTGTATCTTTGCCCCCGCCGATACCATGAAACGGTCTGAGGCCCTGATACCTAAATAAACCCCCCAGCCACAGTCTATGTTGTTGTAGAATCATAGTGGAAAAAAGAAGGTAGCCTGTCGAGAGGTGGAGAGGCTACCTTCCCATTTGCACATGTCGTAAGGGGAAATATGGCAAATGTCTTTGTCGGGGTCAATGCACGGCCGTGCCGATTTTCTTCTTGACGCTGACAGATTTATCTTTATATGTCGTGACGGTTATCACTATTCCGTCCGATGCTGCAGAGGTCCGTCTGCCGTCGGGCCGGAAATACTCTATGGATTCGATTTCAGGATTCGTGGTTATGGACTCGATTCCCGAGTTTTCGTCTGCGGTTATCATGATATTGTCTATCATCAGCCATTGGTTGGAATAGTTGTGGCGGAATGCGATGTTGACGGTCTTGCCTGCATATTCCGTAAGGTCTACGCTCACTTCATGCCATGGCTGGCTGTATTGGTATCCATCATATACCTGTGTGAAATCCGATTCGTCGGCATCGGGCCCGTTGAGCGACACCATCACCTGATAGCTTTCGCCATAATCATTGTCGGCTGTCTGGAATGTCAGCGTTGCCTTTTCTGTCTCGGGAATCTCAATGGACGGTGATATCATCCAGTTTTCGGGCGAGAACATCATGCCGGTCTCGGGATCCCAGCCGTGCGACGCTGCAGCTTCGCTCCCTTCATAGGGTGTGAGGACCATCCTGTCTGAGGTGAGTGCGGAGGATAGCATCCAGTTGCGTCCGTCGTTATCCGCGTCACGGAGTGTCCAGCCGTCCATGCCTGTCTCAAATCCGGTAAAATATACAACGTCCTTGCCCAGCCGGGCTACATTAGAGCTACATTCTACTGTAAATTCTCCGGCCGTGGTGCCTAGGGTTATTGTGCCGGTAAATTCACCGGGTTGCGAGGCGGTGAAGGATAGTTTGACAGACAATTCCTCGCCAGTATCTGCTCTGGCAGAAGGTATCTCGCCTCCGAAACCATCGGTTCCGCTGATGCCGGTCACTGACAAGGGGTTGGTTCCCTTGTTGATGAGACGGATTTCTTTGGTCACAGTCTGCGGCTTGTCCTTGATGTAGACATATCCGAAATTGACGGTAGGGTCAAGAAGTGCCGCCTCGTTCTCGGCCAGAGAGGCCGGAGCGAGCGACAGACCATAGATGTAGCTGCGGTCTACATCTTCCTGCTTTCCGCTGGCCACACGGTCTATGGTAATCCAGTGCACGAGCTCTATGGTGTGTGTGCCGCTCTCCAGCTCCACGCTGACGGGTACCACACACTCGTCGCGGGTCTCGTTGTTCATATAGTTGCCGAGACTCCCGTCGTCCAGAAACATGGCCAGTCCGTTGGGAACTTTGGCCTCGATGACTGCCGTGTATGAGAGCACCGCTTTCTCGCCTTCAGGCACTGTGACACTGAATATCAGTTTTGAGCTTGAGTCTTTCTCATTGTTTGTAGATGCGGCCACCGGCATCCCTGTGATGTCTGACCTTACTTCCCAGGTCGAGCCCATCTCGTCGAATGTGAATTCGCCCTGGGCTACTATCTGAGTGAAGTCACGGTCTGCCGCACCGGCTACAGCGCTCATGCCCAAGAGGGTGCTGCAGGCCAGGATTTTTGAAATTACGTTCATAAGAATCGTGGTTTTACTTTACTATTATTTTCGATACGGTGTTGCCGCGTTTCACTATGTTGATGCCGCGTACAGCCTTGGTATGCCTATGTCCGTCAACTGTGTAGTATGTCGCTCCATTCCCGTAATCCTCGTCAATGCCAACACGGTCTATGGACGCCCCCTTGATATTGAGCGCCAGGGCGCTGAGCATGAAACAGTCACGGCCATCCGTATATATGTCGCTGGATTTCTTCTGGTAATCGAAACGCACTGTGTGGCGTCCGGGCCCGAAAGTGAGGGGGCACTCCGTAAATGTTGAGCTTGAGGCATCGCTCTCTCCGACATATTCCTGCCTGTAAGTTCCGTCGACGGTTATCACGGTGCCGTCGGTAAACATGGCAGTGTCGAGGAAATAGTAGTAGTCCCACGAGCTGTTGCGTGCTTCCCACGAAAGGGTACCTTCCTCACCCTCGCCGATAATGAAGGTTGCCTCAAGCCACGAATTCATATCCTCGGCTATAGGCATATGTGCCGTGCCGCTTGTCACCATGCGGTCTCTGGTGATGAAGGGATAGTTCATGGAGGTGTTGAATGAGAATGTGCCTTCTCTCACGACCGACGAATAGTCTGTAGGCAGCGGGATGAGGTTGGCGTGGCAGGATACTCTCAGGTCGCCGGCTGAGGTCTTTATTGTAACCTCGTCGTTGAAATCACCACGGCTTTCTGCGTCGAGGGTGATTGAGACGGCTCCCTGGGAGAGGGGAGCGATCCGGCCATTCTCACTCCTGCCGGAGAATATGGAGGAACCGCTGAAACCTGTAATCTCGAGTGGGGATGTGCCAAGGTTGAAGACGGATAGAGGCAGTTGGGCCACCATGGGATAGACATCCTGATATAGTGTGCCGAAATCCAGTGTCCTGACCGGAATTTCGACTCTTGATGGAGTATCGGCCCTGGTGTCGAAACGCAATGCCTTGACATAAGAGCGCAGAGGTGTGTCGATATATCCGTAATCGTTGTACCAGTCGAGCAGTATTGAGTTGTCGAATTCCAATACATGACGTCCGGGACGGAGTATCGTGGCATCAGACAGGTCCTTATATCCTGTTGTGGACGAGGTGAGCTCTGACGAGAAGATATTGCCGTCGAGCCTGGTGACCAGCCCGTTGGGCGACTTGGACTCCATTCCGGCCTCCCATGAAAGAAGCGCTGTATGTCCGGCGGGAACCTGTACGTTGGCAGTCAGCACAGAGTTTGTGTTGGAACCTATGTTGGTTGATACAGCCACGTCCTCGCCGTCACGCTGTTCCATAGTCCAGGGATAGTTGGTGAGGACCTCAAAGTCTATCGTGCCTTCCTTTACAATTTTTGAATAGCTTGGCCTGATGTTGACGGTAGTGGTCAGCGGAAGCTCGAGAAGAATGTTGCCGTTTTTATCGAGTGCCTTCACGACAGTGCTGATAGTGCTGGGAGCCGAGGGATTGAGTGTTATGTCCACCGTCTCGCTTTCTCCTGTCTCTATTGTAGAGGATGCGTCTGAAATCTCGACTTCCGGGTTGTCGCATACGAGCCTGTATGTCACAGGCGAAAGGCAGGAATTCAGCAGTGTGAGTGGAACCGAGGGGCGCGAACCTACGCATACGAAATAGTTCGAGAAGTCGATTTCCGAGACATAGGTGTCAAGTTGTGGCGAGTCAGACATCTTGCGTAGTCTGGATGTGACAGAGATGTCAAGAAAGCGGTTGTTCTCCTCGTTCTCATTGATACAGTAGGCCACCATTGTGCATTGTGGCCTGAGGGTCGTGCCGTCATCATCAAGACTGAGCACAAGCTCATCCTCAAGATTGAGGTCTGAGTCTACGAGATGGCCGCACAGCAGCACAACCGTGTATTCCTCGTCGCCATTGTATCTGATTTTGGCTAAGCGTGCGCATCTCCCTATCTCGCTGTATTCCGATGTGTATGGTGTGGCGATGGTGACAGTCCCGTTTTCGGGATTGTACTTGCCGGTGACCTGATATGTCTCCAGCAGGTCTTCATTGGCGAATGAAGCTACATTCATCAGGCCTGATATGTACGCTGTGTCATCGGTCAGGTTCAGGTCCACCCGATATTTGGTCACTTTGCCATCCAGAATATTGGCCTCGGCGTTTTCGGTATATAGTGAGCGGGCTGTGGTCCAGTAGGCCCCTCCTATATCTGGGACAGCCGCAAACGATGTGGCTGTCGCAAGCCAGACGATAGATGTGATGAGGATTCTCTTCATAAGCAAAAGGCAATCATTAAGGTTTATACTCTGGTGTTGGTCCTATATAGACACCATCTGTTGGTTACGGATGCAAAATTAATTTGTATAATCGGGTGAAATGCAATACAAATCAAAACAATTTTGTCACTTTTGGAAACAATATGTCTTATTTTAGCCTCGTGCTGCGACATTATATCACAGTATATTATGATACGGCGGCACATGACANNAAGTCAACTGTCATGTGCCGCCGCGGTCAGTATGCGAGGTCATATAAATTTGTGCAAGGGTTTGTCTGATAAATATTTTTTGTAATTTTGCAAATATGAAACCAGAAAAGACAGCTGCCATGCCGGCCGGCTATGAAGAGTGGCGTAGACGGATTGAGGCGATGATCGAAACAATGAAACTTGAGTCGGTCCTTCACGTCAATGCTGACATGCTCCAGCTTTATTGGAATATCGGTAATGACATCTTAGCCAAGCAGAAGGAGAAGGGATGGGGCGCACAAGTTATTTCGCAACTTTCAAAAGACCTTTCAGCTAAATTCCCCGATGACCGTGGATACTCCGAGCGCAATTTAGGATATATGAAGAGGTTTGCTTCTACATATCCTGATTTCCCGATTTTGCAAGTGCCGCTTGCTAAATTTACTGATAAGCCAATCTCGCAAGTCGCACTTGCAAAATTAGCACATGGCAAAGATTATATAGAGGTGCCTTTAACTATGGTGACATGGTATCATCATATTTCTATGGCATCTAAAATCAAAGAGGAGGCTGCTTTGGCCTTTTACATACTCGAGACAGCAAGAAACGGTTGGAGCCGCGATACGATGATGAGCCAGATTGGAAATGGCTACATGGAGCGGGTGGGAAAATCAATCAATAATTTCGATACCACCCTCCCGGATTTCCAGTCTGATTTGGCGAGATATGCTTTCAAGGATCCTTATAATTTCAGTTTCATCGGTACACTCGCACTGCAACATGAGCTGGATGTAGAGAAAGAGTTAGCAAGAAGAGTGACAGATTTCCTGATGGAGATGGGTCGGGGATTTGCTTTTGTCGGCAGACAGTACAACATCGTGGTCGATGGCGATGATTACTACATTGACATACTGATGTATCATCTTCAGTTGCATTGCTATGTCGTTATTGAACTGAAAGCTGTGGAATTTAAGCCCGAATTTGTCAGCAAACTCAATTTTTACATTTCGGCTGTAGATGAATATCTCAGGACGGACGCGGATAATCCTACAATCGGTTTGCTCCTATGTCGTAATAAGAGTAATAAAAAGGCCGAGTTTGCCTTGCGGGGGATAACTCAGCCTATGGGTATTGCCCAGTATGAGACTGAAAAACTATTTAATGATGTGGCATCGGTGCTCCCAAGAATTGAAGAGATAGAGGATAGCCTGAATAAACAATAGTATTATCGCATTAACCGATGCGGCCGTGAAGAACTCCCGCCCTCCGGGAGGTCAGTACATCTGATAGTCCATGGAGAGGACCTGGAATTCGGTGCGGCGGTTGATCTGGTCGGCTATCTCCTGGTCTTCGGGGGTGAGGGTAAGGATGTATTCCTCGTCGAGCACCTGACCCTCGGGGAACTGGGGGTACTGGCGCGAGATGCGCTTGGTGACGGTCTTGGGGCGGGACTCGCCATAGCCCTGGGCCTGCAGACGTGCCGCGGGGATGCCCGAGGATATGAGGTAGTTGACAACCGAGTCGGCACGGCGCTGCGATAGGGCTATGTTGTATTCGTCGGTGCCGTGGCGGTCGGTGTGCGAGGCCATCTCGATGGTGATGTTGGGGTTGTCGCGCAGCATCTGCGAGATCGAGTCGAGCGCGGCGCACGACTCCGGGCGCAGCGTGGCCTTGTCGAAGTCATAGAAGATGTTCTCGACGATGTTGGGCTTGTTGATGGAGGCGAGGATGAAGTCGATGCCATACTCGGCATCCTCCTCGGCTGTGTCAGAGGTGAACTGCTGGCGTGCGTTGAGGTATCCCTTGGCACCGGCCAGCATGACATAGCTCACGCCACGCTCGAGGGGGAACGAGAATGACCCGTCGTTACGGGCTATGGTCTTCTGGTTAGAGCCGTCGTTGCCTACGATGCGGATGACGGCGTTGGGCACCGGCTCCTCGTCCTTGTCGAGCACCCAGCCAGAGATTGTCACCTTGAGGTCGGGGAGCTCGAACGAGTAGAGGTGGTCATAGCCGCGTCCGTCGCCACGGTTAGAGCTGAAATATCCCGCCTCGCGCCCGGGATTGGCGTATGTGATGCCGAAATCGTCTCCCTCGGAGTTTATGGGGGCACCCATATTCTCGACCAGCCATCCGCCCGACGGCGAGAGGGTGGCGCGGAATATGTCGAGTCCTCCGAGGCCCGGGTGGCCGTCGGATGCGAAATACATCACCGAGTCGGTGAGCATATATGGGAACACCTCGTCGCCGGGAGTGTTGATGGCCTCGCCGAGGTTCTCGAGGCTGCCCGCGCGCTCGCGCAGGTTGATGCGCCAGATGTCCTTGCCCCCGGTGCCCGGCATGTCTGATGTGAAATAGAGCCATTCGCCCGAGGGGGAGACGGCGGGATGGCCGTATGACGAGAGTGTGTCGGGTATGACCTCAAACTTGACAGGAGCGCTCCACTGGGCGTCGCTGCGCTGCGAGGTGTGTATCTCGGTGCCGGTGTTAGAGCCGGGCTTGCGTATGGCGCGGGTCAGGTACATGGTCGAGCCGTCGGGCGAGAAAGAGCATATCCCCTCGTCCCATTCCGAGTTTAGCTCACCCTCGACGGGCTCGGGTTTCTGCCATGCGCCCTGCTCGTTCTTGCGGGCCATCCAGATGTCCGAGCGTTTCATGCCTGTGATCTCGCTGCGGTTGGTGCCCTTGACCTTCTCGTTGGTTGTGGTGAAATAGAGTATGTCGCCGTTGAACATCGGGGCGAAGTCCGAGCGGCGCGAGTTGAACAGGGTGGCGTTGCGCACCACATAGCGTGTCTTGTTCTTCTTTATCTCGGCTGCCTTGCGGGCTCCGGCCAGCGAGCGCTCGGCCAGTGCGTCGCCGGGATATTTGGCCAGATATTCCTCATAGCTCTTCACGGCCAGGGCGTACTGACCCTGCCCGTGCTGCGACTGTGCGAGCCTGAGCAGTATTGTGCTGTCAGGGTATCCGTAGCGCAGGGCGTTCTGATATGCGGCGGCGGCGCGGGCGTCCTGTCCGAGCTGACGGTGGCACTCGGCCATCTTGTAGGCCACCTCGGCGCGCTCGGCTCGCTGTTCGCGGGGCTTGAGCTTGTTGTATATCTTACGGTATGTCTTGGATGCGTCGAAATACTCGCCGCGTGCCATCTGCTCGTCGGCGGTCTTGAGCTTGGCACCCCCGCACGACGTCAGCGCCAGCAACGGCAGAAGGATATATAGAATGGTTGCTATCGTCCTGTTCATATAGATTTTAACGGAGAATGGTGGGCATTATTGAATGGAAAGTTGTAAATTTGCAAGAATATATGCGGCCTATAAGCCTTATAGGACTTATAAGACCTATAGGCCTGATAATGGATTTTGCTATGTCACACATACTTGTCATAGACGACGATGCGGCGGTGAGGCTGTCGCTGGCGATGCTGCTGAAGCGGCGTGGCCATACGGTGGCGCAGGCTTCGGGCGAGGCCGAGGCGCTTGCCGCCGTGCGCGCCTCGCTCAGAGGCGAGGGGGAGGCCATAGACCTGATGCTGATGGATATGAACTATACGTCGTCGACTACAGGTCGCGACGGCCTGGAGCTGCTGGCCAAGGTCAAGGTGCTGATGCCGAAGGTGGCCGTGATACTCATGACGGCGTGGGGGAGCATCCCACTGGCGGTCGAGGGTGTCAAGGGGGGTGCGATGGATTTCGTCACCAAGCCCTGGGATAACCGTGACCTCATCTCGCGTGTGGAGACGGCACTGTCGCTGTCGTGCGGCCATGCTCCGGCTCCTGCCGAGACCGATGCCGAGGCCCTCGAGGGAATCATCGGTCGGAGCGATGCGCTCCGGGCTGTCATCGAGGCCGCACGCAAGGCTGCTCCCACAGATGCCCCGGTGCTGATAACCGGCGAGAACGGTACAGGCAAAGAGCTACTTGCAAGGGCCATCCATCGCCTGAGCCGTCGCCGCGAGCGTCCTTTCGTGGCGGTTAACCTCGGCGGTCTGGCACGCTCGCTTTTCGAGAGCGAGATGTTCGGCTATGCCCGGGGGGCCTTCACCGGCGCCGACTCCGACAGGGCCGGGCGTTTCGAGACAGCCGACTCCGGCACCATCTTTCTCGATGAGATAGGTGATCTCGATGCCTCGTGTCAGGTGAAGATGCTGCGTGTGCTGCAGGAACATACCTTCGAGCGTCTCGGCGAGAGCCATCCCCGCCGTGTCGACATCCGGGTGGTGTGCGCCACCAACGTCGACCTTCCCGCCGCGGTGGCCTCGGGCGCGTTCAGGGAAGACCTCTATTACCGCATCAACCTCATCACACTCCACATGCCACCTCTGCGCGAGAGACGCGAGGATATACCCCTGCTGGTGAGACATTTTGCGGGCGATGACGTCACCGTCACCCCCGAGGCGATGCGTATGCTCGAGGAGCAGCCGTATCCGGGCAACATACGCGAGCTGCAGAATCTCGTGAAGCGTCTTGTCATAATGACCGAGACCGGGCGCATCACCCCCGAAGATGTCCGCAAGGCACTGACCCACTCGTCAACGTCAGCCATGGCGGCGCGACCGGCCCCCGAGCCTGTGGCCGAGACTGCGCTGACCCTCGAGGAGATGGAGCGCAAGGCAATATCGGATGCCATAGCACGCTGCGGCGGCAATCTGTCGCAGGTGGCGTCGGCTCTGGGAATCACGCGGCAGTCGCTGTACAGGCGTATGGAGAAATTCGGACTGCAGCCATGAGTGCGACACTGATATTCACGCTGCTCTATCTGGCCATCTTCGGCATGGGTGTGGCTCTGCCGCTGCTGTTCGGCCTGACGCTGAAGGTGCTTGCCGCCGAAGGTGGCATAGTGCTGCTCGCTGTCATAGGTATGTTGCTCTACTCGCGTCTGGTGCGTCCGGCGCAGGTGATGGCGATGGGCATGGACCTGCTGCGCGAGCAGGACTACAATTCGCGCCTCGCCCCGGTGGGACAGCCCGACGCCGACAGGATAATCAATCTTTTCAACGACATCGTGGCCCGTCTCAAGGTCGAGGCGCTGAGGGTGAGGGAGCAGAACCATTTCCTCGACCTTCTCATCGAGGCGTCGCCCCTCGGCATCGTGAGCCTCGGCGACAGGGATGTGGTGCAGACACGCAACTCCATGGCATGCCGTCTGCTCGGCGAGGACCCGGCCGGTGTGGCGCTCAAGGATCTGAAATCCCCCTTGGCCGAGGTGTGCATGCGCCTCGGCAATGACGAGTCGGAGACCATACGCCTTAGCGACACCATGGTCTACCGCTGTACGCGCGTGCAGTTCATGGACCGCGGCATGCCGAGACCTTTCCTGCTGATAGAGATACTGACAGACGAGGTGCGCCGTGCCGAGCGTGACGCATACGGCAAGGTGATAAGGGTGATAGGCCACGAGGTCAACAACTCTATGGCCTCGATACGCTCGCTGCTGCAGTTGCTGCTCGAGATAAAGCCCTGGGGGGATGACGAGGAGGAGCTTGGACAGGCTGTCGAGGGGTGTGTGCACAGGGCCGCGCTGCTGAGCGATTTCATATCGTCATACACGAGGGTCGTGAAGATTCCGCCGGCAAGGCTGGAGAAGATACCCCTGAGCGACGCTGTGGCCCACATGCAGCCATTCCTGACCTCGATGGCATCGTCGGCCGGAGTGGGGATAACATTCACTTATCCCGATAAGCCGGACGAGGCCGGCATCGACATCTCGCTGATGGAGCAGGCGGTGATAAACATTGTCAAGAACGCAATAGAAAGCATCCGCTCTGCCGGAGACCCGGAGAGCGGACGCATCAATGTGATTGTATCGGAGGGAAGACGGCTCACTGTCACCGACAACGGGGGCGGCATATCGCCCGAGGCATCGCAGAAGCTTTTCACCCCCTTCTTCTCGACCAAGCCGTCGGGCCAGGGGCTGGGGCTGATGTTCGTGGCCGAGATACTTCACCGCCACAACGCGACCTTCTCGCTGCGCACCGAGGGGGCCGAGACCCGCTTCGAGATAGCTTTCAGGCCGTGAGCGTGGCGGCGCGTGTCAGTCGAAAATCTTGTCCCAGTCTTTCCATACGGCCTCATATCCGAGGCGCCGTATGTCGGCAGCAACGGCCCGCGGCGAGCGCGGATCCGAGACCTCGAACTGCTCGAGGGCGTCGGGTGTCGAGACATAGCCGCCCGGCTCGGTCTTGCTCCCCGCGCTCATCGACGTGACGCCGAGTTTCATCATGTTGGCGCGGAACTCGGGATTCTCGCGGGTCGAATAGGATATGTCGACATCGTGGTCGAAGATGCGGAATGCGAATGTGGCTTGCGCCAGCTCGCGGTCGGACATCACCACCTTGGGCTGATAGCCACCCTCGGCGGGACACATGCGGGGGAAATTGACCGAATAGCGTGTCTGCCAGTAGTTGCGGCGCAGATAGCGCAGGTGCCGTGCCATCATCGTGAGGTCTGTGCGCCAGTCCTCGAGTCCGATGAGCACGCCCATGCCAATTTTGTGCACACCTGCCATGCCCATGCGGTCGAAGCCGTTGACACGCCAGTCGAACACAGATTTCATGCCGCGCGGATGATATTTGCGGTAGTTGGCCTCGTTGTAGGTTTCCTGAAAGCACACCACACCGTTGAGTCCTACCTTGACAAGCCGCTCGTATGATGCGGTGCGCATCGGCATGACCTCGATGGTGAGGTTGTTGAAATAGGGACGTGCCACCTTGAGCACCTCCTCGAGATAGTCCACGCCGTTGATCGAGGGGAACTCTCCCGAGACTATGAGCAGGTTCTCGAAGGGCCCGAGGCGGCGTATGGCCTCGCACTCGGCCCTCACCTGGTCCATGTCCAGCGTGACGCGCTCCAGCGGGTTGTTGTGGTTGAATCCGCAGTAGACACAGAAATTTGTACACGCATTCGACACATAGAGCGGGATATACATCGAGATTGTCTTGCCGAAGCGCTCGAGCGTATACCGGTGGCTGAGCTGTGCCATCTGCTCGAGATACGGCTCGGCCGCAGGAGAAATGAGGGCCATGAAGTCCTCGGGGGTAAGATGCTCCTTACGCAATGCCACCTCGACATCACGCCCCGTGCGCGAGGCGATGAAGTCGGTGGTGGCATCCCATGAATATTTCTTCAGTTCGTCGGAAAACATATTAAATATATTGGACTTATAGGACTTATAAGACTTATATGACCTATATTGTCACTTTCATTTTGCACAGTCCTCGGCCATCTGGCGCGAGATGCGCATGGCGCAGAAATTGGGACCGCACATGGTGCAGAAATGGTCGTCACCCTTGTGGCTCTCGACATAATACTGACGTGCCCTCGATGGGTCGAGCGACAGGTTGAACTGGTCTTTCCACCGGAACTCGAATCGCGCCTTGCTCATGGCGTCGTCGCGCACCTGTGCGCCGGGATGTCCCTTGGCCAGGTCGGCGGCGTGAGCGGCTATCTTGTAGGTTATCACACCGTTGCGCACATCCTCGAGATTGGGGAGGGCAAGATGTTCCTTGGGGGTGACATAGCATATCATTGCGGTGCCCATCCAGGCTATCTGTGCGGCTCCGATGGCCGAGGTGATGTGGTCGTAGCCGGGAGCGATGTCGGTGGTGAGAGGGCCGAGGGTATAGAAGGGGGCCTCGTGGCACTTCTCTATCTGGCGGTCCATGTTCTCGCGAATCTTGTGCATGGGCACATGTCCGGGGCCCTCGATGAGCACCTGCACGTTGTGGCGCCATGCTATCTCGGTGAGTTCGCCGAGGACGTCGAGCTCGAGGAACTGCGAGCGGTCGTTGGCGTCGTGTATCGACCCGGGGCGGAGTCCGTCGCCAAGCGATACGGCCACGTCGTATGCGGCCAGAATCTCGCATATTTCGTCGAAATGTGTGTACAGGAAATTCTCCTCGTTGTGCAGCACCGCCCAGCGGGTCATGATCGAACCGCCGCGGCTCACGATGCCGGTGAGACGTTCGCCCACCATGTCGGCATGCACGCGCAGTGCCCCGGCATGGATGGTGAAATAGTCGACTCCCTGCTCGGCCTGCTCGATGAGGGTGTCGCGGTATATCTCCCAGGTCAGGTCCTCGACACGTCCGTTGACTTTCTCAAGAGCCTGATATACTGGCACTGTGCCCACAGGCACGGGACAGTTGCGGATAATCCACTCGCGGGTCTCGTGGATATTGTCGCCGGTCGAGAGGTCCATCAGTGTATCGCCGCCCCAGTAGCAGCTCCATACGGCCTTGCTGACCTCCTCCTCGATGCCCGACGAGAGGGCTGAGTTGCCGATGTTGGTATTGAGCTTGACCAGGAAATTGCGGCCGATTATCATGGGCTCGGCCTCGGGATGGTTGATGTTGGCGGGGAGCACGGCACGTCCGGCAGCAATCTCCTGACGCACGAACTCGGGGGTGATGTGGGTCTTTATGCCAAGGGCCTCTGCATTGCAGTTTTCGCGTATGGCCACATATTCCATCTCGGGGGTTATGACACCCTTGCGGGCGAGGGCCATCTGCGTGATTTCGGCACCTGCCTTGGCGCGGCGCGGCGCATAGCGGTGTGCAAAGCGTATGGAGTCGAGAGTCGGGTCGGCCTCGCGCATACGGCCATAGTCAGAGGTGATGTGATCAAGCTGTTCGAGGTCCTGTCGTGCGGCCGTCCAGCTCTCACGCAGACGGGGGATGCCCTCGTTGATATCGGTCTTGACATCGGGGTCTGTGTAGACTCCGCTGGTGTCATATACATAAACCGGGGCATTGTTGCGGGTCGTTGTCACGTCGCCGTCGACCGTGACGGTGGGGGTGAGGTTGATGCGGCGCATGGCCACTCTGACGGGATGGATTGTTCCGTCGATATATATCTTCTCCGATCCCGGATAGGAGTTGACGTCGATGTTCTCTATTTTCATAATTATCGGGGGGTGAGGGGTGAGGGTTAAAGGTTAAGGGTTAAAGGTTAAGGGGGGCTTAGTCAGTGAAGGGGTGAAGGTTTTGACGAACTAAAGAACTAATTCCTTTAACCATTAACCTTTAACCCTTAACCCCTGACTCTTAACCTTTAACCTTATAAATCCAGAAATGCTGTTAGGGGACTTGTCGCTGATGCTGATGATGACACTGAGCCCAGACCTGCGAGATAAGCCTTGCGTCCGGCCTCGGTGGCGAGTTTGAATGCGATAGCCATCTCCACCGGGTCGCCTGCGACGGCGATGGCTGTGTTGACCAGTACGGCATCTGCGCCCATCTCCATAGCCTCTGCGGCGTGTGAGGGGGCACCGAGTCCGGCGTCAATCACCACAGGCACACGGCTCTCGGCGATGATTATCTCGAGCAGGTCGCGGGTCTTGAGCCCCTTGTTTGTGCCGATGGGGGCGCCCAAAGGCATCACGGCGGCGGTGCCCACCTCTTCGAGACGTTTGCATAGCACAGGGTCGGCCTGGATATAGGGGAGCACCTTGAACCCCTGACGGGCAAGCTCCTCGGTAGCCTTCAGTGTCTCGATGGGGTCGGGGAGGAGATACTTGGGGTCGGGATGTATCTCGAGCTTGATGAAATCGGTGCCGAAGCAGTCGCGGGCAAGGTTGGCGGCAAGCACAGCCTCCTTCGCATTGCGTACCCCCGAGGTGTTGGGGAGGAACTGCACATGGTCGCGGTTGATATGGTTGAGCATATCGTCCTCCTCCTCGTGCTCCATGTCAATGCGTTTCATGGCCACGGTAATCATTTCCGAGCCACTGGCAAGTATGGCGTCGAGCATGAGCCTGTTGCTCGAGAATTTGCCTGTACCCACGAAGAGACGCGACGTGAAATCACGCCCCCCGATGGTGAGAATATCCTGCATTTAGTTTAAAGATTAAAGTTTAAAGATTAGAGTTTAGAGTTTAGAGATTAGAGTTTAAAGATTAAAGACTTTAAATCAATTACATACATCGCATAAGTGACATATGCCACATCTGTCACATCATACTCGCATTGAGTGCCTCGATTACCTTGGCGGTATATTCCAACGGGTCGGGGGCATTGATGATGGCGCCGCTCATGGCCACGCCGTTGACGCCTGTGGCCATGATGGCCGGAATATCCTCGAGTGTGATTCCGCCGATGGCAGTGACAGGTATATCCATCCCTGCCGCGCGTATCTCGGAGATTATCTGCGAGTACCCTTCGAGACCAAGCACAGGTGCCAGACGCTCCTTGGTAGTGGTGGTGCGGAAGGGGCCAAGGCCGATGTAGTCAATGTCGCGGTTGCGGTATTTGAGTATATCGGCCGCCGTGTTGGCGGTTACGCCGATTATAGCCCCGGCACCCATTATCTCGCGCGCCTCGAGAGGGTTCATGTCCTCTTTGCCGAGATGCACTCCGTGCACCTCCATCTCCATTGCCAGCTCGACACGGTCGTCGAATACGAGGAAGGCCTCGAATTCCTTGCAGAGAGGTATTATCTCCATGGCTGTCTGGCGGAATTCCTCGTCAGATACATCCTTGAGTCGCAGCTGCACCCAGCGGCATCCGCCTTCGAGGGCCATCTGCACCTCCTCGGCTATCGAATAGCGGTCGGAGGGATGGGTTATGAACATCAGCATATTTCAAGAGTTTTGGTTGCGAATCCGGTTATCTCCGTGACAGTTCCCTGCCATGGTATTGCGCCCAGCATCGCGGCTCCGGCAAATCCCCGGGCCTTGAGCTGTACGGCCCTGTCTGTAGTCACGCCTCCCAGACCTATCACTGTCACCCCTGACGGGAGCGGCCCGAACTCCACGCTGGTATATCCCGGCTTGGAGATGCTGTCGAAGACGGGACTGAGCGTGATATAGTCCAGACCTGCGCACATAAGTGCCTCTCCGACCGTGTGGCACGAACGGCTCACCGTCCCTGACCATCCTTCGGGTGCCGCAGGGGTGCGCCGGTTGAGATGGACACCACCTATGCCATATTTCACGGCCAGCCAGAATGAATCATGCATGCTGACACGTCCGCGTACTCCCACAGGGATTCGAGAGATTATCTCCTCGAGTGTCGCGTCGTCTGCGCCGGGATGTCTCAGATGCACTCTCCACCATCCGGCGTCGAGCAGGGCGGCTATTTTAGCTGCCTCGTCGGCCACAGATGCGGGGGGAGTGATGGCGATGAGCCTGAAGAGGGGTTCAGCCTCCATAGAAGGCTTTTATTATCACTATCCTGTCACCTTCGGCCAATTTGCGTGTGGCACGCAGCAGGGCCGGGACCACTGTGCCGTTGACAGCGGTTGCAACCCCTGATGCGGGCATGGTGCGGGTGGCGAGGGCGTCGGCCAGTGTGGCTCCCTCAGGCAGAGTGAGGGATACGTCGTTTATGGTTACGTTCATCGTTTGCGTGGATTAAAGTTTTTCAGGCGTCGTGGCGAGAAGAAATGGTTGACAGGGCCGTGACCATGACCTGTGGTCACAAAGGCTCCGGCCTCGAGGGCGCGTGTCACATAGAGTTTGGCATCGGCCACGGCATCCTCAAGGCTGTATCCGAGGGCGAGATACGAGGCTATGGCCGACGATAACGTGCATCCGGTGCCGTGGGTATTGGATGTGTCGACGGCATCGGCACGCAGTGACATCAGTTCGGCACCGCGCACATACAGATAGTCGGTCTTGTATTCGGTATCGTCCGTGTCGCCCCCCTTGATGAGTACTGCCTGCGGCCCCATATCCAGCAGTATCGCTGCCTGGCGGTCGGGATCGGTCTCGCCTGTCAGGGCTCGGGCCTCGTGGAGATTGGGAGTGATGATGGTGGCCAGAGGGAAGATGCGTGTGGTGATGACCTTGACGGCGTCCTCCTTGAGCAGCATACACCCCGAGGTCGAAACCATCACGGGGTCGACGACAAGGGCCGACGGACGGTAATGTCCGAGACACTCGGCCACTGCGGCCGCCGCCGCGCTATCGCACAGCATACCTGTCTTTACGGCCATCGGTGGGATGTCGGCGTAGATGGTGTCTATCTGAGCCTTGACCATAGACGGCGATACGGGCTCGATGGATGTGACACCGGTGGTGTTCTGTGCCGTCAGCCCGGTCAGTGCGGCCATGGCATAGCACCCTATGGCCGAGATGGTCTTGATGTCGGCTTGTATTCCGGCTCCTCCCGAGGGGTCAGAGCCTGCTATTGATAATACGGGATAGTATTGTCTCATTGGTTCTCGTGACTTTTCGCAAAGGAGTGAACGGCGAGACCCTACCGGGTATGTATTCCGGTCTCGACAATCCCTGCGGCGGTACTAACCGCATCAGGTTCCGAGGGTATCATCTCAGCGTCCCGCAGGGCGCACCCCTTTGTCGCTGCAAAAATAGACAAAACTCCCGAGAAAAACAAAAAAAGTTTTTCCCGGGAAGAAAACGGCTTAACGGCGGGAGATTCTGTAGCCCGAAAGGAGGCACCAGAATACGGGAAGCCCGATGAGGAACACGAAGAAATATGTGGCCGTGTTGCCGAAATAGATGCGTCCGCTGTGTATCTCGAGGGCGACGTTCCACAACGGCATCGGCAAGGTGCGCAGGTGGTCGGGCATGGGAATGATGTCGGTGCCATGGTCGTATGTGACGAGGACAGGTGCGTCGCTGAGGTGCCGGGTATATCCGGCGACGGGGGTCTTGCCGAACGGTGGGCCCGGATCGGGGGAGACAGGCTTGCCGCTGAAACGGTCGGTGACTGTGCCGCTCATGGTGTCCCACAGATACGCACCGCTGAACGAGCCGCAAAGCCACACGCCTGGGCCCGACGGCTCGAATACCGTCAGGCCCATGACGCTGACGGGTGGCTGGGAATCCATGCGCTTAGGGATTCCCCTGAGCGAGTCGAGGCGGTAGAATCCGTGGGAGGTAGACAGGAGCCAGCTTTGCGAATGGCTGTCATACCTTATCATCCGTAGCCTGTCGTCCCACGGATTGGATCTCTTCGGGGCGTCTGTCTCGGTCGAGACAAGGGCCATGAGTACGGGAGGGCGCAGACACCATCCCGACACGCATATCAGGGCGACGAATATCAGCGACCATAACCCTATGGCACGGTGCGATTTGATCGAGAACCTGAGCGTACGGTGTAATCTACGGGTCTTACTCCTCTTCATAAGCCAGATGGCGATGCCGCTGACGCACAGGAATATGATGGTTATGGCAATCAGGTCTGCGGCAAGAATACCCGCCGCGCCGAATATCTGTCCGCTGTGAAAATCCCATATCCGGCGGAAAAGTGTCTCGCCGGGCATTTTCCCGGCGGATGGTGCGAGTGTGATGGCCTCAAACGGCTCTCCCGCAGCCGCCGAGACATAGACCCGCGAGCGGGTCAGCACTATGAGCGAGTCACCACAGGCAATCATGTCTGAGAATGTCTCGTCTCCGGCTGTAGGCACATCGACGCTATGCCATGCCGTCTCCGGCTGCACCTGTCGGTAAAGGCCCGTGGTGGAGAGGGCATAGAGTGTGCTGTCTGCGGTGACGGCCATGGCGCGTATGTTGCGGTAGTGTGCCGGGAGGGGGAGCCCCCGGTTATAGTCGGCAAATGTGCTCCCCGTGGTGTCGGTGAGGAATATTCCGCCGGAACCGTAAATCGCGACGCGCTCCCCGTCGGAGAGTATTACAGTGCCCCGCATGAGGCCCCCGTTCCATGCGTCATAGCGGTAGAACGGTGGTAACAGCGAGCGGTCTATCTCATAGTCGCGCAGTAATTCCCTGTGGTTGAGCAGAATCCCCGACACGCAGAACATCACGAGGAAAAATGATACTGTCAGCGATGACCATCTGTGTTGCCGGTGCCAGTCGATTCTCATTGTCACACATTAATTATATACTCAAATTATATACTCAATATAAATCAACGCTCAGACCTGCCAGAAAATTGGCTCCGTCTGTAAGCGGACAGTTGAGATAGTAATATCGGGGCTTGTAGTTGAACACATTGTCAACCGCAAGTGTCAGCTTGAAATACTTGCCAAAATTCTGTGATACAGATACTTTCCACAGCGTGTAGGGCGGATAGCTCACCGTGACTGTGCCCGCTGAGATGTCGTAATAGTCACGATACTCGCTATTCCTGACGCCCGAGAGGGCCCGGCCGCTCAGGGAGGCTGTCAGTGAGTAGTTGCGTGCGAAACTCTTTTCCCAGTCCAGACGTGCCGTCAACGAGTGTTTGCGCGCCGGAATGTACTGGTTGTTGATGGTGTTGCCGTCATGGTCACGGGCCACATGTTCGTCGGTGAAGGCGTAGTTGACGCGGGCCGACAGTCCGCAATTCCACCGCGCCTGTAGTGCGATCTCGGCTCCGGCCACAGCATAGTCTGCCAGGTTCACATAGTCGAGATACAGTTGCTTCGGGTCATCGGGACGATAGTATGGTATCCCCGTCGAGATGCGGTCGTGTATCCTGTTATAGTAGCCGGACACTGTGACGTTGTAATTTCGGTGTGTATAGTCGGCCGAGAGGGTGAAATTGTGACTGCTTTCGGGCTTGAGGTCCGGGTTGCCGTTGACAATCCATATTCCGGCCATGTCAAACTGATAGTATCTCTCCTTGAGTGTAGGGGCGCGGAATCCCATGCCGTATCCGGCACGCAGGTTGATGTCATAGCGTGGACGGTAGCGTGCCGATATTTTGGGAGTGAGGCGCGATACATGGCCTATCGAGAAATAGTCGTAGCGCAGGGCCGTTACACACTCAAATTTCTCAGAGGCAATCCAGTCGTATTGTACGAATCCGTCGAATGAGAGCTGTGTCTTCTGCGGCTCCTTCAGCTTGCGGTTCATCATGTAGTCGCGCATGAAGTCGGCACCTGCCGTGATGATGTCGCCTCTCCCGAATGTATGGTTGTAAAGTGTGCGTATGCTGTGCTGCACGTTGCTGTAGCTGCGCACGTCGAGGCCGCTGAGGCGGTAGAAATCCGACTTGTCATACTGGTCATAGGCATACGAGAGCTCGAGGCGGTCATTATCCGTCATGCCCCACTCGCCGCGCAGCCCCGCGGTGAGGTCACGGTAGCGCTCGGGAGAGTCCTCGGTGCGTGCCAGTTGCCTGAAGAAATATCCGGCGCGGGCAGTGAGTTTGAGATTGCCGAGCGGAGTGCAGGTGATTCGGTCGTTGACATTCCATATCCGGTTGCCATAGATTGTCGTGACCACACGTGTGACAGGGTCGGGCGCGCTGTGTACCTGATAATTGTCTACCGAATATCTGTTGACTGTGAGGATATTCTGCAGATATTTGCCTTTGGCCGTGACGCCGAGGTTGTAACGCTGTTCGTTGTGGCGCCCGATGCGCGCATCCGCGCTCACACGCCACCTGTCGCGTGCGCGGCGTGTGATGATGTTGATGACACCTCCTCCGGCGTTGCTGCCGTAGAGAGCTGACGATGCTCCCTTGACAATCTCTATATGGTCGACATTCGAGAGGTCGAGCCGCGTGAAGTCCACATCGTCCATTGTCTCTCCGGCAAGACGTTCGCCATCCACCAGGAACAGCACGCTCTGGCCCCCCTGGCCGTTGAAATTGAGGTGTACCTGCTGGTTCATGGCATAGCTGAATTCGACTCCCGGCATCTCCTGCTGCAGAAGGTCCTCGACATTGGTCGCATCAGAGCGCATTATTTCTTTGGCAGTGATGAGGCGGGTCTGCACCGGGGTATCCTTGAGCAGTCTGGGGGCACGGACGCCGGTGACCACTACCTCGGTCAGGTCGAAATAGCTGTCTGCAATCGAGTCGGTGGCCTCGGAGGTCTCCTGTGCTGATGCGCCCGCAGCGCAGATTGTGGCGGCAAGGAGTATGCCTGTCATTTTCATAGGGGATAGCGGTATTTGATTGTCAGGCAGCATTTCGTGCCTGTATTGCTCTGATAATTCTCGAGTTGCAGCGCCGCGAGCGAGCCGTCGTCAAGTCTGAGGATATAGACACGGCTGTCGAGCGTGAATGCCGGAGGCATGGGCGGGATGTCGATGGTGAGCCACGATGAGAGGGTACTGTTGATGTCGATGCCCTGATTGCCGATGAGTCCCAGCAGCATACGGTCCTGGATGACCCATACATCCTTCTCGTTCCATACGTCGGGATGGAAGTCGAGCGACGTGTAATAGGCGCGGCTGTCCGGGAGTTCGTCAAATGACATAAGGGCGGTGGCTGCTGCCGAGCATCCGTTGGTGCGCACATTGTTGCGGTGTACGGCCAGAGTCCAGCTCTCCGGCTCGGGCTGCGGTGCGGTGGGATAGAAGTCGCGGTACTCGCATTTGCCGATTCCCTGTCCGAACACATCATACCAATAGGTATATATCCCGATGCCCGGATTCGTGGGGTCGTCGGTGGGTTCGGTCGGTATCGGCATCGTGACCCAGGCGGAAGATGTGTTGTAAGCGGGGTCGTCGCTGACATTCGCGGCGAGGGCCTTGAGGTCGAGATAATGCCACTGCGTCCAGTCTGATGCGTCGATATACAGCTCTCCGGCCACAGTCTCTATCGTCCCGGTGTCCGGCTCGTCATAGAGGTCGTCCATCAACCCCTTGCATCCCGACAGCAGGATTGCTGCCGGAATGCAAAAGGTCAGGACGGATATCCTTACAGTCATCTGTCACCCTCGAATGTTGCGGAGATGGACAGAGGCATGGCTCCGAGCTTGAAGGGATTTGTCACCTTGATTCCGCTCTCAGTCTTCTCTATGAGGATAGTGCTTCCTGTGCCAAGCACATAGTCGTTGTCGAAGGTTGTCGAGCCATTGTTCTCGGCCTTGAAATGCTGTTGCAGACCCTCGGCGCTGTAGTCGAGATAATAGGCCCCCTTGCTCTCGTCATAGGGTATGTTGCTGATGGTATAGCTGCCCAGGGTGAGGTTGCCCATCAGGGTGTTCTCGAGCGAGTATTCGGGCCATGTGAAGTCGAGCGTCCCGTCCTCGTTCTCGGCGATGACAGCTGTGAGCTCCGTCGAATAGGGGTACATGCCTCCTACCAGCAGTGTGTTGGTGCCTGTATAGGCTCCGGCCATTGTAGGCTCGTCATCCTGTGTGTCAAATGTTATCTCTTTGATAGACTCCACGTTGATGGTCTGGGTGGAGCCGTCGGTAAGCTCTATTATCATTACCTCGGTCTGTGCGTTTGTGGCCAGACACATGCACATGGCAGCCGCTATGGTGTATATTTTTTTCATTTCTTGACGATTTTGAGTGTTTGATGATTTGCTTTGACTATGTATATGCCCCGGTTGAGATGTCCGAGTGCCACACTGTCGTGTCCCGAGGCTATGTTGATGCCTCCCAGATTATAGACCATGATGTCATGCCCGGGGCAGCTGAATGTCTCTCCGTCATAGAGGTACCGCACTGTACCGGCCACTGACGGTGCTGACAGCTTCGTGGTCTTGTCGATGAAATTGATGGACTGGATGTCGCCGCGCGGATAGGACGATGATACGGTTCCCGAGGTGATGCACAGATTGTCGTCTGTGAAGGTCACGACCGGTTTATCCTGCAGCGAATAGAATTCCTGAGAGCCGTTGTTGAGCATGATCCTCAGCGCGGTCTCTTTTGCCATGACTGTCATCGCTGACATCGCCAGGGCAATGAGGATGGGAATTTTCTTCATGTCTGTATGGGTTTATGATTGGTTTTGAATTCGGTTGCAAAATTATCCAATCATTCAGAGCATGGCAATACCCCAAAAAAATGAAAAAAATCCCATCCGAGATGAGATTTCGGGTGGGAAAACATATCATGAATAAGACTTTTCTACCATCAAAAGGGTATTTCTCCGTCACATCGAGCCGATGACGAGGAAGGATATGAAAAAGGGTGTCCTCGTCTGAGAGCGTTCCGGTATCGTAGGCTTGTAGTAATTTCTCGAAAATAAAATCGTAAAATATGTTAATTTTTAAAAGGAAACTTTGTTGATTTAAAAAACATTAGTAAATTGTAACCCGAAATCAATTGAGATAGTTCTTAGCTATAAGAGTTAACTAAAAAAATTAAACTCTCCAACCTATGACAACTATAACTCTAAACATCAGGTATGACGGACTATATAGGTTCACATACAACGAGGACTGGCAATTGGTGATAACCAAAGTCGGAAAGTAAATATAATCATGACAGGATATGCTCGAAAGAGCATATCCTGTCCATAAAACAAATAACAGGAAAATGAAACAGAAACCAATCATTCAGAAACTTGTGCTGCTGTCAGTGATGCTGCTGTCGGCAGTTGCCGTCTCGGCCAGGGATTTTACTATTGACGGCATCAAATATAGCGTCATCTCTGAAACAGACAAGACCTGTGCCATTATATCGGCGGATAATACGGCAATATCTTCCAATCTGTCTTTACCGAGTGTAATTGAAATTTCAGGCAGAGTCAATACCTTCGTGTATGATGTGAAGGAAATTGAATACAGGGCTTTTATGAACTGTGAGAATCTCGTCTCAATCTCTATTCCCGGTTCAATATCAAAAGTAGGTTATGAGGCATTTTTGGGATGTTGCAATCTCAAAACAGTTACTTTTGAGCCCTCCTCTTCACCGCTGGTGTTCATTAAGGATGATATGTCAGTCTCAAAAACATTTTGCGGGTGCGAAAAATTATGCAATTTAATTATCGGTCGCCCATTGAAAGCAGCGTCTGAGAATTTGTGGTCTCTTCATTGGGGATATTGTGAATATATATCGCCGGGTAATTATGATTACATTGAAGATTTCACAATCACCGAGCTGACAATCCTTGACGGCACGGACATATCTACCGGCGACGATAAGGAATTCGAGCTTTTCTCCGAGAATGTCCGTACGCTTAAAGTGGGTAAGAATCTCATCGGCGAAATCGGTTTTAATGCCTACAAGAGACTGAATGACCTTGTAATGAAGGAAAGTCAGCCTGATGCAGATGCCATGTTCTCGGACAGGCAGTATCTCCTCACCAAGACATATGTGCCCAAAGGCTCGATGTCGGCATATCGTGCATCCGAGAGCTGGAGCAGGTTTTACAGCATGAACGAATATGATGGAGATACATTCACTCCCGCGCCTCCCAAAGTATATGATATCGCTTCGGACGGCCTGTATTTCAAGCTCCTTGATACGGATGATCTCAAGTTTATGGTGACATATCGCGGGACACGTGACGGCAAGCCGGTGCCATCCTATTCCGGTGATGTGGAAATACCCTCCTCCATTTCAATCAACGATTTCGATATAGATGTGGTTACGATTGGCGCGGAGGCATTCGCAGAATGTGAAGGACTTACCTCGGTAACAATACCCGAAACTGTTTTCGGGATAGGGGCGGATGCCTTTCGCAACTGTAGCTCTCTCAACACTATATCAATCCCTGCAAATGTGAATTATTTAGGGATGAGAGCGTTCAGAAATTGTAAAAATCTTGAATCAGTAGAATTTGAGACTACGGATGATCCCATATATTTTAGTAATGATTATAATATGTATGGTTACATTGTCGGCGACCAGTTTTCCGAGTGTGATAATCTGAGGAAAATAGTCCTCGGACGTAAAACAGACCCTCAGATTAATATGCATGTCCAGGCAACCGGGGGCTACAATGCGAGACAATTCGGATTAGAGACTGTGACCGACCTTGTGATTGCAGACGGTGCCGATGTAAAGTTACTGAAGGAAGATTTTCTGAGGAATGAGATAAGGAATCTCACATTTGGCAGGAACCTTAAAGGATGGACGGAGGTAAATCATCATACTTATTATAATTTACAAACCGTCACAGTGATGGATGAGGTGCCGAATCCGTGTCTGATGTTTTCGGATTACGATTATGAGAAAATCCATCTTTATGTCCCGAAGGGGACTCTGGCAGCATATAAGGCAGCCGATGGATGGAAGAATTTCCTGAATATCAGCGAGTCGGGCGAGTCGGGTATCGAAG
>DAAQ01000050.1 GCA_001701225.1 Bacteroidales bacterium H5 | reverse complement strand
CGGTGCCCTGCATCCGCAGGGCCCACCCTGTCGAGGCAGCATTATATGCGCCGCTCTGTCGCATCCTGCCGGGTATCGTCACATCATTGTCGCTTCGCGGCGGATGGTCAGCGGACGAGGGTCTTGGCGGCGGTGCCGTCGGAGTAGCGGATGATGACGATGCCCTTGTAGGCGTCATTGACCTCGCGTCCCTGCAGGTCATATCTGCCCGTCTCGGTGCGCGCGGGGGTGGCGATGGTGGTGTCGTCGAGTGCCGATACAGAGAGGAACCTCTTCCATCCATCGGCGTTCCTGTAGGCCTCGAGCGACCCGTCGGGCACATAGAGTTTTACCGTCGAGTATTGTTCCTCCCAGAAATGCGGGCATGGCCTCGGAGTCTCGTCCCGCAGTATCAGTGATTCGAGCCGGCTGCACTCTGACATGTCCGTGGGGAATTTGGTCATGTCCTTGCCCAGCGTGATACTTTTTATAAAATAAAGCCTTCTGAAAATATCGCCTACATTTACATTGTTGGCACCGTCAGGGATGATCAGATTCTTGGCCGCTGTCAGGCCGAGGCCGGGAAAGATACCTTCGTCGTAATAATCTACGGCTGACATTTCACGTCCGATAACCAGTGTATCGATGGCATCACATCCCTCAAATGTGTAGTACAGGGGATTTCCGAGGACCAGCATGTCATATCCGAAATCCAGTTTTCGCTCAGATTTCTCGAAGGTCACCTTCCTGAGCCTCTTGCAGTCCTTGAACGCCCGGTATCCCAGATAGTCTAATGAGCCGGGGATTGTCAGTGATGTCATATTGTTGCAATCCCTGAAGGCTTCCTGATCTATGGAGTCCACCTGAAGTTCCATTCCGTCATACATGACTGTCGAGGGTATCTCTATGTCACCGGCAATCTTCCCCTTGTCGGTATATGTGACTGAACATTCGGCGACGTCTGTTATGCAGTATCCTATGCCACCTGTCTCAAAGTCATATTCCCTGGCTTCGGGTAGGGTGAAACCTGCATCATATCCCACGATGTTGCGGAAATCCTTCCATCCTGTGGCGCTGCGGTATGCCTCGAGTGCCCCTTGCGGCACATAGAGGGTGGTCCACGTGTACTGCGTATCGGTAAACCCGGGACAAGCCGGGGGAGTCATGTCTGCGAGCATCAGCCTCTTGAGCGACGTGCATTTGGTGAGCGACGTGGGGAAGCCGGAGATTTCCTTGCCAATCGAGAGGTTTATAATGGTACTCCTGAAGGAACATGTGTCAAAGAAATCGTCCATTAAGGCGTTGTCCGTCACCTCCAGTTCTGTCACATTGTTGAAGCCGTAGATATTGCCACTGAAAATAACCATCTTGCCTGAGTAAACTTCTTTATAATATCCGGTGTCAAAATTCCTTCCGGTGGTAATTTTCTTCAGGTCTGAGCTGAAAGGCAGCGGTGGGTAGATGTAGACATCAGAGGGATATTTGTCGGGCACGGATAACTTGCTCTCGGACTTGTCGAAGGTGACATGATGTATAGAGGTGAGGGATTCTCTACGAATCCATTCTACAAGAGAAGGTATTGTTATGCTCTTAAGAGAGCTGCACCCCTTGAATGTTCCTTCCTCTACTATCGCTATTTTGGGGGGCAATGTCACTGATTCAAGGTTTTTTGACTCGGCAAAAGCGTAACTGCCTATATATGCTACACTTTCCGGCAACGTCACTGATTCAAGGTTTTTTGACTTGGCAAAAGCATAGCTTCCTATGTATGTTAAGCTTTCCGGCAGTTTCATGGGCATCAGCTTAGGACACGAATAGAATGCTCTCGACTCTATTTCGGTTAAGCTTTCCGGCAGAGACACGGATATCAGGTCAGGGCATGAATGGAATGCACTTGACCCTATTTCGATTATGGTGGAAGGCAATGTCACGGATGTCAGTCCTGCACATGAGGCGAATGCTCCATCGCCTATCCTTGTGACGGTATATTCCACTTCCCACGGTGTGCCTGAGTTAAATAGGGTGGTACCCGGTACGATTACGTCGCCTGTAAAGGGTTTTTTGCTGTTTTTGACGAGGGCACAGGTTCTTTCTGCGTGGCTTATGATGTCATACTTAAACCCATCGTATTCAAATGCCGACACGCACATTGCCGATGCCAGCATGAGTATGGCCGCCACGGCATGTTTAAATTTGGAAAACTGTTTCATAGATGTGATGTGGTTAAATTTAAATATATGTTTAGATAGTGGTTGGAGTGTGCTGTTTAGGAAATTGGGCAAATCAGCTGACTTGAAATTTGATTTTTTAAGATAGGTTGCACTTAAAAAGATGTGTATTAAATGAAATTTGTGCAAAGATATTAAAAATGTTTGTAAAACAAAAGGACTTATAAAAATTATGGTTTATTAACAAAACAGACAGGCGATACCTCGGGATGGTATCGCCTGTCTGTGTGGGTTTGGGGTGAGATTAGCGGACGAGGGTCTTGGCGGCGGTGCCGTCGGAGTAGCGGATGATGACGATGCCCTTGTAGGTGTCGTTCACCTCGCGTCCCTGCAGGTCATATCGGCCCGTCTCGGTGCGCGCGGGGGTGGCGATGGCATCGGTGATGCCCGACTGGCCGGGCTCGCTCTCGGCCTCGAGCTTGAGGCAGTCGTACATGACGCCTCCGTTCTTGCTTATGCCCGACATGACGAGCTCGATGGTGTTCTCGCCTTTCTTGAGCAGGGAGGCGGGGAAGGTGCAGGTCTTGACCACGTGGCGTCCGGCCTGGTTGGCGCTGCGGTAGATGGCGGCGTCGTTGTTGGGGAAGCTCCATGTGGTCTTGGAGGTGCCGTTGACCTTGACGGCAACCTTGGGCTTGTTGGTGGTACCCGCGAGGGATGCGGTGAGGTGCATGTTACCGTCGAATTCGTCGTCGAGGTTGAATCGGACGGTCCATGTGCCGTTGTGGCACTGGGCGTAATACCAGTCGGTGGCGGGGTCGCTCACGCCGGGTTCGAATGTGAGGTCGGCGGGTACGCTCTCCCAAAGGCCGTATGCGCGGGGCGCGGAGCTGACGTTGTATCCGTCGGCGCGGCGGTTGTTCTCGCCGATATTCCAGACGAGGGTCTTGTATGTGGCCGGGGTCCAGTCGATGGTGCCGAGGTCGATGGTGGCGTCAGAGACGGCAACCCCCTTGTGCTCTAGCTCGTCGGTGATGGTGCCCGTGGTGGCGTAGGCATAGAGCGAGTAGTCGCCCTTGCGCACGTTGGGGATGGTGAAGTTGCCCTCGGCGTCGGTCTTGGCCCAGTACATATATTTCTTGCCCTGGCGTATCAGCTCTGTGCCGGGCTCGCCGAGCACTACCTGTATGTCGCCGTTGCCCTGGCCGGTAGTGACGTTGATGCGGCCCGATACGGTGGCGCGGTCGAGGGGGTAGAGTTCGTTCTCGAACCACTGGAAGGGCCACGCCTCCATCTGGCGGTGAGCCTCGGCCTTGGCGTCGGCAATCATCTCCTCGGTCGTGGCGCCCGAATTGACATAGATGAAGAAGGGGCCGAAGATCTGGCTCTCGCCGTCGGCGTATTTCTGTGCGGCTCCGCCCAGATGCTCGCCCTGCAGCATCTGTATGGTGATGGGCGACTTGCTTGTGGCGTGTACGGTGAGTTCCTGGCGCATCGGGCCACCGTTGAGCCACTCGTAGCTGCAGGGGATATTCCACACGCCGACCTTGCCGTTCATCAGTCCGTGCACGCTGTCGCTGGCTATGAACTGAGCCCAGTTGTATTTGGTGTATATCGAGCCGTCGGCCATGCGGTATGTGGCGTCCTGGATGGTGTTCTCGGTTTTCTCGGCGGTCTTCATCTCAGAGTTCGACGGGATGCGTCCCTGCATGGAGTCGTCGACATAGCCGTCGAGGAATGTGGACGCCAGGCGGGTGCAGACGCGGGCCTCCTTGACGTTGACCGATGATGAGGTCGGTGTGCCGGTGGCGATGACGTATGTGTAGACGCCGCTGACCCCCTTGCGCAGTATGTATCCCTGGCTGAAACGGAGGTCGCCCGAGGTGTTGGTATAGAGTATCTCGGCATAGTCGTCGGTGAGCTTGACCACCTCGGCCTTCGAGGGGGAGAGGGCACGGTTCTTGTCGGCTGTATAGTCGAAATATATTCCACTGCTCCCCAAGATGTTGTCGCTGCCGTTGTCGTGGTGATACATCTTGCTGGCGCGTCCGTCCTTGCCGATGTTGAGGGTGATGATGCCGTTTGACATCGTTGCGGCCATGCCGTCGAGTGTGGCGGTCATCCCGTCCTGGGCCGAGGCGGAAAGCCCCGTGGCGCAGGCGAGTGCTGCGATGAGTGATTTTTTCATGATTCTAAGGTTGGATGAATGTTTTACAGAGGGGCAAAGTTAATAAAAAATCCCAAGCATCACAAACCATCGGGGGCGTGACGGTGTTTTAGTCATAGACCATACACCCGTAAAAATAACTCACGCTATGAACATACTCGACTATAATGACCTCATGATGTGGGGTGTCATCATCGCTCTCGTAGTACTTGCCACAATGACAGGAATGTGGCTCAACCGTTTCTTCACCCACCGGGCCCACCGCCGGGCCATTGCCGAGCTGCGTCGCCGTGCGCTCATGACCGAGTCGCACCTGGGGATGGAGCCTGAGAGGGCGACGGTGTCAGACAAGTGACCGCAGCACAGCCAGCGACCGCAGCCCTCCGAGGGACGCGGTGTGGATTGAGAAATAGCGCAGCGCCACGTCGAGCGCCCTCTGCCGCTGCGCGTGCGTGAGGCTGTACAGGCCCATTGTGCCGAATGTCATGCGCCCGAGCATGGCGGCCGCGGCAGCCTCGCCGGGCATGAGATAGTCGGGATGAAGGGGAGGGGTGGCCCTCCAGACGCCGTCGCGCAGGTCGAGCACGCGGCCTTTTTTGTATGTGGCCATGTCGGGCTCGATGCCCAGCACCTCGGCGAGACGGCACAGGAAACAGATGTGGAAGTTGGCTGTCGCGGCCTCGTCGGCCCCGTCGAGCCACATTGTCGCCGCTGCCACGAAATCGAACAGCGCCGTGTCCTCGCCACCCTGCCTCATAGTCAGGGCCACCGTCTCGGCCACGAACATGGCCATCATCTGTTTGACGGGATGTGAGTGGAGCGAGGGTGTCACCCTCAGCGGTGCGGCCTGGCGCAAGGGCAATATCTCCTGGCCGGGGCGCGCGACGGTCTCGCACGTCAGCATCGAGAGCGGCATCGTCAGGGCCCTGAGGCGCCGGGCCTCCCGTCCGGCACCTGCAGGTACACCGAGGGCCACGCGGCCGTTCTCGCGGCTCAGTGCCGTGAGTATGGAGCGGCTGTCGGTGTGGCGCGTGAGGCGCAGGCATATCAACGTAAGTTTCATCAGGGGGCAAAATTAGCTCTTTTTGCGGTCAAATCGTTCCATGACAGCGGGAAAAAACTGTCTATGGCGAAAAAATAATCAAAAAATTTGCCGGATTCAAAAAAACTGCCTACCTTTGCAACCGATTTCGAGGACGCATTGCGCCCTGAAATCAGCGATACGCTATGGCCGGCCCATTCGTCTATCGGTTAGGACGCAAGATTTTCATTCTTGAAAGAGGAGTTCGATTCTCCTATGGGCTACAAATGCTGCCGGGCTGCCGCCACGATGAGAAGAGTGGAGTCGGCTCGACCGCTTAGTCAAGAATCAATCCAAAGGAAACAAAAAAACATTTCTTAAACCAAATGGCAAATCATAAATCATCACTTAAGAGAATCCGTCAGACCGAATCACGTCGTCTTCGCAACCGCTATTACGCAAAGACCGCCCGCAACGCCGTGCGCAATCTCCGCAAGATGACCGACAAGGCTCAGGCCGAGGAGACTTTCCGCAAGGTAGGTGCAATGCTCGACCGTCTGGCTTCGAAGAAGGCGATCTCTAAGAACAAGGCCGCCAACCTCAAGAGCAAGCTGGCCCACCACATCGCCAAGCTCGCTGCCTGAGACAGGCACCTCAACCCCCTGTCACGGAGAGTGACCCCGGCACAGGCCGAGGATTGCTTTCTTGACTAAGGAAGGGCCCATTCGTCTATCGGTTAGGACGCAAGATTTTCATTCTTGAAAGAGGAGTTCGATTCTCCTATGGGCTACCCCTTTTGTCACACCTTTGCATAGGCAAGTCCCTGTCAGCCGCGCGCAGGCAGGGCTTTGCTGCATATATGCATCAAGTCTCAACACACGATGAGAGTAATGACGCTTGACCCTGCCGCGTTTGATGCCGCATGCCTCCGTCTGGAGGCCGATGCGGCTGCCGCCGGTGTGCCCGACCTGGTGGTGGGGATTGCCACCGGGGGCGACCGTGTGGCTGCGCGGATGTTCGTGGAGGTGCCCCACGTGTCGGTGTCGCTGAGGCGTCCCTCCACCCCCCGCAAGGAGCGTGCCGGGGTGCTGTTCGGACTGCTGCGCCGTATGCCGCGCCGCGTGGCCGACCTGCTGCGTATGGCCGAGGCCCGCATCCTCGCCTCGCGCCCCGCGCGCGTGTTGCCACTGACCCTCCCCCCCGATGTCGCCGCTGCCATAGCGGGCGCGCAGAGGGTGCTGGTGGTCGACGATGCCGTTGACTCGGGCGCCACACTGCGTGCCGTGCTCGATGCCGTCGGGAGTGTTGCGGGTGACAGGGAGGTGCGCTCGGTTGCCCTTACCGTCACCACCCGCCATCCGCTCGCCACGCCTGACCACGCCCTGTGGCGCGAGGGGGTGCTGATACGTTTCCCCTGGTCTAAGGATTACAGACAGATATGACGCCCGGTACACAGACACCCCCAAGGCCGCTGGTGGCCGTAGACCTCGACGGAACCCTCGTCGACGGCAACACCCTGCACCTGTATATCCGTGCGGCCATCGGCGAGATGATGCGCGGATGGCGTGTGGGCGCGCTTGGTTATACCCTCGGGATGCTCGCGCTGCGTCGGCTCGGGCTTGTGAGCCACCGCACCATGAAGTTCGGCATCTTTGGCCGCATCCGCCATACTCCCGGGCTGGCACGGCGGTTTGCCCGCGAGGCAGGCTGTCGGCGCCGCGCCGATGTGGATGCCCTGATAGGGCGTCTGCGGGAGGGAGGATATGAGGTGCTTCTTGCCACAGCCGCCCCCGCGCAGTATGTGAGACTGCTGTGGCAGGGCGATTTCGTGGCTACGGATATGGACGCCGCCACCAATCCCGGGCGCACGGAGTGCCGTGGCGACGAGAAGCTGCGCCGCGTCGCCACCTATGCCGCTGCCCGTGGGCTGACGCTGACCGCCGCTGTGAGCGACGACCTCACCGACGATGCCCCGCTGCTCGGCGCGGTCGCAGAGGCATATCATGTCTCGGCCGGTGGTGTGCGCAGGCTTTGACATGAAAAAGCCCCGTTCACTGTCGGGATGACGGCGAACGGGGGCGTGTTCAGTCTGATATCTTTCAGAGCTCGTAGTCGAGGGCCATGTAATGCTGATAGGGATGGTCGCATGCCGGACATACCTTGGGGGGCTCGGTGCCCTCGTAGATGTAGCCGCACACGAGGCACTGCCACTGGATGGGTTTGTCGCGCTTCCATACGGTGCCGTTCTTGACCTGCTCGAGATAGTGGAGGAAACGCATGCGGTGATGGTTCTCAATCTCGGCGATGGAGCGGAAATGTTCTGCAATCTCGGGGAATCCCTCTTCGTCGGCAACCTTTGCGGCCTCGGTGTACTGCTCGACACCCTCGGTCATCTCCTCGTTGGCGGCAGTCTGCAGGTTTGAGGCGGTGTCACCGATAATGCCCGCGTCGACCTCGAGTGTCACGGGCACCTGGCCACCTTCGAGGAACTTGAAGAATACCTTGCCGTGATGGAGCTCGTTGGCGGCTGTCTCGTCAAAAACCTTGGCGATAGGGAAATAATTCTCTTTTGTGGCCTGCTGGCTATAGAATGTATAGCGTGTATATGCAGAAGACTCGCTCATATACGCAGCGACCAGATTCTTCTCGGTCCGGGTGCCGCGGATGCTTTTCTTTGTGCTTGTTGCCATAGTGTTATAACGTGTTTTTGTTGTTGTCTTACATACTAACAACCCGGAGGGTGGAAAGGTTGTGTGCATCCATAGGTAATTGAACATACCCCGGCCCGCACCTGAGCGCGGCCCCTGTAAGTGTATCCTCCGCTTCTGTCGGAATGGCGTCCGCAAGGACGCGTGGGGAGGCCGTAGGTGTGGGCGCCTCGGAGGGCCGGAGGCCCGGGGATTATCAGGAACCCCACACGCAGTGTGGGGTAGTGAGGGTGAGATGGTTATGAGTCTCGGAGAGACGATATTATGGTAACCAAGGCATGACCTCTCCGACGTCCGGATGTCATGCCGAAGGCTGCATATGATGCTGCCTCACCTTCTTTAATAAAAAAGGTCCCGGGGTGAGACCCGAGACCTCCGGCGGTCAGTCTAACATTCATGACCGGAGCTTCCTATCACAGGAAACCTCGATATATTACCGCACTATTGTCTTCTTTACAGAGCCATCCGAGAAGCGGACTATCACCATGCCGCGATAATCCTCGCCAACCTTGCGGCCCTGCAGATCGTATCGTCCGACCTCCGTCTTCGCGGGGGTAACAGCCGTATCCTCGATTCCTGAATACTCTCCTTCGCGTATATCCCAGAAATTCTCCCAGCCATAGGCATTCTGATAGGCAGAGAGAGAACCTTTCGGGACGTAGATTATCATATCCGTGTACTGCTTGGTTACAAATTTTGGGCATCTCTGAGGAACCGGATCTTTTAGCGTTATTGTCTGCAAATTAGAGTATTGTTCAAGACTATATGGATAATTCGCAACATTCTTTCCTATTGTAAGGTTGACAAGGGTGCCGGAATAGTCATTGTACGTAAAGAAATTTTCGATGTTGACATCATCAAGGAAAGTCAGGTTTGTGATATATTCAAGATTCAGTTTGTCTCGAAAACCTTCCCATACATTATTATTATTACGTTGTATTCTTATATTCCTTCCAATAGTAATGTCAGTCAGGATTTCATCTTCAGAAAACATTTCCTGGTAACCACCGCGAAACTGGAGGAATAACTCTTTCTCTCCTTTTTCAAATATTACCTGACTCAATTGTGAACAATTATAAAACGCGCCCGCTCCAATCCAGATCACTGAATTTGGAATGTTGACCGCTGTCAGGTTGCTGCAATCGGCGAAAGCCGAGGCGTCAATTTCTGTCACCGAATTGGGGATGTTGACTGATGTCAGGCTGCTGCAGCCGGCGAAAGCAGACCAGCCAATTTCTGTCACCGAATTGGGGATGTTGACTGATGTCAGGCTGCTGCAGCCGGCGAAAGCAGACCAGCCAATATTAGTCACCGAATTGGGGATATTGACCGTTGTCAGGCTGCTACAGCCACTGAAAGCATAGGCGCTAATAATAGTCACCGAATTGGGGATGTTGACTGCTGTCAGGCTGGTGCAACCTTCGAATGCGTATGAGAAAATATCAGTCGCGGAATTGGGAATGTTAACCGATGTCAGGCTGGTGCAATTACTGAATCCGCTAATCACTGGCACCGAATTGGGGATTGTGACAGAGGTCAGATTGATGCAATCACGGAAGGCATCCTGTATCCTTGTCACAGTCAAGGTGCGTCCTTTATACTCAACCTCCGAAGGGATGGTGACGTTTCCGGCATAGGTATTGTAGTTGCCATCCTTGTAAGTTATTTCGCAAGTGAGGTCGGCTGTCGAGATGATGTTGAAATACATTCCGTTATACTCGAAGTCATACGCCGAGGCGGTGAGCATTGACAGCAACATGGCTGTCAATGTCACAAGTTTTTGAATGATTGGTTTCATTTGAAGTTTATTTGTTTAAGAGGTTGTTAGCATTCTCTGCGTCGTTTAAAATTTTTTCGCGGGCATCGAAAAAACGAGAACAGAACTCTTTCAGCAAAGAGCTACTTATTTTACCATACATTGATTTATACATCGGTTTGCTCTTCTCGTTATAGTCTGTTATGAAAAACCAATCCCCCTGTCGCGTAATTCTGTAGTGAGAGAATGCATTTCTAAGGTGTCTAAAAAAAGCAGACGCTTCTGACCCCGAATCTTGTGAAGATACTGTGAAACGAATTTTGTTATCTTCAAGCTGGGCGGGAATATCAGATTTTGCGCATGCAGTGATATCTACACGATCTTTAAATTCCTCGAGTACCTTGTCCCAATCGTAGGCTGCTGGCCAGCCTTGTAGATTGTCAAGGCCAATGTCATAGTAGAAGAATATGAGGTCATCGCCATTGAGTACCCCTAATTCATAATGGTCTGGAAATTTGAAATCCATTTCTTCAATTTGCCTCGGTCATCCTCTCGTTGGCGTTTGTGGTTTTACGAAAAAAGCGTAGGAATCTGTATCTGTTACCGTCCTACAGTCTTAGGCTTCTCGCATTGCCCTGTCAAAGTCGGACGGCAACGCAGAAGCCCACGCTTGTATATGCAATCAACGCATACGGCTATATTTCTCCCGAAATATCATGCCGTAGGCAAGATAATCACATATCCACGGGCATCTACCGTTGCTCAATCCTTGACTTTGACATAAATTTTGCGAGAATTTAAGACTGTCAAGAATCAGCGCGGATAAACGCTTTCTAATGTTATGTCACTGACCCTCCCGCTTACCCATGCGGGCTTCTGCGGGAGGATTAGTTTGGCAAAGATAAGTGTTTATTTTGAGAATTTGTAGTTTTGAAAGTAAATTTAACATTAGTTTGCATTAGGGGGGTGGTGTCCGTGAGGATGCTATTTGCGCGAGGGGGTAAATCGGCGTCCTCCCGGACGCCACATCTCATTCCGGCTCTCTCCGGGCACGCCTCCGCGGGGCTACGGCGTACCCGGTTACTGGTAAATCCGCGTCCTGTCGGACGCGTGCGGGAGAGGACGTAGGTGTGGCCGCCTCGGAGGGCCGGAGGGCCGGGGATTATCAGGAACCCCACACGCAGTGTGGGGTGACGAGGGTGAGATGGTTATGAGTCTCGGAGAGACGATATTATGGTAGCCAATACATGGTCTCTCCGGCGTTCGGGTGCCCTGCCGAGCGCTGCGTATGATGGTGCCCTCGACAGGGAGCGCCCTGCGGATGCAGGGCACCG
>DAAQ01000040.1:355-5802 GCA_001701225.1 Bacteroidales bacterium H5 | reverse complement strand
TTTTTATCGCACCACTACTAATAATGACTGAGATAGTCCCCCGCATCCGTCGCCGGATGCGGGGGATTTTCGTACATATACGCTTTCGGCGAGAGGTTGTTGTATGCGATATATTATGCGCTATGCCCCCGACGGCCAGCCAATGCATTTAAAAAGGCATTACATCCTTGTGACATGGCAAGTTATTGCATAGTGTGATGTTTTGCCGTCTGATGCAGCAGCCGCGAAGCGGCGATTTGTGGAAAGCCCCACATCGAGCCCGCAGGGCGATGGTGTGGAGGAAAACGAGCATATGAGTACCGGGCCTCGAAGAGGTCCTTTAATTCCGATATGTCTCGCGGATACCATTGTTTATCAGGCTCTTTATATCACTAATGGACCTCTTCGAGGCCCGGTTTTATGTTGATATGCTTCCCCCACACCATCGCCGTGTGCGGGATGTATGCCCTTACGGGCTATCCCGTCACCCGGCTCGATGTGGGGCTTTCCGCAGATAGCCGCTTCGCGGCTGGGAGATAAACTTTATTCTAATTGCATTGGACGGGCAGCTCGGCGAGATAGGTGCGGTGTGTGGAGAAGGCTTATTGTATTTATAACGATTTGATGCTCCTGCCGGTAGAATACAATATGTTTTACAACATATTGTTAAAATTGTTTAAACGCTTGTGGCATAATCATCTAAAGGCTACATTTGCAGCGGTTTTCGGACCCCATGAGAACATATTTTATCCAATCCATCAATAACCTTCAATCATTTTCTTATGAAATTCTTTACTCTCATCGCGGCTGCGATGCTGACCTCTGTGTCGGCCTCGGCTGCCGGATCGGTCAACATCCCGACCAACGCGTCGAATCCGTTTGACCTGAACACCGCCACCATCGAGAACAACAGCTCGTTCTCGCCCAACGTCAAGGACAACGGCGATTTCCTCAACCTCGACTATTTCGGCGAGGGCGACGTGGCAGTTTTCGCCATCAACAACACTCTTGAGTCGGCCTACAAGATTACCTTCGAGACCGCTACTCCTCAGGATATCAGCAACGCCGATTTCGAGCTGCTCGATGCCAACAACACCTCGATCTACAAGCACAACGCACCCATCGAGCGCACCGGCGAGAGCGGCGGTGACTGGGGCAACTATGTGGTCAATGCCACACTCCCCGAGACACCCGTCATGGCCACAGGCCACTACACCCTGCGCATCACCATGCACGAGGGCTCTCTGTGGCAGACATTCACAGCCAACATCCGCAACATCGCCTTCACTGCAGTCGAGGGTGGCGGTGAGCAGCCCGGCACAGGCGAGGTGACCGATGTCCAGACCGTCATCATGAGCTGGACCGACGCCGATGCGACGCACGTGGCATACGAGGGTGACACCGAGCACGAGGACGTTGAGGATGCCAACAACCATCTCGCATGGCCCAACGGCTTCAACCTGCAGCTCGTCCGCAACGACAAGGGCTATTCGTCGGCACAGGACATCATGGTCAATGGCGAGTCTCAGCTCACCATCAAGCTCTCTAACGGCGCAGGCAACCTCCTCATCGCTCCCGAAGGATATGTCATCACCAACCTGACCCTCTACGACTACATCAACTATGACCGCGTGAAGAAAGGAGGCGAGGGCCGTGCATGCTACTGGCAGCAGGTAGGCGACAACACCTATACCGAGGAGACAGGCACCATCCTTGGCGACTACATAGACAAGGAGGATTTCAAGGAGAACCCCGACAAGGTATCCTTCACCATCCCCAACCTCAAGTCTGTCCTCTTCAAGAACATCGGCGAGCAGCTCTGCTTTGTAATGGAGGTGACCTACGGCAAGGTTACGGAGTCTGGCATCGAGAATGTCATCGCACGTCCCGTGCTCGAGGATGGCGTGATGTATAGGGCATCCGTGTTGACGAGAGCTATCGCGGCATCGTCATCATGAACGGCAAGAAATATCTCAAGCGCTAAGCCCGCACTCTACTGAGAATACCCTAAGACAGATACGGCGGGGTATGTCATTCCTGACGGTTGGCATGCCCCGCTTTTCCAAACCTTACACCGAACTTATCCATGAAGACAATCAGGAATCTCGCGTCCATGGCCGCAATCGCGGCCATGAGCCTCACTGCCGGGGCGCAGACCGATGTGACGCTGGCGCATTGGTCGTTCAACAACACGTACAGTGTCAACGGCGATATTGCCACCCCCACGCAGACAGCCGCGTCATCGTCGTCAAACCTCCACGGGCTCAAGCTGAAGCCCAATGCCCAGACCGGGGCTGCCGACGTGTGGCTGATGCCGTGGCGTCCCACACGTGCGGGACAGGTTGCGTCGCAGGACGACAAGGGCGCATATCTCGAGAGCGGCGCCATCAGCAGCGACGGATGCGCCGTGCACCTCACCAGCCCGGTCCCCACTCCCGCCACCGCCTCGACATCGTACACATGGGGCGACAAGAGCGAGGCATTCCCCGACGGCAACAGCTATTCATATCAGAATCCCTATAACTATTACGAGATACAGGGCTCGACAGCCGGATACAAGGATATCCGCCTCTCGGTCAACGCAGCCGGACACAACAGCCCCACGCAGTTCTATGCCGTGGCGTGGTCTGACGACCATACCAACTGGAATGTCGTGGGCGACACATATCTGGCCGGAGCATCGTACAAGACATGGGTCGTGACCGATGTGAACCTCCCCGTGGGTGGCAAGGAGAATGTATATATCCGCATCTTCCCCGCTTCAACCTGGAAGGGGCCGGGCAATAACCTGAACCAGGACAACCAGTTCAACCTTGACGACGTGTATCTTTACGGCACTCTTGACGCCCCGCTGGCCCAGATTTCGGGCATAACCGCAGGGGGTATCGAGGCCACTCCCGGCGAGGCCTACGACTATGAGGTGAAGCTGCCTCAGGACTATGCCGGAAAGACAGTGTCGGTGCGTCCCGCCATCGAGAACGCCACCGTCTCCGTGTCGGCCGAGGATGCCGACGGCGACGAGGTTGACGTGACCGCTAACGGCGACGGCACATACTCGATTCCCGTGCCCTCGCCCAACAAGTCGTATTACATGACATTCTCCATCAAGGCTGTCGACGGCGCCGTGGCCCTCAAGAGCCGCTACACCCTCAGGGTGATGCGCCTCGGCGAGATTCAGGTGTCCAAGCTCACTGTCGACGGTATGTCTGTCGGTGCCTCGGTGCTGTCTCAGCTCAACGCACAGCCCGCGTTCGCAGCAACTTTGTCGGGCAATATCTATACCGCTGTCCCCGAGGTATCGGCCACACTTGCCGACGGCTCGGTGCCCGAGGTGACCATGGCCGCCGAGGGTGACAAGGCAGTCTATACCATCAATGGCGGCGAGCGTCAGTTCAAGCTCACCGTCGAGGGCATCCACATCTATACTCCCGGCGAGAAAGACGAGACCCTGACCATCAACTATACCTCGGCCGGAAAGAACGAGAACGGCTGGAGCGACGGCCTCTACACCCTCACATCGGGCAACCTGGACGGCTGGAACGGCTCGCAGTTCAAGTTCAACAGCGCCGACAACACCCTGTCTGTCCCCGGCGGAATCGTAGTCAAGGAGTTTGCCCTGGCCCGCTTCTCGGCCAACTATGGCGACGGCGAGGGCCTGACCTCTGTCAGCTCGGAGGGTGCGACAGTCTATGTCCCCACAAAGCACAACTATGTGCGCGGCCAGCTCTATGACTGTGTTTGCACCGTCGAGAACCACAAGGCCGGAGCTCCCATACAGTTCACCATCACAGGCGGCAACCAGCCCTATGCAAGCATCCGTCTGGTCATCGAGAAGACCAATCCCGGCACTGTCCCGGCCCTCACCGACCGCAAGGTGACCGTCTCTAACAACCATGCCGTGGTGACCCTCGTGTTCGACCGCGAGATGAAGGATGTCGAGGCAACCGTCAACGGCAAGACCCTGACAGCCGAGGGTGGCACATCGTCGCTCAATTTCGGTGTATGGGACCTCGAGTATAACAGCACCTCGACCCTTACTGTGGCTGCCGGAGCCGCCGAGGATTTCTTCGGCAACGTCAATCCCGAGGCTATCAGTGTCGACATCGTGACAGGCGACCGCCCCGTCGCCACAAAGCAGGCATACGACTATGTCGTGTCTAACGTCGACGAGTTCAAGGCCGCATTCTCGGCTGTCAACGCATCCAACAAGAGCACGGATGCCGAGCGCAAGGTCATCTTCATCCTCGACGGTGACTATGATTTCGGTGCCGTTGAGCAGCGCCTGCAGTGCAACAACGTCTCGCTGATCGGCCAGAGCCGCGACGGGGTGGTGATACGCGGTACCCGCAACGGCATCTCAAACCCCGTCCTCAATCTGCGCGACCGTTCGGGATTCTATCTTCAGGACCTCACCCTGCGCAACGACTTCAACTACGGCATGGCCGACAAGAACTCGGGTCAGGCAGTGGCAGTCTATGGCGGCGACAAGACCATCATGAAGAATGTCCTTATGCTGGGCAACCAGGATACACAGGTGACAGGCGACCGCGCATACTTTGACGCTTGCGAGATTCACGGCACCGTAGACTTCATCTGTGGCGGAGGCGACAACTTCTATGACCGTTGCGACCTCGTGCTCGAGGACCGTGGCGGCAACGTCATCGCCGCTCCCAACACCGACGCACAGCACAAGTACGGGTATGTGTTCAGCAACTGTACCATCAAGGCTGTCGAGGGTGCCAAGGAGGTCATCGACGGCAGCTATCATCTGGGTCGTCCCTGGCAGAACGAGCCCCGCATCAGCTATGTCAACACCCGCATGGAGGTGCTTCCCGCCGAGGCCGGATGGACCTCGATGGGCAACCTCCCCACTCATTTCTACGAGTACGGCTCGACCGACAAGGAGGGCAAGGAGATTGACCTGAGCGTGCGCCGCAACTCGCCCACCAGCACCAACACCTATGTGCCCGTGCTGACCAAGGAGCAGGCCGAGCGTCTCACCGTCATCAATGTGCTCGGAGGCACCGACGGCTGGCTCCCCACAGACTACACCACACTCCCCGAGGCTCCCGCAGCCACCGTCGAGGACGGCAAGATTGTCTGGACCGCCGACCCGCAGGTACGCACCACCGTCATCTTCAAGGATGGCAAATATGTGGCCGACACCCCCGACAGCAGCTATGCTCCCGCCGAGGTAGGTACATACGTGCTCCGTTCGGCCGGCGACATGGGCGGCCTCAGCGTCAAGGGCACCGAGGTGACAGTCTCGGAGAGCGGCCTCAGCGACATCACTGTCGGGTCAGCCATCCTGTCGACCGAGTATTACAACCTGCAGGGCATACGTGTGACCCCGGACTACAAGGGATTCGTCATCAAGGTCGAGACCTTTGCCGACGGCACCTGCCGCACATCCAAGGTAAGGCTCTGAACCACATCGGCCACGGCTGATACATAAAGAGACCGCCCCG
>DAAQ01000040.1:0-330 GCA_001701225.1 Bacteroidales bacterium H5 | reverse complement strand
CCGAGGTTGCGCGGGGGCGGTGCTGTATTATTGACGGTGTTGTCAGAGCTCGTGATAGTTTTCGGTGTCGTTGACGCGATACATCTCAGAAGCCGATTCACCATACCATTCGATAATCTTCTTTACCATTTCTTTTACTTTCATAACTTCAGTCTTTTAGTCGGTTTTACAATTTCTCTTTCAATCTTAGAACGCGCAAAATTAAGAAAAAGTTTTCAATTATGCTAAAAAATTATGTTGTAAAACATATTTTTTTCTCTCTCGTCCTTGTGCTTTCATATGGCAATTCAGGTCACCCCGAAAATAATATAACATATACTCTGCTATACT
>DAAQ01000039.1 GCA_001701225.1 Bacteroidales bacterium H5 | reverse complement strand
CGGGGGCCGCGGCTCTGATTATGTCGTGCTGTGTGTGGCAGGTATGCTTACCAGATCACCACGCGCTCGGCCTCGGGACGGAACATGGGCTGTCCCTCGGTAATGGAGAATGCCTCGAAGAAGGGCTGCAGGTTGCGCAGTGTCACGTTGACGCGGTTCTTGCCCAGCGAGTGCACGTCGCCTGTGGTGAGCGAGCGTATCTCCTCGTCGCGGATATTGCCGGCCCAGAGGTTGGCATAATTCATGTAGAATACCTGTTCGGGTGTGAAGCCGTCGATCTTGGCCTCTTCCGACTTGATGTCGACACCCTTCTTGGCCTGCGAGTCGAGGAAGGCTGTCATGGCCACGCGGAGGCCGCCCTGGTCGGCGATGTTCTCGCCGAGGGTGTAGGCACCGTTGGCGTGGAGGCCGGGGAGAACCTCTACGGCATTGAACTGCTCGACGAGACCCTGGGCCTTCTCGGCAAACTTGACGGCATCCTCCTCGGTCCACCAGTTCACCATATTGCCCTTGGCGTCAAAGTTGCGGCCCTGGTCGTCGAATCCGTGGGTCATCTCGTGGCCTATCACCACGCCGATGCCGCCATAGTTCTCGGCGTCAGAGGCGTTGGGGTCGAAGAAGGGAGCCTGCAGGATGGCAGCGGGGAAGACGATCTCGTTTGCCATGGGGTTGTAGTAGGCATTGACGGTCTGCGGAGTCATGCCCCACTCGGTGCGGTCTACAGGCTTGCCCCACTTGGAGTAGGTGTCGCGCTGGTGCCACATGCTCACCTCGTGCATGTTGTCGTAGTACGACTTGGCGGGGTCAATCTCCATCGACGAGTAGTCCTTCCACTTGTCGGGATAGCCGATCTTGACGGTGAAAGCGGCCAGTTTCTCGCGGGCCTTGGCCTTGGTGGTGTCGCTCATCCATTCGAGGTTGTCGATATGCTTGCCGAGGGCGGTGCGCAGGTTCTCGACCAGACCCACCATATAATCCTTGGACGACTGGGGGAAATACTGCTCGACATAGAGCTCGCCCACAGCCTCGCCGAGGGCACCTTCGGTAGCGCCGAGGGCACGCTTCCAGAGGGGACGCATCTCCTCGACACCGCTGTAGACCTTAGAGAACTCGAAATTCGAGTTGGTGAAGTCGTCGCTCAGCTCTGACGAAGCCTGGTTGACATATTTCCAGAGATAGTAGTCCTTGATCTCGCGGTCAGAGAGGCTGGCCATCAGGCGGCTGGCCTGGTTGACGCTGGCGAGCTCGGTGACGATGAACGAGTCGGGAGTGGGGATGTTCATGGTCTCCTTGAAGAAGCGGTCCCAGTTCACGCCGGGATAGTCCTTCTTGAGGTCGGCGAGTGTGCGGCGGTTGTTCATGCGCACCAGGTCGCGGCTCTCCTCGCGTGTCAGGGCCGAGTCGGCCAGTGCGGTCTCGATCTTCATCACGTTGCTGACGATGCGCTGTGCGTCGGCCTCAGAGTATCCGGCGTTCTGCATCTGGTCGGCTATGAGCTTCTTGTATGCGTTGCGCACGGCGGTGTTGCGCTCGTCATCCTTCAGGTAGTAGTCACGGTCGCCGAGACCCATGCCACCGCTGGTGACATACATGGCGTATGCCTCAGAGTTGTCGAAATCCTCCATGGGGCCCGCGCCGAAGAAGGGGCTGGCATAGTTGCCGTGCATCCAGAGGAAGAGGTCTTCCATCCCCTCGTGGGGAGTGTCCTCGATGCGCTTCAGGTCGGCCAGGATAGGCTTGGCACCCTCGGCGTTGCGGCGTGCGGTATCCATGGCCAGCGAGTAGACCGTCCATACCTTGTGGGCCACGGTGCCGGGCTGGGGATTGGTTGCGCCGAGACCCTCGACGAGGCGGCGCACACGCACCTCGCTCGAGTCGTTGAGTATGTCGAAATTGCCATAGCGGGCATGTTCGCCGGTGAGGGGGTGAGCCTCCATCCAGCCCTTGTTTACATGCGTATAGAAGTCTGTGCCCGGAGCGACAGTGGTGTCGATATAGGCAGGATTGAGGCTGGCCAGATGCTCAGCCCCGCCGTGGCTGCAGGCCACGACGCCGGCAGCGGCTACAAACGCCGCAGCGACAGTGAGGGGAAATAATCGCATTGTGATTATGATTTGGTTGATAGTTTGCGTTTGGGGAGGGGGGGACGGGTCAGACAGGTCAGACAAGTCCGACTAACCTTTAACCCTTAACCTTTAACCCTTAACCCTCCTTTAGGCCTTCGAGGATTGTGGCAAGCTCCTGTTCGGTAGCCGTGAGGCGCTGGCGGCACTCCTTGATCAGTTCCGAGGCGCGACGCGTGTACTCGGCCAGATGGTCGATGTCACACTGGTCTGACTGCATCTTGCGCAGTATCTCCTCCAGCTCCCTTATGCTTTCGCTATAGGTTCCTGACATTTGTCGATGGCTTGTGTGATGCGTGAGAAAATCTCGTCGATGGTGCCGAGGCCATGGATGGGCAGATAGCTGCCGTCGCGGACATAGAAATCGCGCAGGGGCGATGTGGTGTCGTGATAGACCGCCAGGCGCTGGCGTATGGTCTCCTCGTTGTCGTCGGCACGGCCCGAGACCTTGCCACGGTTGATGAGGCGTACGGTGAGCTCGTCGTCGGGAACCTCGAGGCCCACGACAGCATCGACCTTGGCGCCACGCTTATCGAGCATCTTCTTCAGTTCCTCGGCCTGAGGAATGGTGCGGGGAAACCCATCGAAAATAAAGCCCTTGGATGTCGGCATCAGCCTGTCGACAAGATCGGCGAGAATCCTCACCATCAGCTCGTCGGGTATCAGGTTGCCGTGAGAGATATACGAGTCTGCAATCTTGCCCAGTTCCGAACCGCGGGCAATCTCGTCGCGGAGCACCTGCCCCGTAGAGATGTGTGTGAGACCATAACGGTCTATGAGCTTTTCGCTTTGGGTGCCCTTGCCACTGCCCGGGCCCCCGAAAATAACCAGATTGAACATTCTGAATGCTTGATGACTATATTTTAGTTTCTGACGTAAGATCGATAGGGAGAGTTTAAAGTTTAGAGTTTATAGTTTAAGAGTTTAAAAAGTTTAAAGTTGAGAGTTTAAGAGTATAAAGAAATTTAGGAGTTGCTTTACTTATAACCCTTTAACCTTTAACCCTTAACCCTTAACCTTTAACCCTTACTCTTCTCCTCGTCGAGGACGTAGATGTCATTGAGGTTGCGGGCGAGGCCGTCGATGTCAAGGCCATAGCCGATTATGAACTTGACGGGTATCTCGAAGCCCACATAGTCGGGCTTGACCTCGGGACACTGCAGCGCGTCGGGCTTGAAGAGCAGTGTGGCTATGCGCAGCGACGCCGGATTCAGGGCGCGCATGTCGGCCTCGAGCTTGAGCATGGTGCGCCCGGTGTCGATGATATCCTCGACTATGATGACGTCGCGTCCCTCGATGTTGTCGTTCAGTCCCAGCACTTCCTTCACCTTGCCTGTCGAGCCCATCCCCTCGTAGCTCTTGAGGCGGATAAAGGCGATTTCGGCATCGGTGTCGATGGCGCGGAACAGGTCTATGGCAAACGGCGCGGCACCGTTGAGCACACATACCAGAAGCGGGTTGCGTCCCTCATACTCGGCTGTGATCTGGCGTCCCAGCTCGCGCACACGGGCCTGAATCTCGTCATTCTCTATGAAGGGCCTGAATGTGAGCCCTTGGTAAGTTTTTCGTTTCATGGGTCTCCGATGGGGTATATTCGGGTGCAAAGGTACGAAAAATTTATGAATCAGACCAATTAAAAAATCGCCCCCGGCGCACTTGGCACCGGGGGCAACGGGAGATGTTATCTAATCTTCGGATTATTTAACGAGAACCTTGACAATCTTGTCGCCGGCCTTCACTACATAGACGCCGGTCTCGACTGCCACGGTGGCATCACCCTTGGCGGCATAGAGAACCTTGCCGTCAACAGCTACGACGGTCACGTCAAGACCCTCGGCGCCGGTGACGATGATGGTGCCCTGTGCGGTGGTAACCTTGACACCTGCGGTGAGCTCGTCGAGTGCCGATGTTGCGGCAGCCTCATTCGAGCCGGCAGATACGCCCTTGTTGTAGATTACGGTCACCTGATATACGTCGCCTGCCTTACCGGCTGCGTCGGTGTACTCGCACTCGGCCACGGGCTCGGCATTGACCTTCTCACCGTTGCGGTAGATGTCATAGCCTACGATCGAGAGATCGGCTGCAGCACCACTTGCGGGGATGAAGGTAACGTCGTCAACCATCAGCATGAACGAACCCTGAGCGCAAGAACGGATTGCAAAGTGCTTGGCACCCTCAGGAACATCTACATTATACTGGGTCCAGTCCTTAGGTACCTTTGCGACCGTAGTGCCGGGGATGAGGACGAAGTCATCGGGATTGAGAGAACCGGTCGAGTAGTAAACCTCGATCTTCTCGGGATAGGCGTCCGAGTAGCTCCTTGCGAAGAACGATATGGTCTGCGCGCCGCCATAGAGCTCGGGCGATATAGCCCAGTCGTCGGTCTCGCCGTCGTCATAGCGGAAGAGGGCTGCAAGATACTTCATACCCGAGTGAGCTGTGAAGGTCTGGTTGCCGAGACCGTCGGTCTGATCCCAGATGAAGAACGATGCTGTGGTCTGACCGGGAGTGATTCCGGGCACATCGGTTCCCTGGAATCCGCCTACGGCCGACCCGTCAACGTCGACAAATGTCCAGTCACCAAACTCCTTAGCAAAACCTGTAGCGGTCTCAAAGTCCTCGGTGATGGCCTCGGGAGCGGCTGCAGTCAGGTCGGGTTCGCTCCATGTGAGCTTGTTGCCGCCATCAGCAATCGAGGCTGCAAGGTCAGTAACCTTGGGCAGGTTGGATACGATAGGAGCTACGGCGACCTCAGTCGTCTCGTTGTTGTTGAGCACCTCGTCAGCAGCGTAGACTACTATGGCCTTGTAGGTGACAGGCTCGGTTGCGAGAGCAGACATGGTGCGCTCGAACGATACGGTAGCGGTCTTTGACGACTCAAGACCCTCAGCGGCCTTCTCGGCCACCTTCTCATTGTCAGCATAGAGCTCGACAGTGTATGCTCCGGCATCCTTGGCGCCGTCATTGGATACGGTCACATCGACTGTATAGTCTGCACCGGCCTTGACTGTGGCAGGAGCGGTAATGCCTGTGGCAACGAGATCATTGTCTACGAGAGACGAAATCTTGAAATTATCAAAGATGGTGTATGCATAGCCCTTGCACACAACGTCAATACCGAACTGAATGTCCTGGCCGGCATAGGCTGCGAGGTTCACAGTTACCTTTGCCCATCCCTCGGCACCGCCGCAGAGGTCATTGACTGTTGCCTCAGGCATCACGGTGACGAAATTGTTTGCATTGGGGGCGCTTACACATACCGAGACAAGATTCTCGTCAGGGTCACCCGATTCACCTACTATGTTGTAGGTATAGAATGTGAGGGCGGGATTCTCGACACCTGCGAGCGAAATCTTGACGCTGTACAGACGGCTTGCATCATCAATATAGGATGCCTTCATGGCAATCATGCCGTTGTCACCGTCCTGAGAGGGAACACCACTCTCGTCGCCGAGCAGGGTCCAGCTTGCACCGGTGCTGTCACCAAGCCTCTGTATACCCCAATCATAGGTAAGTTCTCCACCGGCAAACGTATCTGCAAAATTAGTCACGGGAGCGCCGATGGCAAGCATCTGCGTGAGGGTACCATCACCCTCGCCGCGTGCGGTCTTGGCAAATACGGCATACTGCAGGAATGACTGGCCTTCGGTGACAGCCTCATAGCTATAGCTTGTAGTTGTCAGGTCACCTGCTACGAGTACACGAGAATTGCCATCATAGATATAGAGGTCATACTTGACAGCATCTGCTGCAATAGCCTGACCGTTGACATCCTTGTCGACAGCGGCCCAAGTGACTGTAACCTTGCCGGGGTTGGCGGCATCTTCGGTGAGAGTGGCCTCACTGACTGCTGCGGGGAAATCAACACCTACATAAACAGTAGCTGATGTACTTTCACCCTTGCCGTCAGCGTTATATCCGGCTACACTATAGGTATAGTCACCGTCGGCGGGAAGATTATCGGTATAAGTAAGCTCGGCACCTACAGCGGGAGCATCAAAAGTGTGGATGAGCTCCTCACCGCGATAAAGCTCTACCTTCTCGAGCGAAGCGAGTGCATTGCCTGCGAAATCGACTGCAGGAGCATTGAAGCTGATGGCAGCTGTCTTGGCACCATTGGCACCGGGAGTCACTACAAGATTGGTGGGAGCAGCCGGAGCAGTTGCGGCTACACCGGCAGCAATCTCGATGTCATCGATATAGAGATAGAACATGTCGGCGTCAGAGATGCCGTGGAAGCCTACATAGTATGTTCCGTTGGCCTGAGGAGTGATAAAGCATACAAATTCTTCGGCTGTACCGCTGCTGAGTACCGTAGGCTCGACGAGCACGTTGGCCATACCGGCGGCAGTATTGCTGTCACCCCACTTGACCTCGATACGCTCGGGGAAAGTTGAGCTGTTGGCATGAGCCTTGAACGATACCTTATATGCCTTTCCGGCCTCAAGCTTCATGGGAGGTGTAATCAACCAGTCGTCCATGTCGAGGGACGAGTTGTAGGCCATGCGGGCCTCACCGTTATATACCATCCAAGTCTTGCCGTCGTTATTGGCGTCGATGATGGTGAAGGCGTCAAGTGCATTGCTGTTACTGAAATCCTGAGTGTAGGGAGGAACAATCGAGCCAAGCACGATGGCATTAGACATAGCCTCGGCAGATGTAGCACCCGAATATGTAGCCTTGACACCATAGGTGTAGGAGACAATCGACTCGGGCTCTGCAAGGGGCTCAGAGAAAGATGCCTCGGTGATGCCGTCGGCAACAACCACACCTTCGGGATAGCGGGTAACGGTATAGGTGACCTCGGCGGGGTTCACATAACCGCCGTCAGCAGACTCGGTTACAGGAATCCACGACACATTGGCGACACCGTCTGCATAGTATGCGGAAACAGTTGTAGCAGCGGGGACACCCTTGCCTACAAACGCCTTGATCTGTGCCTTGGGGCCATTGCCTGCGGCATTGCTGCAGTACACAACAAATGTATGCATCCCGGACTCGGCAACGGTAACGGCAGCATTGACTGTGGCGCCGAATGCGGTGGTGCCGGTGGCAACACTCTCACCGTCGCAAAGGACGGTATAGGAGAGCTCGCCTACGCCGTTCGAACCGTCATAGAGGGTTGTGGGAGCCACGAAATCGATTGTACCCGACATCGAGCCATCGGCAAAGTTTGCTGCAAGGCCGGTCACCTTGGCAGGTGCGCCTTCCTCGGCAGCGGGTGCCGGAATCACGAGACCCACGACCTCCTCATTCAGGGGGAAATCGAGGATTCGGGTGGCAGCGCCTGTGGTCAGGTCGATTTCCGCCATATAGCCTGCTGTGTCGTCGCTGACAGCCCAGAACATACGGTTGGTCTTGGTGTCGATGGCAGAGTCTGACAGATATTTCGGTGCGACGCCAGTCTCACCGACGACAGTGTAATCCGCGGGGTTTGTCTTGTTGATCTTGACGAGGAATGACTCAGTCACGACAAAGCTTTCGCCCACGGTCTCGCCGTTGTACACAATGGCATAGAGCTGGCCGGTCGAGTCGAACGCGATAGAGTTGACGTTATAGTTGAACTCACCGATTGCGGTGGTCACGGCTGCCGTCTCGCTATACTCGATAGTGGCGAGCTGGAAACCGTCGCCGTTGGAGTTGTAGGTGATGGCATATACCATACCTGAGGTGGGATCCACAGCAACACCCTTGCAGATGTTGTCAATCTCTCCGGCATAGGAGGCAACCTCCTCGCCGGACTCAAAATCATAGCCGGTGACGGTAACGATCACCATGCCCCAGAGCTGGAAATAATTGGTAGTCCAGTAGACGCCGTTTACAAGCACACCGCCTGCGGAGGCATCCGGCCCATCAATCACCATATTGAAAGATTCGCCTGCCATAGTCGGCACAGAGTAGAGGCCGACAGGCTGGTTGTCCTCGCTCCAGCCGTCGGCAAAGATGACACTGCCATACATCTCGGGGAGTCCCGAGGCAGATGCATAGGCAATCTTCTTCTTGCCGGGAAGAGTGGAGCTGGTGGCACCCGAGCGCAGGGAGAACTGCGACTTGGGGGTGCGCTTCTGGAGCATGTTCAGCCCCACGAGACCCTTGGTCTTGTCCTGAGCTTTGGCAGCCTGCGGCTTGACTGTCGAGGTCACCGAGATGCGGTTGGCATTACCGCCCGCTTTTTTCATCACCTGCGGGGTGGCTGACACCGATAGGGTCGTGCTCGCCGCAAGGAACGCTGTGAGAATTCGTGTAAGAACTGTTCTCATAGTTTTGATATGGTTTCTTGAGGTTAGATGCCGTGTGCCTGCCGAAACCGTTAAACAGACACAAAGCCGAAATATAAAGGATTCAGTAAAGTCTCTTATCCTATTGGATGAGGTGAATGGGTTTAAAGATTAAAGTTTAAGCCTGAAGAGTCTTTTGAGTTTAAAGTTTAAAGAGTAAAGTTTAAAGAGCGTCTTCTTGTCTAAAATTCAAAATTTAAATCAGCGGGGTTCAGTTAGTTCTTTCTTTCAGTTTGCAGTTTTCAATAAGGGGGGTTAAGTGGTTTGTGAATGGAGTTTAGATGAATGTCATTTTTTGCTCGCCGGGACGCGGGGGTGCCGCGTCCCGGCGGCTATCGTTGTCATAGGATTATCTTCTGTGTATGGCGGGGAGTCGACACGATGTAGACTCCGTGGCCGGAGAGTATGAACTGCGAGTCACCACGGCCGGTGGCCACCGTGCGTCCCGAGAGGTCGTAGACCGTCACCGGCTCGTCGTCGCCGAGACCGCTGACACTCACTGTGCCCGCGCTGACGCTGACCCTGACACCCTCGGAGGCCGTGATGTCGGTGATGGCCGAATTGCCCGAGGTGACGACCTCGATCTCGTCAGAGGGCTTCGACATCTGCTCGCCGTCGGTGGCGGTGACGGTATAATAGTATGTCGTTCCGGGATTCAGGCCGCGCACCTCATACGAGTCGCGGTCGCCGGTGCGGCGTGCCCTGTATCCGGCCACGGGATGGGGCTCGAATGTCATGCCGTGGGCTACCTCGATGTCGTCGAGCGCCACAGCGCCTTTGCCTGAGTTGCGCACGAACTCCACACGGGCAATCCTTGCGCCGGGCACATCGACCTCGATTGTGGTCACTGTGCCACCCTGGGTCTTGAGCACGGGCACCTCGCCAACCTTCTGCCATCCGTCGGCTGTCCTGACAGACACGGCGACCATGTCGTTGTCGGCGGTGCCGTTGCCGCGGTGCCAGAACGAGACAGACTTGATGTCGTCCTCATACTCGGGGGTGGTGACCGCATCGGCATTGCGGCCGAGCCTTATGGCGGGAATTGCCTTGCCGGAATATGCGGTGTTGGCATAAGACGAGCCCGTGTTGGCGCTCCATCCGGCAGGGAGCTTGTCGATACCGGCGGTAAAGTCGCAGCCATCGGTATAATGGCCCGTGAGCTCCTTGGTGTAGACGGTGAGGATATAGTCGTTGGCTACATCCATCTTCTCCCACGCGGCGGTGAATCCGTTGTCGATGGCATCGCGCGCCTGAAGGGCGTTGACCTTGAGCTTGTAGATGGGAGCCTGGCCGGTGGTGACCATGATCTCGTTAGACTCCTCCGACATCTCCCAGCCGTTTGAGACAGCCACAGTGTAATAGTATATCTCTCCGGCCTCGAGCCCTTCGACCCTGCATGATGTGGCCGAGCCTACGTTGCGGTGGTCATAGCCATCGATGCAGGTCATCTCTGCGCTCCCGTCGGGACGGGTGTAGACGGTGAGGAGGTATGTCGAGCCGGGCACCTCCTGCCACGTGGCGGTGAAGCTCTCGTCGTCGGCGTCCTCGGCCTCGAGGGCAACGGTGCCGGGCAGAGGCTCGGTGCGTCCGCCACAAGCCTTGAAGGTTATGAGCCCCGACGCGCTCTCGGCTATGTCGGTGATGGGTATGTTGAGGCTGCGTCCGGCCCACGTCTTCATATTGGGATTGGTGGTGTCGGTGAACGATGTCACGTGCGATGTGCCGGGGAATGCGTCGCCCGAGCGGCTATACTCGGTCTGGCTCCCGTCGGCCTCCTCGATGTCGACATACTGGTGCGAGGGGGTGTTGTTGACCTTGTTGGAGTCCCATACGGACGAGTTGTAGTCTATGTGCCATATCAGCATGCCGTGGCCGGGGATGTATGTGTCCCACGAGGTCTGCTGGCGGTTCTCGAGCAGGAAGAACTCGTTGCTCTTGGGTGTCCTGATGATGCCGGCCTTGTTGCTCGAGATGGGCTCGAGGACAGCATTGAGGGGGCCGTCGATGACCATGGGCTCCATCCAGCCGAGGGCATAGCGCTCGAAAGCGCCATAGAGGGGAGGCGTGCAGCCGTCGTTGTTATAGGGGCCGTAGTCCATGCACGACCATGAGCCGGGCGTAAACGACGATGTGTATGACGTGGCATAGAGGTCGGGGAGGCCCATCACGTGAGAGAACTCGTGTATGAATGTGCCCACGCCGTCGGGGCGTCCCGACTCCCACTCGTTCGAACAGGCATAGCGCGACACGGACACGCCGTCGTATGTGGGCTTATAGCCGATGCCGTGCTCGACATTCCAGGCATGTGGCCATACCGACTCGGCAGGACCGCCGGATGCCTCGCCGCGTCCGGCATAGAAGATGAACACGTTGTCGACCTCGCCGTCACCGTCACGGTCATACTCTGTGAAGTCGATGATGCCGTCGAGCTGGTCGCATGCCTCCTTGACCATATCGGCGGGGTGCTGGTCGTCGCCGGTCCATCCGTTGCCGCCATAATACGAGCGGTTCTTGCTCAGTGTCACGGGGCCGTAGACGTCAAACTGCGGGGCAAACTGCCCCTCGGACGACTCGGCGAAGAAATCGACAGCCGACCCGGTGCCCTCATAGTCCGAGAAGCCGGGCTCGTTGAGCATGCGGTAAAAATAGTCGTGGGGATTGTCGAGCGTCATCTTGACATCCTGATACTCGACCAGAATGACGAGTCCCTTCTGCTCGCCCATGGCGGGGAAATGCGTGCCGGGGAAGAGGCCGGGGCCGCCTGCCCTGAAGGGTGTGGGCGCGAACGCCGGAGGGGCGATGTGTGTGGTCTGCGCCATGCGTGTCAGACGGGCATCGGCCCTGAGCTGCATGGTCTGGAGCACACGGGGCATGTCGACAGTCGAGAGATACTGCTCTGATGCGGCCGAACGGCGCGCTGCGGGCTCGGCCTTGATGCCCGAGCTGACCGTGAGGCCCGAGGCGTCGACATCCGCATAATAGAAGGTGTCACCCTCGTTGACCAGATAGTAGCCGTCCTCGCTGAGATAGAAATGGTGGAACTCGTCGCCCATCAGGCGCACGTTGACCACAGTCCCGTCGGGCTGTGTCATGGGCAGGAGTCCGGGCTTGGCCGGAACGGCCAAGACTGATAAAGATGATGTGATGAATAATGAGGCTGCAAAGGCCTTCTTTATTGTCGATACCATGTCGGAATTCGTTATCTGTGGAATGATGATGCAAATTTATATTTTTAAACATTCTTATGCAACAAAAACGGCAAGAAATTTTGACATTTTTCCAAACTTAACCAAATATTGGTCAATTTTTGTCATTTTCTGTAATATTTTTGTGATTTTATGCCAGCAAAAAGCGGCCTAAATGGCTGAGTCTTGGATTACAAGGTGCGGTATTCCTTTGAATAGCGCATCACCTGGGGCAGATAATCCTCGTCATAGCTTATCGTAACGTCGGTGATGTTGCCGTCAGCGTCGTATACGGGCGTGTAGACGGGGTTGACAAAGCCCTTGTAGGGGGCAATGTTCAGCTTGGCATAGCGCTCGAGCACCTCCTTGTGCAGCTCGGGGTCTACCTTGACGGCGTATGTCTCGACCAGGGCCTCCCCTGCGGCATAGTCACCCTCGCTCTTGATGCGCTGTATCTCGCCCAGGAGCTGGCCGAACAGGTCGCGCAGCTTGCCGTAGTCGTTGATCTTGACAAATGTCTTGCCGTCCTTCTTGACCAGCTCGATCACGTTGTCGGCCTTCCCCTTCTCGTATGCCCATGCCGAGATGAGCTGACGGTTGCGCATGTGGGCCTCCTCGATATCCTTGCCCGGCTCGATGCGCATCAGCTGGGTCATGAGTCCGTTGAGGATATATTTGTAGTATTCGGCCTTGTATGCGTCGGGGTTGTCGAGCAGCCCGAGCTCAAGCAGCTTGGGGTCGGCGAGATAGTAGAGGGCGAACAGGTCGGCACGTGCCTCCTCGAGGGTCGAGCCGTGGGCCTTGAGGGCGTCGGGATCGACACCGGGCAGCAGGCGTCCCGAGGCGTGGCCCAGGCACTCGTGCAGGTCGGTGTGGAGGTTGTCGGTGATGAAGAGGTACTTGTCCATCAGGTCGGATGTCTCGCTGTCGATGACAAATTCCTCGTTGAATCCGTTGCCGTGGGCGGCCTGGTCGTATGCCTCGGTGATGTTCTCGAGGGTCACCGACTTCGAGCCGTGGGCGGCGCGTATCCAGTTGGCGTTGGGCAGGTTGATGCCGATGGGGGTGGCGGGATAGGCGTCACCGGCCAGGATGGCGGCGGTGATGACCTTGGCACTCACGCCCTTGACATCATCCTTGCGGAAACGGGGGTCGACGGGCGAGTTCGACTCGAACCACTTGGCGTTGGATGCGATGACCTCGGTGCGGTGGCTGGCCTCGTTGTTCTTGAAGTTGACGATAGACTCCCATGCGCCGGTCATGCCGAGGGGGTCGCCGTAGCTCTCGATGAAGCCGTTGATGAAGTCGACACGCGAGTCGGTATCCTCGACCCATGCTATCGAGTAGTCGTCGAAGGTCTTGAGGTCGCCTGTGCGGTAGAACTCGATGAGCTTGTCGATGATGGCCTTCTGCGAGTCGTTCTCGGCATACTGTGCGGCCTTCTCGAGCAGCGACACCACGCGGGTGATGGCGGGCGAGTAGTAGCCGTCCACCTTATATACCTGCTCTACGAGCTTGCCGTCCTCCTTGGCCATGCGGGTGTTGAGGCCCCACGACACGGGGGTGAGGTCGGTGGTGTCCTTGCGGGCGTTATAGTATGCCTCGACCTCGGCCTGGGTCACGCCGGGGGCATAGAGGTTGTTGGCCGAGGTGACGATGAGGTCCTGGCCGGCTGCCTGGTTGACACGCTTGGGCATCACGGCGGGGTCGAAGATGACGGGCATCAGCTCGTCAAGGTTGGCGGGGCGCAGCGAGTCGGGCAGAGCGGCGGCACGTGCGGCGAGGAACTCCTGCGAGAACTGGGGGGCGAACTTGTCCATCGAATAGTGGTGATGTATGCCGTTGGCAAACTCTATCTGCTTCAGATAGAGCTCAAGGCCCTTGTAGTCGGCGCTGTTCCTGTCGCCGTCATAGTTGGCATAGACATTCTCGATGAGGTCGCGGATGGCCAGGTTGTAGCGGCCGTTCTGGTCCCAGAGTATGTCGCGGCCGGCGATGGCGGCCTCGGTGAGATAGTAGATGAGGATGCGCTGGCGCGGGGTGAGTTCCTCGAAGCCGGGCACTTTGTAGCGCAGCACCTCGATGTCTGCAAAACGATCCACAGTGTAGTCGAAATTATCGGCCTCTGCGGCGGCATCCTTGCCTCCGCACGACGAGACGGCCAGCATCGCCGCTCCCGCCAAAGCCGGAATGATTGATTTGAAGAAGGACATATAGAGTTTAAAGATTATAGTTTAAAGTTTAAAGAGAGTTTAGTTTAAAGTTTATAGTTTATAGATTAGAGTTTATAGTTTATAGAGTTATGAGTTAAGTCTATAGTTTAATTATTTAATCTTTAAACTATAATCTCTAAACTTTAATCTCTAATCTTTAATCTTTAAACTTTCCTATTTATTCCACCGCCAGGACAAGTCCCTTGAGGTATTCGCCTTCGGGATGATAGATGTTGACGGGGTGGTCTGAGGGCTGGGTGAGCTGGTGGAGTATCCTGACCCTGCGCCCGGTGCGGGCGGCGGCTGTGAACACGGCCAGGCGGAACTGCTCGCGGCTCACGGCCTGCGAGCACGAGAATGTGAAGAGGATGCCCCCAGGAGCTATCTTGCGGAAAGCGGCCTCGTTGATGCGGCGATAGCCGACAAGGGCATTCTTGAGTGCCGAACGGTGCTTGGCGAATGCCGGAGGGTCGAGGATGATGAGGTCGTACGCCCCGTCCTCCATGTCGGCGAGATATTTGAAGGCATCCACGGCAAACGACTTGTGACGGGTGTCGCCTGGAAAGTTCAGCTCGATATTGGCATCGGTCAGCGCCACGGCCTTGGCCGACGAGTCGACCGAGTGAACCAGCGAGGCCCCTGCCCTCATGGCATAGACCGAGAATCCGCCGGTATAGCAGAACATATTCAGCACACGGGCTCCGCGGCTGTAACGCTCGACAAGGGCGCGGTTGTCGCGCTGGTCGACAAAGAATCCAGTCTTCTGACCCTTGAGCCAGTCGATATTGAACTGCAGGCCGTTCTCGGTGGCGATGTTGGTATGGAAGCCACCTATTATATAATCGTTCACCGGGTCGAGGCGTGCCTTGTATGGGAGCGTGGTCTCGCTCTTGTAGTACACGTTCTTTATCCCGGCGCCGGGGAGGGCCACAAGCTCGCGGGCCAGGATGTGGCGCGCATAGTGCATGCCGGGACTGTGGGCCTGGAGCACGGCGGTGTCGCCATAGACATCGACCACGCAGCCTGGCAGGAAATCACCCTCGCCATGCACCAGGCGGAAGGTATTGTTGTCGGGACGTATCAGGCCCAGACGCTCGCGCAGGGCCCAGGCGGCGCGCAGACGCCCGGCATAGAAGGCCTCGTCGGTCATCTCGGCGGGGTCTGACGTGAGTATGCGCACGGCTATGGAGCCTATCTCATAGTGTCCGCGGCCCAGGAATGTGCCGTCGGCAGCCTGAACCGTCACGGTGTCACCCTCCTCGAGACCTTCGGGAAGGGTATGTATCGCCCCCGAGAACACCCAGGGATGAAACCGCAGCAGCGAATCCTCCTTGCCGCGCTTGAGTATGATTGCTTTTTCCATCTTATTTGAGGTTATGAGGTTAAAGGTTAAGGGTTAAAGGTTAAGGGGTTATGGGCATAATATTTTAGGACTGATGAGGCCGATAAGAGCTATGTGGTTTAACCTTATAACCCTATAACCTTTAACCCTTAACCTTTAACCTTTACTTGAAGAACGCCCTGAATATGTCATTGCCGTTGGCGTAGAGGAGGAGCATGAACAGGAAGGCCATACCAACATACTGTGCGGCCACGAGGACATTGAGGGGCACCTTGCGCCCGGTCACTACCTCCCAGAGCAGGAACATGATGTGTCCGCCGTCGAGGGCCGGGATGGGTATGATGTTCATGAATGCGAGCGCCAGCGATATGAAGGCGGTTATCTCCCAGAATGTGAGCCAGTTCCACCGCTCGGGGAAGAGGTTGCCTATCGACCCGAAACCTCCCACCTGCTGCACACCCTCAGACGAGAAGACATGCTTCATCGAGCCGACATAGTTGGCCAGTGTGGTGGTGCCGAGCTCCCACCCCTTGGGGAAGGCGGCAAAGAAGCCATACTCCTTTGTCACGGTGGGATATATGTCGGTGAGCTGACGCAGGTTGAATCCCAGCTTGCCGTGCTCGGTGGGTGTGACCATGAATGTCATCCGCTTGCCGTCGCGCTCTACGGTCACAGGCACCTCCCTGCCGGCTGCGGCAACGAGTGCGGGTGTCAGCTCGGTATAGGTCGGAGTGGCCGTGCTGTCGACCGCCACAATCCTGTCACCTTCGGCAAGTCCGGCCTTTGCGGCAGGTTCGCCCGGCACAAGACGGTCGATATAGACAGGGAGACGGTAGGCCATGAATCCCTTCTGCTCGTTGAGGCGGAATATGAAGTCGTCGGGAATGGCAATCTCCACAGTGTCCTTGTGGTTGCGGAGCACCTGCACCTTGTCTGCCTCTATCATGCGCAGCAGATAGTCGGTGTCGGCGGCATCGAGCTTCTTGCCGTCGGCGGTGAGGGGTATGTCGCCGCTGCGGAAACCTGCGGCCTCGGCGGCGGGAACAAAGTCAAATCCCTCGGTGGCGGCATCAAAGGGTATGTACCGCTCACCCCAGTGCATGGCGATTCCGGCATAGATGAGCACGGCGAGGATAAAGTTGAACATCACGCCTCCGGCCATCACCAGCAGACGCTGCCATGCTGGCTTTGTGCGGAACTCCCAGGGCTCGGGCTTTGCGGCGAGGTCTTCGGCACTCTTGGTCTCGTCGACCATTCCGGCAATGTCGCAATACCCGCCTAAGGGCACCCAGCCGATACCGTAGACCGTGTCGCGCCACGACGACTTGCCGTCCTCGGGCGCGGGGTGCGGACGGCTGACCCTGATGGTCTTGGCCGCGGTCTCGACCTCCTTGCCATTGACCTCCTTCGAGCGGGCTATCAGCTTCACCACACCCTCGCGCGGATAATACTTGACCAGCGAGAAATATGGGTTGAAGAAGAGATAGAACCTGTTGACCCTGATGCCGAACAGGCGCGCGAAAAAGTAGTGGCCGAACTCATGGATGATGATGAGCAGCCCCAGGGCGATGATGAACTGAAGTGTCTTTATAAGAAATGTTTCCATTCGGTTGCTTTATTTGATTGATGAGAGGCAATACCCGATGGTGGCGTGATGCGTCTCGACATAGTCGTCGAGCGTCGGCGCCGCGATATAGGGTATGTGCGCGAGAGCGTCGGTGATGGTGTCGTATATGCCCGGGAACGAGATGCGCCCCTCGAGGAACGCCGCCACAGCCACCTCGTTGGCGGCATTGATGATGCACGCGGTGTTGCCGCCGTCGGTCAGCGCGCGGTGTGCCAGGGTCAGGCAGGGGAACCGCACGGGGTCGGGCTTCTCGAATGTCAGTGTGGCGTAGTCGGTGAGCCCGAGAGGTTTCTCGGCCGAGGGCAGACGGGTGGCGTCGCCGAGGGCATAGCGTATCGGCAGGTGCATGTCGGGGATGCCGAGCTGCGCCTTGACGGCACCGTCGATGAACTCGACCATCGAGTGGACTATCGACTGGGGATGCACCACCGCCTCGATGCGCTCGGGGGCTATCCCGAACAGCCAGCGGGCCTCGATTATCTCGAAAGCCTTGTTGAGCATCGTGGCCGAGTCGATGGTGATCTTGGCACCCATGGTCCATCGCGGATGGCGCAGGGCCTGGGCGGCGGTGGCGAGGGCGGTCTGCTCGGGTGTCCATGTGCGGAACGGCCCTCCCGAGGCGGTGATTATCAGCTTGGCCACTGTCGAGGGATCCTCGCCCGCGAGACACTGGTATATGGCCGAGTGCTCCGAGTCGACAGGGATAACCCTCGAGTCTGACTCGGCCAGCAGACGTGTCACAAGCTCTCCGGCCACCACAAGGGTCTCCTTGTTGGCCAGGGCAATCTCCTTGCCCGCGCGGATTGCGCGCACCGTGGGCAGCAGGCCGCTGTAACCGACCGTAGCGGTGACGACAGTGTCAAAATCGGGACGCTCCATGGCATCGGCCATAGCCGCGGCCCCGGCAGCCGTCTCGATGCCGAGCGGCGACAGGGCGTCGCGCAGGGTGGCATATTTAGACTCGTCTGCGATGATGGCCAGTGCGGGCCGATGCTCCACCGACTGGCGTATGAGCATATCCACATTGCTCCCCGCCGCCAGCACCGTGGCATTGAAACGGTCGGGAAACTGGGAGATTATATCTAAAGTCTGGGTGCCTATCGAGCCCGTAGACCCAAGCACCGCGATATTATGAGGCATGAAAGGATATTTTATGGTCTATCAAGCCACAAAGTTACAAAAAATCCCCCAAATCCCCACACTTTATGTCATTTATGTATTTTCCTTGAATATGCGCAATAATGGAAATTTGAATTACCCTCACCCTTTAACCTCTAACCATTAACCTTTAACCTCACCTTTAACCAATTTTGGCACGGTTTTTGCTTGATTTGTTGTAAATTTGCACTCTATGACTGAAAATCCAATAGATATGACCCGTCTGGATGCCATGCTGGCTGAGGGGAGGGTCAATGCGGTGCTCGACTCGCTCGACAATACTGCCGAGGGATTCCGTAGCCTCGCCCATCTCAAACGTGACCTCGCACGCCTGCGCGAGCAGTACGGATATATGTCCGACTTTGCCCTGCGGGGCCTCCCCGACCCGGGGCTCCCCGACACGATGGCCGAGCTGAAGGAGGGGATACGCCGTGTGGCCGATGCCATGCGCCGCACCATCACGGCCACAGATGCCCCGACGCTCTATTTCTCGATGGTGCGCACGTCTAATGCCACCCCGATGCGTCCGCTGGCAGACATCGTGGCCGAATACCGTCAGGTGAACCAGAAGCTGTCGCTCGCGGCCCTCACCGAGAATCCCGCCGAGGCGTCGCGCGCCCTCACGCTCAGGGCCGAGGCACTCGAGAAGGAGCTGTTCAATCTCCTCTGGATTCTCTACCCCATGTCGGGAGGTGATGCCGAGACATTTGCCGGACTGATGTCCGACCCTGCGCTGCCGCCTCATCTCCGCGCCCTTGCCGTGAGCGCCCTGACCCTTGGCCTGATGGAATGGTATGACGCCACGAGGATGCGTCTGCTGATGGATGCCTACACCTCGGCTGACGATGCCGCCTCGGTGCGCGCCCTGTGCGGACTGCTCATGGCCATGTGGCTCTACAGGGGACGCACGTTCGACCGGGCGCTGCGCCAGCGTTTCGACGCACTGCGCGAGATGCCCTCGTGGGCGTCGGACGTCAGGATGGCCACGATGCAGTTTATCCGCGCCCGCGACACCGAGAGGCTCACGCGCAAGTTCAACGACGAGCTGCTGCCCGAGATGCTCAAGCTGCGTCCCGAACTCGAGAAGCTGCAGCGCAAGCCCCTCGACCCCGATTCGGCCCTCATCGAGGAGAATCCCGAGTGGGGCGAGCTGCTCGAGAAGAGCGGCCTGGCCGACCGGCTCAAAGAGATGCAGGAGATACAGGAGGAGGGTGGCGACGTGATGATGGCGACATTCTCGCGCCTCAAGACATTCCCCTTCTTCCATGATGTGGCCAACTGGTTCATGCCGTTCCACACGTCGCACTCGGTACTCCAGGCTCCGGGGACAGCCTCATTCGCACCACTTATCGAGCTGATGGGCAATACGGGAGCGTTCTGCGACAGCGACAAGTTCTCGGTGGCACTCTCCATGAGCCAGATTCCCGTGTCGCAACGCGAGATGATGGAGAGCCAGCTCCGCATGCAGGCCGAGCAGTTCGAGCAGATACAGGCCGCGGGGATGAACACCGCTCCGGCCACACGCGACCGCCTCACCACCGACTATGTGCGCAACCTCTACAGGTTCTTCAAGCTATTCCGCCGCAAGGTCGAGTTCAAGGACCCATTCGCACTCGGCCTCAACATACCCGCCCTGCCCGAGCTCAGGGAGATATTCGACGACGCCGACACGCTGCGCCTCATCGGCGAGTTCTATTTCCGCCGCCGCTATTTCGAGGATGCTTTCGACGTGTTCAGCCGTCTCGACCTGCTCACCGCCCCTGAGGCCGAGCTCTATCAGAAGATGGGATACTGCCGCCAGGCGCTCGGCGACATGGGGGAGGCCCTGCGCTATTACGAGCAGAGCGAGATGCTCAATCCACGCAGCCGCTGGACTCACCGCCGGCTGGCCTCGTGCCAGCGTGCCCTCGGCAATTATGAGGCCGCGCTGCGGCACTACCGCTGGCTGGCCGAGGGGAAGCCCGACGACGTGAACCTCACCCTCAGCATAGGGCTGTGCCTTGTCAAGCTGAGACGCTATGACGAGGCGCTCCGTGAGCTCTTCAAGGCCGAATATCTCGGCACCGATTCTCCGAAAGCACTCCGCGCCATAGCATGGTGTACGCTGCTCGGAGGTGACTACGGACGCTGTGCCACCTACACGCAGCGTGTCCTCGACCTGGGCGACCCCACCCCGACCGACTGGCTCAACGCCGGGCATCTGGCGCTAGTGACCGGCGACCCGTCGCGTGCCGCCGGGCTCTATGCCTCGTCGATAGCCGCCAGAGATTTCGACACCACGGCCTTCATGGACGACATGCACCGCGACACAGCCGCGGTCAAGGCCCTCGGCGAGCTGAATCCGCTCCTAATCGGCATCGTGGCCGACCGCGCCACACTCCTGGCTCGCGACATGGGCCACAGGATATGACAATTATACAGATAACCCAACCATAATCACCACACCTTGCGAAATTTTCTCATCGCGGCAGCAGCCGCAACGACGCTTATGACACAAGCACAGAATCCTTTTTTCAGTGATTTCACCGGCACACCCCACGGCACCGCGCCATTCGACCGCATCACGGTGGCCGACTACGAGCCGGCCATCGACCGCGGCATAGAGCTGGGCCTCAAGGAGGTCGACGAGATAGCCTCGAACCCCGAGGCACCGACATTCGAGAACACCGTGGCCGCACTGGCACGCTCGGGGCGCGACCTCGACCGCGTGCTCAACGTGTTCTATCCCCTGCTCTCGTCGCTGAGCGACGACGCCATGATGGAGCTGTCCATGAAGATTACACCCCGCCTCTCCGACTACTCGACATCCATCTCGCTCAACCCGCGCCTGTGGCAGCGCATCAAGGCGGTGCACGACAGCGGCGACACCCTGCGGCTCGACACTGAGGACCGCATGCTGCTGCAGCGTACCTATCAGAGCTTCGCACGTAACGGCGCCCTGCTCGAGGGCGAGGACCGCGAGACCTACAGCCGCCTATCGAGCCGCCTGAGCGAGCTCACGACCCTCTTCGGCCAGAACGTGCTCAAGGAGGTGAACACCTACGAGATATGGCTCGGCAAAGACGACCTGTCGGGTCTCCCCGAGAGCTCGGTCGAGGCAGCCGCACTCGCCGCCAAGGAGAAAGGGCGCGAGGGTGAATACCTGTTCACCCTCGACCAGCCTGTCTACATGGCATTCCTCAAATACAGCGACCGCCCCGACCTGCGCGAGAAGATGTACCGCCTCTATACCGGCCGTAACACCAAGGGCGAGTACAACAACCTGCCCGTGATGCAGGAGATTGCCGAGACACGCCTCAAACTGGCCAACCTGCTCGGCTACAAGACATACGCCGACTACTCGCTTGCCGAGACAATGGCCAAGAATCCCGCCAACGTCTACAACCTGCTGCACTCGCTGCGCGACGCATACCGCCCCGCGCTCGACGCCGAGCTGAGGGAGCTGCGCGAGTTTGCCGCCAAGACCGAGGGGAAACCCGTCGACATCAAGCCCTGGGACTACAGCTACTGGGCAAACAAGCTCAAGAACGCCAAATATGCATACGACGAGGAGGAGATGCGCCCCTATTTCGAGCTTAACAATGTCATAGACGGCGTGTTCGGACTGGCCGGAAAGCTCTATGGCATCTCGTTCGAGAAGAATCCCGACATCCCCGTCTATCACCCCGACGTCACCGCATTTGACGTCAAGGACAAGGACGGCTCGTATCTCGGCGTGATATATACCGATTTCTTCCCGCGCCCGTCAAAGCGCCCCGGGGCATGGATGACCGAATTCAAGAGCCAGGAGACCACCGCCGAGGGTATCAACTCCCGTCCGCAGGTCACCATCGTCATGAACTTCACCAAGCCCACCGACTCCAAGCCCTCGCTGCTCACACCCTACGAGGTCGAGACATTCCTCCACGAATTCGGTCACGCACTCCACGGCCTCTTCGCCAACACCCGCTACTCGACCCTGTCGGGCACAAACGTGCTGCGTGACTTCGTCGAGCTCCCCTCGCAGTTCAACGAGAACTATCTCACCGAGAAAGCTTTCCTTGACGGATTCGCCCGCCACTATCAGACCGGCGAGGCTATCCCCTCAGAGCTTGTCGACCGCATCATAGCCACATCGCAGTTCGGAGCCGCCTACTCGTGCATGCGTCAGCTTAATTTCGGACTCATCGACATGGCATGGCACAGCATCACCGAGCCTGTCACAGACCCCGCCGCTTTCGAGGCCAAGGCAGCCGAGAGCGTGGCCATCTTCGATCCCGTAGCTGGCTCGATGTCATCACCCACATTCAGCCACATCTTTGCCGGAGGATATGCCGCGGGCTACTACAGCTACAAGTGGGCCGAGGTGCTTGATGCCGACGCATTCGCACACTTCAAGGAGCATGGCATCTTTGACCGGGAGACCGCCGAGTCGTTCCGCCACAATATCCTCGAGCGCGGAGGCACCGAGGATCCCGCCGGGCTCTACCGCCGCTTCCGTGGCCACGACGCCACAATCGACGCCCTCCTCAAGCGCGACGGCATAACCAAGCCTACCCTCCCCTCAGACATGCACGACAAAGACTGACCCCTACCCTATCCGATATGACAATGGGCGGCTCCACAATTGCACGGAGCCGCCCATTGCCGTATTTGCCGAGGAGGTGTTAAGCCGGTTCCTTTATCGCCCGGATAGCCTTGACGCGACGTATCCCCGGCACAGGGAAATACAGGAACCTGCGGTTGCCGATGACAGCCGTGTCGGGTGTCACGCGCTCCCTGTTCGGATAATAGTCGGGCGGCACAATCGCGAATTTAATCCTAAGCAGGAATGGAGCCGTGTCATGACTGAAATCGACGGGATGATACTCCATCTCAAACTCCGTCCCCGCCGCTACCGAATCCTCGGCAGCCACAAACCATTCCCTGGTAGGGACAAACGGAGTACCACCATCGACATGAATATGATTCATTTCCGTATCATGTACGTATGAAAAAGCAGCCGGGTCCAAGTAGGTGAATTTCTTTTTATATTTACCGTAAACAGCTGATAAAACTATATCCCCCGGGGATTTCTTCTCAGAAAGCGGCCATATTGTGACATACGGGCTGTCATACCAATTCGGTATGGGAGGATTATTGACCACTAACCCGTCTTCTGAGGCCATAAAGCGCCCCACCATATCACGCTGGTAATCAGCCTGTATCCGATTTGCATTGGCTATGGATGTCTGGCTGACAACAAACACGGCCAAGAGGACACAGCAAATTGTCCTCGACCTCACCGGATGCGAGACTTTGCGGAGCATTATTCCTGTCAACTCGAGCGTAACCAACAGGAACATAAACGTAATTGGGGTATAGGCATAAGAATAAGCCTCAATATAGCACAGGAAACCGATTCCAAAAATTATAGATATAAGCAACATGGAATGTCTATGTGCATATGTCCGTAATTTTAACTTGAAAATGAAACCTGACATCAATAATGTTATGGCAAACACATCGGTCATCGGTATCCAGGTTAGTGTTTGCAGACATTTTGCTATTTTCATCAACAGAGACAAGCTGACTTCTGACGCATCTAAACGAGCCCAGTTAGCAGGTGCCACAAGCATTATGAGAGCACCGAGAAACAATGGGAGAGCCAATATCCAGCCTTGTTTTCTGAATTTGTCGAAATGAAAAATGTAATAAAAGAACACACCTCCCGCCACTGGCAGAGAATACGCCTCATGTGACCAACCGAATACGAATGAAACAATCACAGTCATGACGATTTCATATTTTTTGAGCGGTCTTGCATTGACGTGCCTGAACAGCATGAACACAGCCATCATAAGGAGGGCCGAAATCAGATAGTTGCAAGAATAGGCTGTGGAATACCATAATCTGTGAGGATATGGCATCAGATACATAATTGCAATTGCTGTCAGCAACCACCATATTGGATTTCCCCTCTGGCGACCCGTAAGGCAGTATCTCACAGTCATACATATGAGCGCCATCATCATAATCGCCCCCAGGACATTGTACTCCTCAGTGCCGATAATACCGATGAAGAGCTGCGCTACAGCATGTACCAGCGAGCGGCCGTTGAGGTGATAATAATGGTCTATCTGAGAATCGACTATATCGCCGAAACAGGAAATTTTCTCATGCAATATATTTTCTCCCCAATAGCTACCCCAACTGTCCGATTTCAGGACATATCCATATAGTAAATCGTCTTGATTCGGTTCGCGGTAGTGTGAGCGGAGGTAGGTGAAGATGCCGGTGGAGAGGAGGATGAGGATGATGAGGAGGCGGTTTACTCGTTTATTTACCAGTTGTGTTGTGTCAGTGTTGTGGTTTGCGGTCTGTTCCATTGCCGTCATAATCGCGCACAAGATAGCCCGGGCGCCGTTTGGTTTCGATGAAGATGCGGCCGACGTACTCGCCGATGACTCCCAAGGCGAGCAGTATGACGCCACCGAGAAAGAGCATGACGATGATGATTGTGGGGAAGCCCTGCACGTCGTCACCATAGAGCAGGGTCTTGATGAGGATGTATGTCATATAGACGAAGGCGAGCAGCGACACGGTGACTCCGGCCACCGATGCGACGCGTAACGGGGCGGTAGTATAGCTGGTCATCCCCTCGATGGCGAGGTTCAGCAGCGAGAGGAAATTCCATTTCGTCTCTCCCCCCTTGCGTTCCTCCTGTTCGAACGGGATGCCTTTCTTGCGGAATCCTATCCAGCTGAAGAGCCCCTTGGTATACCGCTGGCTCTCGGGCAGACGGCGCAGGGCCTCGACACATACGCGGTCGAGGCAGCGGAAATCGCCCACATTCTTCAGCACCGGCTGGCGTGTCGAGCGCTCGAGCAGGTTGTAATAGAGCAGCGAGAGCCTGCGGCGCAACCACGGCTCCTCGCCGCGGGTGAGGCGCGAGCCATACACGTCGTCATACCCCTCGAGCCACGCTTCGAGCATCTGCGGTATAGCCTCGGGGGGATGCTGCAGGTCGGCGTCCATGATGACGGTGCAGTCACCCGTCACATAGTCGAATCCGGCCATCATGGCGGTCTCCTTGCCCCAGTTGCGCGACAGGTCGAGATAGTGCCATCTCGGGTCGGCAAGATGATGGCGTATGGCTATCAGCAGACTGTTGTCGCGGCTCCCGTCGTTGACCAGAAGCACCTCCCACTCATACTGCGGATTGGCGTCCATCACGGCGTTGAGGCGCCCGAACAGAGGGTCAAGCACCTCCTGTTCGTTATACATCGGTATCAGCACCGACACCTTGGGGCGTCTCTCTCCGAAATTGCGCGGGGTCACGTGCTCCATGTCAGTCCATCTTTATCTCGGCCTTCGACATCTCGTCATACTCCTCCCATCCGGGGTCATTCTCGCAATAGACCGTGAGGGGGAGCAGCGGAAATGGCGCGAGGGTCTCGTTGAGCTTGCGGCCGAAGATATGTGTCGAGAGCGTGTAGAATATCCAATCCCTGCGTCCGTCGCCGGTATAGATGCCGGTGAGCACGGCCACAGGGTCTTTCCTGAATTCCTTCTGCAGTGCCTCCTGTACCTGTTCCATCATCTCGGCGTCAGCCTCCGAGGGCATTCCGCCGGGCGTGGGAGACTCATATCGCCACGTCACCTCGACGCGTATGTTGAAGCGCGGATTCGAGCGGAACCTCTCGACATCCTTGCGCCCCGTCACCATTATGGTGCGTCCTGTCTCCTCGCTTTCGGCCGGAGCGGTCCACCATGTGCCGGTTTCTGTGTTCATGGGTGTATTGTTAGGGTGTTAATTTTCGCAAAATTACTCAAGTTTTTTGATATTGACCACCATTTAGAGTAATTTTGTGACTGTTTTCACAAAAATTCATCCTTATGCTGCAATACATCACATGGACGGCAGACCCTGTGTGGTTCCACATAGGTCCGCTGGCCATCCGCTGGTACAGCCTGGCCTTCATGGTCGGATTCATTGTGGGCTACGAGATCGAGTCGCGCATATACCGCCACGAGGGTGCGCCCGAGCGCTGGCTCGGCGTACTGTTGCTGTGGACGGTGGCCGGGACAATCATCGGCGCCCGTCTGGGCCACGTCTTCTTCTACGAGTGGGACGTCTACAGCCGGAACCCCATCGAGATACTCTATGTATGGCATGGCGGCCTCGCCAGCCACGGAGGCACCATCGGCATCATCATCGGCGTGCTGCTCTACTCGCTCATCACCACCAAGCGCAATCCCCTCTGGGCCTTCGACCGGCTGGTAATCCCGATAGCCCTGGTGGGAGGTCTGATACGCCTGGGCAACCTCGCCAACAGCGAGATATTCGGCCACGCCACGACCCTGCCGTGGGGATTCATGTTCGTGCGCTCGCGCGAATGGCACGAGCTCTACTATGGACAGGCATGTCATCCGACACAGATATACGAGGCGCTGTGCTATTTCGCCCTGTTCGGGGTGCTGATGTGGATGTACTGGAAGAAGAACGCCGAGGAGCGCCCCGGCCTCATCTTCGGAGTCTTCTTCATCGGCATCTTCCTGCCCCGCTTCCTCATCGAGTTCATCAAGAACCCTCAGGTCGAGTTCGAGCAGACCATGACGCTCAACATGGGCCAGTGGCTCAGTATTCCGTTCATCCTCATCGGAGTCGGTCTGGTGTGGTATGCCATGACCCATCCGAGGCAGCATCTCACTTTCCCTAACCGATTTGCCGACGAACCTGCACGGAATAAGCCGAAAAATCACTAACTTTGCACCTCAGAAAGCAAAACACAGTAATGATCGACAAGATAAATCAGCTCAAAGCCGAGATAGAGGCCCTCGAGGCCGCCAACGTGCAGGAGGTCGAAGCCCTGCGCATCAAATATCTGAGCAAGAAGGGTGCCGTGAGTGCCCTGATGCAGGATTTCCGCAACGTGCCCCCCGAGCAGAAGCGTGAGCTCGGACAGGCCCTCAACCAGCTCAAGGAGGCTGCCACGGCCAAACTCGCGGCGCTGCGCGAGGCACTCGAGAACGCCGATACCGTAGACACCGACCTCGACCTGACACGCACGGCAGCTCCAATGCCTCTGGGCACACGCCATCCCCTCTCGCTGGTGCGCGAGGAGATTATAGCCATCTTCTCCCGCCTCGGCTTCACCATAGCCGAAGGCCCCGAGATCGAGGATGACTGGCATGTGTTCTCGGCCCTCAACTTTGCCGAAGACCATCCTGCCCGCGACATGCAGGACACATTCTTCATCCAGCGCAACCCCGACGTGCTGCTGCGCACCCACACCTCGTCGGTCCAGGCCCGCGTCATGGAGAAGACCCAGCCCCCCATCCGCGTGCTCTGCCCGGGCCGTGTCTACCGCAACGAGGCCATCTCGGCCCGTGCCCACTGCTTCTTCCATCAGGTAGAGGGCCTGTATGTCGACGAGAATGTCTCATTCGCCGACCTGCGCCAGACACTCCTCTACTTTGCCCGCGAGATGTTCGGCCCCGAGACCAAGATACGCCTCCGTCCCAGCTATTTCCCCTTCACCGAGCCCTCGGCCGAGATGGACATCTCGTGCAACCTCTGCGGCGGCAAGGGGTGCAGCTTCTGCAAGCACACCGGCTGGGTCGAGATCCTGGGCTGCGGCATGGTAGACCCCAACGTGCTCGACGCATGCGGCATAGACTCGAAGAAATATTCGGGATTCGCCCTCGGCATGGGCGTGGAGCGCATCACCAACCTCAAGTATCAGGTCAAAGACCTGCGCATGTTCTCGGAGAACGACGTGCGTTTCCTGCGCCAGTTCACCGCCGCACACTGACAGCATCAGTAACGACATAACCGAGGGGGTGCGTCAAGGCGCATCCCCTCAATTATTTATCAGACTCTTCAACTCTCTTTTCAGATATGACCGTAAAGGAACGATATGCACGCGTGCTCGAATGGTTTGAGGGCGCGATGCCGGTAGCAGAGACCGAGCTTCACTACGACTCACCCTTCCAGCTTCTCGTGGCCGTGATACTCTCGGCCCAGTGTACCGACAAGCGCGTCAACATGGTGACACCGCCGCTTTTCGAGGCATTCCCCACCCCCGGGTCCATGGCCGCGGCCACACCCGACGACATCTTCCCCTATATCCGCTCGGTGTCCTATCCCAACAACAAGGCAAAGTCTCTGGCAGGTATGGCCCGCAAGCTCGTCGAAGATTTCGGTGGCGAGGTTCCATCCGACATGGATGCGCTGCTCACCCTGCCGGGTGTGGGACGCAAGACAGCCAACGTGATACTTGCCGTGGTCTACGACCGGGCCGCCATGGCGGTAGACACCCATGTATTCCGCGTCAGCGAGCGCATAGGACTCACCACCAACTCGCGCACACCGCTCACCACCGAACGCGCGCTGATGCGCCACATACCGGCCGAGATTGTGCCCAAGGCACACCACTGGCTTATACTGCACGGACGTTACGTGTGCAAGGCACGGCGTCCCGACTGCCTCAACTGCGGTCTCACCCCCTGGTGCCGCTACTACCTGCGCAACACCCGCCAGACAGACAAATAGCTGCGAAGCAGCTTGTTTTACCGATTCACTCTCGCCCTGAGGATTTCCTGGGCAGGTATTTATCATACTCCTCGGGGTCGGTGGCAACCTGCACGGCGCGGTTGAAGATGGGGTTGAGCGGATTGACCACACGATAGTATGTAGCCTGGCTGAACAGGTCGCGCCCGATGAGCCCCTTGACATTGCGCTCTATCAGCGGCAGCGAGCGGGCGTATTGCGTCGAGTCATACGCTATGCTGTCGGCATCGGCCATCGAACGCAGCGCACCGAGCATATCGGGTGTCACCTCAAAACCGCTCACAAACGCATCCTCGTCGCGATATGACGTCTGGAGAGCCTTGCGGTTCTCGTCGACATACTGCATGCAATAGCGGTTGAGCACGCCGCGCGCCACCAGGTCGCGGTAGTAGACCGAATACATCGTCGTGTCGATGGGCACGAAGATGTCCGGCATTATGCCACCTCCGCCATAGACGGTACGCCCCAGGCGCAGCGTGGTGCAGCGCAGCGAGTCGGCAAAGTGTATGGAGTCGGCACTCGTGAGCTCGCCAGACTCATAGCGGTGCATCATGTCGTGCTGATAGTCAGAGTCGTCGCCGTCGGTATAGGGCTTCTGGATGCAGCGCCCGGCAGGGGTGTAGTAGCGCGACACCGTGAGCCGTATCATCGACCCGTCGGGGAATGGGAACGGCCTTTGCACCAGGCCCTTGCCGAACGAGCGGCGCCCCACGATGACACCGCGGTCATTGTCCTGGAGGGCACCAGACAGAATCTCGCTCGCCGAGGCCGAGTGCTGGTTTATCATCACCACCACACGTCCGTCGCCGAATATACCGTCTTTCGAGGCCACATACTCGGCGCGTCCGTTCTTGGGCGACTCGGTATAGACCACAAGGTCGCCGTTGTTCAGGAAGAACTCGGCTATGTCGGTGGCCGACCGCAGGTAACCGCCCCCGTTGTCAGAGAGGTCTATCACCAGATGGCGCATACCCTTGCGGCGCAGGTCTGACATGGCGTCGCGCACCTCGTCGGCGGTCGTGGCGCCGAACCGGCTCAGCGAGATGAAGCCCACAGAGTCGTTGACCATATATGCGGCGTCGAGGCTGTTGATGGGGATATCCTCGCGCACAACCATGAAGTCAAGCACCTCGGGCTCACCCTTGCGCTTGACCTTCAGGCGCGCCTCCGAACCCTTGGGCCCGCGGAGTATCTTGAGTATCTGCGAGTTCTTCATCTTGACACCCGCTATCACCGTGTCGTTGCACTCGAGTATACGGTCGCCGGGACGGATGCCCACGCGCTCTGAGGGCCCCCCCACGATGGCCTCGATGACATAGAGCGTGTCGCGGTCCATCTGAAACCGTATGCCGATGCCCGAGAAATTCCCCTCGAGCGGCTCGTTCAGGTCGCGGGTCTCCTCGGCGTTGCTGTAGACCGAGTGCGGGTCGAGGGTCTTGAGCATCCCCTTGATGGCCTCCTCGACCACGCGGGTGGTGTCAACCTCGTCGACATAGAAATTCTCGACTATCTGGGCGGCGTATGCCACCTTGCGCGCGGGGTCGAGCCTGTTCTGGGCCCACAGCCCCGCCACAGCGATGACGAGCATTATGATTGCCGTAATCTTCTTCATGTAAGTATGTTGATGTGTGTCTGTTATTGTCAGGAAGGTATGAACCGCGACACGTCGCAGCCATGCGATGCCAGCTCGCGCACCATCGACGACGACACCGACGCCAGGCCGGGGAGCGTGAACAGTATCAGCGTGTCGATGCCCGAAAGCTCGCGGTTGATGTCGGCCAGGTTGCGCTCGTACTCGAAATCGGCCACCGTCCTCACTCCGCGCAGCATCCATGTGGCGCCATGCTCGCGGCAGGCGTCGACCGTCAGCCCCGTATATGCCGTGACCTCGACGCGCGGTTCGTCGCGATAGATGTGCCTGATGGCCTCGATGCGCTCACCGATGCTCTCGGCTCCCGGCTTGGACGGATTGTGGCCTATGGCTATGATGAGCCGTCCGCACAGAGGCAGCGCACGGTCTGCCAGCGACTTGTGGCCGATGGTGAAGGGGTCGAACGACCCGGGAAACAATATGACGGGGAGTTCTGTCATTCTTCGGTCTCAAGCGGAGCCTCGGAGTCGAGGTGCGAGTCATCCTCGACCACAAGGTTGTTTATGATGAACGTCTGGCGCTCCATAGTGTTCTTGCCCATATAGAATTCGAGCAGCTCGCTCACGGCATCCTCCTTGCGCAGGCTCACACGGTCTACCCTCATGTCCGGGCCGATGAACCCGCGGAACTCGTCGGGCGAGATCTCGCCAAGACCCTTGAAGCGGGTTATCTCGGCATTCTCGCCTAACTTCCTGATGGCCTCGATGCGCTCCTCGTCGGTATAGCAGTAGTATGTCTCCGAGTTGTCCGAGCTTTTGGCTCTCGCACCCTTGCGGGCGGTCTTGGCGTTGCGCACGCGGAACAGCGGGGTCTGCAGCACATAGACATGGCCGCGCTTGACCATCTCGGGGAAGAACTGGAGGAAGAATGTCAGCAGCAGCAGACGTATGTGCATGCCGTCGACATCGGCATCGGTGGCTATGATGACATTGTTGTAGCGCAGGCCGTCAATCCCCTCCTCGATGTTGAGCGCCGCCTGGAGCAGATTGAACTCGTCGTTCTCATAGAGTATCTTGGCCGGGACGCCATACGAGTTCTTGGGCTTGCCCCTCAGCGAGAAGACCGCCTGGGTCTCGACATTGCGTATCTTGGTTATCGACCCTGCGGCCGAGTCACCCTCGGTTATGAATATCGACGACGCGCGCTTCTTCTCCTCGTCACCCTTGGGGTCGTTGAGGTGTACGCGGCAGTCGAGCAGCTTCTTGTTGTGCAGGTTCACCTTCTTGGCCTTCTCGCGGGCGAGTTTGGTCACTCCGGCCATCGCCTTGCGGTCGCGCTCGTTCTCCTGCACCTTCTTCAGTATCACGTCGGCTATGTCGGTGTTGCGGTGCAGGTAGTTGTCAAGCTCGGTCTTGACGAAATCTCCCACGAACTTGGCCACGGTCAGTCCCTCGGGCCCCATGTCGCGGCTCGAGAGTCGCGTCTTGGCCTGCGAGTCAAACACGGGCTCCTCGACCTTGACCGAGATGGCCGCTATCATGCCCCCGCGTATGTCCGAGGGGTCGAAATCCTTCTTGAAATACTCCTTTAGCGTCCTTGACACAGCCTCCTTGAAGGCCGCGAGATGCGTGCCTCCGTGGATGGTGTTGGCGCCGTTGACAAACGAGTAATACTCCTCGCCCCTCTGGTTGGTGTGCGTGATGGCCATCTCTATATCCTGGCCCACAAGGTGTATGGGCTGATACAGGGGCTCGGTGGTCATGTTGTCGCGCAACAGGTCCAGCAGGCCTCCGCGCGACACATACCTCTTGCCGTTGAGCATGATGGCCATGCCGGTGTTGAGATAGGTATAATTCTTGACCATCGGCACGATGAACTCGAGCCTGAACCTGTACCCCTTGAATATCGAGGCGTCGGGCGTGAAGCGCACCAGCGTGCCGTTGGGCTCGTCGGTCTCCTCGATCTCAGACTCCTCGAGCAGCTCGCCGCACGAATAGCGTGCCCACTTGGCCTGACCGTCGCGGACCGAGCGTATATAGAACTCGGTCGACAGGGCGTTGACAGCCTTGATGCCGACACCGTTCAGGCCCACCGATTTCTTGAACGCCTTCGAGTCATACTTGCCGCCCGTGTTCATGCGCGACGACGCCTCGACGAGCTTCCCCAGGGGGATGCCGCGCCCGAGGTCGCGTATCTGCACCGACGTGTCGGTCACATCGACCGTCACAAGCTTGCCATACCCCATCACGAACTCATCGACGGCATTGTCCATCACCTCCTTGATGAGGACATATATGCCGTCGTCAAACTTAGAGCCGTCGTCCACATTGCCTATATACATGCCTGGGCGGCGGCGTATATGCTCCTTCCAGTCGAGGGTGGTTATCGCATCCTCGTCATACGAGACTGTGGCGTCGGGTTCGGGGGTCGGTATACCTGATAATTCGTCGGTTTCGGGATCGGTCATGGCGGTCAAATTCTCTTTGTTGCACAAAGTTACAAAAAAATCCGGTAAACCGGGCTCCCAAATCCGAAAAAACGGGACAACGCACCCCGTCAGGGCCCACACAACAATCAGGCCCGGAGGGCCGTCGTCATGCGAGGAGCCTGAGGTATATTTCTTTGTGTGGGGATGTGGAGCCCTCAATCCTTTTTATAAGCCGTGTGCGGCGGCTGTAATAGCCCGACACCTGGACATTGAGGAAGAGGCTGATTATCTGACTCGGGACACGGCATGCCCTGAGTGCGAACACCAGGCGGTCGTCAGGCTTGAGCCTCGGAAAATCCCGGTCGAGGCGGTCGACTATCCCGTCGTTCGAGTCGTTGACGGCGCGTATGACCATGGCTCTCACCTCGTCGGACGACAGGGCGTCCAGCTCAGCGGCGATGCGGCGCTGTATCTTCTGAGCCTCGGGCGAGGATGAGGGGAGAGTGGTCTGCATCTCGTAGAGACGGATAATCCCCTCGAGATATTTCCTGATAAGGTCGCGGATAGTCTGCGAGAACCGGCCACCCCCTGAGTCGAGGAACTCGCGCGACTGTCCGATCTCGTCCATACGGTTCATGAGCACGCGCTTGCGTCTGCGCACATCAAGCCACCACAATATCAGGCACACCGCCACCGCCACGCACAACACGGCAGCCAACAGTACATGTCTTTTGAGGGCGGCATCCTTCTCGACGGCAACCTCCCTGTAGTGCTCAGCCGCCGCACGGTCTACCGAGTGGTTCAATGCCTTGCCCACCACATCCTCCTCAAGAATATCCCGCGCCTTATAATATTCCATGGCCTTCCTGTAGTCTCCGGCCTCAGAATAATAATATGCCTGCACGCCAAGAGCTTTTGAGGTGTCTGAGGGCTCGGTGGCGAGCGGCATTATCCTCTCTTTCCATATCGCAGCACTGTCGAGATTCCCCTCGGCGATATACATGCGGCTGAGGGCATACGCATCATCGAGTGTGAACGCAGAGTCACGCCCCGTGATGATATGCGACATCATGGCCTTGAGCCTGGCGTTATCTCCGGCTTTGGTCAGGGCATACGGATAAGCCCCGAGATAATAATTCCTTATCACGTCAGGCTCTCCGTCAAACAGCGGAGCCATGCTGTCGAGCAGCGCAACTCCATCTCTGACATACTCCCCCGAGTTCAGGGCTCTGGCAAGAAAAAGATAAGACAGCAAATGGTTTATCTTATTGGGTGTGCGTCCATATAATATTTTGGCTGCACGTCTGTGCGGCAGTTCGCTCTCTATGTTATAGATGGAATGATAGATATCTGCCATTATCTCGTGAGAACGGGCCATCTGCAAGGTGTCGGGGATAGAGGAGGCCACATCGAGGGCACCCGAGGCACGTCGCATGGCTCCGGGATAGTCAGACTGCATCAGATGCCATAGCGAGGAATAGTGCAGAGCCTCGGCATGGTGCAGCCTCTCGCCGCGCCGGGCATAATAGACCGCAGCCTCCTCGAGCATAGAGTCGGTATGGAGTGGCAGACGGTTCTTGAGCAGCAGCTCGCTCCGCAGCAGCCCGTAGAGCACATGCGAGGCGCGGTTGTCGCGGAATCCCGCAGAACCGACCGAATCGAGCATCGCCAGTGCCCGTGCGGGATAGGGGTCTCCCCTCATCTCTGCCTCGACACGCAGCAACGCCCCGTCCGGCCTGTCGCAGCAGACACAAACAAGGAGCAACAAGATGACCAGTGCCGGATAATGCTTCTTGGCATATAGCTTGACCTCCGCGAGACCGGGGCATAGGATTCCGATGGGTGTCATGGTAGTCAGATTCTCTTTTCTGTACAAAGGTACAAAAAATCCGGTAACCCAAACCAACAAAATCAGAAAAACGGGACATGGCATCCAAAGTGACACCACATCCCGCGTTCTTACACGAGTTTCTTGAACTTATTTAGATGAATTGCTTCTGTCAACCTTTTTCTTCTTAATTATTCGATGATATAATGCCACAAGACCCTTCCAAATGACACCTATCAAGAAACTTAGTATGAACCCAGAGACAACGTATCCTAAGTCGCGAATTAAAATACCTGAATCAATCATCAAATCTGTCTACGTCATTTTCTAAATTCCTGTGCGAATCTTTGTCTATCGCACTGTCCCGGACAGCCGACGGAAAGATAGGCCGGATTGCCACGATAGCCTCATCTATCGGCAACTCGATTTTCTCTTGGGCATTTTCTGCAAAAGCAAGTATGCATATTAGCAGCATCACAATAAAAAGAATGATTTGCTTTGTCATGTTGGTGGATTATGTCGTTGACGATGCAAAGTTAGGATGGCAATGGAGAATATTCCAAATTTTCAGGGTCAAAATAGCTCGTCACCCGTTTATATTCCAAAATCGCAATAATTTGGTTTACAGAGATTTAAAAAGTGACGAATTTAGATTGGATTCGTCACTTTCTGATGATGCCTCTCAGGGGCCTGTAATAGGTGTTGAGAGCGTGTCTGATGGAGGATTTTCTGTCATGTGACGAGCGGGATTTACCTCCTTTCGCCGGATGCCTACCCCACCAGGCCCTGCGGGCCATCGTCATAGTTAGCCGCCGAGTGCGTCCGCCAGGACACCCCCACCTGAGGCCCCCCTGCCGCAACAGTCAGGCCCGGAGGGCCGTCGTC
>DAAQ01000037.1 GCA_001701225.1 Bacteroidales bacterium H5 | reverse complement strand
GACGTGGCCTGCCACGTCCGGGGACGAAAAAGCATTCTTTACACCGGGAAGTATGATTGTTTGCCTGCGGACGTGGCAGGCCACGTCCCTACGATGTCACGGTTGCCTCCATTCCTAATTCCTAATTTCTAATTCTCCCCCGGTGGCATAAAGTTTGTTAAATCGGGGAGGGGGTGTTGGGGGGGAGGGAATTATTGAGTAACTTTGCGGTGGAAATTAAGGACAATCGTATTATCTGGAGTCTCGTAGCCTCAGCCTCGGGATTCTATATTTTTTAATTGTCAGCCAAAAGATAAATCATTCACTCACCACATAAAAAGACTACCTACTACCATGGCTATCACTTACATGACCAAGGAAGGTTATAAGAAGAAAATGGAAGAAATCGCGTTCCTCGAGTCTGTGGAACGCCCCCGCATATCAGCCGCCATCGCAGAGGCCCGCGACAAGGGCGACCTCTCGGAGAACTCGGAGTATGACGCCGCAAAAGAGGCTCAGGGCATGCTTGAGATGAAGATCGCCAAGCTGAAAGACCTGGTGGCCCAGAGCCGCATCATCGACGAGAGCAACCTCAACAACGAGGAGGTGCAGATACTGAACCGCGTGAAGATCAAGAACACCGCCAACGGCATGGTGATGGAGTACACCATCGTGGCCGACTCTGAGGCCGACCTCAAGGCCAAGAAGATCGGCTCGTCGACCCCCATCGCGCAGGGCCTCTTGGGTCACAAGCTGCACGAGATTGTCGAGATACGCGTGCCCGCCGGACTGATGAAGTTCGAGATTGTAGAAATCAATTTCTAAGGAATCATGGCAACGATATTCAGCCGCATAGCAGCCGGTGAGATACCCTCGTACAAGGTGGCCGAGGACGAGAAGCATTATGCCTTCCTCGACATCAACCCCGTTGCCGCGGGGCATGTGCTGGTGATTCCGCGCCGCGAGGAGGACTATCTCTTCAACCTACCCGCCGACGAGTACGAGGCCCTGTGGGGATTTGCGCGCCGCGTGGCCGCCGCCCTCGAGAAGGCCGTCCCCTGCAAGCGCATCGGTGTGGCCGTCATGGGCCTCGAGGTGCCTCACGCACACATCCACCTGATACCGATGGACTCGGAGGGTGACATGGATTTCAGGAACAAGAAACAGTTTCCCGCAGAGCAGATGCAGGCAATAGCCGACGCCATCGCTGCGAACTTTGAATGACATCATGGCAGAACGCTCGGCCATAGGATGCTGGATTGAGGCGATGCGCCTGCGCACGCTTCCCGTGTCTGTGGCCGGAGTGGTGTTTGCCGCCGGACTGAGCGTGGCCGCGCACACTGTGCGTCCGGCCGCGCTTGTTCTTGCACTGGTATTCGCCGTGCTGGCGCAGATTGCGTCCAATTTCGCCAACGAGTATTACGACTTTCGCGACGGCCTCGACCGTGCCGGGCGCGAGGGTCCCCGGCGCGGCGTGACCGAGGGCGACATCACCCCCGGTGCCATGAAGGGGGCGACATTCGCCACCCTCGGACTTGCGTGCCTGACGGGGTGCGTGCTCGTGGCCCTCTACGGACAATGGTGGATGTATGCCGCCGGGGTGCTCGTGGCGCTCGGCGTGATGGCATACAGCACGGGGCCGTGGCCCCTGAGCCGCCACGGGCTCGGCGAGGTCGCGGTGGTGGTGTTCTTCGGCATCGTGCCGGTGTGCCTCACATATATGCTGTGCGGTGGTGAGTTCAGCGCACGGCTGTTGCTGACGGCCACGGGCATAGGGCTCCCCGCAGCCAATGTGCTGGTGGTGAACAACTACCGCGACATCGACGACGACCGCGCCGTGGGCAAGCGCACCCTGGCCGTGATGCTCGGGCGCAGGGCCATGGCCGCGCTCTACGCCGTCAACGGTGTGCTGACCGCACTCCTCACCTATCCCGCATGGGACTCGCTGGGACACGGGGCGTGGACGGTGCCCCTGATATATGCGCTGCTCAACCTGGGGCTGACCCGGGTGCTGTGCGCGCGCAGCGGACGCTCGCTGACCCCCGTGCTGGGGATGACGGCGATGCTGATGCTGGTTTTCTCGATTACTTTTCTAATTTTCGCTATACTGAAATGAAACGCTTGACATTGACACTGACACTGATACTCTCGCTCCTCGTGGCCGCACCCGCGGCATCGGCACAGAGCGCACGCGACATACTCGGAGGCCTCGGAGGGCTACTCGGAGGTGGACAGCAATCCTCGCAGTCCGACTCGACACAGAACGGAGGCAAGAGCGGCGGCCTCGGCGACCTGATAGGCGGCGTGGCCGGAGCCCTCGGCCTCGGCAGCCAGAAGACCAGCGTGGAGACCCTGACCGGCACATGGACCTACACAGTCCCGGCGGTAGACTTCAAGAGCGACAACCTGCTGCTCAAGGCAGGTGGCGCAGCTGCCTCGGCCAATATCGAGAAGAAGCTCGAGCCATACTACTCGAAGGCCGGACTCACGTCGCTGACACTCACCGTCGAGGCCGACTCGACATTCAGCATGAAGGCCCGCAGGGCTGCCGTGAGCGGCACCATCGAGACCGCCGCCGACGGCAAGACGCTGGTATTCCATTTCAAGGCCCTCAAGCAGATAAACATAGGCAGCATGGAGGTCTATACCAAGATGCCCTCCAAGGACAAGCTCGAGATTACGTTTGACGTGTCGAGGCTCATGACCATCCTCGAGCGCGTGGGCTCGCTCACCAACAACACATCCATCAAGGCAGCCACAACGCTGCTCAACCAGTATGACGGACTGACGGCCGGATTCGAGATGAAACGGACGGCCACAGCCACGTCTGCAAGCGGAAAATGATTTCGGTAATCATACCCGCATACAATGCCTCCGCCTTTCTCGGCGAGTGTCTTGACAGCGTGATCTGCCAGGATGCCGGCGAGGAGACGGAGGTTATCGTCATAGATGACGGCTCGACCGACAGCACCCCCGCCATCGCATCAGGCTACCCGGGGGTGCGGGTCATATCCACCCCCAACCGGGGGCTGTCGGCGGCGCGCAACGAGGGGATGCGCCATGCGCGCGGCGAGTGGACAGCTTTTGTGGATGCCGATGACCTGCTGCTTGGTGGCGCCCTCCGCGCCATGCTCGATGCCGGCCGCCACACCGGGGCCGAGGTCGTGACGGCGCGGTTCACCGAGCGCGACCCGGCCATGAAGGCACGTCAGGGCGCACCCGTGACGGTGATGCCGGGACGCGACGCCCTCATCGAGACCCTATATCAGCGCGACAGGTGGCATAACGCGGCCTGGGCCAAGCTGATACGGACCGAACGGGTGAGGGAGACGCTGTTTACCGAGGGGCTGTATTACGAGGATCTTGACTTCACGTCGCGGCTCTATGCCAAGGGGGTACGCGTATGCTCGCTCGACACCTATGTATATTATTACCGCCCCAACCCGTCGAGCTTCATACATACCTTCACCCCCTCGCGCCTCGACGTGCTCAGGGTGACCGAGGGGATTGTCGGCCGCAGCGCCGGAGACGAGGGGTTGCTCAGGGCCGCGCGGTCGAGACAGTTCAGCGCCAATTGCAACATGTATCTTGAAACACGCCGTCGCCCGGAATACCGGAAAGCCAACCGCGAGTGCCTCAGACGGATAAAAGAACTGCGGAGCGGCATATTGGCCGATCCGCACGTACGCCTCAAGAACAAGGCCGGTGCCCTGATGAGCTATCTGTGGCGCTGACATACGGGCACAAAAAAGGGTAAGCTGACTACATCGCACCGCTACGACCCGATACCGTTGCTTCGATCAAGACCTGGCGGAGTTCTCGGGGAGCTGGTCGTGTAGGACTTACCCGGCTGCAAAGGTACGACTTTTTTGTGAGACAGCAAGCATTTTGGCCAAAAAATTTGCCCTTTCATTGATTTTGGTGAGCCGGGAGGACAAAACGGGGCCTAAAATCATGGAATTTCGGTATTTCACACCCCATATATAAGCAGTAATTTTGCATCAGGAAAAAATGTTACTGGAACCGTAGAAAAACATCTTCATAGGTTCATGTTCTCATAGTGAAATAAGAACGTTATTGTTGAAATTCGCGCGGCGCGGGCCAAGGTTGTGAAACCTGAGCCCGCGCCGCACGGACATCATGCCATTCCCCTCCCGAAAGTTATCAACATTCTTCAACACCTCTTCTCCCATAGTTATTAACATCGCAAATCTCTGTGTTCTTGCAATTTAGCTATTTATCAACAAAAGTTATCAACACTCATCAACACCGAATTTACAGGTTTTGAACACGATGTTAATAAAATGTTGATAACTTTTCAGAAAAGATTTGCCGAAATATTTTGTCATCTCATGGAAAAGCGCTAACTTTGCAGCGCAAAATCGGTATGGCGGGATAGCTCAGTTGGTTAGAGCGTCGGATTCATAACCCGGAGGTCCCGAGTTCAATTCTCGGTCCCGCTACAAGGCCTTCCTCAAAAGGGGAAGGCCTTTTTTGTGTGCTTTTTGAGCAGGGTGCGCCCCTTCAGGAGCAGCACCCCCGGTTTTTTATTTGCGTTTTATTTGTGGCTATTGGAGAATAATTCGTATCTTTGAGGCACGAACTGACAACAACATCAATTCATATACCTATGCTAAGACCTGAAGACAAGGAGCTGATTGCCAAGAAATGCATCACCGAGGCCGAAGTTGAGGCCCAGCTCAACCGGTTCACAACCGGTTTCCCCTATCTGAAAATCCAGGATTCAGCGCGTGTGGGCGCCGGTATCTTCCGCCTCTCCGACGACGAGGTGAAGGACGCCCTCGACCGCTGGCACCAATACCTCGAGCATGGCGGCGAGGTGTGCAAGTTCGTGCCCGCCTCGGGTGCGGCTTCGCGCATGTTCAAGGCCCTGTTCGAATATGTCGACGGCGGCACTGACGAGCTCAAGGAAGGCACTCCCGTGGCCAAGCTCATCGCCGACATCGACAAGCTCCCCTTCCTGCCCGAGCTGCGCGAGGCTTGCCAGAAGCTCTACGGCAAGAGCCTCGACGAGCTGCTGGCCGAAGGCCGCAACCGCGACATCATCGCCGCAATCGTCAAGCCCGAAGGCATGAACTACGGCGGTCTCCCCAAGGGACTGCTCAAGTTCCACTCATATCCCGGCGGGTCGCGCACACCCATCGAGGAGCACCTCACCGAGGGTGCCCAGACCGCAGCCAACTCCAAGGGCATCGTCAACCTGCATTTCACCGTCTCTGCCAACCACCGCAAGCTGTTCGAGGAGAAGCTGGCCGAGGTAATCCCCGCCACTGAGGCAAGGACCGGCGTCAAGTTCAACGTGTCCATGAGCGAGCAGAAGCCCTCGACCGACACCATCGCCGTCAACCCCGACAACACCCCCTTCATCGAGGATGGCCACCTGCTGTTCCGTCCCGGCGGCCACGGTGCCCTGATCCAGAACCTCAACGACATGGAGAGCGCCGTCGTGTTCATCAAGAACATCGACAATGTGGTGCCCGACTCGCGCCGCGCCGACACAATTAAATATAAGGAAGTGCTCGGCGGTCTGCTCCTCGAGGTACACGACCAGATCGAGGAAGACCTCATCGCTCTTGACGAGAAGCTCTACACCCCCGACGACCTCAAGCGCATGGCCGACTATCTGCGCACCGTGCTCAACGTCCACGACAGCCGCCTCGACAACATGGCCGACGACGAGATTGTCGAATATCTCAAGGCCAAGCTCAACCGACCCCTGCGCGTCTGCGGCATGGTGCGCAACGAGGGTGAGCCCGGCGGAGGCCCCTTCATCGCCTTCAACCCCGACGGCTCGGCATCTCCCCAGATACTCGAGAGCAACCAGGTAGACCTCTCCAACCCCGACTATAAGAAGATGATGTCCGAGGCCACACACTTCAACCCCGTGGACCTCGTATGCTACATCAAAGACATCCACGGCAAGAAATTCGACCTGCCCAAGTATGTCGACCCCGCCACCGGCTTCATCTCGTCCAAGTCGAGCCACGGCAAGGAGCTGCGCGCCATGGAGCTCCCCGGCCTCTGGAACGGCGCCATGAGCGACTGGAACACGGTGTTTGTCGAGGTACCCATCTCGACCTTCAACCCCGTCAAGACAGTCAACGACCTGCTGCGCCCCGCTCATCAGGGTTGATGCCTCTGACTCAGTGACAACACCATCGCCCCCCGTCCCCCAATCCGGGGCGGGGGCGATTCGTGACGGCAAGAACCCTCTCCCGCTCCCGAGCGTTAAAGATATGTATTCTCACGAACAACGAAAATGAGCAAGAGAGACGACATAATGAAAATCTGGCAGGAGAGCTTCAAGGACTCCCGCAGCTATGTGACGATGTATTTCGAGCGCGTCTACCGCGACGACGAGGCCATGCTGCTCACCGACCCCGCCGGGACACCCGTGAGCTCGCTGCTGCTGCAGCAATACTCGATGTCGCTGCACGGGTCAGAGCTCCCCGTGAGCTATATCGCCGGAGCCGCCACACGCCGCTCGCAGCGGGGCAAGGGGTATATGTCACAGCTCATGACCCGCGCCCTGCGCACGTCGGCCGAGAGGGGCGATATGCTCTGCACGCTCATCCCGGCCTCGTCGGCGCTCTATTGGTTCTATAACCGCTACGGATTCTCGACAGTGTTCTACACCAAGGAACAGAGGTTCACGTCGCTGCACTCCTTCCCGGTCAAGGGTGAATATTCTGTAGCCGACACACCGGCCTCCGACGACCTCTGGGAAGCCTTCGACCGGTTCCAGCACCTGCGCCCCTGCTATGTGCTGCACACGCGCAGGCAGTTTGACAACATCCTGGCCGACCTTGAGGCCGAGAAAGGCGACTTTGTGGTGATGACCGCCGACGACCCCGACTCGGGCCCGAGGATAGTGTCGATGGCATGGGCCGTGCGGCGCGACGACCTGCTGCTGGTGACAGACCTCATGGGCGAGACCGAGGATGCCCGTACCGCCGCCATGCGGCGTCTGCGCGAGCTGCATCCCGGAGTGCCGTTCCTGCTCTATGGACGCCCGGGCGACTCGATGGGAGGACGCCTCATGCCACGCGGCATGGCCAGGGTGGTCAACGCAGCCCTGCTGCTGGACGCCGTGGCCGCCTCTGACCCGGCACTGAAATGCACGCTGCGCGTCACCGACCATCTCCTGCCCGAGCTCAACTCGCACACCTACCGTATTGCCGACGGCGTATGCGAGACACTCCCCGACAGCGCCGACCCCGCACGGCTCGACTTTGACGTCACCGTCAGCGTGCTCGCCGAGATGGCCTTCTCCTCTCCCGCGATAGGCTCCATACTACGCTTCCCCGCCGAAAGGCCCATGATTTCGTTAATGCTCGACTAAACATAATAAAGTTATGATCATAAATTCAGCCCGATTCACCCTCTCCAGCCCCGACTATACCAAATGCCCGGCGGACACCCGTCACGAATATGCCTTCATCGGGAGGAGCAATGTGGGCAAATCGTCGCTAATCAACATGCTCACAGGGCAGTCCAAGCTGGCCAAGACATCATCCACCCCCGGCAAGACCCTGCTCATCAACCACTTTCTTGTCAATGACAAGTGGTATATCGTCGACCTCCCCGGCTACGGATTCGCCCAGCGTGGCAAGGACCAGCGCAACGAGCTCGAAAAGATGATAAAGGGTTACATCCTGGGCCGCGCGCAGATGACCAACCTGTTCGTGCTCATAGACTCGCGCCACGCACCCATGAAGATAGACCTCGAATTCTTCGATTGGCTCGGCGAGAACGGCATCCCCTTCTCGATAGTATTCACCAAGCTCGACAAGCTCGGCAACGACGTCGGGCGACGCAACGTCAAGGCATACTGCGACAAGCTCCTCGACACCTGGGAAGAACTCCCCCCCGTATTCCTTACCTCCAGCGAGGACAAACGCGGCCGCGAAGAGCTCCTCGACTACATCGAACAGCTCAACAAGCTCCCCGTCTGCGCGGAAGAAGAGGAATAACACCAAGCACAAAAAAGCCCCGACAAGGGGCTTTTTCTATGCTTTTTGGGCAGCACACCGGGTCCGGTTCAGGGGGCAACGCCCCCGGCCCGCGCGCCGCGAGTGCTCAGAAGCTGAAAGAAAGCATCACATCAACCCTGTCCGCGCAGGCGCTGGCCCCGTCAAAATCCTTGCGTTTCCCGATGATATACTCCGCCCCGCCCTGCACACGCGACGTGATGTTCCAGAACACATTCACTGCACCATAGAGGCCATACTTATAGTCGTCGCCCTGAGCGCGCTTGTCGAAATACCGACACTCGCCGAGCGCGAGACAGGCAAATACCTTCTTGCTGAAATCATATTGCAATCCGGCCGTTATGCCGAGCGAAAGCGGAGCCTTGAGTGTGCCGTGGCGGTCACCGTCGGGCACAAGGTCATAGCTCCCCTCCGACAGGTCGCCGCAATAGCTCCCGATTCCACGTCCCACGATGCCCTGATAGTAGAGCGCCAAGGGGCTCGCCATCTGCCAGCGGCCCGAGAGCTGCGCGCCCCAGCCGACCACATTATGGTTGCGGGCCGTGAGCAGGTCGCGGTAGCTCATCATCCTGAATATGCCCGACGCACGGATATGGCTGTCGCCGCCGTCCCACTGATACTGCGCCAGGCCCACAAGGTCGGGCACGAAGTCGCGGCATTTCTCCGTCTCACCCTCAATCTGTGTCTGGTCTGACGAGGGGAACTCCACGCCTCCCGCCACAGACCATCCGCTCTTGAAGGTATGGAAATATCTCACCAGCATGGCCGATTTCGAAATCTGGCCGTTGGGGCCCTGCGCATCCACGGTCGGCGCCAGCGCGTCATCGTCGCTGAATGTACTCGAGGCATAGCCCGCAGTCCAGTCGTTGATGCGGACATAGGCATTCTTGAGCACGAAATTCTTGTTCTTGACTCCACCCTTCACATATACCATATAGTTGCCGAGGGTCTTGTTACGCCCAAGCAGCGTCAGGAATATGGCCGACTGCGATGGGGAGGCCCCTATCCCCTTGCGCTCGGTTGGATTGGCCGGGACGGCGATATCGTATGGGAAGAACTCATACGAGTCCTGCGAGCCGTTCCAGTCGCCCCATCCGCGCAGGATGAGCCGCCCGCCGATGCCGAGCGCCAGATTGGCATCTTTGGTCAGGAACATGAAATATGGGGCATGAGGGTCATAGAACTGGCGGTACTGGTCGGCATAGAACTGCGCCACAAGTGATTCGGCCGAATCAACCGGGGCACGGCCCGAGGCATCCCCATTGACATAGACATATTTTGTGTCCTTGGCTATCTCCGCAGCCATGAGGCGCTGCGAGCTCCTCGGGAAAGACACCAGCGAGTCTGTCGACTCGGCACCCACTGACAGAACGGCGCCGCTCGAGAGGAGAACGGCGGCAAGATACTTTGTGGCGGCTGATTTCATAATGTGAGATATTTTATATAAATATATGTTAAAAACAGAATCTTCTGTAATAAAGTTCATATAGAATATCAAAATCAGTCCGACAGGTGTTAATGAATACTAATTTTGGGGGACTTGAGGGTATTATATAGCCCCCGGGCAAGGTTTTTTGGATTTTTTACGTTAACTTTGCCAAGTAACTATCCCTATCAATACCTTAATCAACGATACATCATGTCTATCTGGAACGGTGTGAAGCGCGCTTTCGGATTCAGCCCCGACGATGAGGACGAGGATTATGCCGCCGAGGAATTTGCCTCAACGGCCCTCGACGACACGCCCGAGACATCTGAAGCCACGGCCAAGCCCGACAGCGGCGAGGCGCATGAACCCGCGGGAGACCCCACGCTTCCCGCAGATCTGTTTGACGCCGTTCTGGCTGTGTTCAACTCGGCACAGCCCGACTTTATCCGCAAATGCATCTCCACAGACGCCCAGCGAGAGTATCTGCTTGGCGCGCTCTCCGAGAAGCTGCGCTCGCGCCTGTCGCGTGCCACCGGCACCGAGGCGCTGGCCGCCGATGAGGAGCTGCGCGCACAGTGCACCCGCATGGCCGAGAGGGTTGCGGTGCTTGAGGAGGAATCCAAGGCTGCCGACCGCCTGCGTCAGGAGAACAATAAACTGCGTCTCAGCATCGAGAATCAGAAACGCGCCCTCCAGGACCGCATCAACGACCTCGAGGCCCGGACCGCACGCCGTCCCGACACAGCCGCCATAGCCAAGGCCGAGGCCCGTATAGCCGAGCTCCAGGCCGAGCTCGACGAGCTGCGCTCACGTCCCGTGCCTGAACCCGAGACACAGTCCGCACAGGAAGCTGCTCCGGCAGACACCGACCCCGGGATACTGGCCATGACCGCCCGCGAGCTGCACCGCCAGACACAGCTGCGCGAGCAGGCCGAGATGAAGAGCCGCATGGCCGACCACATGGTGAGCGACCTGCGCAACCGTGCGGCAGCCGTCCGCGAGGAGCTGGAGCAGAACCACGCCGAGCAGAACGAAGCGATGGCATTGATAGAGAGCAAGTTTGACGAATTTGAACAGCTCAAGAAGCGTCTCGAGGCCCGTATTGCCGAACTTCAGGAGGCCTTGAAGGAAGAGCGCCGCGAGGAACGTGTGGAGCGTATAGCCAAGCTGAACGAGGAGAACGCATCCCTGCGCCACACCATCGAGAACAACCTCTATAACCAGGCCAACTCCGAGATGCGTCTGCGCAAGGAGATCAAGTCGCTCAAGGAACAGCTCGAGGCAGCGCGCACGGCCTCTGCCGCCGTGGCCGAGGCTCCCGCGGCCACATACGAGGCACAGCCTCCGGCCCCCGCTCCGCGCCGTCGCGGCCGCCCCAAGAAATCGCGTATAGACTCCGAACTGAGCAATACCGACTGGTATGCTCCCGGGGGGGAGGCAAAGCCCCGCGCCCCCAAGGATGACCCTGATTTCGGATACCACGAGCCCGCGCGCCGTCCCAGCAACGACAACGAGGCCCAGCTCTCGCTGTTCTGACATACACATAACCCAAGACACAATCCACATCCCGATATGAAAACCGTCCTCACAGCCCTCTCCCTTCTCGCCGCCACGACAGCCGGCGCAGCCACAGCGGGCGTCATGCACGACCTTGCACCGTATGTATATCCGCAGAACGCCGCCCCGACACCCGACCGTCCTGTCTTCACACCCGACGGACTGTCGTATCTCGAGCTGTCTGACGACGGCAACCGCATCGTGAGCCGCGACATCGCGACAGGCAAGGAGAAGGAGACAGTAATGGATGTGACCACCACCCGCGAGAACAAGCTCCCCGGCGCCATCGAGGAGTTCACGCTGAGCCCCGACGGCACCCGTCTCCTCGTGGCCGTCGGCAAGACACCGATATACCGCCGTTCGTACACGGCGACATACTATCTCTACGAGATACGCACACGTCTGCTGCGGCCCCTCTCAGACACCCATGCCACACAGCGCGCCCCACTCTTCTCGCCCGACGGCAGGATAGTGGCCTTCGTCGCCCCCGACAACAATATCTATCTCAAGAAGACTGACTACAACACCGAGGTCGCCGTGACCAAGGACGGCAAGGCAGGCAACGTGATAAACGGAGTACCCGACTGGGTGTACGAGGAGGAGTTCACAACCGACTGCTCCATGGCCTGGGCTCCTGACTCGCAGACCCTCTGCTATCTGCGCTATGACGAGTCGCAGGTACCCCTCTACTCGTTCCCCCTCTACGAGGGCACATGTGACCCCAAGCCGCAATATGCCCTCTATCCGGGGCAGTTCACATACAAGTACCCGGTGGCCGGACAGCCAAACTCTACCGTCACCCTGCACTCGTATGACGTCGACAACCGCAAGGTCAAGGACCTCGCGCTTCCCGACAGCCGCATCGAGTACATTCCCCGCATAGCCTATGGCGGCGAGTCGCCCGACAGGCTCATGGTGGTGACGCTCGACCGCGACCAGACCTCTATGGAGCTCTACTCGCTCAACCCCCGTTCGGGCGTGAGCAAGGTGGTGCTCTCAGAGCGTTCTGACGCATGGCTCCCCACCGACACATACGAGCAGCTTACCTTCGAGAAAGACGGATTCGTTGTGCTGTCGGCCCGCACAGGATGGCAGCACGCCTACGAGTACACCTATGCCGGGGCGCTACAGCGCACCATCACGTCAGGCGACTACGATGTGACGGCATATTATGGCACCGACGCCAAAGGTAACCGCTACGTGCAGTCGACCCGCACCGGCAGCATCAACCGCGTGGTGAGCCGCATCGACCCCAAGGGGATTGTCAAGGAACTCTCGCCCGCCGAGGGGTGGAGCTCGGCATGGTTCACTCCCGGACTGACACACTATTGCCTCACCCACAGCACATCGGCAACCCCTCCCGTAGCCACGCTCATGGCCACACAGGGCGACAGGAAGGTGCGCGTGCTCGAGGAGAGCAAGGAGATAGCCGCCAGATATGCCGGAGCTCCCCAACGCGAGTTCTTCACACTCAACACCGACGGAGGTGTCAGCATGAACGCCTATATCATCAAGCCCAAAGGATTCGACCCCTCGCGACACTATCCCGTCATCATCAACCAGTACAGCGGCCCCGGCTCGCAGGAGGTGGTCAACCGCTGGCGCACCGACTGGACGCAATATGCGGCCATGAAAGGCTATGTGGTACTGTGCGTCGATCCGCGCGGCACCGCAGGCAAGGGGCGTGAATGGGAGACCTCGGTCTACCGCCGTCTTGGCACACTCGAGACCGCCGACCTGCGCGCAGCCGCCCGCTGGATAGGGGCCCAGAGCTATGCCGACAGCGACCGCATAGGCATAACAGGCTGGAGCTATGGCGGATACGAGACACTGATGGCCATAACCTCGACCGAGGGAGGAGCGAACCCCTTCGCGGCCGCCGTGGCCATAGCCCCGGTGACCGACTGGCGTTACTATGACACGGTATATGCCGAGCGATATATGCTCACCCCGGCCCAGAACCCCGACGGATACCGCACGTCGGCGCCTCTGACATACGCCGGAAAGCTCGATATCCCCTTGCTGATAATACACGGAACGGCCGATGACAATGTACATCTGCTGAACACTATGCAGTACATATCCGTTATGCAATCCGAGGGCCGCCTGTGCGACATGCTCCTCTACCCTGACATGAACCATTCCATCAATGGCTGCGACGCCCGTCTCAGCGTCTACTCCAAGATGCTCGACTATTTCGACCGCAACCTCCGCTAACCGTCTTAAGCATACCTACATACAGAGTCGATGAAGAATACGCCCGACCGTAACATAACTCACGAAACCGCCATCTTTAACCTGTGGCTAAACTGGATAGTGGCCTGCGGGGCCCTCATGATACCCAATCTGGTCAGCGTCTACGCCCCGGCCATCATGGTGCCACTGGTCACATTCATCCTGGCAGGGTTATTGAGCCTCTATAACCAGTCGTCACTGCGTTCACGTTCGGCGGTATGTCCACTGCTTCCCACCATAGCCATCCGCTCGCTGGTGATGTCGGGAGTGATAATGGTTGTCATACTCATCAGCTATTCGCGCGGCATCGTAGACCGGTTCTACGAGTCGGAGCTCCTCAACAGGCAGATACCATTCCTGACGGTGCTCATCATATCGCCTGTCACACTCTTCAACGTGGCCTGGGCCATGATGCGCGGACATCGCTATGAGGCATGCCGCAAATGCCGCGTGATGCTGGGCACAGAGACCGAACGCGGATTCATAGGCAAGATATTCGCACAGGAGAGCCGCTATCAGCGCTCATTCCTGCTGGCAATCTTGGCTGTGCTCACCCTCTCGTCATGGACGTACTATATATCGTTCTATATCAACGTCAACATCAACGTACCCGACAAGTTCTTCCTCGGGTGGGTGCCCGTGATATTCTATCTCATATCCATCGTCTATCTGGCCACGCGCTATTTCACCCTCTGGGCCTACTACTACCAGACCATCGAGACCAACGACCGCCAGGGAGGAACGTCGACCATGGTGCGCTACATCCTCATCTGCGGCGACAGCGTGTTCCTGAGCCGCTTTGACGAGTATTATGACATCCCCGACAGCACCAAGTTCGACACCCCGGCCCTCCTCGCCATCAGCTATCACAGGGAGATTACCCTCGAGTGGGCGCGCACCACACTGGCCGACATGGCCCAGATAGCCCCGGATAGTTTCGACCTGCGGTTCATGTACTACTCCGAAGACAGTACAGGAGCCCATAACATATTCCACTACATCTGCTGCCTGCACGACAAGGACAACATCGACGGCTCGATGTTCAAGGGCAAGTGGTATAACCTGTCGCAGCTTGAGCGGCTGCTGCACAACCGCGAGCTATCCCCTATGCTTGCAGCCGAGATACACCGCCTCTACACCGTGGCGATGGCATGGAAGACATACGACGCCGACGGCCGCCGTCTCTACAAGGTCAAGAACTACCGCCCGGTATTCCGCCTCAACGGCATCTGCGAGTGGGATGTCGACTTCAACTCGCCGCTGTGGCTCAAGGTAGCCCACCTCAACGAGGACAAACCGTTCTTCCACCTGCGACGTCTGCTCAGCCGCATCGGAGGGGGCGCCGGACTATGACCCCCCTCATCGTCATCACAGGTCCCACGGCCTCGGGCAAGACGCGCCGTGCAGTCAGCCTGGCACGCGCAATAGGCGGTGAGATCATCAGCGCCGACTCGCGTCAGGTCTACCGAGGCATGGACATAGGCACCGGCAAGGATATGGCCGAATACGGCGACATCCCGGTGCATCTGGTCGACATCTGCCCCGCCGGATACAAATACAACCTCTACGAGTATCTGCGCGACTACCGCACCGCCCGTGCCGACATCGAGGCCCGCGGCAAGGTGGCGGTGGTGTGCGGAGGCACGGGACTGTATGTCGAGAGCATCCTCAAGGGGCTCGCGCTCCCCGAGGTGCCCGAGAACCCCGGGCTGCGTGCCGCCCTCGCGGGCAAGACCCTCGCCGAGCTCACGGAGATGCTCGCCTCTATGAAGACCCTGCACAACGTCACCGACGTCGACACCCCCAAACGTGCCATAAGGGCCATCGAGATACAGCGCTATTATGCCGAACATCCCGACGCGGCGGCACAGGCCGAGCCGCATCCCGAGACAGATGCCATAGTCATCGGGGTCGACGTGGACCGCGACACACGCCGCCGCCGCATCACCGAGCGTCTGCACGCCCGTCTTGACGAGGGGATGGTCGACGAGGTGCGCCGTCTGCTCGACAGCGGTATCCCACCCGAAGACCTCATATACTACGGCCTCGAATACAAGTTCCTGACCCTCTACATCACCGGCGCCATGACATACCCCGAGATGACATCCGGCCTCGAGATTGCCATACATCAGTTTGCCAAGCGGCAGATGACATGGTTCCGAGGCATGGAGCGCCGCATCTCGCCCATCTCCCTGCACTGGCTCCCGGCCTCTCTCCCCGACGAAGATTTCACCGCAAGGATTCTTGACATCATACCATGACATTGCACCGACTGCTGGCTGTGGCACTGACCACGGCCACACTCACACAGATTTCCGCACAGGCACCGTCGGGCCTCAACCGTCGGGAGTTTGACCGATACTGGCGCATCGAGTCCGAGGGGCCGCACTCGGTCACGTTCAGCGGCGACACAGCCGAGATTACCGCCCCCAAGGGCCTCACACTGTGGCGCAAGGAGAAGATGAGCGGACGCACCGTCATCGAATATGACGCACAGGTCGTGACCGGGCGCGAGGGCGACCGCCTCAGCGACCTCAACTGTTTCTGGATGGCCTCAGACCCCGCCGCGCCCGACATCTGGCGCAACGCATCGCGTCGCGGAGGTGTCTTTGCCAACTGCTACGGCCTCAGGCTCTACTATATGGGCTACGGGGGCAACTACAACTCCACCACCCGCTTCCGCCGCTACACGGGCGATGCGCGCGGCATAGCCGAGGCGCAATACCGTCCCGCCATACTGCGCGAATACACCGACTCGGCCCACCTCCTCACCCCGGGCAAGTGGTACCATATCCGCATCACCTCAGACGGCTGCGGCACACAATACTACATCGACGGCGAGAGGCTGGTCGACTATCGCGACCCCGAGCCCCTGACCGAGGGCTGGTTCGGGTTCCGCACCACCCTGAGCCGCACCCGCATCACCAATTTCAGCTATACATGCGAGCCCCTGCAGCCCTCCGAGGTGCCTTTGGGCTGGATTGGCGACACCCCCCGCAGCGATGCAGCCGTGACATTCGGCGTCCCATTCGACCGCGGCACTGTCACCACAGCCACGCCCCTGAGGCTCATGGCCGACGGCACCGGGCTCCCATCCGATACATGGCCCCTGGCCTACTGGCCCGACGGCTCGGTGAAATGGGCTGCGATAGCCTCGACAATCCCCGCGGGAGCCGGAGATCTGAGCGTAAGCATCGGTAAGGCGGACAAAAAGAAAAAAGAGGCCGACAAGGCCCTTCTGGCCACAGAGACATCCACACAGATTGTGCTCGACAATGGCGGTATGAAGGTCTACATCCCCATTTCCGGGGGCTCAAACCTCATCGACAGCATCGTCTGCGGCGGGGTACGGACCGGGGGCGCGGCCACACTCGCCGCATCCATACAGGACACACCTGCCGGAGACCTCATCCGCACCTCCCGCATGACATCTGCGGTAGAGAGTGCCGTGATAGAGCGCAACGGCGCGGCAAGGGCCGTGGTGAGGCTGACGGGACATCACCGCGCAGCCGACGGCCGCAAGCTCCTCCCCTGGACCGTGAGGCTCTATGTTCATGCCGGGTCGCCCGACATCAGGATGGTGCATACGTTTGTCTATGACGGCGATCAGGACAGGGATTTCATCAGCTCGCTCGGCGTCAGGATGGAGGTGCCCATGCGCGAGCGCGACTACAACCGCCATGTGGCCTTCGCCATGCCCGGCGGAGGCGTGTGGAGCGAGCCGGTGCAGCCCTTGACCGGGCGACGCATACTGGCCCTTCCCGGCAACCGGGACTCCCGCCATGAGCCTGTGGCCCAGCGGATGCAGATGCGCGGCGAGAGGGTGCCGGATTATGCCGAGTTTGACGAGGCGGGACGCTCGCTCATCGACGACTGGGCCTCGTGGGATGGCTACAGGCTGTCGCAGCCGGGCCCCGACGGATTCACCGTGCGCAAGCGCGCCACCACGTCATCGCCATGGATTGGCACCCACAGTGGCTCGAGGGCTCCGGGATGCGTATTTGCCGGAGACATCACCGGGGGTCTGGCCGTTGCCATGAAGGATTTCTGGGAATCATGTCCCTCGGGGCTCGAGGTCTCGGGCGCACGCGACTCGGTGGCCACCGTCACGGCTTGGATGTGGAGCCCCGACGCCGAGCCGATGGACCTGCGACACTACGACGAGCGCGCACACGGGCTCATGTCGAGCTACGAGGATGTCCAGGAAGGCATGAGCACCCCCTACGGCATAGCGCGTACCACTACCCTCACCATACGACCCACGGCGGGATACCGGGGCAAGGGTGAGTTCGCCTCTCTGGCCGGAGAGCTGACGGCAGAGCATGTCCTCCTCCCCACCCCCGCCTACCTGCACGACCGCAGGGCATTCGGCATCTGGAGCCTCCCCGACCGCTCGACCCCGGCCCGCGCCGCCGTCGAGGACAGGCTCGACACATACGCCTCGTTCTATGCCGGAGCCATTGACCAGAACCGATGGTATGGATTCTGGCATTATGGCGACGTGATGCACGCCTACGACCCCGTGCGCCATTCGTGGCAGTATGACGTCGGCGGATTCGCATGGGACAACACCGAGCTTGGCTCCAACCTCTGGCTGTGGTATCAGTTCCTCCGCACCGGCTCCCCCGGGCTGTGGCGCATGGCAACCGCCATGACCCGCCACGCATCCGAGGTAGATGTCTACCATATAGGCCCCAATGCCGGACTCGGAAGCCGCCACAACGTGAGCCACTGGGGATGCGGGGCCAAGGAGGCCCGCATCAGTCAGGCCGGATTCAACCGCATCATGCACTACCTCACCGCCGACGAGCGCCTGGGCGACCTTATGAGCGACGTCACCGACAGCGACCTCAAGCTCTACGAGCTCGACCCCATGCGTCTGGCCCAGCCCCGCGAGCAGTATCCATGCACCGCCCCGGCGCGTCTGCGCTTCGGGCCCGACTGGCTCGCATACGCCGGAAACTGGATGACCGAGTGGGAGCGCACGGGCAACACTAAATACCGCGACAAGATAAAGGCCGGGATGCAGAGCATCTGCGCCCTCCCGAGCCGCCTCTTCACCGGGCCACTCGCCCTCGGCTACGACCCGGCCACAGGCATCATCACCACCGAGTGCGACTCAACCCTCCAGACCACCAACCACCTCATGACCATCATGGGCGGATTCGAGATTATGAACGAGATGATGGAGATGATTCCCGACGAGGCATGGCGCGACGCATGGCTTGAGCACGCAACACACTACAAGCGCAAAGCCCGCGAGATAAGGCGCAACCGATTCCGCGTGTCACGCCTCATGGCCTACTCGGCATGGCGTCGCAACGACCGTGACATGGCCGCCGAGGCATGGCAAGACCTGTTGACCCGCGCCGAGCACACCGAGGCCGAGCCCGTCAGCATCTCGAAGGTATGTGTCCCCGAGGTACCTGCCGACATTGACGAGGCCCTCCCCATCTCAACCAACGACGCCGCCCTCTGGAGTCTCGACGCCATCTACATGCAGGAAACCATCCCCCTCGACTAATCCCCCCACACAATACACCAAAAAAATTTCACCGCCGGGCCTGTCTGTTCGACAGGTCCGGCGGTGGCTTATATGCGGATTCAAGTGAGATTCGTTAGAAAGGGCGCTCAATGCTTTCTGATATTGACCGCCACATTTCTGTCCGGGGCATCTGTCAGATGCGGTGGGGCTCGATGTGGTAGATGAGCGCTGCCGACTCGCGATACCATTCGCGCATACGGCGATAAGTGTTGTTTAACTTTTTCATCGTGATGTCATTTTTTTAGGTTAAACATTCTTGGCTCTCCCCCTCCGGGGAGACGGTGCGTGTGTTTCAAGCCTCGCGGGCGGGGGTGTGGTGCAGCGAGCAGTCCCCGGTGGTGCGGAAGCTCTCGCCGTTGCCCACGGCGTTGAGGAAATGTTTGAGATCTGCGCGTAATGTCTTGAAATTAACAGTCATAATGCACAAAATTTAGTTGATAAATAGATTGATGATGATTCGGCTGCGAACCCTCCGGTTCTGTACCGTTTCATAGAAAGAACGTGCAAAGGTACAAAATAGTTCCAAAACATTGCCACAAAACTATGTTATAAAACATATTTTTAACATCCCATAACACATAAGCCACTGATAATCAATATCAGCGGCTTATGTTAAATCAGCGTGTTAAAAAGGCATCCCCTACCTCGCCAGATGGGCCGGGCGGAGGACGAAGGGGAGAGGGTCGCGCAACACTATGTTCCTGTCGGCCTTGACGCGCTCGTATGCGGCCAGCGCCTCCTCGGGAGTAGCGACAGTCTGGGTCACCACATAATACAGCGGCTCGCGCGTGTGGATGATAAAGGCGTCGGGATAGCCCCCCGCCATCAGCCGCTCGCGCATCTGGCGCGCGTTGAACACCTGCTTGAACTGCCCTACGACGATGTTATACCTCTTCACCGTCTCGCGCGAGGCACCTCCGCCGTCGGTATATCCGATGGCCTCGGTACGTATGGGCAGAGTGTCGGCACCGACGGCAAGCTTCATTGTCGTGCCCTGGCGACGTATCTTGCCATAGATGGTCGAGTCGATATCGGCCGACTCGCGCTGCTGTATCTTGGCGGCCTCGTATGCGGCCTTATAGTTGGCCTCGGTGGTCTTGCAGGCCCCGAGCGCCATGGCCGCGATGACGGCCACAAGGAGAAAGATTTTCTTCATTGCCTGCGGGATTATTTCAGACCACATGATGCCCGGCCTCGGTGAGCGCGCCCTTGAGCTGGGCTATATGCTCGAGGTTGCGGGTCTCCACCTCGATGCTGAGTATGCAGCCGTTGATCGACGTAAGGTCCGAGTTGCGCTCGTGGGTCACCGAGATGATGTTGGCGCCGTTCTCGGCCAGAATATTGCATATGCCCGAGAGCATACCGGGCTTGTCACCCACATCGAGCTTGATGGTGCAGTTGCGCCCGCTCTTGACCAGGCCGCGGGTGATGACGCGGTTCAGGATGGTCACGTCGATATTGCCTCCCGACACCACGCACACGGTCTTCTTCCCCTTGATGGGCACCTTCTCGAACATGGCCGCGGCCACGCTGACCGCACCTGCGCCCTCGGCCACGAGCTTCTGCTGCTCAATCAGGGCCAGGATTGCGGCGGCAATCTCGTCCTCGGACACCGTGACAATCTCGTCGACATACTTGCGGCAGAACTCAAAGGTATTCGAGCCCGGCTCCTTGACGGCGATACCGTCGGCAATGGTCGACACCTGACCAAGCCTCTCGCGCTCGCCCGACCTGACCGACACGGCCATCGAGGGCGCGCCCTCGGCCTGCACGCCATAGACCTTGACATCAGGCTTGAGCTGCTTGAGCGTAAAGGCGATTCCGGCGATGAGGCCGCCCCCGCCGATGGGCACGATGACAGCCTCGACATCGGGCATCTCCTCGAGAATCTCGAGCCCTATCGTACCCTGTCCGGCTATCACCTTCAGGTCGTCAAACGGGTGGATGAAGGTATATCCGTGCTCCTTCTGCAGCTCCACAGCCTTCTGATAGGCATCGTCATACACACCCGGCACCAGGCACACCTCGGCGCCCAGGCGGCGTGTAGCCTCGATTTTAGATATCGGGGCACCGGCAGGCAGGCATATCAGCGAACGGATACCGTTGGCCGTAGCCGCCAGTGCCACACCCTGCGCATGGTTTCCCGCCGAGCAGGCTATCACACCCTTCTCGCGCTCCTCAGGGGTTAGCTGCGAGATCTTATAATACGCGCCACGCAGCTTGAAGGCGCCCGTATGCTGCAGGTTTTCGGGTTTCAGATAGACCTCCGCGTCGGGACAGAGGCGGGTCGGGCCAATCATGCGCGGATGACGCGCCACATCGCGCAGCACCTGCGCCGCACGATACACTTCGGATATTTCGAGTTTCTCTTCCATTGGGATGAGCAATAATGTATTCACCGCAAAATTACTCAATCCCCGCCTAAAAACCAAACCCCCGGCAGACAACATTCATCCCTCGTCAAAGATTGCCGTTTCATGCCCCAACCCCAGTCAATGCAGTTAAACCCAATTGAACGTATTGGCCATATCGCAGATTGTCCCCCCATATCACGCCCTGCAGGGCAGGGCACCGTCTCAAGAGCCTATGGGAAAGCATCGGGACATACATAACTATTGCCGCCATGTGGGCTTGAACTCGCGCAACTGGCGCATCATCATGTCGACTTTTTCTTTCTGTTCTGATGTAAGCAGAGTGCGCTCACCACGCTCCTTAGCCTCGGCCCTACGAACAAATTCGTCCCCAGCCTCCCCAGAGAGGATAGGCACAGCTTTAATTGGAATTGCCATATTTTCAAAAGCTCCCCGCCTGTCATCGACAAGCGAGGAGCTATATTGGTTTATATCTTTATCTTATAATCCTTGTCGGATTCCAAATGTATAATATAAACATCGTGAGGAAGATTATGGATTTCATCATCCAACGTTTCTGTTATCTTCTCTCCTTTTATATTATACACGCACACACTTTCGTCAGAAGCCTTGTTCTTAATTATAATGCTATGTCCCACAGCAAATATTTTGATTGGCGCGACCTGACTCTCATCTATCCCGGTTGTGCCATCCTCGGCATATGACACTTTTAGCACATTCTCAGCAAGAAGGGCAGGTGTCTGATAGTGGTTATCTGCATTAAGCGCCGATGTCACATCCTCATCATTGAAAATAACGGTATTGACAATCCATCCGGCAGGAGGCGTAAGGTCTACAAGCACATTATCTCCGACATTGAAATAATGGGCAACCTGAAAATCAGGATTTTCAACGGAGAGCCTTGCATCCGAACACCCTGCAACATCTACTACAAGGATTTGAGCTTCCTCTGAGGACGGTATGACGATTTCACGATTTACAAGCCGTTCGGTAACATCCTGTTCATTGAGGGTCATAGAAGCTATGCGATAACCCACATTTGGAACTACAAGTACCGAATGCGATTTATTATCTATATTAATTCTCGACTGCTCATGTCCGTCAATAAAGACACGAGCCAATTGAGCATCATACTGAATTTCAAGGAATTTAGGAGTATATATCTCAAGCAAGATATCTGAATGTACATCTGTCACTGCAAGAGTATTATTCCTGACATACGACGACAAATCTTCGCCATTAACAAACACACGGACATCTCCGGGCAACTCGGGCAAGGAGAATGTGACCGTCTCACCATCATTCACCGCAAATTTAGGGGTTGGCCTTGAATTGATCAATATCCCCTCAATCTCTTCAGGAGCCTTTACAGTGATGATATTGACATCATTCACATATTTTTCATTGCTGAAATTACGGATATTGCTATTCTTTGGTCCATATACCTCTCCATACACAATCAAGTTGCGGTCCTCATAATCCATATTCCAATCATCAAACTTATAACAATGCGCTATATCCTTTAAGAATACGACTTTGGCCGGGTTCTTAGTGTCCAAGAGATGATAGCCGATCTCGTCCACTTTAGGACATACATAATATGTGATGGAATGTCCGAGATGATTTAAATTACAAGAAAAGTGAAGCCCATCATAACTACCGATATGATTTGAAAAATCAAATATTTCTTTTATATCAGTACACCATTGGAAAGCATTTCTGTCAGCTATTTTACCGACATAAGTCTGAATTCCAGCAGCGGCCGGGAGGACATATTTCAGCCCTTTCCACAAAGTATAGTCCCCAAACTCAGAAAATTCATTAGTATTTACATATAGTAACCCATCTTCCAAGACATACTTCTCATTCTCAGGGTCAACTTCTACCGTCTCAAGATTTGGAAGTTCGAACTTATACAAGTCTATCTCACGGCGAAAGGAAGCGCTGATAGAAAGTGTCCTAAGGTTCTCCAACCCCACACTTATAGCACTCCCATAATCTGAATACCAATTAGGGAATATTTTTTCTGTTATATAGGGCTTAGCGTCATATGAATCTGATCTGAGATATTTAATCGCACCGTCATCCAAGGTTAACTTCTCTATGAAGGCATTTTTAGGAAAATTTATATACCCCGTCTCAAGTGTAAATTCTTTAGAAGTCTTACAATTGGGGTAATAGATTAGGACCGTTCTATTATTTGCATACGTATCATATGTATATAGAATTCCGTCATTCACAAACATAAAAGGATGCCCATCTTCAATTTCGACCTCCTGTAAATTGGAATCAAGAAAAGCTCCATAATCAAGATTCTTCACGGTTTTCGGTATACAGACTGAAGAAATCTGAGTATCTGAAATTATACCATAACCTATTGTTTCTACCGATGGCGGAAGTTCAAGACTCTTCAGGGCCTTACACCCGGAGAAAACACCGTCTCCAATCTCTGTTATATCCTCAGATAGCGTAACTGAAGTCAGAGTCGAGCAGTTCGCGAAAGCTCTTGATGTAAGTGTTGTCATATACATCGAGCTTACGGTGGCATTGCGCAAATTATGGCAATTGCTGAAATCCATTGCCGTAATCTGATAAAGAACGCCGTCATACCTCACAGTGGACACGATTGTTGCTGATGTGATCATGTCACGGTCGGCAGGTTCAATCTTTACACTTCCATCCCCAATGACAGTATATACATACTGTCCCGAGGTGAATGTCGTGGTTGCGCCATTCGCCAAAATGGCAACCATCAGACATATCGCAAATGCAATATGCCGGAAAAAGTTTGTAGTTAACATTTTACATTTGTGCCCATGATTCCTCCGAAGCGGGCGTTAAGTTCAAGACACAAGAAAAGAGAGGAATTCATCATCTTTTCCATAATCCGGAAGGCATCGCCAAACGCCTATGACCCATGAAAAAGAAAGAATAAATGCCCTCTCTGTTTGTGTTCATATGCGTATGGCGAGATACATCACGCTCATTATGGCAGATGACAAAACAGAAGAGCGTAAATCCTTCTTCCAAGGGTCATTTGGATTAATTTGGCGATTTTCCCGGACCTGAAAGAAAGCTAACGCTTTTCCTGACTCTTCGGATTTCTCCCCGAAAAGCCTTGCAAAGTTAAATAATTAATCTGATATAACCCTTTTTCATGGAATATTTTTTTGTAAGAAGCTCCAAATATTATTATAAAATCAGACTCACGACATTTGAGACAACACACACAATATGTCAAAAACGTCAACCGCACTACGCCCTGTCAAACAACGCTCCGGCGTCTCGCCACTCACTCGATTGCCCCTGCGCTACACCGTGCTGCGCTTCCCAAAGATAAACCGCACGGTAAGCGCACATTGACATGCTGTTATATAAAAACTCCCCTCCCCGCCTGTCGGGGTGACGGGCGGGGAGGGGGATGGCTGGGAGAGCGGGGTTATTTGCCCGGCTCCATCTGGATGCGTATCTTGTCCTCGAGAATCTCGAGCTGCTGGAGGCCGGAGGCGCGCCACTGGGGCATGCCGTTCTTGAAGATGATCAGCGTGGGCACGCTGCGTATCTGGTACTCGGCCGAGAGGTCGGGATTGCGGTCGACATCAATCTTGATGATGTTGGCGGCATCGCCTATCTTGTTCTTGAGCTGCTCGAGGATAGGGCCCTGCATCTTGCAGGGGCCGCACCATGTGGCGAAGAAATCGACGAGAGTCGGTTTGTCGGCTGCGATTATGTCTTTGAATTCGCTCATAGCTTATAGTGTTTTTAGGGTTGCGTTTTCCACATTATAACACCTGCGCGCGCCGATTGTTTGCCCGGCTCAGCACAATATACCCGCGGCGACTCCGGCTGCGCTGCCGGGACGCAGGGCCTCGATGAGCGCGAGGGCAAAGGGGATGGCCGACGAGGGGCCGTTGGAGGTGATGATGTTGCCGTCGCGCACCACGCGCTCGCCTGCGACATGGGTGGCGCCATTGGCTGCGAGAGGAGCCTCGAAACCGGGATAGCAGGTGGCCTTGCGGCCGTCAAGGATGCCGAGGGGGGCAAGGAGCACTGCGGGGGCGGCACAGATGGCGGCGACGTATGCGCCACGCTCGGCCTGTGCCTTGAAGAGGGCGCACACCTTGGGTGAGTCGGCGAGATTCTTGGCACCGGGCATACCGCCGGGAGCTATAAGCATCTCGGCGTCCGACATATCCTCGTCGTCGAGCAGGAGGTCGGCCTCTATGGTGACACCATGGGCGCCTGTGACGTGGCGCGACTCGCCCACGGCTACGGTCATTATGTCGATACCTGCGCGGCGCAGCAGGTCTACGGGGGTGAGGGCTTCTATTTCTTCAAAGCCCTCGGCGAGAAAGAGGTAGGTGGTCATATTATATTGGAAATTTGTTGATTCGTAATGAGGATTTATCAAATCGCGGTTTTGCAAAATTAGCTTTTTCGGGCGGTTTTTGCTAATTTTGCGCCATGAAATCTATTCGTTTTTCACTCTTTTTTATCTTTCTCTCCCTTATGGCGTCTTCATGTTCGGGGCCCAAGACCTATCGCAGCGCCGAGGGTGCGGTGTGGAACACGACTTTCCACATCACATACCGGGCCGACCGCGACCTGCGCGACTCGGTGCTCGCGGTGATGAAAGAGGTCGAGATGTCGCTCTCGCCGTTTGCCGACGCATCGCTCATATCGCAGATCAACCGTGGCGAGGATGCTGTGGCCGACTCGCTGCTCAGGCGCATCTTCACGGCCTCGCAGAGCGTGAACCGTGTGAGCCGCGGAGCCTTCGACCCCACGGTGGCACCGCTGGTCAACCTCTGGGGCTTCGGCTACCGCCCGGGAGACCCCGAGCCCACACAGGCCGAGATAGACTCGCTGCTGATGTCGGTAGGGATAGCCGGGTGCGTGCTCGGCGACGACGGGCGCATAACCAGGAAACATCCCTCGACCGAGTTCAATTTCTCGGCTATCACCAAGGGATATGGCTGCGACCTTGTGGGCGAGATGCTCAGGCGCAACGGCTGTACCGACTATATGGTTGAGATTGGGGGCGAGATAGCCCTGAGCGGCATGAATCCGCGCGGCGAGGAGTGGCGCATCATGGTCGACGCACCCGTCGACGGTGGCTCGGCTGTGGTGCATGAGAAACTGGCCATAGTCAGCCTCACCGGGTGTGGGGTGGCCACCTCGGGCAACTACCGCAACTACCGCGAGACGGGACAGGGACGCGCATGGCACACCATATCGCCCGTGAGCGGACGCCCGGCCCTGACCGACCTGCTGTCGGCCACCGTCATCGCCCCCGACTGCATGATGGCCGACGCGCTGGCAACATCGTGCATGGCGATGCCCTCGGACAGCGCCATGGCCATGATCGAGGCATTGCCCGGCACGGAGGCACTGCTGGTGACAGCCGACACGGTGCTGACCACAAGCGGTTTCCCCGAAATCAGATAAGCCCCCCGGATATAATGATGGCCGTCGTGCCCGCGGCATGACGGCCATCATTATATATCAGTCTGTCGCGGCTCAGAGCTTGACCTTCTTGGCTTTGCCGTTATATGCCACCTCAACGCCCTTGGCGGCAGGGTCATAGCCCCCGTGGCCCGGTGTAACCTTGATGATGTTGAAGCGGCGGTTGCGCAACATTCCGGCAAATTCGCCCTGACGGTCGCCCAGGGTAAGGGTCGATGTCTTGTCGTTCCACACGATGGGGATTGTCGAGAAGCGCCCCTTCTCGTAGTTATAGTTGACATTCTCGTCCTCATAGAGTGTGAACTGCCCGTCACGCCCGGTGTAGACATAGAGTTTGATGATGTCGGCGGGTTTCTCGTCGCTCCACTGTATGGCGGGGCCGAAGGGTATCAGCGAGCCCGAGCGCACCAGCAGCGGCACCCGTCCGTAGGGTGCGTCGAGGGTGACGCGGCGTCCCTCGGCATCGCCGCCGGTATAGAGCTTGCCATTATAGAAATCATACCAGTCGGTATTGCCGGGGAGCACCACCTCGCGCTTGCGCGCGCCATACTCGTAGACAGGTGCCACCAGCAGCGCGGGGCCAAACATGAACTGGTCTCCCACACCACGCAGATATGTGTCGGCGGGAAAATCCATGGCCATCGGGCGCATGATGGTATAGTCCTTGAAATGGGTCATCCCCGCGAGCGAATAGATGTAGGGCATGAGGTCGTAGCGCAGACGGGTATAGTAGACTATAGACTCGTAGGCGGGATGTCCCTCGGGAGCTATGTTGTAGACCTCGCGGAAGGGCCACTGGCCGTGGGCGCGGAACATCGGGGCGAAGGCTCCGAACTGATACCAGCGTGTGTTGAGCTCGCGCCACTCCTTGAGGTCGGCGCTCTCGGGCTCGCCCTTGGCGGCCTTCTTGGCGGCGTTGACATAGCGGTCTTCGACACAGAATCCGCCGATGTCCATGCTCCACCAGGGTATGCCAGATGAGGCAAAGTTGAGTCCGGCCGAAATCTGGGCCTTGAGGTCTTCCCAGCGGGTGGCGATGTCGCCCGACCATGTGGCGGTCGAGTACCGCTGCTGTCCGGCAAAACCCGAGCGGGTCAGCAGGAACACACGGCGGTCGGGGTCGACCCCGCGCTGACCGTCATAGATGGCCTCGGCGTTCATCAGGCCATAGGCGTTGAAATACTGTGTCGAGGGGCCGAGCGCCGTGGGGGTGATGAGATCCTTGCGATACTGTATGTCGGTGCAGTCGCGGATGTTGGGCTCGGAGGCATCCATCCACCATGCGTCGATGCCGAGGGGCATGTAGTGGTCGTTCATCTGGCTCCAGAAGAGCTTGCGTGCGTCCGGGTCGTAGGCGTCATAGAACGAGCCGAGATAACCCGGGCCTACCCAGTCCTTTATGCTGTCCTGGATGGGAAGACGGTACATCCACCCCTTCTCGTCAAACTCCTTGAAATGCTCGGTGGTGGCATAGAACTTGGGCCATACCGACACCATCACCCTGCCGTGCATGGCGTGTATCGAGTCGACCATACCCTTGGGGTCGGGAAAACGGGCCGGGTCAAACTCGTGCGAGCCCCACGAGTCCTGAGGCCAGTGCAGCCAGTCGATGACGATATTGTCGATGGGTATGCCGCGGCGGCGGAACTCGGCGAGGGTTAACAGCACCTCCTCCTGAGTGTTATATTTCTCGCGGCTCTGCCAGTATCCGGTGACCCACTTGGGCATGATGGGAGCCTTGCCCGTCAGGGTGCGGTAACCCGAGATTACATCGTCGATGTCGTCGCCGTAGATGAAATAGTAGTCCTCCTGGCTCTGCATCTCGCTCCACCAGCTCATGTCCATCTCCTCCTTGTGGCTGCGTGGCGCGTAGGCACGCAGTCCGCAGTAGGCGGTCGAGCCGTTGGGCTCCCACTCTATCTTTATGGGCACGCGCTTTCCCTGCTCAAGAGCCACCGTAAACTTGTACGAATTGGGATTCCATGCCGTGCGCCATCGCTCGGGCACGACATTCTTGCCATCGATCCACACCGACATATAACCCGAATAGTAGAGTATGAAACGGTAGTCGCCGCTCTCGGGGGCCTCGATCTCACCCTCGTAGGTGACATGGCTGCCGCTGAAGTTGAAATCCTGAGGCAGGTTGACCACATGCTTGAGCTCGCGGCGTATCAGGTGCTCGAAATATATCGAGTCCTCGCGGCGCTCTATAACCTGACCCTGGTCTGGAACATAGCGCCCGGTCAGGGCACCCTCACGCCCCTCCTTGTCATATATCTTGAACACCTCTCCGAGCTGCCTGTAAGGCTCGGGGTTGCCGAAGCGGCAGAGCGAATATGAGTCCCAAAGGATGCCGTAGTTGTCGGTCGATACGATGAACGGCACCGAGACCTTGGTGTTGTACTGGAACAGCTCTTCGTCGCGTCCCTTGTAGTTGAACTCGTCAGACTGGTGTTGCCCGAGGCCATAGAGCCCCTCCTCATCGTTGAGCGAGGTGAAGACCTGGCGCACCGTCCACCCGTCCGTACCCTCGACACTGATGGGCCTGAACGTGCGTCCCCCCGGCTCCTCCGAGACCACAAGACGCCCGTCAGGGCCATAAAAACGGACATCGCCCGTAGCGAGCGACACGGTGGCGCGCACACGCCCGGTCACCACAGAGGCGGTCGAGTCGGTCTGCTCGACCGTGAACTGCGGGGCGGTCTTGGGCTCAAGGGTTACGAGGCTCGGTGTGTCGGCAAATTTCTTGTCAGGGGTCGCCGAGACGCGGATTATATCGTCGTCATAGACGGTGAGGCGCACGCGGCGCACATCGTTTTCGGCAGTCGGCGTGAGGTTGACCGTTATGCCGCGGTCATTCTTCTCGACCTGTGGCGTGGCGCACGAGCCGAGCAGCGCAGCGGCCATGACACCGACGGAGAGACGCAGGGTTTTCATTGTCTGATGGTTAAGTTGAGAGTGGTATTGATTCTAAAAAGGCCCGGCCTTCAGGCCGGGCCTTGTATCTAAGGATTGACGGATTTGTGTGTCAGGCTTACGACTTGGCGGCAGCGGCACGGGCGCGCATGGCGGCCATCACCTTGGCCTTGCCGACGCGGATATAGTCGACCAGCGGACGCGAGGCGGGGCAGATATAGCTGCACGAGCCGCACTCGATGCAGTTTGCAATCTTCTGCTCCTCGGCCTCCTCATACTCCTTGAGTCGCGAGAGGGTCGAGATAAGGAACGGCTCGAGCCCCATCGGGCACACGTCGACACACTTGCCGCAGCGGATACAGGGCTCGGCGGGACGGCGGTGGGCATAGCGCTTGTCGAGCAGGATGCCCGAGGTGCCCTTGATCATGGGTGTGTTGAGGGTCGAAGCGGTGCGTCCCATCATCGGGCCGCCGAGGATAATCTTCTCATAGTCGTCTGTCTCGACCAGGGTCTGCAGTATGGTGCCGAGGGGCACACGCAGGTTGCGGCCCACGTTGCCGTCGTGCAGTGTGAGCACGCGGTCCAGGATAGGCTCGTTGTGATATACGGCGCGATATACGGCATAGGCTGTGGCCACGTTCTGGACGATGGCGCCAGTGGCGATGGGGAGTCCGCCCGAGGGTACCTCCTTGCCGATTACAGCCTCGATGAGCTGCTTCTCACCGCCCTGCGGATATTTCACCTGCATGGTCATCACCTCGACTCCGGGAGCCGATGCGGCGGCCTCGGTCATGGCGGCGATGGCCTCGGGCTTGTTGTTCTCGATGGCGATGACACCGCGGTCCACACCTGCGGCCTTCATCAGCAGCGACACGCCCTTGACGATGCGGGGAGCCTCCTCGCGCATCAGCTGGTCGTCGCACGACAGGCAGGGCTCGCACTCGGCGGCATTGATGATGACCACCTCGGCCTTAGAACCGGGAGGGGGCGAGAGCTTGACATGGGTCGGGAATGTGGCACCGCCGAGACCGACGATACCGGCATCCTTGATAAGGCCGATTATGGCCTTGGGATCGAGGGCTGCGACCTCGGCCTCCGAGCGCTTGGGCGACTTGTCGGCCATCGCTGCGGCATCGGCCTCGCGGTCTGCCTCGTCACTCTTGATATAGATTGCCTCTACGGGCATACCCTGAGGTGTGCGGGCGGTGTCGACCTTGACGACGGTGCCCGAGATGGGAGTGTGGACGGGAGCCGACACAAAGCCTCCGGCCTCGGCCACACACTGGCCGCGCGTCACCTTGTCACCCTTCTTGACGATGGGCTTGGCGGGGGCGCCGATATGCTGGGCCACGGGCAGCACGACCTCTGCGGGGAGCGGGAGGTTCTCGATAGCCTTGCCTGCGGCAATCTTGTTCTCGGCGGGATGTACGCCGCCTATTTTGAAAGTATGCAGTTTCATGGATTATCGTGGGGAGATTAGACGGTTTCGGCTGAGGGGGCAGCGGCAGGCTCGGCCTTGCGTACCGGGAAATTGACTGCGTGTATGGCGTGTGTGGGGCACACGGGCTCGCACTTGCGGCACAGCTTGCATTTCTCGAAATCAATATACGAGAGGTTGTTGGCGATAGTGATGGCCTCGTGGGTGCAGACCTTGAAGCACTTGCCGCAACCGATACATGCCGCCTTGCACTCCTTCATGGCCACGGCGCCCTTCTCCTTGTTCGAGCAGGCGACATAGACCCTCATGCCGCGCGGACCTTTGTAGCGCAGCTCGATGATCTGACGGGGGCAAGCCTTGACACACGCACCGCAACCGACGCACATATCCTCGATGACCTCGGGCAGACCTGTCTCGAGATTCATCTTCATGGCACCGTAGGGACACGCCTCAACACAGTCGCCGCATCCGAGGCAGCCGTTGGGACAGGGGCTCTCGCCGGTGCCGAGCGATGCGAGCACCGCACACGAGGGGGCACCCTCGAAGCGGGCCAGCGCGGGGCGCAGGTCGCATGTGCCGTTACACTTGATGACGGCTATCTTCGGTTTTGTCTCGGCGGCGGCCAGGCCGACAATCTCACCGATTTGTTTCATTACGGCACTACCCGACGAGGGGCACGACAGCGCGTCGAGCGATGTGGCGTTGACACAGGCCACCGCAAAGTCGCGGCATCCGCTGCGTCCGCATCCGCCGCAGTTCGCGCCGGGCAGCAGGGCCTCGACCTGGTCAATGCGGGGGTCTTCGTGGACATGGAACTTCTGGGCCACGACGTAGAGTACAGCCGCGCCGACGATGCCGATAATCCCGAGGACAATGATTGATGTTAAGATTACGCTCATGGTATGTGATGAAATAAGACTTGTTGTTGCATTTATTCTACACTGTGCCGGACAGGAGCCCCGTGAGGAGGGTCATCTGCCCGTAATCCTGACAGTCCAGACGAGCTTCTTTGCCAGACGCCGCCTGAACAGATAGAGCAGGCCGTCATAGACAGCCAGAGCCACGAATGCCCAGAGTATGGCCATAGCCCCCATGTCGGGACGGCCGATATTGAGGGCGAGAAGCACACCGACAAATATCACCGTGGGCACGATGAGCGCCCAGAAGGCGGCATTGAGGGTCGAGGCCGACGAGGCCGAGACCTCGACATGCTGCCCCACGGAGTAGGCCGACGTGTCGGGCACGTCGATGGTGACCGTCTCGCGGTCAACTCCCCCCTCGCTGCTCTTGTTGCACAGAGCCACGACGGCACACCCGTCACACCGGCAGGCATCGTCGGTGATGATGGTGAGCGAACGGGCGTCAATCCGCTGGATGACACCCCTGTGGGTGACATTATCTTTCTTCATGGCAATTATCGGTGACAAAGTTAGTGATTTTTCAAAAATCTCACAAGTCAAAATAAAAAAATCCCCGGCCCAGGGCCGGGAATCGGATTGTTGATCTTTTAATTATGAAGTCTACGCATCACGCGCGGATTATCTCAGAATGCAGCCGCAAGCATCTCCTTTGCCAAGGTCTGCACGGCAGCATGCAGTTTGTCGTATTGCTTCTGTCCGGCACGAGCCACGCCGGAGGTATATTTGCGCATCAGCGAAGGATTAATCCCGGCTATCGTGGCAATTTTCGTCTGGTTCAGGAAACTGAACCTGTCGAAGAACGAAGGCATGTCGTAATGGACCACGAAATCGAGGTCGGGAAGCACCTTGCCTTCGGCTGCAAGCTCTCTCTTGCTCTCTTCATAGAAAGCAATCAGCGAGTCAATGGCCTCCACGGAACTCTCTCCATAGCCCAGCAGCCCAACATAAGGAATCTCCTCCTCTACAAAGCAAGAGAAATAGCCGTCCTTGTTCTGTTCTACTACAATATTAGCCGTCATGCGTGAAAAATATATTTGATTAACAGAAGTTGCCTTAGAAAAACGGGGGAAGAATCCCCCGTCTTTATTGATAACAAACAATCTTCTCCAAAAGATGAAGTAAGAAGTGGGGGGCCGAAGCCCCACACTTGACTGACGTTGACGATAATCTTACGATTATTTTACGCCGGAGTTGGCTCTGATGTATCGCTCTGTCGAGGGTGCAACCTCTTTGGAACCATGCGACGGAACAGGAAAGCGTTTTCCTGTTATCGGAGAAAACCAAATCTCGTGGTTGCCGCCATGTCTGAGCAGATAACATCCGGCAGAAAGCAACTCTGCCTTAAGTTGTCCGTACTTCATAATGTAAAAGATCTGTGTTTATTATCAACACTGCAAAGGTAGCGAATTTGCTCCATAACAACAAATTTTCGTCAGAGAAACTCGCTGTTCATATAATAAAAATCCCCGGCCGGGGCCGGGGATTGAGATAATGACTGTCTGATAATCTCGACAGGAGTTATTTCAGTTCATATTCTGTCGGAGTCTTCACTCCGGGAAGGCCGAAATATTTTTCGAGCGAGCCGTTGATGAGGAGCTTCTTGCCGAGGTTGCCGGGATTCTTCTGGAGGCTCAGGGCGTCACGCATGGCGGCGGGAAGCTGGACGGGCACACACTTGGTATAGTCGGTCTCGGTTGCCGAGTCAGCGATGAAGAGGTTGGTGTTCGATGCATCGGCACCTGTGGCGGTTGTGAATGTATCAGCACTCATGCCGGACGCCGAACCCACGATATAACCCTCGACCCATGCCTTTGAACCGGGATTGTTGAGGGCGATGACTGCCGAGGGAGCGTAAGGCTTCTCCTTTGTACCGTCACCGGCTACAGCGGGAGGGGTCACAGGGGTATCACCACCTGCACCGTCAAGATCATACTCGGTGAGGCTCTTGACACCTGTCATCCCGAAATATTTCTCGAGCGTGCCCTGCACCTTGACCATCTTGCCGAGATTGCCGGGATTCTTCTGCAGGCTCAGGGCGTCACGCATGGCAGCGGGAAGCTGGACAGCTACACATTTGGTATAGTCAGTCTCGCCCGGAGTAGCTGCGATGAAGAAATTGGTATTGGATGCATCGGCTCCTGTGGCGGTAGTGAATGTATCGGCACTCTTGCCGGGGGCCGAACCCACGATGTATCCCATCACCCATGCGGTAGTGCCAGGATTGTTGAGAGCTACAGTCTGGCCGACGGTATAGGGTTTCTCTTTCGAGCCATCGCCGTCACCTGCGGGAGGAGTCACGGGGGTATCACCACCTGCGCCGTCAAGCTCATACTCGGTGAGGCTCTTGACACCTGTCATCCCGAAATACTTCTCGAGCGAGCCCTGTACCTTGACCTTCTTGCCGAGGTTACCGGGATTCTTCTGCAGGCTCAGGGCGTCACGCATGGCAGCGGGGAGCTGGACAGCTACACACTTGGTGTAGTCGGTCTCGCCCGGAGTAGCGGCAATAAAGATGTTGGTATTCGAGGCCGACGCACCTGTCGCGGTGGTGAACGAGTCGGCGGTCTTGTCGGCAGCCGAGCCTACGATATAGCCCTCTACCCATGCCACACTGCCGGGATTGCCGAGCGCGATAGTCTGGGCTACGCTATAAGGCTTCTCCTTGGTGCCGTCGCCGTCACCTGCGGGAGGGGTGACGGGGGTGTCGCCACCTGTGCCGTCGAGCTTGTACTGGTCAGTCTCCTTGATGCCGGGCATACCGAAATATGCCTGGAGAAGGCCGTGGAGGGTAACGGCCTTGCCGAGGTTGCCGGGATTCTTCTGCAGACTCAGGGCGTCGCGCATGGCGGCGGGAAGCTGGACGGGGACACAGTTCTTATAGTCTGTCTCGCCGGGGGTCTGTGCTATGAACAGGTTGGTGTTCGAGGCCGACGCACCTGTCGCGGTGGTGAACGAGTCGGCGGTCTTGTCGACAGCCGAGCCGACGATGTAGCCTGTCACCCATGCGGCTGTGCCGGGGCTGCCGAGGGCGATGACCTGCTGGACGGTATAGGGTTTCTCCTCTGTGCCGTCGCCGGGGACCGTGCCGGGATCATCGGGAATCTCGACACCTTCGATTGTAAACTCGGCCGATGTGCCCTGGTTGCCCGTGACACCGTATGTGCCGAGCACCTCCTTGCTGAGGTTGCCCTTGAGGGTGATGAGCTTGCCGAGGTTCGAGGGATTATCCACGAGGTTGCCATACTGGCGCAGCTTGGAGTCCTGCGGAAGGGCTACGACCATGCACTTGGTCCAGTCCTTGCAGGCGGCATCCTGAGCGAACACGAGGGTGTTGGGCATCTCGGCTGCGGTGCCGAACTGGATGTCGTCGTTCGAGGCCACGGTCTGCACGCCGGGAGCGACCGCACCCACGATATAGCCCTTGGTCCAAACCTGTGTGGCAGAGCCACCGCCATTGAGCACGGAGATGGCCTCGTCGACGGTATAGGGGTTGTCCTCGGCGCCCGGGCCGATGGTTGGATTGCCGAAGTTCATGCAACCCTCGCGGTCGATGAGAGTGAGCTGCCAGCCACCCGAGGTGTGATAGCCGAGTATGCCCACGACGTCGCCATGACCGGCGGGGAGGACATCGGCATAGAAATTGGAGTAACCGCTGGTGCGGACAATCATCGTATTGCCGTCAGCGAGGTTGAGGGTGCGGTTTACCGTGGTCTTGCTCTCGGCGAAGGTTGCGGTGCCACCGTCGACGAACTCGACGTTGTTGAACCTTACGAGCTGGCTCTGCCACTTGCGCAGACCCGCGGGGTCTGTGGCGAGCTCAGCCTTGGAGTTGACCGTAATCGTGTCGATGGCGGCAAGATCGGGAAGGCCGTTCATCTGCGAGTGCTCCTCAAAGAGCTCGTAGGGCATGAAGGTGGTCTGTGCGCCATACTGCTCGTCGACATCCGGTGCGCCGAGCTGCTGCAGCGAGGCATACTTGCCTATAGTCATGCCGGTGAGGTCGAGCACCAGTTCCTGTCCGCGGCGGTACTTGACACTCATCGAGTTCTGGTTGATCGACATGGTGAGCGCGCCGGTGGCGTCCTGGATTACCATGTTCTTGTAGATGTTGCCCGATGCGTCAGACGAGACCACACGGCCTTTGAGCAGGATGTGCTTGCCATCCTGACCTTCGCCGATTGTCTCGAAATAGTTTTCGGCGTCCTGCCAGTATTTTTCCTTGACCTGGGCGATGGTCATCACGTCATACTCGGAGGCATTCTCGAGCCACGAGGAGGCGGGCGTGTTCAGCGCGGGGTCATCAAAGTCGTCCTGGCACGATGTCATGGCCAGGGCGCCCATGAAGAGGAGGCTGAGATATGATTTGAGATTTCTCATTGTGTTATAGGGAAATTCTTTGTGTTTGAAGATGTTTTATCAGTCCACTTTCTCGTAGAGGACAGGCAGGGGATGGGTCACCGAGGGATATGCTCCGTATGAATTATATTGAGAGTCATACTGGAGCGTCTTGCCCTTGAGCACGTTGGTGATTGTCATTGTGCCGTCAGCACCGGCGGTAACAGTGTATGTGCTTCCGTCGACCGCCGAGTCGGAGGTGTTGAACGAGTTGAACTCGTCCTTCATGAAATAATACTTGCCCTTGGCATCCTTGATGGCATATCCGCCGCTTACAGCCTCGAATGTGAAGGCTTTTGCGGCCGGAGCAGTGAGACGGTCACCGCTGACGGTGACATCCACCACCTGGAGATAGCCGTAACTACCCGAGAGGGGTGTGGCCATCTTGCCGTCGGTGACGATGGCGTATGCCTTGCCAGAGGTTATCGAGGTAGCCTTGCGGAACTCGACACCATCGGCAGGAGGTGTGGGAGTATCCCCTCCCGACACACCGTCAAGCACATACTCGGTGGCATCCTTGAGGCCGTTCATGCCGAAATATTTGACCAGCGAGCCCATGATGCTCACCTTCTTGCCGAGGTTGCCGGGATTCTTCTGCAGACTCAGGGCATCGCGCATGGCTGCCGGAAGGGCTACGGGGAGGCACTTGGTATAATCTGTGACATCGGCGGCATCGGCTATGAAGAAATTTGTATATGATGCTGCGTCGCCGGTGGCGGTTGTGAACGAGTCGGCACTCTTGTCGGGAGCCGAGCCGACGATATAGCCTGTCACCCATGCGATGGTGCCGGGACTGCCGAGGGCCGCAGCCTCAGTGGCGGTGTAGGGGTTCTCCTTGGAGCCTTTGTCACCTGCAGGGGGAGTGACGGGAGTGTCGGGGGTGGCATTGCCGGTGGGACGGATGGTGACATTCTTCAGCTCCCATGTACCTGCCTTGCTGGCGGTCGAGGTATAGCGGAAACCGATCTGCACCTTCTTTCCGGCGTATGCCGAGATGTCGATGTCGCCCGACGACGCGAATGTCCAGCTCAGGGCAGCGGGCCACGAGGGCACGGTGAGTGCTGTCCATGCGGTCGCACCCTCCTCGCGGATAGATACGGTGGCCTCACTCTTGGCGGCATCTATCGACGAGAAGAAATTGAGGGCCTGCTCGTAGGAGAGATATGCCTTGTCCTGACCTGCGAGGTCGATGACGGGCGAGATGAGCCACGACTCGGAGGCGTTGTTGGTCTTGTCAGCCGAGTTGTATGCCGTGGCAATCATGTAGCCATATTTCGAGTCATGCTTCCAGATGTCGGGCATTGAGGAGGGAGTGGTGACATTCTCGATGACGAAATTGCCCTGACCCGAGGTGAATGTCTCGGCGAAGATGGCGTCGCCTGTGGGGCCTGTGGGCTCAGAGGGTGTGCCGTCAAAGCCTACGCAGTCGGTGGCGGGATTCATCATGGAAAGCTGCCAGTTGTTGTTGTAGTAGCCGAGGAGGGCGACCACGGTGCCAGTTCCGGCAGGGAGGGTCTCTGCGGCAAATGTGCAGCGGTTGCTGGTGCGGAAATCGAGCGAATGACCCTCGGCGTCGGTGAGCGTACGGGCGGTATATCCGTTCTGGCCGGGATTGTCGGTCCACTTGAGTGTGCCGCCGCCGTTGAACTTGACATCTGTCAGTCGCACGAAGCGGCTCTGATACTGCTGCACGAACTTCTGGTCTGTGGCGTTGGCCACGAGATCGGCCATGGTCATGTCGGCAATCATACCCTCGGCGACAGCCTTGTCGGGGAGGCCGTTGACCTGTGCGTGTGTGGTGAAGACAGCCTCGTCCATACGGCCTATGCCGCCGTTATAGAGTCCACCCATCTGCATCAGGCCCGAATAGCTTCCGACAAGCATGCCGGTGACATTGACGCGGAGCTCCTGGCCGTACTGATATTTCTGATTGATGTCGTACATCGAGATGGAGAAATTGAGCGCGCCGCTCTCGTCCTCGAGCACAAGCTGCTGGAACACGTTGCCGTAGGCGTCGGTGGTGACGACCGTACCGGCCAGGATGATGGAGTCGCCCTCGGCATTGACGGGGACGGTGACCACGCCCGACTTGATCTGGTCCCAGAACTCGGCCTTGAAATCGGCTATGGCCATGTTGGCCTCGTATGTAGCGACTGGGACAATGACCGGCGGACGGTCGAAATCGTCATCGCAGCTCACCATTGCCGCGCCCGAGGCCACAGCCAGGGCAGCGAGCATTATCTTATCATAATATGCTTTCATATAGTGAATGTCGTTTGTGGTGGGTTAGAAACGTATGCCGACATTGAGATATACCTTGATGCCCTGGGCGTAGAAATATTTGTTGGGATATTTCTGCGAGTCATAGTTGGTATAGTCGAAGCGGCCCTGCTGATATGCGTAGGTCTGGATGTTGCGGTTGTTGAGGATGTTGTCGACATTGAGGTTGAAGTTCATCGACACCTTGCGGTTGATGTAGACAACCTTGCCTATCGAGGCGTTGAGCACGAACGCATCCTTGAGCTTGTCCTGTGTGGCCAGCTCGGTCATCTTGGCCTCGAGCTCCTCATACGAGGGATATTTCTCCCACAGGTCGGGGAGTGCCTCGTGGCGCACAGGCGAGAGGTTGACGTATGCGTCGCCCATCCACGATGCGTTGATGTTGAAGAACCACGAGCCGGGAGCAGCCCAGTCGATGCCGATGTTGACAGCCTTCTGAGGTGTGCCGCCGAGGAAGAAATTCTTCAGGTAGACAACCTGTGTGGTGTCGGGGCGGAAATTATTCTCGTACGAGCGTGTACCTGTGGGACGGTTCTTGTACTGGTAGCGTGCGAATGTCGCGGCGGCGCTCACGGTGACAGAGGGTGTCACCTTGTAGGCCATACCGATCTCGATGCCTTTGTATGTGGTGTTGACATTCTTGAGCACATAGTTCATATAGGTAGAGTACTGGTCGTCGTAGAACGATGTACGCTCTGTCTGGTCGTACATGTTGGTCCAGTAGCCGGTGACAGCACCGCGGAAACGGCGGTAGTTCCAGATATAGGAGATGTCGCCCGAGAGGATACGCTCGTTCTCGAGACCGTCGATGGCCTTCTCCTTATATCGCGGCGAGATGTAGGCATACTCGAACAGAGGGGCCTGAGTGCCGTAGGAGGCGTGGGCCTGGATGTAGTTGCGGCCATCTATCTTATAGGTGGCACCTGCCTTGAGCATACCGGTGTCGAAACGGTGTGTCTCGCCCTTGCCATAGGAGTTCTGCGGGTCGCGGCCCGACTGCATCTTGCCGTCGCGCTGGAACTGGGTATAGCCAATCTTGAGGCCATAGTTGATGTCCCAGCGGGGAAGGGTAATCTGGTTCTGGATCCACGCCGTTGCCTGTACGGCGTTGATATAATAGTTGTAGTCGAAGATGTCACCCTCGTAGACCTTGCGGTTGGGGTTGCGGAGGTCATTCTGCAGCATGTCGGGGTCGCCGGGGAAGTCGCGCTCCGAGAACTTGTCGACGTCAATCCAGTACTCGCCGCCCAGCAGGTCGCGGACGGTCTTGTAGTAGTGGGCGCTGGTATAGTTGACGCTGACACCGGCCTGGAGTGTCATGAAGCTGTTGAGGCGTGTATTGAGCACCGAGTTCAGCACCCAGTCGTTCTGGTTGCTGTGACGGTCTTCGAGCATATAGCTTGCAGCCTTGTTGTCGGGGTCGCCGCCGCGGCCATAGATGCGGTTCATGTAGTTGGCCTGATAGAACGAGTCCCAGTTGAGCTGACGGACGCTCTCGTCGGTGCGCCACATGCGCTCGTATAGGTCGGATGTCTCGGTGGGCTCGCCGTTGTCATAGTAGAATGACGGGAGATAGCGGTAATAGTCGGGGCGGGGATCCGGGCCGTCGAACCATGTCAACGAGGATGTCGAGTAGTGAATCGACCGGAATGCCGCGCCGGTGTTGACGGTGGTGTTCTCGGAGGGCTTCCATATCCAGTTGAGCACAGCCGAGGGGTCGAATGTCTCGATGATGCGCGATGCGCGCTTCTTGCCGTCCTGCCAGCCCCAGTTGGGGTTGTAGAGGTTGTTGTCGGCGAGCTCGTATGCCTCGAGATATGTGGCCGAGTTGGATGCGCGCTGCGTGGGCGCGCCCCAGACGGTGAGGTTGAGCGAGTGCTTGTCGTTGAAGACCTTCTCGAGCGAGGCAAAGAGACCGAACGAGTTATAGAACGTACCTTCGATGACACCCTCGTTGGCATAGCGGGCGATACCGCTCACCGAGAATGCCCATCCGTTCTTGTTGAGTCCCGTCGAGTACTGTGCCATGGCACGCAGCATGTAGTTGGCGTTGGTATATGCCACCGAGCCGTTGAAGCCGGGGGCATAGTGTGCGGCACGGGTGTTGATGTCCGATGCGCCGCCTATGTCGCCGAAGCCGAAATCGGCAGCCGCGAGACCGAGGGCGGTGGTGCGGTCGCGGAAGGCGCGGTTCATGCCGCCGAGGGTCGAGTAGTTGAAGCGGCCGCGGGCGAGGTCATTGAAACTGATGCCGTTGATATAGGTCTGGGTGTACTTGGAGTCATAGCCGCGCACACGGAAACGCATGGGCTGGAAATCGTATGATGCAGAATTATAGTAGATGTCGTCGCTGGCACCTGTCAGTGCGGCGATGGTCTGCATGTTGCCCTCCTCGTCCTCGAGCACGGCCTGGTCGAAGAGGAGGTCGTTCTGCTCTTCGAAATATGTGTCGAACACATTGGAGCTCTGAATCTTGACGGGGCCAAGCTGGAGAAGACGCCCTGCAGGGATGACGAGAGCCTGGGTATAGTCGTTATATCCGTATGCGAGCACCGTGAGGTCGTCGGCTCCGGGAGCGGCTTCCGGGAATTCGAATGCGCCGGTAGGGCCGGTTGTGACGGAGAGAGCCTGATTGTCGAGCATGACGGTAGCGCCTTCGACCGGCGCGCCCGTACTGGAGTCGACAACGGTGCCGGCTACGCCTGTCTTTTGGGCGAGCGACGGCAATGCAGCCGTCAGCAGCAGTAGCAGAAACAGTTTGATTCTCATAAACTTAATCTAATATGGAGTTTGTATTTCTTGATATCGGGGGGACTTGTCGGACCTGTCGGACAAGTCAGATAAAGCCCCTCAGCCTGAGGTAGCTTTTTATCATCTCAACGCAGCCGGGAATGCCAGTCTTCGACGAGTCGAGGGTGAGGTCATAGCTGTCTGCACGTCCCCACTCCTTGTCGGTGAAGAAATTATAATAGTCGGCTCTCCACTTGTTGGTGCGCCGGGCCAGGGCTTCGGCCTTCTCGGGTGTGAGCGCGTCGGCACGGGCCGTGATACGGCGCACACATTCCTCCATAGGAGCGTGCACGAATATGTTGGCCACACGCGGATGCTCGCGCAATATATAGTCGGCGGTACGCCCGACAACGACAAAAGAACGCTCGGCGGCTGTCTGGAGCAGGAAATCGCTCACTGCCTTATACAGCCCGTCGTCGGTGATTGACGAAGGCCCGGTATAATAGCACATCGGGGTCACACCCATCGAGAACGAGAAAAGTCCGTGGAGGAATGTGGGGAAACGCTCGTCATTCTTCTCGAAGAACTCGGGGTTTACGCCGGCCTTCTTGGCCGCCTCGACGAGCAGTTCCTTATCATAATACCCGATACCCAGCTCGCGGGCCAGGGCCTTGCCCAGCTCGCGTCCCCCGCTGCCGAACTGACGGCCCACGGTGATGACGTATGGTTTGATGTCAGAGGCCATTATCTCTCCTTAATGAGGAATATCTCTGTGGGGAAATGGTCGGAATATCCGTTGAGCCACTGGCCCGAGGCGTACGTACGCATCGGGTAGCCCTGACGGCGGCCCTCGCGGTCGATGAGGAAGTCAAAGTTGTTGACCTGACATTTCCAATAGCGCAGACCTGCGGCACTGTTGTGCTCGAGCAGTGTGCCCGACACGACAATCTGGTCGAAGAGGTTCCACGAGCTGTTGTATGCCAATGTGCCGATGCCACGGTCGAGCATCTTCCACCAGGGGTTATAGAACGAGTGCGGCTGCACCCCCTTGTCCTCTTTCGAGGCACCGAGGTTTACGGCCACTGATTTGTCCATGGGGTCGTCGTTGAGGTCGCCCATCACTATGACACCCTGGTTGGGACGTATGGCCCACAGCGAGTCGGCGATATGCTTGGAGAGGTCTGCGGCAGCCTCGCGCAGATAGCTCGACTGCTCCTGACCTCCAAGACGCGAGGGCCAGTGGTTGACGATGACACTGATGGTGTCACCCCCGAGGATGCCTGTGACACACATCTGGTCGCGGGTGCGGAACTCCTCATATCCCGGGATGCGCAGCGTGTGGTTGGTCACGTCGAGTACGCGGAAGAAACGGGGATTGTAAAGGAGGCCCACATCGACACCTCGGCGGTCGGGCGAGTCGTGATGCACTACCTGCAGACGCCAGTTCTTTATGGCCTCGGCGCGCACCAGGTCGTCGAGCACGCTCTTGTTCTCGATCTCGCTCACGCCTATTATAGCCGGGCCCATGGGGGTTGTCTTGGTGGTCATTGCGGCAATGGCACGGGCGAGGTTGCCGATCTTGCTGCGATATTTCTCGCCGTTCCACTGACGTGACCCCTTGGGCGAGAACTCAAGGTCATACTTGCCGTTGTTGTTGATGGTGTCAAACAGGTTCTCGAGGTTGTAGAAGGCCACACCGAAGACCAGAAACTGCTTCTTGTCCCCGCCTGTGCCCTGTGCGGAAAGATTGAGCGCCATCAGCATCGCCAACAGCAGCGGAATGAGTGAGGTTCGTCTCATGAACTGAATCGCTTTAGATTTTTTGTCTTGAATTACAGGTAATTAACTTCGTTAGTCCACAATATGGGACGGGAGAGAGCGTAAAAATATAAAAAATATTAATGCAAGCCTAATTTTGCGGGCTCAAAAATACGTTTTTTAACAATAATGTTACATAAAGCCCGTACGGGAGAGGGCTGGAATAAGGATTTTTTGTTAATTTTGCATTGTGATAATTCAACACCACCGACTATGATAAAGAACCTGCTATTCGATCTCGGAGGGGTCATAATGGATCTCGACCGCAACCGTTGTATAGACGCGTTCCGCAAGCTCGGCATGGCCGACGCAGACGATTTTCTCGGCGTCTACGGCCAGAAGGGGGATTTCCTCGCGCTCGAGCGCGGCGACATCGGTGCCGACGAGTTCCACAGGCGCATACGCCCGCTGTTCGGCCACCCGGTCACCGACGCCGAGATTGACGAGGCATTCGACAAGTTCCTCATCGGCATACCCGTGCACCGCCTCAAGGCGCTGCGCGACCTGCGTGCCAAGGGATACAAGGTATATCTGCTCTCAAACACCAATCCCATAATGATGGAGGGGTTCATCGCCAACGAATTCCGCAAGGAGGGGCTTGAGATGGCCGACTACTTTGACGGCGCCGTGTGCAGCTATGTGGCACATTGCTACAAGCCCGACCGCGAGATATTCGACTATACCTGCCGCGAATGTGGCATCAGGCCAGAGGAGACACTCTTCTTCGACGACTCGCAGGCCAATGTCGACGCCGCACGCGCATTGGGATTCATGGCCGAGACAGTGCCCCCCGGCACAGAGTTCACCGACATCCTGAAAACTGTCGAGGCCCGCAAGGAGTTATAAATAAAAAAGACTCACGTCAAAATGAACCTCATCACCAGACCCGACACCTCGGCACGGCGCATCGCCGCTGTGGGCATGTATGACGGCGTGCACCCCGGCCACCGCTTTCTCATAGACTATCTCGGCACAGAGGCACGCAGCCGCAGACTGCGCCCGGCTGTGGTCACCTTCTCGCGCCATCCGCTGTCGCTGATGCGTCCCCTCGAAGCCCCTCCCCTGCTCTCGACCCTCGAGGACCGTGTGGACGCCCTCGGGGATGCCGGAGCCGATGATGTGATACTCCTCAGCTTCAATGACAGGCTGCGCCGTCTCACAGCCGAGGAGTTCCTGAGGCTGCTGCACTCGCAGTTCGGCATCGACGCCCTGGTGCTGGGATTCAACAACAGGTTCGGCCACGACGGGCCCGAGGGGATAGAGAAATACCGCACGATAGGTGACAAGGTAGGTGTAGACATCATATCGGCACCTGAGTACCGCGGCCCCGGAGCACCGGTGAGCTCGTCGGCCATCAGACGGCTGCTCATGGACGGCAATGCCGTCGAGGCTGCCCGTCTGCTGGGCCATCCCTACACACTGCGCGGACGTGTCGTGACAGGCAACCGCCTGGGGCGCACGCTCGGATTCGCCACCGCCAACCTGCGTCCGCTCGAACCCGCAGCCCTCATCCCCAAGACAGGCTCGTATGCCGCCCGCGTCATCACCCCCGACGGCGAGAAACGTGCCGCGATGGTCAATATCGGATACCGTCCCACGGTCAGCGATACCGACACCCCATCCGAAATCTCGATCGAGGCACACATACTCGACTATAACGGATACCTCTATGACGAGGACCTGAGCATCGAGTTCATAGACTATATGCGTCCCGAACGCCGCTTCGCGACCACCGACAAGCTCAAGGCCCAGCTCGAGGAAGACGCCAAGGCAGTGCGCAGACGCCTCGGCAAGAAATGACATCAATACCCCCATACCGACGGTGGCACGGCATAACACCCCGCGCCACCGTCGTTTTTGATATACGCCATCTCGAAATTATTTAGTAATTTTGCACTCCGTTCTCACCTCTTTAATCTTTCCTCCATAATCTTTAATCTTTCCTCTATAATCTTTAAACTATTAAACTTACATACCTTGTCCCTTCACGACCCTTTTGACCGCGAGCACCTGTGGCACCCCTACACATCGACCATAGACCCGCTACCTACATATAAGGTGGACTCGGCCTCGGGCACGAGGATACGCCTCGCCGACGGACGCGAGCTCATAGACGGAATGTCGTCGTGGTGGTGTGTGATACACGGCTACAACCATCCCGACATCAATGCCGCCGCCATGCGTCAGATGGAGCGCATGAGCCATGTGATGTTCGGCGGCCTCACCCATCAGCCTGCCATAGACCTCGGCAAAGCCTTGCTCGAGGTGGCACCACCCTCGATGCACAACATATTCTATGCCGACTCGGGGTCGGTGGCGGTAGAGGTGGCCATGAAGATGGCTGTCCAGGCATCCGTCTCGCGCAGCGGCGACCATAAGAAAACCAATTTCATCACCATCCGCAGCGGCTATCACGGCGACACATGGAACGCCATGAGCGTCTGCGACCCGGTGACGGGGATGCACGGTGCCTTCGGCCCGGCCCTCCCGGTACGCTATTTCGCCCCCGCCCCCACGATAAAGCCGTGGGAGGAGTGGGATGACGCCGATTTCGAGCCGCTCGAGAAGATGATGCGCGAGCATTCGGCCGAGCTTGCCGCCCTCATCCTCGAGCCCATAGTGCAGGGAGCGGGAGGCATGAGGTTCTATCACCCCGAATACCTGCGCCGCGCACGCTGCCTGTGCGACAAATTAGGCATATATCTGATATTCGACGAAATAGCCACGGGATTCTGGCGCACAGGCAAGATGTTTGCCTGGGAGCACGCCGGGGTCGAACCCGACATCATGTGCATAGGCAAGGGGCTCACCGCCGGATACCTCACCATGAGCGCGGTGCTCACCACCCGCGAGGTGGCCGACACCATATCGCGCGGCGAGGCAGGCGTGATGATGCACGGCCCCACATTCATGGCCAATCCGCTGGCATGCGCCATCGCCATCGAGTCGCTGAGGCTGCTCCGCTCGCAGGACATGGCCGCACGCGTCGCCCACCTGGAGGCGATAATGAGCGAGGAACTTGAGCCAGCAAAGGCCCTACCCGCCGTGCGCGAAGTGAGGGTGCTGGGCTCCATCGGCGTCATAGAGGTCAAGGAACCTGTCGATGTGGGCGAGTTCCAGAAGAAATGTGTGGCACGCGGCATCTGGGTGCGCCCATTCGGCCGCAACGTCTACATCATGCCCCCATACGTCATCACCGACGCCGACCTGCGCACGCTGGCCCGCGAGATGGTGGCTATTGTCGGGGAGATGGATATAAAAACAGGTCATAAATGAGTTCTGACATCTATTCATCGACCCTCTCACAGCTTGCCTCCTCGGGCAACCTGCGCGCGGTGCCGGGCGCGGACACACCTGCGGGGCTGGTCGACCTGTCGTCCAACGACTATCTCGGGCTGGCATCGCGCCCCGAGCTGCAGGCCGAATTCATGGAACAGGCCGCAAACCGGGCCATCCCACTGAGCTCGTCAGCGGCCAGACTGCTGAGCGGACGGCAGAGTGAGTATGCCTCGCTCGAATCGCTCCTTTCAGGATTGTACGGACGCGAGACGCTGCTGTTCAACAGCGGCTATCACGCCAACGCCGGGCTGGTGTCGGCACTGGCATCACCCGCGGGGACATTCATTGCCGCCGACCGTCTGGTACACGCCAGCATCATAGACGGCATCACACTGAGCCGCGCACCCTTCGGACGGTTCCGTCACAATGACATGGAACACCTCGAGCGTATGGTCACGGCCAAGGAGAAGGAGTATGAGAGGGTGCTTGTGGTGGTCGAGAGCGTCTACTCGATGGACGGCGACTCGGCCCCGATAGCCGAGCTCATCGCACTCAGACGGCGCCATCCGTCGGTGATGCTCTATGTCGACGAGGCCCACGCCTTCGGTGTGCTCGGGCCGCAGGGGCTGGGCCTCTGCATGGCGACCGCGGACAGCAGCGAGATTGACGTCATCGTTGGCACATTCGGCAAAGCATGCTGCTCGATGGGGGCTTTCGCGGCTCTCTCGCCGACACTGAGGGAGTATGCTGTCAACCGCTCGCGCTCGTTCATATTCTCGACCGCGCTCCCGCCGCTGCAGGTGGCGTGGACGGAGTTCGTCATACGCAAGTTTCTCGATATGGATGCCGAACGCGCGCACCTCGCCCGGCTCGGCTCGCAGCTTGCCGGGGCCATAGGAGCCTCCGTCGGCAGCCATATCCTGCCATATATGACCGGGGACCCGGCGGAGGCCGTGAGACTGTCGCGCGCGCTGCTCGACGATGGATTCAAGGTGCTTCCGATACGCACACCTACCGTACCCCCAGGCACCGACCGCCTCCGCATCAGCCTGAGCGCCGCGCTGTCAATGCAGGATATCGAAGGTTTCGCCCGGGCACTGAAAAACAAGACCGCACGATGCAGTTCGAACTGACATATTCAGAGCGTTCGCCGCGCCTGGTGCTCATCTTTGCCGGATGGGGCATCACACCCCGCCTGTTCGGAGGAGTGAGTCTCCCGGGCTATGACATCGGCGTGGCATACGATTATACCACGATGGACGTGCCGTGGGCCGATACCCTCGCACACTATGACGAGATTGCCGTGGTGGCGTGGAGCTATGGCGTACCCGCCGCGGCCCGGTTCATCACAGACCATCCCGAACGACCGTTCACGGCACGTATAGCCGTCAACGGCACCATGCACCCGGTGGACGCGGAGCGCGGGATCGCACCTGAAATATTCGCGGGTACACTGACGGGTCTCGACGAGAGGTCGCTGCGCAAGTTCAACATGCGCATGTGCGGGGGCGCACGGAGATTTGCCGGATATGAGACCCTGCTGCAACGGCACGACATAGACATCCTCAGGGCAGAGCTGGAGGCTATCGGCAACCGCACTACCCCACCCCTCCTGTGGGACAAGGCTGTGGTGAGCCTCGGGGATGCCATCATTCCGCCGGAAGCCCAGATGCGCGCATGGAGCGAGGAAGCCGCAGAGACTATGACCGTCGAGGGGCCGCATCTGCCCGATTTCCATGCGCTGCTCGGGATGATGCTCACAGACAAGTCGCTCGTGGCCCGGAGGTTCGGCAAAGCCGGAAAGACATACGACGAGAACGCAACGATACAGCACGCTATCTCCGACCGGCTCATAGGGATGGTGAGCCACGCGGAGGGACTCGACATACTTGAGATCGGAGCCGGGACCGGGCGTGCCACACGGCGGCTGGCCGGAATGAAGCCCCGTTCGCTGAGGGTGTGGGACCTGCACATACATCCCTCGCTCGGGCTCGACGGCATCGAAGCCACGGAATGTGACGCGGAGGCGGCAATCGGCAGACTCCCCGACAGTTCGGTCGACCTCATCTTCTCGGCCTCGACCGTGCAGTGGTTCAACTCGCTCCCGGCCTTTCTGCGGAGGGCTGCGCGGGTGCTCCGTCCAGGCGGAGAGCTTGTCATCTCGACCTTCGGGCCCGAGACCATGCGCGAGGTGCTTGAGGCGACAGGGAACCGTTCGCGCTTCCCGTCGGCAGACACCATCAGGCGCATGATTCCCCCCGGACTAACCCTCGCGGCTCTGGAGTGCGAGACCACCGTGCTCGAGTTTGACACGCCACTCGACGTGCTTCGCCACATACGCGCCACCGGGGTCAACTCGCTCGACGCGGGGGCCGACCGCTCGGCCGCCATGCGCGTCATGCGACGCTACCCACTCAACCAAAAAGGCAAGGCACCACTGACTTATCAGGGAGTGTATCTGAGGGTGATAACCTTATAACCTCATAAACCACCAATGAGCAAAGCATATTTCATATCAGGCATAGACACCGATGCTGGCAAGAGCTATGCCACGGGGCTTCTGGCCGTCGGGATGATGAAGGAAGGACAGAAGGTCATAACACAGAAATTCATACAGACCGGGAACCGTGAATGGTCTGAGGACATCGAGGTACACCGCCGCATAATGGGTACAGGGATGCTTCCTGAAGACCTCGACCACACCACCGCGCCTGTCATATTCACCTATCCCGCCTCGGCGCAGCTCGCAGCCCGCATAGACGGCAAGGAGATTGACCTCGGCGTGATAGACCGCGCCACCGAGCGGCTGCTCGAACGATATGACACCGTGCTCGTCGAGGGTGCCGGAGGACTGATGGTGCCCATCACCGACACATTCCTCGCCATCGACTACGTGACTACGCGCAAGCTCCCCCTCATCCTCGTCACCAACGGACGCCTCGGCTCAATCAACCACACACTGCTGTCGCTTGAGGCCGTCAAGGCCCGCGGCATCGAGCTTGACACCGTAATCTACAACACCCATTTCGACAACGACCCTGTCATCGCCGCCGACACCCTCGGCTTCATCACCCGCTACCTCAGCCGCCATTTCCCCACCACCCGCCTCATCACCATCCCCACGGTCAAATAAAAATATGTTAAATTATTCGGATTTACATTTGAATTGTATAACTTTGCATTATTAAGGAGACAAATCAATGGCGATTAATAGAATCCTATCGTCGTTTCTTAGTCTATTAGTAAATAATAGGATTCTATTTAACTTATTCATTCTGTTTACTATGTCTTATGATCATTTCAAATGTCCAAAATGCCACAAATTCACCCGTCATATTGATGTCGGAATGCAAGGCGGCCTTAATGCAGATATGCGTAGAGACAAAAGCAGTAGCATCGGTCGCAAATTATTTTCAAACATATTCGGTGGCTTTAATGATTCCGTTGGACTCACTAAAGTTATTGGGACAATCGTAGGATGTGGAACGTATAAATGCTGTGAATGTGGTATGGTCGCAATGTGGGATAAAGATGGTACTATGAAGGAGGTTATATATTGGAATGATTAAGACTGATAGATAGTAATAGCTATAGAACATTATTCTAATCCAACACGAGAGACTATGACCAATGAGCATAGTTAATATAATGCATCTACTGTTTTTCTAGTCCATTCAGAATTCAAAAACATCAAAAACGCGGAAGTCATGACTGTAAAGAATTAAGATGTGAATTCTGAACTCATTACATGCAAGAAAAGCATTTTACAAAGATAATAGGGGGGATAACGGGGATTTTTTGTAATTTTGCAGCCTGATTATCATTATGGTCAAGGAAAATTTCGACATATCCATATCAAAACAGCAGGTTGCGGAGCTCCCGACTGTGAAGTTTGACGGAGCTATCACGCTTATCGACCGCCCGGGCGACGTGCCGGAGGCTGTCAGCTACATACGTCAGCAGGACATCGTGGGCTTCGACACTGAGACCAAGCCCAATTTCCGCAAGGGGATGACCAACAAGGTCTCGCTGATACAGGTGGCCACCGAGGAACGCTCGTTCCTGTTCCGCCTCAACAAGACCGGTTTCTGCCAGGAGATAAAGGAGCTCATGGAGTGCGACGACGTGCTCAAGGTGGGTCTGTCTCTCAAAGACGATTTCCATGTGCTGCACAAAGTGTCGCCCTTCACTCCGGCAAATTTCGTGGAGCTGCAGGAGATGGTGCGCAAGTATCACATCACCGATGCCAGCCTGCAGAAGATATATGCCATCCTCTTCGGCGAGCGCATCTCTAAGAGCCAGCGCCTCACCAACTGGGAGGCGGCACAACTGACGATGCCGCAGATGGTCTATGCGTCAATTGACGCATGGGCGTGCCAGCGCATATACCGCCGTCTGGTGTCGGGCGAGTTCGACCCGTCGCAGTCGCCCTATATTGTCAAACCCGAGGAGACAACCGCCTGACCCGCCATGCTGACACCGCGAGACATAACCGAGGCGGCCGCAAATGCCGGAGCGGCCAAGGCACGGCTGACACTGACCGATACGCCACGCCTGCTCATGGCGTCTTTCCTGGCCGGGGCTTTCATCGCCCTTGGCGGAATCCTGTCGGTGATGTTCGGATTCGGATTCCCCGGAATCACAGGCGAGAATCCGGCACTGCAGAGACTGTTGAGCGGAGCCGCCTTCCCCATCGGCCTGATACTGGTGGTGACCATGGGGGCCGAGCTCTTCACGGGCAACAATGCCGTGCTCGTCACCTCGATGCTGCGCGGCCATCACGGCCCGGGGGTCACACTGCGCAACTGGACGCTGGTATATCTGGGCAATTTCGCGGGCGCAATGGCATTCACATATTTCATGGTCTATCTGTGCGGACTCACCGCCGCCGAGCCGTGGCACGGCGCGATAGTGCGTGTGGCCGAGGCCAAGGTGTCGATGTCGTGGTGGACGGTGTTCGTCAAAGGTATCGGAGCCAACTGGTGCGTATGCCTTGCGGTGTGGCTCGCCTTAGGCGCCAAGGGGCTTCCCGCCAAGGCATTGGGATGCTGGCTCCCCGTGATGGCGTTCGTGGCGCTGGGCTATGAGCACTGCATCGCCAACATGTTCTTCATCCCTCTGGGCATGATGGAGGGAGCCCCGGTGACCATAGGTGAGGCCGTGACCGCCAACCTCATCCCCTCCACCCTTGGCAACATAGCCGGAGGTGCCATACTGGTGGGGTGTGTTAACGCTTATTTGCATAAATCGAAATAAACCTAACCCGAGGCGGATGCGTTATAAGGGAGAAAACAATCAAAAACTTTCTCCCCTATATGACTTATTCAGAACTTATCTCCCAGCCCGGCACCCTGCTCGTGGAATTCTATGCCACCTGGTGCCCTCATTGCCGCAAGATGATGCCCGTAGTCGAGCAGGTCAAGGAACTGCTCGGCGGACGTGCCAAAGTATATCAGCTCGACATCGACCAGAACGACGAGGCCGCAAACGAGGCCAAAGCCGAGTCTGTGCCCACATTCATCGTCTATAAGGACGGCAAGGAGATGTGGCGCCACTCGGGCGAGATTGACGGCGAGATACTGTTGAGCAAAGTCGAATCGGCAATCTGACCACGGCCATGCGCGGCGATACCCTGCTCTCTCACTGGCTCGGGCTGCTCGGGGTGCCATATACCCCCTTCTATACCGACCGACGGTTCAACTCAATGCCGTTCCCTACCCTGTTCGGGCTGAAGAAACTGCTGTCCGAGTATGGGGTGGAGAGCGAGGGTATGCGCATCGCCGACCCCTCGGAGCTCGGCTCACTCACACCACCCTTTGTCGCGTCGACCAAGGGTGGTTTCGTCATAGTCACCTCCACGGGGCCCGACAACGTATGCTATGTCACACGCGGCGTCGGCGAGTCGATACCCTGCGATGAGTTCCACAAGGTTTGGGACGGCAACGTGTTCCTCGCCTATCCGACAGAGGATTCACGTGAACCGCATCACGGGCTCCACGCGAGGGTCGAGTTCTTCGCCCGTGCCAAGAAATGGGTGCTGATGGCGGCTGCGGTGCTGCTCTTCGCCTATCTCTTTGTGACACAGGGGCTCTATCACTCGTGGTCCACGGTGATGATATGCCTCTTTGACCTCGGTGGGCTATGGCTGACATATCAGCTTGTGCGCAAGTCGCTGCATTTCAAGACCTCGGCTGCCGACCGCGTATGCGGCGTGCTGCAGGAAGGGGGATGCGACAGCATACTCGAGACAGACGCCTCGAAATTCTTCGGCCTGTTCGGCTGGAGCGAGGTGGGATTTTCATATTTCTCTGTCTCGCTGCTCGGGCTGCTGATGTTCCCCGAATGGACGCGCTATCTCGCGCTGTGCAATGTGCTGTGCCTCCCGTTCACCGTCTGGAGCATCTGGTATCAGAGATTCCGCGCCCACAAATGGTGTACGCTGTGTGTCTGCGTACAGGCCACACTGTGGCTGCTGTTCTTCTGCTATCTCGGCGGAGGATGGCTCAAGGGGCTCTTCCCGCTTCGCATAGAGTTCTTCGTGCTCGGCCTCACCTATGTGGCCGTATTGCTCGGCCTCAACGCCATAATGCCATTGATTGACAAATCCGAACCCGACAATGAAGAAGCCTGAACATATCACCCGCCCCGAGCTCAAGAGCGCGACGACCCTCAGCCCCATGGAGCTCAACCGTCTGCGTTTCTCTGACAAGAAGACCCTCCTCACCCCCGAGCGCCTCGAACGCATGGCTACCACCTCCCCCAAAGCCGCCAAGGGGAATTGAATTGTAAGATGTGTGGGAGATGATAGTTTTGCGGAGGATGGGGTTAAGGATTTGAATTATTTTTGTAATTTTGCAGTCAAAACTGCAAATAATATGTCATTAGACCGTACAAAACTACATTTCGAGACGCTTCAGCTCCATGTGGGGCAGGAGGAGCCGGATCCCGTCACCGATGCTCGCGCGGTGCCTCTGTATCAGACCACATCATACGTTTTCCACAATTCGCAGCATGCGGCCGACCGCTTTGACCTGAAGGAGCCGGGCAATATCTACGGACGCCTGACCAATCCGACACAGGAGGTGCTCGAGAAGCGTGTGGCGGCCCTCGAGGGGGGAGTCGCAGCCCTGGCAGTGGCCAGCGGGGCGGCTGCTGTGACATATACTTTCCTGAATCTGGCCAAGGCCGGCGACCATATCGTATCGGCCAACAACATATATGGCGGGTCGTACAACCTGCTTGACAACACGCTGCCGACATACGGCATCACCACGACGTTTGTCGACCCGTCAGACCTGCAGAATTTCGAGAAGGCGATACGTCCCGAGACAAAGGCTGTGTTCATCGAGACGATGGGCAATCCCAACTGCTCGCTGCTCGACATCGACGCAGTGGCCGCCATAGCCCACCGCCACGGTGTGCCGATGGTCATCGACAACACCTTCGGGACACCCTATCTGATACGTCCCATCGAGCACGGGGCCGACATCGTGGTCCACTCGGCCACCAAGTTCATCGGCGGTCACGGCACATCGCTCGGCGGCATCATAGTCGACTCGGGCAAGTTTGACTGGCGTGCCTCGGGCAAGTTCCCGCAGATAACCGAACCTGACCCAAACTATCACGGCGCGGTGTTTGCCGACGTTGCCGGAGAGGCGGCTTTCGTGACCCGCGTCCGTGCCGTGATACTGCGCGACACAGGGGCGGCCATCAGTCCGTTCAACGCCTTTATGCTGCTGCAGGGTCTGGAGACCCTCTCGCTGCGTGTCGAGCGCCATGTCGAGAACACCGAGAAGATTGTGCGTTATCTGGCATCGCATCCCAAGGTGGCCAAGGTAAACCATCCCTCGCTGCCCGGACATCCCGACCATGAGCTATACAAAAAGTTTTTTCCGCACGGCGCGGGGTCGATATTCACGTTCGAGATAAAGGGTGGCATCGCCGAGGCCCACAGGTTCATCGACTCGCTCGAGATATTCTCGCTGCTGGCCAACGTGGCCGACGTGAAGAGCCTCGTCATCCATCCCGCCACCACAACCCACTCGCAGCTCACCCCCGGGCAGCAGGCCGAGCAGCACATATATCCGGGCACCATACGCCTGTCGATAGGTACCGAGCATGCCGACGACCTGATAGCCGACCTGGAGCAGGCACTAGACTGAGCGGACAGACCGAAGACATGACTGATATTGCATAATGGGTTAACGGCAAGAAATTCTTTTTGCCGTTAACTTATTTTTGACTATTTTTGCAGACAGATTAAACCACAGTCTGAACCATGATCAGGAAATATGACTATCTCGTCATCGGGTCGGGCATCGCCGGCATGAGCTTCGCGCTCAAGGTGGCCGGCCACGGCACGGTGGCGCTCGTCTGCAAGACGACCCTCGACGAAGCCAACACGGCGCTCGCCCAGGGTGGTGTGGCCTCGGTGACAAACCTCGAGGTCGACGATTTTGACAAGCACATACACGACACGATGGTCGCGGGCGACTGGCTGTCAGACCGCGAAGCCGTGGAGAAGGTGGTGCGCAACGCACCATCGCAGATCGCCGAGCTGATAAAGTGGGGAGTCGATTTCGACAAGAAGGATGACGGCTCGTTCGACCTTCACCGCGAGGGGGGACACTCGGAGTTCCGCATACTGCACCATGCCGACAATACAGGGTTCGAGATTCAGGACTCGCTCATCAAGGCCGTGCGCGCCAACAAGAATATCGACGTCTACGAGCATCATTTCGCCATCGAGATCATCACCCAGCACCATCTGGGCAAGGTCGTGACGCGCCGCACACCCGACATCACATGCTATGGCGCATATGTTCTCGACACAGATACCGGGAATGTCGACACCTTCCTGTCGCGCATCACGCTCATGGCCACCGGCGGCTGCGGAGCCGTCTACCAGACCACCACGAACCCTCTCGTGGCCACCGGCGACGGCATAGCGATGGTATATCGCGCCAAGGGGACGGTCAAGGATATGGAGTTCATACAGTTCCACCCCACGGCCCTCTATCATCCGGGCGACCGTCCGTCGTTCCTCATCACCGAGGCCATGCGCGGATATGGCGCAGTGCTTCGCAACAAGCGCGGCGAGGAGTTCATGCACAAGTATGACCCGCGACTCTCGCTGGCCCCACGCGACATCGTGGCGCGCGCCATCGACTCGGAGATGAAGCTGCACGGCGACGACCATGTTTATCTCGACGTGACACACAAGGACCCCGAGGAGACAAAGAAGCATTTTCCGAATATCTATGCCAAATGCCTCTCGCTGGGCATAGACATCACCAAGGACTACATACCCGTGGCACCCGCGGCACACTATCTGTGCGGCGGCATCAAGGTCGACGGCAACGGCGAGTCGAGCATCAGGCGCCTCTATGCCGTGGGCGAGTGCTCGTGCACAGGACTGCACGGCGGCAACAGGCTCGCGTCAAACTCGCTCATCGAGGCTGTGGTCTATGCCGATGCCGCAGCGCGACACGCGATGGAGGCCGTAGGCCACTATGACCTGCGCACCGACGTACCCGAATGGGACGACAGCGGCACACGCCACCCCGAGGAGATGGTGCTGATAACCCAGAGCATCAAGGAGGTGGGCCAGATAATGGGCACATACGTGGGCATCGTGCGCTCAGACCTGCGTCTGGACCGCGCATGGAACCGCCTCGACATACTCTATGAGGAGACCGAGAAGCTGTTCAAGTGCTCGAAGGCATCGCGCGAGATATGCGAGCTCCGCAATATCATCAACGTTGGATACCTGATAATGCGTCAGGCCAAGGAGCGCAAGGAGAGCCGCGGACTGCACTATACGGTCGACTATCCGCCTGTGCCACACGACCCCGAGCAATAAAAAACCCGTCCCGGGCGTTATAATAGAATGATACGCGCCCTACGATATATGACCGCATCGCTGACCCTCTGCGCCGCCCTGTCGACGGCGGCGCAGGGGGTCGGTGCGTCTGTGCCGACCGAGGAGGAAATCGAGGCCGGAGGAGGACGCATCAAGCCGCTGCGGGGATACAATTTCATCACCGGCGAGGATGGCGAGGAGGAGCTGATGCTCTATCTGGCCGAGGTCACGGTGTATCCGCCCCTTAAGTTCAAGAACAAGAAGGAGGAGGAGTTTTACTGGAAGACCGTGCGCGACGTGCGCAAGACCCTCCCATATGCCAAGCTGATCTGCGAGACGCTGATAGAGACATACGAGTATATCGAGACCTTCCCGACGCAGAAGGAGCGCGAGGAGCACCTCAAGAAGATGGAGGGTGCCGTGTTCGAGCAGTACAAGCCTGTGCTGAAGAAGTTCACCAAGAGTCAGGCCCAGATGCTCATCAAGCTCATCAACCGCGAGACCAACCAGAGCAGCTACAATATACTCAAGGCATTCCTGGGGTCGTTCCGAGCCGGATTCTGGCAGACGTTCGGACGGTTTTTCGGCGTCAACCTCAAGACCACCTACAACCCCGACAAAGACCGCAAGGACGCCATCATAGAGCGGGTGGCGACCCTGGTCGAACAGGGGCAGCTTTGATTATTCTAGTTGGTCTAGTTGAACTAGTTCAACTAGACCAATAAAAAAACAGGCTGTGTACATGCACAGCCTGTTTTTTATTGGCTTTGGGGATTCGATTACTTGTTGGCCTTGATGGTCACGGCGCGGTCGAGAGAAACGAACTTCTCGCCCATGTCGTTGAGGTTGGCGTTGTTTACAGTAACATCGAGCTGCGAAGCGGGAACGCCGTTACGGAGGAGAACCTTCTCGACACCGTTGGCACGGGCGTGACGCAGACGGTCGTTGATGGCGTCTGTACCGGTGTAGTTGTCGGCCCAGCCGCATACGGTGTACTTCTGGTCGGGGTTGCTCTTCATGACCTCAGCCACGGCACCGAGCACCTTGTTGTCGACACGCGAGATACGCGAGCTGCCGATGGTGTAGTAGATGGTGCAGAGGGGACCTTCCTCACCCTTCACGACAGTCTGTACGGGACGGTTGAGGCAGTCGCGGAGCTGACCCTCGAGGTCGGCGATGCGGCCGTTGGCAGCCTGGAGGCGGGCCTCAACCTCGTCGCAGTTGGGGATTTCGGGGATGACGGGCACGATGGGGGCATTCCATGTGGTCTTGTTGAAATTGTAGGTAAGACCGATGTAAGCCTGACCGTCGAGGTGGGTCTTGCGCATCTTCTCGTTGTTGGTATCGTCGGTGATGGCGGCGACACGGAGGTCGAGATAGAGGGCGATGTGCTTGTTGAGGTTGAAGTTGTTGATAAGACCTACGTGAGCGGTGAGGTTGTCATCGCCACCCTTGCCCCAGCCGTCACGCTGGCCGTTGGCCTTGAACTCGGGGAGGAATACCCAGTTGTAGCCTGCGCCACCGTAAACGATAGCGTTGTAGACACGGCCGGGACGATAGCCACACCACCAGTTGGTGAGGTTAAGCATCATGTCGAGGTTCAGACCGAACTCGTTGCGCTTGTATTTTGTCCAGGAGTTTTCGAAAGTTCCATAGGGACCCCAGCCGCCATCCTTGCTGAGACCCTTGAGAGCAGTGAAATTACCGCCGATACGGGCGCCAATGATGGGCGAGAACCATTTGCCCACCCAGATGCCGGCGTTGGGTGAGAAGCGGTCGAAGAACTTACGCTCACCGTTGTTGGCGTCGAAGTAGTAGTTGATACCACCTTCGGCCGATACGAACCAGTTGTTCGAGAAGCTATTGAAGAGGTAGCCCTGTGCGGGATCCTCCACATAGCTGATTTCTTGGGCGCTCTGGGCCATTGCGCTTTGACCCATGAAAAGAGCGGCTACCAAGCCAAGAAGGGTACTTTTTTTCATAAATAATTAATTATTGGAAAATAGTTGAAATTTTCGCTGGTTTGAGTAGTTGGTGTTAATATGTCAATGTGGTTGCAGTGCCTCATGGCTAAATCCCGGCTCGGTGCGCGGAATTTCTTGCCAAAGGTATAACATTTTTTTGGATTAATCTAAATTTAAGCAAAAAAAACTCTGTTTTTGGCCAAAAATCCCCATTTCGGGCATATTTTACCGACTTTCGGTGTATGTTTTGGCAAAAACTTCAACATAATCCCCCGACGACAGAACCTGTCGCCGGGGGAAGGAGATGTGTCAGTGCAGTGTCGGGCGGATTACTTGCCGAGATATGCAAGCACCTGTGCCTTGACGGCGGGGAGGGTGAAGCCAAACTTCTCGTCGAGCACCTTGTATGGAGCCGATGCGCCGAAATGATCGAGGCCGAAGATGGCACCGTCCGAGCCTACGAGCGAGCGCAGGGTCGAGGGGAGTCCGGCGGTGAGACCGAATGTGGGGACACCGGGAGTGATGACCGAGTGGCGGTAGTCGATGTCCTGGTTGTTGAACAGGCCTATCGAGGGGGCCGACACGACGCGGGCCTTGATGCCGTCGGCGGCGATGGCCTCGGCTACCTCGCAGAGCAGGGATACCTCCGAGCCGTTGGCCACGAGAATCACGTCGGGATTCTCGACATTGATGACGGCGTATGCGCCACGGCGGCTGCCGGCCTGTGCCTCGGCGAAACGGTCGCCGCTTGCTGCGGGGAGGTCAGGCAGATTCTGACGCGAGAGCACGAGAGCCGAGGGGGTCTGGAAATTCTCCATAGCCATCTCCCATGCCACGCTGGTCTCGGCAGCGTCTGCGGGGCGGAGCACCAGCATCGAGGGGCGTCCCGAGAGGTTGCGCAGCTCTTCCATCAGGCGCAGCTGTGCCTCCTGCTCGACAGGCTCGTGGGTGGGGCCGTCCTCGCCAACGCGGAATGCATCGTGCGTCCAGATATATTTGACGGGGAGTTCCATGAGGGCCGCGATGCGCACGGCGGGTTTCATATAGTCGGAGAATACGAAGAATGTGCCGCAGGCGCCAATGACACCGCCGTGGAGGGCGATACCGTTCATCACCGAGGCCATGGTGAGCTCGGCTACACCTGCGTGGAGGAAGGCGCCCGAGAAATCGCCCTTCTTGAAGGGATGTGTCTTCTTGAGGAAGGCATCGGTCTTGTCGGAGTTGGCGAGGTCGGCCGACGAGACAATCATGTTGCCGACCTTCTCGGCCAGGACAGCGAGTACGTCAGCCGAAGCCTGACGCGATGCGATGTTGGCCTTGTGGGGTATGGCGCGCCAGTCGATTTCGGGGAGCTTGTTGTCAAGATAGCCGTGGAGTTCCTTGGCCAGTTCGGGGTTGGCGGCCTCCCATGCAGCCTGCTCCTCGCGGCGTGCCTTGACGATGGCGCGGAGCTCCTGGCGGCGTGCCTCATAGAGAGCCTTCACGTCGTCGAAGATGACGAAGGGGTTCCCGGGGTCTGCTCCGAGATTGCGCATGGTGGCTGCGAAATCGGCACCTGCGGCGCTCAGGGGCTGCCCGTGGGTCGAGCACTGGCCCTCATAGTTCTCGCCGTCGGCCTTGACGCAACCCTTGCCCATCACGGTATGTCCGATGATTATGGTGGGACGCTCGGTCTCGTGGCGTGCTGTCTCGATGGCTCCGGCTATGGCCTCGGGATTGTTGCCGTTGATCTCGATGACATTCCAGTGCCATGCGCGATACTTGGCGGCGACATCCTCGGCGTCTACGGCATCGACCATGGTCGAGAGCTGAACCTTGTTCGAGTCATAGAACATGATGAGGTTGGACAGGCCCAGGTGTCCGGCGAGGCGTGCGGCGCCCTGCGAGATTTCCTCCTGGATACCGCCGTCAGAGATGAAGGCGTATGTCTTGTGCGAGAGCCACTCGCCAAAACGTGCTGCAAGGAATCGCTCGGCAATTGCGCAGCCGACGGCCATGGTGTGGCCCTGGCCCAGGGGACCCGATGTGTTCTCGACACCACGCTCGGGATGGAGTTCGGGGTGACCCGGAGTGGGCGACCCCCACTGGCGGAACTGGGCGAGCTCGTCGGTGGTATAGTGGCCGAACAGCGCAAGCACGCTGTAGAGCATCGGCGACATGTGGCCCGGATCGAGGAAGAAGCGGTCGCGGGCTATCCACCGTCCGTCGTCGGGATCGGTCACGAGGAACTGCGAATAGAGCACATTGACAAAGTCTGCGCCTCCCATGGCACCGCCGGGATGTCCCGACTTGGCTTTCTCAACCATCGCGGCGGCGAGAGCGCGGATGTTGTCCGCCGCACGGTTGACTGTAGTTAGATTCATTGGATTACTATATGGTTATGTTTACTTATTGTATTTATTACAATATCATCCGGTATTTTCCGCCCGGACTATCGGCAAATTTAAACAAAATTTTTGATATTCGCCATCTCCCCCGCGTCAAAACTGATGCCCGGAGTGATAAAACATGGCTGGAGAGCCCGTGGGGATACCCCTCGCCTGAAAAAGAAATGAAAAAGATTCGCCAATTTTTATAAGAAACGTATAATTTAACAATCGTTAAATGTCGGGCAATTAAAAAAAATCCTACCTTTGTGTCAGTTAAGGCCCGGAGCTTCCAAGGTACGTCCGACAGCACCAGATACACTAACGATAGTTCGGAAACTAAAATCAATCATAAAAATAATCACTTCTTATCTTATCTCAAAAGACAATGAAACCTTCAGAAAAGAAGAACGGTCATGTCGTAGCGATAGTCGCGATGTTCTGCATCTATGCAATGATATCGTTCGTGACCAATCTGGCCGCCCCTATCGGCACGATCTGGGGCTACAAGTTTGCCGGCAACTCGGTGCTCGGCATGATGGGCAACATGATGAACTTCCTGGCCTACCTGTTCATGGGTATTCCAGCCGGAAACCTGCTTGTCAAAATCGGCTATAAGAAGACCGCCCTCTGGGCCATGGCCGTAGGCTTTGTCGGCCTCTTCGTACAGTGGCTCTCGAGTGTTACCGGCGCCGAGACCGTCGTGGGCGAGATTGGCGGCAGCCCTGTCACACTCAATTTCTTCATCTATCTGCTCGGTGCCTTTATCTGCGGTTTCTGTGTCTGCATGCTCAACACAGTCGTATGCCCGATGCTCAACCTGCTCGGCGGGGGCGGCAAGACGGGTAACCAGCTTCTGCAGAGCGGCGGCGCGCTCAACTCGCTGTCCGGTACGCTGACCCCCCTCTTCGTTGGCGCACTCATCGGCCAGCTCACCACCAAGACCCAGATGAGCGACGTGGCACCCCTGCTCTGGGTCGCCATGGGTGTCTTTGCCGTGGCGTTCATCATCATCTCGTTCGTGGCAATCCCCGAGCCCAACAAGACCGCAACCGGCAAGAAGGTCAAGTACTCTCACTCGCCCTGGAACTTCCGTCACTGCGTGCTCGGTGTCATCGGCATATTCTTCTATGTAGGCATAGAGATAGGCATCCCCGGCACTCTCAATTTCTATCTGGCAGACCAGAGCGCGAGTGGCGCGGGTGTCATCGGGGCAGCCTCTACCATCGCGGGCGCCATCGTCGCCATCTACTGGCTGCTCATGCTTGTGGGCCGTACACTCTCGGGCTTCATCAGCGGTTCGGTAAGCACAAAGGCCCAGATCATCACCGTCTCGACAGTTGCCATCCTCCTCGTGGTCTTCGCTATCGCCATCCCCAAGGATAAGGCTGTCGAGGTTCCGGCAATCGTCTATGACCCTGTCGAGAACACCACCGAGGTGCTCGCTACCGCCGGTGTACCCGCCGAGGCTGTGGCCGACTTCATCGCTGCCCCCGACGCAGCCAAGCTCGCCCCCTATGCAGAGACTATCCAGACCGAGTTCGAGATTTCGCCCGCACAGGTCGTGACCAACCTCACGACAGTGCCCCGCGTGCCCATCTCGGCACTGCTGCTGATACTCTGCGGCCTCTGCACATCGGTGATGTGGGGCGGCATCTTCAACCTCGCTGTCGAGGGCCTCGGCAAATATACCGCCCAGGCTTCGGGCATCTTCATGATGATGGTGGTCGGCGGCGGCGTGATGCCTCTGGTACAGAGCTGGATCGCAGGCGAGGCCGGTTACATGGCCTCCTACTGGCTCATCGTCGCCATGCTTGCATACATCCTCTTCTACGGCCTTATCGGCTCGAAGAACGTCAACACCGACATCCCCGTCACCGAGGAGGAAGAGGTCGACGCCCGCAATCTCTGACATCAATCATCCCATCTATATATAAAGACCTCCGCGGCGTATGGCCG
>DAAQ01000023.1:21525-44597 GCA_001701225.1 Bacteroidales bacterium H5 | reverse complement strand
GGCCGCGAAGCGTCTGCTTCGCGGCCATGACCATGTGTCGGTATTCCGTAACCTTATGCCTGTACGGTGAGCAGGATGCCGTCGCCCTCGGCGACGAGACCCTGCATCACGGCGGGGTAGAGCAGCGTGTCGCCGCGGCCTATCTCCGTGACATTGCCCTCTGCGTCCTTTATACGCGCTGTACCGCCGAGACACATCACGATGGTGAATGAGTCGCGCTCATGGCTAAGAGGCCGGGAGAGGCCATCTGTGAGCTCCACACGGCGTACATCGAAATAGTCGCACTGCGCCAGGACTCCGTCAGCACCCGCGGTGGTACGGTATGAGGGGTAGACGGTATAGTCTATGGCATCCTTGGCAAGCTCCGTATGCAGCTCGCGCGGATTGCCCTCGGCATCCCGGCGGTCATAGTCGTAGATGCGGTATGTGATGTCGCTGGTCTGCTGTATCTCGGCCAGGAGATTGCCCGCGCCGATGGCATGGATGCGCCCCGCAGGGAGGAAGAAGGTATCGCCGGGAGCCGACTCATACGAGGCGATGACATCCATTATCGAATTATCGGCCACACGGCGCTCATATTCCTCGGGGGTTAGGGGAGCATTAAGCCCGACATGTATCCGGGCGCCGGGTTCTGTCTCGATGATATGCCACATCTCTGTCTTGCCCGCACAGCCGTGACGCCGCTGTGCCAGGGCATCATCGGGGTGCACCTGCACCGACAGGTCGGCACGGGCATCTATAATCTTGACAAGGAGAGGGAAGGAGGTGCCGTAACGCTCGTAATTGGGACGTCCCATCAGGTCTGCGCCGTGGAGGGCGATGAGCTCGGTGAGAGTTTTTCCGGCCAGAGGGCCGCGGTCTACGACCGAGACATGGCCGGGGACTGCCGAGAGCTCCCAGCTCTCACCGATACCTTCGGCACCGGCGGACAGGCGTTTGAATGGCGCGATACGCGAACCGCCCCATATCACAGGCTTGAGATAGGGAGCGAAATGCAGGGGGAAACCAAGCATAGACAGGTCAGAAATGTGATTGATGATTTATATCGGATAAGTTTGTATTTGCAGAGCGTAATGACCGTCAGAGCATGTTGAGCGACTGCAGCATCTCGATGGCATCGAGGCGCGACAGCGAGCGGCGCTGCTGCAGGGCCGACGCGAAATCATGGGCCACGGAGTGGACGCCGCGGTGAGAGAACACGCGGGTTAGGTAGTTGATGTTCTTGTCAAATATGGCGTCTATCTCATCAGCCTCGAGCTGACAGGCATCCGTGCCCTCCTCGACGGCCAGGTCGTGCAGGGCCTCGCGCACATCGTCGGGCAGACCTGTATGGCGGTTGACGAGATAGCGGCAGAGCAGGTTGGCGGTGACCATGGCTATGCCCAGGTTGTAGTTCTTGAGTATCTGGCGCCATGCGGTCTTGGCCGAGATTCCGGGATTACCGGCAAAGAAGAATTCGGGGGCAAGCGTCATGGTCTGCGAGCCCGCAGGCCCGTCGAGCGAGATGGCCGAGAGCATCTCCTCGCCGTCATAGACCACGAGGCTTATGGCCATGCCGGCCGCGCCATAGCAGCGGTCGGTCTCATCGGTGTATCTTAGTTTTTCCATAACTTTACAACGTACCCGGAGGGGTATTAGTTGACTACAAGTATTTTTGTCGCCACGGCACCCTGCGAGGATGTCTCCGAGCCCGAGGAGGCGATGACATAGTAGACACCCGAGCGGACGCGGCTGCCGTTCATGTTGCAGCCGTCCCACATGGCCATGCCACCCTCAGAGGTGGTCTGGTAGACCAGATGCATGTCGGCATCGACAATCTTGACCATCGAGCTGTCCATGAGGCCGGTGATGGTGATCCAGCCTGTATATTCGGGGGTGACGGGGTTGGGATAGGCATATACGTCCGAATAGTCGTCGGCTGCAGGGCCCGATGTGGTCGAGAGTTCGAAGAGGCCGCTCAGGGTGGCCACATAGACCGAGTTGGATAACGGGTCTACATGAAGCCCGGTGATGGTATTGACGGGCAGGGGAGAGTTGGAGGTATTGTAGACAGCCAGTATCTCGTCGCCGTCCTCGCTGACCAGATAGAGGCCCGAACCCTCGGTGCCGATCCATTTGCGGTTGGAGTGGTCGACGGCCATGCAGAGTATCTTGTCGCTTTCGAGCAGGTAGTCGGCCAGATTGGTGCCGTCGCGTCGCGGCACCTTGATGCGGTTGACCGTAAAAGAGCCCTCCATGGCCGTGACGGGATTCGGGACGGACACGACGCCGCTCGATGTGCCGAACCACACATGGCCGCGCTTGTCCTCGACAGCGCATATCCAGTGGTCCGGCGAGAATGTCTTGCCGTCAGAGTCGGTCACCGAGCTCTGGCCCACATGCCTGTGGCCCGAGACATCGGATATGGTGCCGTTATGCTGCAGCACCTCAAAGGCATACGAGCCGTTCCAGTCGTATGCGAAGATGATATTGCTGCGACGGCAGAAGAACAGGTGGGCGTCCTTGTTGTTGATATTTCCGCCAAAATTGACAGCCACCCAATCTGAGGGTTTTATCTTCGTGAGGTCACCCCTGAGTTTCTCGGCAGGAAGCATCGAGATAGGTGCATTTCCGGCGGTACACCATGTGGTGACCCACAGGTTGCCCTGATGGTCAAAGTCTACAAACGGGGTCACGAACACCCAACTGTTGCTGATGAGCGAGTTGGAGTCGTCAAACTTAACGACCTCCTTGTTGTCCTCGATTACATAGACACCCTCAAGTGCGGATGACACATAGAACCGTGCGGGATTGACCGGGTCCTGACACATCCATGTGGGCGAGAAGATGTATTCGCCCTGCAGCCTCTGCTGCTGCAGGGCTGCAGAGGTGACGGCCGTCACTCCCACGGGATTGATGTTTACAAACTCTCCGCCGGTATATATGTTGGCGTTCAGTCTCGTGCCATGGTTGTCACCCGCACCCACAGGGTGATACTGGTTCTGGCCGAGATTGGAGATGATGAATCCGTCGCTCGCGGGATAGATACGGCAGATACCGGAGAATGTGGTCGACTCGGCGGGGAGCGACTTCTCGCGCAACACGGTCAGAGTGCCGTCGGCAGACAGGCGGTACTGCCCGAGCCCCTCGTCGCTTCCGGCCCACAGCTCCTTGTCCGGCCCACGGCGTGTGGTGATGACATCATTCTTGATTGCATCCGGCAGCTGCCAGGATGTCTGCGACAAGGTCCCCGCCGCATCGGCATAAAATATTTTTCCGGCTGACGACAAAGCATATATACCACCTTCAGTCGCAGGTTCGAGGCTTTCGATCCAGACTCCAGAGATGGAAAGTACGCCACGTAATGCCATGTCAGCATAATCTTCGGTCATGGTCAAGATACACACCTGCCCCCACCGTAGACACGCCAAAGCACGACCTCCGACAGGAGTAAGCTCGCTGATGAGACCGGACATGGCATCGCGTATCACAGTGAAATTATCCAGCTTATGTATTCTTGTGCCATAGGGATGGAAAAGTATATGCGAAACATCATCGCCATATCCAGAAGCCACAATGACTATGCCGCCGTCAATCGCGGCCATATAGAGGATGCCGTGACCGTTATAGATGCCCGATTCCTTGACCTCGTGGCGTGTCTCGTCAAACAGCACGAGGCCGAAATCGGTGGCAACATAGATGTCGTCGCCGTGAAACGCCACATCATTCACGCCTTTCTCGACATTGATGGTGGCGTCCTTGATGTCGGGCAGGTTCACTATGGCGCCGTCATCCTCGTAGATAAGGTCTATATTGGAGTTGGCGTAGACAACCACGAGATAATGCCGCTCATGATTGAAAAACAGCTGCGATATGGTGAAATCCGACAGGTCGCGGCCATATTCGTATGTGCGTGTCTCGTCAGCCTCCTTGTCGTAAGAGTTGAGGCGGCCGCCGGTGACATACCACACGTTGCGGTCGCTCTCGAGGACAGACGAGAACTCGCCGGATACAGGAAAAGACCTCCACGACCCTGTGGCGACCGCTGCACGGGCCGGAGCCAGAGCCGGAAGGAGAATGAGGATGAGTATGATAAGTCGCTTGAGCATCAATCTGATGTTATCTTGGTGAGTTAAGGTATTCAACAAGCAGGGCAGTGGCGCGTCCGCGGTGCGAGATGGCGTTTTTGTCATCCGGGGACATCAGCGCGAAAGTGGCGTCATGGCCTTCGGGACGGAACACCGGGTCATATCCGAAACCTCCGTCACCCTCGGGGGCGGTCAGTATCTCACCTTCGACCTTACCGGTGAAGGTCTTCTCGACGCCATCGAGTATCAGTGCGATGACCGTGACGAAACGGGCCTTGCGGTCAGTCACCCCCCGCAGGTTCTCGAGCAGGAGGGCCATATTTGCCGCGCTGTCGTGTCCCGGTCCGGCATATCGGGCAGAATATACTCCGGGGGCGCCCCCGAGAGCGTCGACCATGAGGCCGGTATCGTCGGCAAAGCAGTCATATCCATAGCGCTCCTTGACATAACGGGCCTTCATAAGGGCATTTCCCTCGAGTGTGTCGGCAGTCTCGGGAATGTCGTCATGGCATCCTATCTCCGCGAGAGACAATATTTTGAACCTGTCGCCGACGATGCGGCGCAGCTCGGAGAGCTTATGGTTATTGTTGGTGGCAAATACTATTTCCTGCATAATATATATTAACGGCCCGGGACGGTTTTTATTTTGAGCCGGAATAAAAAACGTCCACTCTCCGGCAATGTGCGGACAGTGGACGTGAATAGGTGTGACTTGTGGCCGGAACCCTTTTTATTTCATGGCCTCGTCAATGAAATGCTTGAGTTCGTCTGCAGTCATGTAGCCCACCGATGTGGTGACACTGCTATCGGGCATGAGCACCGACACCTGGGGGATGGACGATACGCCGAACTGACGGGCCGCCGAGGGCGCGTTATCGACATCGACCGAGAGGAACACGGCCTTTCCCGCATATTCCTCGGCAATCTGATGGAAGACCGGGGCAAACTTGCGGCACGGAGGACACCACACTGCATTGAAGTCAATGACAACAGGCAGCTTGGCGTCAGGAGCGATAGTGCCGTCTGTCATCTCTTTGACAACATCGGCAACCTGAACTGTTGAGGTCGGGACCTCGGTCTCGGCCTTGATTGTGTCCGTGGACTGTGAGTCGGCTGAACTGCAGCCGACAAGCAAAACCGCCAGGACGGAAAGAGACAGGATTCTTGGCAGCATAGACTGGTGGGCTTTGTGGAATATCAGTTGAAAGGGTTTAAAGAGGATAGTTTAAAGTTTAAAGAGAGATGCCCGAAAAGGACAAATCCTCATCTGTTTAAAACCTCAGACCCCGGATTTTGTTCTCCGGCACAGGCTCTTTAAACTTTAAACCCTAATCTTTAAACTCTACTATCAGAGTACCGAAGCAAGTGCCTCGTTGGTCTTGAGGACAGCGGCAGCACTCTTGTCAAAGAGCTCTTTCTCCTCGGCGTTGAGGTTGAACTCGACGATGCGCTCGATGCCGTTGCGGCCGATGATTGCGGGCACACCGATGCAGAGGTCCTTGTGGCCATACTCGCCGTCGAGCAGAGCCGAGCACGAGATGAGCTTCTTCTCGTTGTGGAGCACGGCCTTGACCATCTGGGCTCCTGCCGCACCGGGAGCATACCATGCCGAGGTGCCGAGCAGCTTGGTCAGCGTAGCACCGCCTACCATAGTGTCGGCTGCTACCTTGTCGAGAGTCTCCTTGTCGAGATACTCCGATGCGGGCACACCGCGATATGCGGCATAGCGGGTCAGGGGAATCATTGTTGTGTCGCCGTGACCGCCGATGACGATACCCTCGACCTCGGTGGCGTTGGCGCCGAGAGCCTGCGAGAGGAAATATTTGAAGCGTGCGCTGTCGAGTGCGCCGCCCATGCCGATGATACGGTTCTTGGGCAGACCGCTCACCTTGTGGATGAGATAGGTCATCGTATCCATCGGGTTAGAGATACAGATGATGATGGCATTGGGAGAGTGGGCCAGAATCTGGTCGGTGACGCTCTTGACGATACCGGCGTTGACACCGATAAGCTCCTCGCGGGTCATGCCGGGCTTGCGGGGGATACCCGAGGTGATGACAACGACATCGCTGCCCTCGGTGGCGGCATAGTCGTTGGTGACGCCGCGAAGCACGGTGTTGAGGTTGAGGATCGAGGCGGTCTGCATGATGTCCATGGCCTTGCCCTCGGATACGCCCTCCTTGATGTCGAGCAGCACTACCTCGTCGGCAATACCGCAGGTTACCAATACATTTGCACAAGTTGCGCCTACATTTCCGGCGCCTACTACAGTTACCTTTGACATGATTGTATCTATATTTGAAATTGCAATCGCAAAATTAATGAAAAATTTCCATAATAAATATTTTTCATCACTTAATTTAAATGAGAAATCAGGAATTGGGAATTAGGAATGGAGAGGCAAATATTCCCCACTTCTAATTCCTAATTTCTAATTCGGTTTTTGCAATAGGCTTATCTCCGTCTGATTTTTTCGATGAGGTTTCCCATCCTGCCTGCGATGGCTCCGAGCCTGTCATTACCCATCAACGTCTCCCACCGCGATGCCCGTCTCATCAGCATCCCCGAATAACCTTTGGATTCCGTATGCCTGCGCATCGAGGAGGCTATGCCGCAAAGGAACTCCGTCAGGACCGCATCATAATCGACTGCATTACCTGATATGACGGGAGGGGCCGAGAGCAGCGACAGATACTCGTCGGGGTCGTTGTCAATCCGCCTCAGAGCAGCGACAAAGCTGTCTGTCGATTCGTAATCGCTCACATTGACAAAGGCTGCGGGATTGAAATCCCTCACGACGTCAGGCGCGCCCCAGTAAATCGGCACTGTCCTCGCCACAAACGCCTCCATGATCTTCTCGGTCACATATCCGGGTACACGGCTGTTCTCAAGAGCGAGATTGAACTTGTATTTACGTATGAAATCAATCTTGTCGGCCACGCATCCGCCGACATTGTTACGGAAAAGGCCGCCATACGCCACCGGCCTGTATGACTCGACGGCATCTATGATCCTTATCCTCTTCTCGTCGCAGAAATTGGAATTCCGTATCACCGCAGTGCAGAAATCCCTGCCCACAGCCCTATCGCTGTCAATGGAATCAGGGTGTCCGATCCTGGCCCATTCGTCATAAAGGAGATAGAGCGGATAGCGCAGATGACGCCCGTCAATCTCTATATTCCTGTGCGATATGGCATAGTCGAACTGGTTGAAATCGGGCACGTCGTTCTCTCCCGACCAGTATACCTTCAGGCAATCATATCTGTGATGGGTCTTATGACCCGTGGGTGCGTAGAACAGTATGTCAGGCACCTCGTTTCCGTCGCTGTCAAGTGCGACGACATCAAACTTTGTCCTGAGGGCATTAGTGAACCTGTTGTCGTCCGGATTCATATCCGGCCAGAAATTCAGGAACTTTACAGTAACCGTCTTGCTCATCTGAACTGTCTCATCTGAATGATTTCGTCACGCTGTGGCTGACGGCAAGGCAGCCTACGGCAGTGACCGCGGCGGTGATGAGGAGTGCCCACATGAGGGTAGGCCACAGCGACGCGCCCGATGCTCCGAGATTGGCGAGCGCCGGATGCCACCACCCCGACACGGCGGCGAGGATGCCCGAGGCTATGAGGAGCACGCCGAGATTGACACAGGCTATGAGGCGCCAGTAGACCGCAGAGACAGCCCGCGGAGTGTAGCCGAGCAGCAGCAGGTCGTGTATTTTGTCGCGGTTCTTCTGCAGCAGCAGATAGACACTCAGCACCAGTATGAAGAGGGCCAGCAGACATATCACGGCCCCTATGCCGACAACAACGGCGGTAGCAAGACCGAGAAACCATGCCATCTTTCCTCCGGCCTCGCGGTCGCCCGCGGCCTCGTATCCGTGCTCGGCGAGATATGCCGTGGCGGCAGGGTCGCCCGCGCGGCGCAGCTTGACGATGAGGCGCGAGGGGTCTGACGGACGTCCCGACGCGAACCTGGCATTGGCCCAGTCCATGAAGGCCGAGGGGACAGCTATGGTGTTGAGCCTCGACGAGAATCCGGCTATGCGGGCATCAACCCACTCCTGACGGCCATTACCGCTGAGAGAGAGGTGCAGGGGGAGCATTGAAATCATTTCCTCGGAAATCTGCGGCAGGCCGCGCGCCGAGGCATAGCCGAAATTATAGAGCGTGAGATAATCTTTGGAGATTATAACCGGGAGCGGAGTGCCGCTACCGGGCTCGTATGTGTCCCACCCGCGTGGCGAGACATCGAAGAACGCATCGGGGATAGACTCAAGGAACAGCGACGTGTACATGTTGCGGCCCCACATGTCGATGCTCAGCGAGACATTGAAGTCGGCGGCCTGAAATCCTCCGACCTCAGCGGCCCACGGCTGCGATGCAATCTCCTCGCGCTCGGCGGGGGTAAACGGGGTTGCGCCCCCCACGCCGCTGACTTTCTTGGAGATGATGAGATAGTCTGACGATATGAACGAGTCGGTGTCTGACGAGACAGCCGAGATGTCGCGATAGAACTGTATGGCCACAATGACTATCAGCAGCCCCGTAAGGTTGGCCATGACATAGCCTATGGTCTGTGCCGGGCTGACATTGCGGCGCAATAGGCGGCTTATCATAATCTCAACAGTTTGTATTGTTCAAGCGAGAGTTTGTTGCCGACCGAGGTGGCTATCACGGCCGCCTCACGCGCGGCTGCCTCCCCGGCTATTATCCCTGCCACGGCGGCATTGTTGCGAGCGTCCAGATGGCTCACCGGCTCGTCGACAAGCAGAAAATCGAACGGCTGGCACAGGGCACGGATTATGGCCACCCTCTGCTGCTGTCCCACCGAGAGGAGTCCGGCGAGGGTATCGGCCTTGTGCCCGAGCTCGAGGCGGTCGAGCATGGCGCGTATCTCGGCCTCGGTGCGGTAATCGGTCAGCCTGTTCTTGATGAGTATGTTGTCAATGGCCGTGAGTTCGGGAAACAGGCGCATCTCCTGAGGCAGATAGGCCAGTGCGCGGCATCGCAGCTCGCACCAGCGGCCTATGCCGAAGGTGGCGATGTCCACGCCGTCCATCAGAATGCGGCCGTCATAGTCGGTGCGGGCGCCATAGATGAACGAGCAGAGGCTCGACTTGCCTGTGCCGCTCTCGGCCTCGACAAGATATGAGCCCGGACGCGAGAAGGTCACCTCGTCGCACATCCACACCTCCGAACGGCTCACGGGGGGCTCGTTCTCGCTTCCCCTGAACACGCGGGGCAAAACACGCTGCAGCGTGATTGTCTGAATCATATCAGCACAGACAGCAGGTTCAGCAGCACCGAGCCCTTCGAGCCCGGCAGAGTCACCATGACGGTGCCCCCGGCGTTCTCGACTGTAGCCTCCAGCTCCAGTCCCCACGCGGGGAGACCGGGACCGAGCGGAGCGAGCGAGGGGAGGGTGATGCGGGCGGCACCGTTCTTGCCTGTGAACTGCGGCGCCAGCGAATTGTTGCCAGTATCGGAAAACGGATGGTTTGACACGGCGAAATATCCGTCGATATTGCCGAGATGCAGGTTCATGCCATACTGCTTTATGGTCATCACCCCTGTCTTGGGGTCGACAGAGGGGGTCAGGCCGGATGTGAAGCACATCGTGCGCACGGTCGAGAGAAGCTGGTTTATCTTCTCCTGCGGCATGTGGGCCATCACCACAAAGCGCCATCCTGCCGGACTGGGGTCGGCAAACGAGTCGGCATCTACAGGAGTGGCGGCCAGCAATACGGTGCCGTCAATCGAGGTGAGATACGGCATAGCCACAGAGAGCATGGCCTGTTTCTGGAAATCGCCCGTCAGCATGGCCAGACCCGAGAGGGGCTTCCAGTCAAACTCGGGAGTCAGTCCGGCGGCAGCGGCCACCATCGGGTCTGAGTCCACGTATGCGAGTACGGCGGGGTTGATGGGCTGCAGCCCCTTGAGAGGCACTTTCTCGCCATCACCCTTCATCTGCGACCACTCCACGGCCAGCTTACCCTCGGGAAAGGTGACTGTCGCCGTGCTCCAGACAGCCTCAAGGGCCGCGTCATGTCCACCCTTCGGGTCAAATGTGCCGTTGAGGACAGCTATATTGACAGGCGCCCCGGCACTGAGTACACGGTCTATTCCTGTGACCTTGCTTATCGGAAGCTCGCCCGAAGCCTTGAGCAGTTCCTTGACCCCCTTTGCCGCAGTCGAGCTGCGGTCGGTGAGCCACACCTGGGTGTCGGAGGCCACCACCGATGTACTGGCCTCAATAGTGCCCACATGCATCCCCTCTGCATCCTCGCCCCACGATATGCGGTCGCCGCATGCCTCGCGGAAGCTGTCGAAAGCCGAGATGCCGAACGTTGCGTATGCCTCGCCCGAAGCGGTCGACAGCACGGCCACATGTTCCATATCGGCGATATCGTTGGCGTCGAGACGTCCTATAAGTCCGAACACCTCTCCGGCACGCGAGCCCATCTTGCCCTGCAGCGCAGGGTCATACTCGGCACCGTCGGCATTGAACGTCACGCCCGCGTCCTTGCATACGTCACGGACATTGACCATGGCCACCAGCTTCGAATCGGCCGGAATCGTATCAAGCAGTTCGCCTCCGCCCTTCGAGCATGAGGCCAGACCGGCGAGCATCACCGAGAGCGCGCCGAGTGTGAATATCTTGAGCAGTTTCATATAGAATGGTTTTTGTCAGGTATAATCAAAGTGCAAATATAACGAATTTTCCCCATCCCCCCAAAAGCAAAATGAAATCTCATGGGCGCAGACTTCCCACGGGTACCACAAGCACTCCGTCCTTGCGCCGGTATGCATAGTCGCCGACAGCCGTAAGCACCATCCTGAATGACGGTTTTTTCATCGCGTCCGTGTCTATCACCGATGCGAGCCGCGTCAGTGTAGCGGCTCCGGCCTCTATCGCGGTAGCTCCCCCCAGCTTTATCTCTATGAGTCCGTATGAGCCGTTGCGCAGGTGCACCACGGCATCGCACTCGAGTCCCGAGCTGTCGCGATAGTGATAGACCTGTCCGTTGATGGCTCCGGCATACACACGCAAATCCCTGACACACAATGTCTCAAAAAACAGTCCCAGCGTACGCAGGTCGTCGACAAGGTCACGTGGACCCGCACCGAGGGCGGCGGCACCGATCGAGGGGTCTACGAAATATCGCGTATCAGTGGTGCGTATCGCACTCTTGGAGCGCAGATTGGGATTCCATGCAGCCATATCCTCGATGACAAAAATCTTTTTCAAGGCTGCATGGTATGATGCCACGGTGTCGGTGCTGAGAGTCGCGCTGTCATTCGGCACCATATCGTCCCGTAACCTGCTGAAAGGTGTCTGACTCCCCTGGCTGCGGGCATACGCACGCATGAAACGCATGGTGCGCTCGGCCGAACGGCTCACGCCATCCACCCTGGAGACATCCGTCCTCACCACCGCGTCATAATAGTCGTATGCCTGCTCGAGAGCATCCTCGCGGTCAAGGTCGAGTCCCGAGGGCCATCCGCCACGGCATATCAGATAGGCTATATCCTCGATATTATGCCCGGCTCGTCCCGCAATGTCACCGTCAGACTCAAAGAGCTCCCTCAGCGACACGTCTCCCGTAGAGTCGCCTGACTCGAACAGGGACATCGGCCTCATCGTAATCCATGCGAATCGCCCTGTGCCAGTATGGTTGATGCGGTCTGTGGCAGGTGGTACAGCCGAACCGGTAAGGATAAACTCACCCTTGCCGTTACGGCGGTCTACCTCGCCTCTCACGGCGTCCCACAGTTGTGGTGCAAGCTGCCACTCGTCTATGAGGCGCGGAGTCTCGCCTGACAGCAGCGTTGCCGGACTCAGCTCTGCGAGTTCCATGCTCTGCGCATACGTCGCGGGATCGGCCAGATAGAGCGCACTGTTGGCATACCTCGCGCCCGTGGTAGACTTGCCACACCATTTGGCACCCTCTATGAGTATGGCACCCGAACTGCGCAGCTTTCGGCGTATGGTCTCCTCGACTACTCTTGGTCTATATTCCATATCATTGATTTTTAGGCACAAAAATAATGTTTTTTTCTCAATTCCGCAAGTTGTGGAATTTTTATTCCTTGAGTTGTAGAATTTTTGTTCCGCGAGTTGTGGAGTTTTTGTTCCGCGAGTTGTGGAGTTTTTGTTCCGCGAGTTGTGGAGTCGGGGTGGTTTTTGAGGACGGGGCGCAATATCGCGGGGCGGAGGGGCGTTGAGACAACATGAACTCATCCACAAACTTACAACACCCGGCCATGCAGCGGGCATGGATACCATTCATAGGCTTCACATCGCTGCTGTTCATGTTGCTCTATCTGAACGCTCCGCTGCTGATGGATGATTTCTGGTTTCTCGGCAATGACCCCCTCTCGTCCGACCGCTGGGCCGACGTGCGCCGCATCATGGCCGAACGATGGCCCACCGAGTCGTTCAGGTTCGGCAATTTCCTCGTCCCCGCGCTCGTCCTCGCCGTCCCAAAGTGGATACACGCCCTCGTCACATCGCTCTTCATATTCTGGCTTCTCTACAGCACACCGCTGCTGGCAGGATGCCGCGGAGGGTCGACACGCGGATGGCTCCTCGCGGGTGCCATCGTGCTGTGTCTGCCGTGGTATGACTTCATGTTCTCCACCGCATTCTCGGCCAACTATGTCTGGGCTCTCTCGCTCTGCTCATTCGCGCTGATGATGTTCCTCGGCAGCTTCGGCCCGTCACAACCTCGTGGCCGGAGGCTGTGGGGAGCCTGTGTGCTCATCATCCTCGCCGGATGGTGTCACGAAGGAATGTCCCTGCCGATGGGTTGCGGATGTGCGGCATATCTGCTGATGAGGCTGCGTGACGCAAGCCGCAACACATGGATATACACCCTCTGCTTTGTAGCGGGGATGCTGCTGATGATTGTCTCGCCCGCATTCTGGAACCGCGCTGATGTCACCGAGAGCAATTTCCTGAAATACACCTTGCGCGAGGCCCTTATAATGGCTGCGCCGGGCCTGAGCTTCTATGTGCCTTATCTCGCCCTCTTTGGCGCGTCACTCGCACTCCCCGCCGTGAGGCGGCGCATCCTTGCCGAACGGGGCGCGTTGCCGTTCCTGGTCATGATTCTTGTCGGCACAGGGGTATCGCTCGGCATCTATTTCCTCTATTTCAAGGGGCCGCGCCAGGCCATGTTCCCCCAGTGGTTCAGCCTCATAGGCCTGGCGTACCTCTCACGGTTCTATGCCGTCACCCTCGGACGTGCGGCACGGATATGCATTGACACCGCCATTGCCGTCATCGTATCAGTCAACCTCATAGCGGCCATCATGATACAGCGCGAGCTCACGGCCGAGTCAGCCGAGATAACCCGTCTGTTCAGGGAATCGCCCGACGGTACGATCTACTACGACAACATCCCGACACGTGTCGACCTCTCCATGCTCAAGAGCTCGGTGAGGCAGTTCAACGAGCGTGTGCCCATGACATTCTTTTCATATCACAACGCACAGGGTGCCGACAAGATGCTCAAGCTGCTCCCCTCTGCCCTCGCGGACTTCGACACCACCGGGGCCACCCCCTCGCGTCTCACCCCCGGAGGCTACCTCTACGGCTCTCTGATAGTCACCTTGCCCGACAACGGCGGAGACGACACCGCGGTCATCACCCTCGTCTCGCCCGACGGAACCGAGACCGCCAGCCGCTTCAGGCAGCTCGGTTTCACCGACCGGGCAGGCAATCAATGGCTCCTAATCATCCCCCACGCCACCACCTTCGACCCGACCCTCCGAATCGCAGACTTTCATTTCTGAAGGGATAAAAAAATTCTCCGCAAGTCGCCCTGCGGAGAATTCTGGTAGTATGTAGACCAAGATAAAGTCATTCAATGACCTTTGTGACTTTCCCGTGTGTGAAAATCACAATCAAATCATTGGAGTAGACCCAGCGTTCCCGCTCACCGCTGTTACGGATTTGCGGAGGAACACCAAGGAGGACTTTTACTTCAAGCGGACTCATCCCTTCGACGACACGTCCGCCCTTCATCAAGTCAGGATGCTCGAACCTCATGTCTGCATTCGAGTTGATGAAGCTCCTCATTGACTCAATGTAATGTGTGTTCGCGTCGGCCATCTCAAACACAAGCTCGCGATGGCGAGAGTTTGTGGCGGGATTCAGCTTCTCGAGCGGAAGAGTACGCGGTATCAGCCCTTTCTCGCGATAGCGTATCGCGGCGTCCGATATGCTGTACTCCATCGACCCGTCGCCTATGGCAAACAGGGTCGTGCGCGTGTAGGTTGTCTCGGTGCTGTTGCTCCCGCGGACAGTCGACTGGGTCACCTGAAACGAACGGTTGTCAAAGTCTATCCCGTCTATCCTGTCGTGAGCCCGGTCCAGATTCTCGGCCACAAAGCACAGTGCGGCGGCAAAAGCGTTATCCCCGGACGGCTGCAGTGTGACAGTGTCGGCAAAGACAGCCACACCGTCAACCGACACCGGCAGTAGCACCCCCGCCTCAGGCACGCTGACACTGTCGCTCCATGCCGTATAGTCGAACGGTACGGACTCCTTCTTTTTCAGCAGATCCAGGGCCGAGACTGTGCCGGAAGCAAGAAAACAGAATACTATGACGGACAATATCTTTTGCATAGACCGTCAGAACGTATATCCGACACGGAGCACCAGATTGGACGAGTAGCCCGACTTGGTATCAAGGTCGTCCAATGCCTCGCTCTTAAGCATCGAGGTAAAACCGCGCTGCCACATGATATCAAGATTGAAACGCTTATACCACACACCGATACCGAGTTGTGTACCCACATCGAATTTATTGTCAATGATATCATCCCATGCAGGCTCAATCTCATCGGGCTCCCAGTCGCCGTCACCGGAATAACTGATGCTTCCGGCGAAGTCATAGCTTGCGAAGACTCCTACATGAGCATCTATCTTCAGGGCATCCGTCACTGAATATTTATACCCGAAGGTGAAGGGAGAATACTTGATATTCCATGTACGTATATTCTCCTTGGCACTCCAGTCCTCACCACCGCCCGATTGTTCCTCTTTTGCGGTGAATCCACGTGTGCCAAGACCAAGCTCCATTCCCCAATAGAGGCCGGATTTTCCGATATTCTTGCTGAAACCGAAATCAAGCGACATTCCGGCCGATGTCCCGAAATTACCCTTCGCGGTATAGCCATCGAACGACTCGTCAAATTCAAGGTCTCCGAGACCGGCGATATTGTTGAACGAAGGACCCACGCGGACATGCCACTGTGTCTTGCCCTTGGGCTTGTTGTAGGTGCGCGAGGTGAGCACCTGTGCCGATACACCGAGGGCGAGTACCGACATGAGAATCATTGTGATAAACTTCTTCATTGCTGTATTATGTGATTGGTTGTTTCTTATTTTTTAGAGGCAGCTGTGATATCGGGTGAGATCATCACGCTCGAGTTGGCTTGAGGATAAACCACTCCCATCATCTCGACCTCTGCCTTAGTGGCCGGGCGAAAATTGGAATATTTCACCGGATAGCCGGACAGCTCTATCATGAGAGTCTTGTTATCCTTCTGATTGACATACGAGTGGAATATCACTTCGATGACTGCGTCTGCATCCATCTCGCGGCATGCCAGATAGAGCGCGTTGCTCTTGAGGTTGTCAAGGTCTGCGTTGGTAGTCTCCTCTATTGACTTGATCGGGAAGCTGTAGGGGCCGAAATTCTCACGCGAGCCACTGAGCATCGCCATGTCGCATATCTGCGGAGTGACGACCATACGGATCTCGGGGGTGATTTTTCGGGCCTGCGCCTCTTCCCACTGCAGGGAAGATTGTTTAGACGTCTGTGCGGATGCCAGCGAGAAAGCTCCGGCAACCAGCAGTGATGTGATCAGGATTTTTGGTTTAAACATATGATGTATGCCCTTGAGGTTCGTGTCGGGCACAACTTCTAAATAAATCGTTCACTCTTGACACATCCTCAGGGTGTCTTCTTTGATTTCACCGCACCCTTCATCTCGCCCGATGTCTTGTTTGTCTTCAAGAATGGGGTAACATAATACGTGGTTCCAGAATGCCATGCAGACGTAAAGGTTGCACTTGTCCCTGAGCTCCTCGAATCCCTGTTTGAAGGATTTCCTTTCACGGTGCCCCATGCAGCCCCGATACTTTTCACTGTCTCATCAGATGCAAGTTTAGAAGCCTTCACCGTAATTTTGACAGTGTACCGGCCTGCCTTGTCTTTTGACCCGACAGAAATTGATGTCACTTCAACCTTGGCATTAGAAGAGCCCGAGTCGCCCGAACCAGGCTCATCATCTTCGTCACCACACGCGCACATGCACATACTGCATATGATGACAGATGTCAGGATAAAGAGTCGTGATAAAACTTTTTTCATACTGTGTTTTTTGTGTGTTATGGATATTTTGTTGGCAAATTTACATATTAATTAACGAAAATTACCCCCCCCGGTTAAAAAATGTTAATAATATAAATATTAGCAAAATATACAATAAAATTGAAACCGATTTACATGATAAAGGTAATGGAGGTGCAAACATCAAGGAACTTAGCGTGTGAGGACTTACGCGACCTAATCAGCGCCCTTTGGCATTTTTTAACCTTGCGGGGCGGGGGTGGTAGGCTTTTTTTCTATAACTTTGCCGATTGTAAACTGTCATTTCATCACTTATCATCAGCATATATGTTTTCCTTCAAGGAATTTGCTTCATGTCCGCAGTTCTTCCTTCTGGCCGGTCCCTGTGTCATAGAGGGTGAGAAGATGGCCATGGAGATAGCCGAGGCGTGCCTCAAGGCCACCGAGGCCCTGGCGATACCGTATGTCTTCAAGGGTTCTTACCGCAAGGCGAACCGCTCGCGCATCGACTCGTTCACCGGAATCGGCGACCTCGAGGCGCTGCGCATACTCGCCAAGGTGCGCGAGACATTCGGCATACCTGTCGTGACCGACATACATACCAACGAGGAGGCCCGCATGGCGGCCGACTATGTAGACGTACTCCAGATTCCGGCATTCCTGTGCCGCCAGACCGACCTGCTCGTGGCTGCCGCCCGCACGGGGCGTGCCGTCAACATCAAGAAGGGGCAGTTCCTGTCGCCCGAGGCCATGAAATATGCCCTGCAGAAGGTGCGCGACGCCGGAAACGACAACGTGGCGCTGACCGAGAGGGGTGTCACATTCGGCTATCAGGACCTTGTGGTCGACTATCGCGGCATCCCCGAGATGCAGGCGTTCGGCGCCCCGGTGATACTCGACGCCACCCACTCGCTGCAGCAGCCCAACCAGGCTGCCGGAGTGACGGGCGGACGTCCCGACCTCATCGACACCATAGCCCGCGCCGGTGTGGCCGTCGGGGTCGACGGCCTCTTCCTCGAGACACATCCCAACCCTGCCGAGGCCAAGAGCGACGGCGCCAACATGCTGCCCCTGGCACAGTTGCCGGGACTGCTCGGCCGACTGGCCGCAATACGCGAGACAATCAACAAATTCTGACATAAATGAATATCCGACACATCGCCCTCGCGGTCGTGCTGGCCATCTGCGCCACCTCGACAGCACTGGGCCAGAGCTATAGCGACCCTATGGCCGACGCCCTGCTCAGGGCATACGACCAGCTTCTCGACGAGGATCCCCGCGACCCCGAGACACTGTTCCGCCGTGCGTCGCTCTACTACAAGAGCAACGACTATATCCGCGCCCTCGACGACCTGAACACCGCCATCAAGTATTTCCTGCCCGAGCAGGCCGACGAGCGCCGTCAGGCCGTGGGGATGAGGGCCGACGTGCTCATGGCCATGCACAAGTATGACCAGGCCCTCACAGACCTCAACGAGCTGCTTGGCGATACACCCATGGACTATGCCCTCATCTACGAGCGTGGCACGGCCAACTATGAGTTAGGACGCTATGGCGAGGCCAAGCGCGACTTCAACACCATGCTGCGCCTCAATCCGCGCAGCCAGGAGGCTACCCTCGGGCTGGCACGCGTGGCCGTCAAGGAGAACAACCTCGGCACCGCCACCGAGCTTGCCGACCGCGCCGTGGCCATGACACCCGGCGACTCGCGCATCTACATACGCCGCGCCTCGGTGCGCACCCTCATGGGCGACCGCTCGGGTGCCGTCGACGACTATATAACCGCCATCTCGCTCGACACCGACAATACCCCCAAGGCCCTGTCAGAGCTTGTGTCGATAGCCTGTGCCGACTATCCCACCGTGGTGGCCGGACTGTCGTCGGCCATCGCCAAGGCCCCTAAGAACGGCATGTTCTACTTTATCCGCGCCATGATAGCCCAGGGGCACTGCAACTATCTGGCCGCCATAGCCGACTACGACCGCATCATCAACGACGGCCTCGACACCTATCCCGGCATCAACGCCGCGCTGGCCGAGTGCTACTATGCCCTCGGGCGCTATGACATAGCCCTGCTCAACGCCGACTATGCCATCTCGGCCACCGACGACAATGCCTTCTATTACATGCTCAAGTCGCGCATACTGCGCGCACAGGGCGACTTTTCGGGAGCAGTCTCGGCAGCCGAGAAAGCCCTCGAGAAGAAGCCCGAGATGACCGACGCGCTCGTGTGCAAGGCCCTGGCGCTGGTAGACCTCGACGAGAGTGCCGAGGCATCGGTGGCACTGAGCGAGGCCATGATGAATTCGGCCGAAGACCCTCTGGTGGGGATACTGCGCGGCTGGGTGCTCGACACCTACCGCCACCAGCGCGCCAACGCCGAGAGGGCCTGGGAGCAGGTGACAGAGATGGATTTCGACTTTGATAACGTGCGCTCGCTCAAGGGATTCGCCCTCCTGTCGCTCGACCGCCGCGAGCAGGCCGACAACTGGATGGAGCGTGTGCTCGAGACCGCCGACGACTTTGACGGCGAGGTGAGCTACTATGCAGCCTGCTACTACTCGCAGACCGGGAGCCTCGACCGCGCATTCCGCTACATGGAGGCATCGCTCGAGAAGGGGTATGCCGACTATCACAACTGGACCATGGCCTCGGAGGCCAACATCAACTGCGCTCCCCTCCGCAAGGACGCCCGCTTCAAGAGCCTTCTCGACAGATATGCCCATCTGTTCAGATAAGGCACCCCGGGGGATTCAGATTCTTAACTCCACGCTTGCGTATATCGCTGATTTTTTATAAATTTGCGCATTAAACGTAATTTTTTGACATGCGACTCATCTTCAACCTTATCATTGCCGTGACCCTCTGCATCGGTGCGGCCCTCCCCGCCGCAGCCCAGCTGCCCTCAGTGCAGGTCAAGGACCTCAGCGGCAAGACCATCGACACAGCCACCCTCTCGAATGATGGCAAACCGTTTGCAATCAGCTTCTTCGCCACCTGGTGCAAGCCCTGTCAGCGCGAGCTCCGCGCCATAGCCGAGGTATATCCCGACTGGCAGGACGAGACCGGCATGAAGATGTATATCGTCTCTATCGACGAGGCCCAGAACGTCTCTAAGGTAAAGCCCCTGGTCGACGGCGAGGGTTGGGAGTATGAGGTGCTTCTCGACACCAACTCCGATTTCTTCCGCTCGCTGGGCCTGCAGAGCGTGCCCCACATGCTCGTGCTCGACGGCAACGGACAGATTGTAGACTCTCACTCGGGCTATACCGACGGCTCGGAGACCGAGATAATCAAGAAGATACGTTCACTCAGCTCAGCCGACTGACACGATGAGACATACCCCAGCCATAGCCTCTCTCCTTGCGGCGGCCTTCATGGCCGTCCCTGCCGTCTCGCGGGCATTCACCGTGGGGGGCGACAACGGCGTGGCCTTCCACGGCTCGGTCCAGTTTGACGGCCTCTTCCCCGAGGAGGACGAGGCCATCGAGACCGGCAAGTTCGACCACAAGATACTCTTCAACTCGTATGCCGACCTCAACATGATCAGCAGGTATGTCGATGCCGGCGTGCGCGTGGAGTTCATGAAATGGCCCCTGCCGGGCTACGAGCCCGATTTTGCGGGATGGGGTGTGCCCAACATCTATGTCAAGGGACGATACAAAGGCTTCGAGCTTACGGCCGGAGACTTTTACGAGCAGTTCGGCAGCGGATTCATCCTGCGCACATATCAGGAGCGCTCGCTGGGCATCGACAACTCCATCCGCGGCGGACGCCTCAAGTATCAGCCCGTGCAGGGTGTCAACCTCACCGTGCTCGGGGGTGTGCAGCGCCGCTACTGGGACTGGAAGAAGTCATCGCAGGTCTATGGTGCCAACGCCGACATCAACATCGAGGAACTCTCCAAGAGCCTCCGCGACAAGGGATGGGGCTGGAACGTGGGCGCAAGCTATGTGCTCAAGCACGAGGACGACCAGACCATAATGATGCCCGGCACGGACTACCGCCTCCATGTGCCCAAGAATGTCCCCGCATGGGACCTCAGGACACAGGTGCGCAAGGGTGACGTCAGCGTGCTCGGCGAGTTTGCGTGGAAGGGCCAGGACCCCTCGTTCGACAACGACTACACCTACGGCAAGGGCACAGCCGCCATGCTCTCGGCCACATACTCGCGCAAGGGCCTCAGCGTGCTGCTCCAGGCCAAGCGTTCGGAGAACATGGCCTACCGCTCGCAGCGCATGATGTCGGGCTCGTCGGCATTCCTCAACAACATGCCCGCCTTCTCATACCAGCACACCTACGCACTCCCGGCCCTCTACCCCTATGCCACACAGGCTGCCCCGGGCGAGTGGGCCTTCCAGGGTTCGGTGGCATACACCTTCAGGCGCAAGACCCTGCTCGGCGGCAAATACGGCACCAAGGTCAAGATCAACGGCAGCTACATCCGCGGCCTCGACCACACGGGCCCCTTCTATCACACCGTCAACCAGAACAGCGGCACCGACGGCTATCACCCCTCGGTCTTCGGCATGGGCGAGCACTTCTACCACGACTTCAACATCACCATCGACAAGAAGCTCTCGCGTTCGGTGCAGTCCACCTTCCTCTACATGAACCAGATGAGCAACCGCACCGTCATCGAGGGCAAGGGGGGCAAGGTCAAGTCGAACATCTTCGTGCTCGACACCAAGTGGAAGATTGACAACCGCTTCACCCTGCGCAACGAGCTCCAGTACCTCCACACCCACCAGGACGAGAAGGACTGGGCATACGGACTGCTCGAGCTCTCTGTGGCACCCTATCTGATGGTGACCGTGTCCGACATGTGGAACTGCGGCGGCAAGGGCACACATTATTATATGGCGGGCGTGGCCGGAAACTATCGCGCCAACCGTCTGCAGCTCTCCTATGGCCGCACCCGCGCCGGATTCAACTGCTCTGGAGGCGTCTGCCGATATGTCCAGGCAACCAGAGGATTTCAGATAGCTTATTCTTATAATTTCTAATTAGTTGAACTAGTTGGTCTAGTTCAACTAGACCAACTATAAACCATACCTGTTTTGATGAAACAACTGCTCTTCTCTCTTTTCGCCCTGATAGCCTTGTGCGGGTGCAGCGGTGTCGACAGCGACGACCGCTTCATCCCCGTCGAGGGCATCACGCCCGAGAGAACCATCCTCATAGAAGACTTCACCGGCCAGAACTGCGTCAACTGCCCGGGCGCGCACGAGGTGCTCGACCAGCTCGTGGCCCAGTATCCCGACAACATCATCCCCGTCAGCATCCATGCCGGGCATTTCGGCGTCGCTGTGGAGCGCACACGCTATCCCGACTACGTTGGCCTGATGCAACCCGAGGGCGACGGCATGGCATCACGCTGGGGCATCACCGCATTCCCTATGGGTGTCATCAACCGCACCGGCGAGGCCCTTGAGGTCGACGCATGGGCTACCGCCGTGCGCGACCAGCTCGCCATCCCCTCAAACCTCGACATAGAGCTCACCGCAGCCCTCGACGGCGGCAACATCAGCATCACGGCCATCCTCAAGCCACAGGCCGACATCAAGGGAACACTGCATGTCTGGGTCATCGAGAGCGGGATTGTGGCCTTCCAGCGCGACACCAACACCCGCATCCCCGACTATGTGCACAACAATGTCTACCGCTGCAGTGTTAATGGTATAGAGGGACAAGGCATAGACCTCACCGCCCATGTGCACGAGACAGTCACGATGACACAGGCCGTCCGCGACACCGAGACCGAGAAATGGAACACCGCCAACCTCGACATCGTGGCATTCCTCGAGACATCCTCGGGCGTACTTCAGGCCGCCAAGGCCCATGTGGAATAAAGACAAAATGAAAAAACTAAAAAACGACACGATATGAAGAAACTCTACACTCTTCTTCTTGCGCTGCTCACGGTCGGCACAGTCTCGGCCCGCGAGCTCACCTTCTATAACGGCAACACCCCCATCGCCCCCGGCTCGACGGTAGCCTTCCCCGACTACAACACCGTAGACGTTGGCGGCGGATATTTCGACATCGAGATGCATCCGGCTCTCTATCTCGGCACAGACATCTTCACCAACAAGGTCAAGATTACCGCAGTCAGCACCGACGGCAAGGAGTTCGAGCTCTGCCCCACAGGAGCCACTTGCAAGTCAGGCAGCAATGTCACCTTCGAGGGACTCACTGCCCGTCCCGGCTCTCCCATGGAGGTCGGCTACAAGTGGAACGGCTATGGTGTGACAGTGGCCGAGATACCCACCATCACCTCGACCATCACCGCCGTCGACACATCGCACCCCGAGACAGAGGTGTCAATCACCGTCATCATGGGCCCCGGTGCATCGGGCATCAGCGAGATAACCAAGGACAAGTCCGTGCGCTGGACCGCCCAGGGTCTCGAGTATGACATCGACGGCACCGCAGCCATCTCCATCTACTCAATCACGGGCACCCAGGTACTCGCCGTCAAGGCATCGGGCCACGGCACTGTAGGCACCCACTCGCTGCGCCCCGGCATCTACATCTACACCGTCCAGGGCGACGGCCTCCGCCAGACAGGCAAGATTCAGGTGAAATAAAAATCTGCAGGCAATAACTAAACTCCCCGGATTCCAGCTGGAATCCGG
>DAAQ01000023.1:0-21502 GCA_001701225.1 Bacteroidales bacterium H5 | reverse complement strand
TAGGGGGTACGGGTACTGATGCCTGGACAGCGACGGGAACAAGGGGTTTTGCCTCCCAACCCAGTGCGCTGGCACCGAGCACGGCGGCGTCGGCTTCCTTGAGCTCCGAGCAGAGCACCTTGACCTTGCCCTTGAACATGTTCATCATGTGCTTCTCCATCGACTCCTTGATAGGCTTCATCAGCAGGTCGCCGCTCTTGGCAAGACCGCCGAACAGGATGATGGCCTCGGGCGACGAGAACACGGTGAAGTCGGCGAAAGCCTCTCCAAGAATGTTGCCCGTGTAGTCGAAAATCTCCTTGGCCAGCTTGTCGCCATTGACAGCGGCGTCATAGACATCCTTGGAGGTAATCTGTTCGAGCGGAAGGCCGCGCAGGGCCGATTTATCGGTGCGGATTTCAAGGAACTCGCGCGCGGTGCGTGCCACACCTGTAGCCGAGCAGTATGCCTCAAGGCATCCCGTGCGGCCGCAGCCGCACAGACGGCCGTTGTTGCGCTTCATGATGACATGGCCAAGCTCGCCGGCAAAACCGTCGTGACCGTAGACAAGCTGACCGTTAATCACGATGCCCGAGCCCACGCCGGTGCCGAGGGTAATCATGATGAAGTTCTTCATGCCTCGGGCGGCGCCGTATGTCATCTCGCCGATGGCAGCTGCATTGGCGTCGTTGGTGATGGCCACGGGGATGCCGAACTTCTCGCTCACCATCTGTGCCAGGGGGAGGGGAGTGGGCCAGGGTATGTTGACCAGCTTCTCGATAGTGCCGGTATAGTAGTTTGCGTTAGGGGCGCCGATGCCTATGCCTCCCACCTTGTCGATGGCGTCGTTGGCGGCCATGAGGTGTGTCACGCCCTGATACAGTTCCTCGATGTAGTCCTCTACATTGGCATGCTTCAAGGTCTTGATTGACGAGCTGGCTATCACGACACCACGGGCGTCGACGATGCCGAACACGGTGTTGGTACCGCCTATGTCGATACCCACTACGTATGGTTTCATCTTATGTAAGTTTTTATGGTTGGTAATTGGAATGACAAGTTCTTGAGTGCAAATATAGTCAATATTTTCGGTCAAAACACATCCGGGAGCAAAAAAACGCCTAAAAATCAGTCAAAAGAAACATTTAATAGCATCCTTTTTTGTGAAATTGCGACAAAATCCCTAATTTTGCCTGACATTTTGTAGCCATTCGTCACCGAACAGATAACAAATATATCCACCAACACCATTCATAACATCTTTTTATGAAGAAAATTCTACTCAGCCTCATGGCGGCAGCCGTGGCCGTGACCGCATCTGCAGGTCTGGTCAGCGCGCAGAAACGCCATCTCCCCGCACGGGCGTCAGAAATCTATCTGACAGCTCCGTTCCAGTCAACCGAGACAGTCAACGGTCCTCAGAAGGCCGCAGGCACCATGACCTATGGTCTGGCCGGCGAACTCAATTCTGTCGTAGGATTCCAAAATGCGACCAAAGGCCTGCAGGTAGCTCAGGCTTTCGAGATGACACCCGCAGTCAGCACACAGTTCGCAGGGTCGCAGATCACAGCCATCAATACCTATACAGGTATGAACGTACAGACCCGCAGGAACAACTGCACGCTTTACACCGCGTTCATCATCGAGGGTGACCAGGAGAACGCTCCCATCGCGACATCAGCCACATTCGCATCGCGCACGGCAGGTGCAAGTGTCAAGATTGACCTGCAGCAGCCTGTGACCATCGAGGCCGGCAAGACATATTACATAGGCACCTACTGCACCCTCACAAACCAGTATGACTATCAGGTCACCGTCGACGGATTGCAGCACAACGGCATAGAGGGTGGCTGGGTAGCGACACGCTCATCAGACAGTGCTCCATGGACATGGGATAACGTTACGGAGGACTACGGCTTTGTATGCGTCAGCGCCACCATCACCGGCGACAACCTCCCCGAAGATATCGTTTCGGTCGAGGAGATGTCGGTGCCCGTGCGCGTACGCGCAGACAACAAGTTCGAGATAGGCTTCCTCTATGAGAACCAGGCATCCAACGATGTCACCTCTATCGAGTACACCTATACCGTAGGCACCAACGAGCCTGTCACAGGCACCGCTACCCCCCAGGCCCCCGTGGCTTACGGCAGCCAGGATATAGTATGGATCACCGACGCATCTTTCGCTACTCCCGGCAAGGACGCCATTCCCGTAACCGTAACCGTAACCAAGGTTAACGGCAATCCCAACAATGGCATAGACGGCAGCTCTATGACCGCCACAACCACCGTACTCCCCAAAGACTGTGACAACGTACAGAACGTAGTGATTGAGGAAGCGACATCCACCGGCTGTGTCTACTGCCCCTACGGCATCATAGCCCTCGAGAAGGTCCGCGAGACATATACCGACGGCTCTTTCATCCCCGTGGCCGTACACTGGCATTTCAGCCAGTCGTCGCTCGACCCCATGACCGTGGATTCTTTCTATGACCTCTATGCATTTATCGCCAACGCAGCCGGAGGTGGCATCCCCGCAGCATCAATCAACCGCATCATCAATGTCCCCATGGGCTGGATTCAGGCGTTCGATTATATGCAGGACTACTATAACCAGCTGCACTCGGCTCCCGCACTCGTCGGCATGGGCATGAACTGCCACTGGGAAGAGGGCACCAACAACCTCGTATTTGACGTGACAAATAAGTTTGCCTTCGACTACGACAAGCACAACTACCGTCTGTCGTTCGTCATCACCGAGGATGGCATGGGCCCCTACAACCAGTCCAACGGTCTGCGTGGCAGCGGTACAGGCACAGAGTGGGACACCAAGCCCAGCACAGCGCCCACCATCTTCAACGATGTGGCCCGCATGATCGACACATACAAGGGCATCGCAGGTTCAATCCCCGCCACCATCGAGGCCGGCAAGGAGTACACCTATACCCACAAGCTCACAATGTCTGACGCCGTGCTTGACCCGGCCAAGATCAACGCCATCTGCTATGTCATCGACTCGGCCACCAACGAGATTGTCAATGCCACCATGGTATATGGCAAGGACATCGTAGGCGAATCGGGCATCTGTGACGTCGTGACCGACGACAGCGAAGCTCCCGTAGAGTACTACAACCTCCAGGGCATCCGCGTCAACAACCCCGAGGGCGGCGTCTTCATCCGCCGTCAGGGCAACACCGTGACCAAAGTTATTAAATAATGAGAAATGAGGAATTAGGAATTAGAAATGAGGAGTCCCGTCATTTCTAATTCCTAATTTCTCATTATTCCAAGGCCCGGAAGGTTCACCATCAGGAATTAGGAATGAGGAGTCTCGTCATTTCTAATTTCTAATTCCTAATTCCTCATTATTCCAAGGCCCGGGAAGGTTCACCATCAGGAATTAGGAATGAGGATTCTCGTCATTTCTAATTCCTAATTCCTCATTATTCCAAGGCCCGGAGGGCCGTCGTCATGGATAACCCGGGGTGACCTCAAGGAACCCCGGGAAAGAGGACAATATGAAAATATGAGCCCCGCCAAGGGGCGATGGCATTCGCAACAACCTATGACATCGCCCCTCGCGGGGCTCAATCTGTGGCGATAATCCTTTCCCGGGGTTCCTACGGTCACCCCGGGCTAACAAAAACATCGCCCTGCGGGCTCATTATCAGGAATTAGGAATTAGGAATTAGAAATGAGGAATAAGGAGAATGTGACCATCCCCCCCATTCCTAATTCCTAATTTCTAATTCCTAATTTCTCTTTGCCAGATTTTCATTTCTCGATTATTTGTTCTATCTTTGTACCCTTGAATATCAATCAAATAATTGTTTAACCTGAGTCATACATGAAAAAAATCTCTACCACAATCCTTGCACTTGCTCTGGCAGCGGGGAGCGCGTCGGCCTTTCCTGTAGCCGAGAAGCTCGACCGTGGCGTCATAGCAGTCAAGACCTCGTCAGGCAATTTCATCTCGTGGCGTTCGCTGACATCAGACGACCCCTCGATGACCTTCGATGTCTATCGTGACGGCACCAAGGTCAACACCGAGCCCATCACCGCTGGCACCAATATCAAGGATGCCGCCGGAACAGCCACCTCGAAATATGTCATCAAGGCTACTGTCGGAGGCACAGTCGTCGAGACCTCGCCCGAGGCCACTGTCGAGGCCGATGTCTACCGCCGCCTCACACTCGACCGTCCCACCGGGAGCGGCTGCACCTATACCCCCAACGACATGTCGGTGGGCGACGTCGACGGTGACGGCCGTTATGAACTGTTCGTAAAGTGGGATCCCTCAAACTCGAAAGATAACTCGCAGAACGGCAAGACAGGCAACGTCTTCATCGACTGCTACACCCTCGACGGCCAGAAGCTGTGGCGCATCGACCTGGGCCAGAATATCCGTGCGGGCGCACACTATACCCAGTTCATGGTCTACGACTTTGACAAGGACGGCAAGGCCGAGATGATATGCAAGACAGCCCCCGGCACCAAAGACGGTACAGGCAAGAATGTCATCATGGGCTCGGACGACCCCACCAAGGCATACGCCAACTCAAACGGCCATGTCGTCAGCGGTCCCGAATACCTCACGGTGTTCAACGGCCTGACAGGCGCCGAGATCAACACCATAGCCTACAATCCGCCACGCGACATCAAGTCGGCCTCCGAGTGGGGCGCGATGCAGACAGGCTCACAGAAATCAGACAACTATAACCGCCCCGAGCGTTATCTGGCCGGCGTGGCATATCTCGACGGCGTGAATCCCTCGGCAATCTTCTGTCGCGGCTACTATACGCACGCATACGTGTGGGCAGTCGACTTTGACGGCACAAAGCTGACCGAGAAGTGGCTGCACAAGAGCGAGACCAAGAAGCAGGGCCTCTATGGCGAGGGTGCCCACTCGCTCACCATCGGCGACTGTGACGGCGACGGATTTGACGAGATCGTCTATGGCGCCGCTGCCGTAGACCACGACGGCTCGCTGCTCTACCGCACAGGCGGAGGCCACGGCGACGCCCTGCACCTGGGCGATTTCGACCCCGAGCATCCCGGCCTGGAGGTGTTCATGGTACACGAGGAGAAAGACTCGTACTATAAATATGACACCGAGCTGCGCGACGCCAAGACAGGCGAGATCATCTGGAGCCTCAAGCAGTCGGGCAACGACATAGGCCGCGGCCTCGTGGCTGACCTTTCGGCCAACTGGCGCGGACACGAGATGTGGCCCCAGAAATCGTATGAGACAAACTCGTCGGGCGACAACGCCGTCTTTGACTGCCATGGCAACCTTGTCAGCTCGAGACGCCCCGATGTGAATTTCCGCATATACTGGGACGGCGACCTGCTCGACGAGCTCTTTGACGGCCACTATAACAGCACTACCGGCAAGGCAGCTCCGACCGTGAAGAAGAGCAATGCCACACTGACCGGCGAGTCGACACTGATGGCATTCAACAAATACAACGCACAGAGCTGCAACACCACCAAGGCCACACCGTGCCTGCAGGCAGACATCCTCGGTGACTGGCGCGAGGAGCTGATACTCTGGGATTATGAGAAGCCCGAGGACATCATGATCTTCACCACCACCACCGAATCGGCCTATCGCGTGCCCTGCCTGATGGAGGACCACAACTACCGCCTGGCCATAGCATGGCAGAACACCGCCTACAACCAGCCCCCGCACCTCGGATACAATCTCTATGACCGCTATTCGGACGACCCGGTGCTCAAGATCGAGGAGGGCTCGCTCACACAGTCTGTAGAGCTGGGCTACCCCATCGCCCCCATCAAGGGCTCGTGGGATAAGTCTGAGGACATATCCGTCATCGCTCTCCCCGACGGCCTGACATTCGATGCCGACAAGGCTGCCAAGACATTTGTAATCTCGGGCACACCCGCCAAGACAGGCAATTTCAAGTATCGCATCTCGCTCAAGTCGGCCAGCGGCGTCACCCTCAATACCGACGGCACAATCACCGTCACCGAGGGCAGCTCTCTCGAGAAACTGGCATATTTCTCGTTCGACCAGGTAGGCGAGTCTGTCACCAACCATGTCGAGGGCTTTGCCGAGTCTCACGGCACACCCACTCTCACCGAGGGTAAGGTCGGAGGCGCAATCCTCTTCAACGGCTCGACCGACTACCTCACCCAGACAGCATACGACAAGATACAGATGGGTGCCAAGGACTTTACCATCGAGATGCTGCTCAAGTCGACCGACGACGCCGCATACATCCTGCACAAAGGCTCGACCACCTCGGGCGACGCTCCCGGCGCCACAGGCAACTGGATCGGCCTCGAGTACAAGAACGGTAACCTCAAGTTCGCTGTCGACGACGACGCCACCAAGAGCGAGGCCACAGCCGATGGCACAAGCTATTTTGACGGCCAGTGGCACCACATCGTCCTGGTACGCGAGGGTGCATCCAAGACCCTGCGCATCTATGCAGACGGCGTGATGATTGCCGAGACTGCCGACAACACCGGTGCTGTCAACGACAACAACGAGGCCCTCGTCATCGGCAATGTCAACAACACCTTCAACAATTTCCTTGACGGCGCCCTCGACGACTTCACCATCTATGGCGGCGCGATGAGCGCCAACAAGGTGGCCGAGCGCTATGACGGCTACATGAACTCGGGCATACTCGACACCGTGGCAGACAACGACGCACCCAAGTATCTCAAGCTCTATGACGCCACCACCGGCATCGAGGTCGCCACAGGTGTAGGCGAGCCCTCGAACGTCACCACAGGTGTGGCTCCCGGCATCTACATCCTCGTGATACAGCAGGGCAAGACCACCTACGTATCCAAGATAAAGCTCTGACAGACCCTCCGGCCCATACGGGCCACTATGAATACAAGCGTGTCAGGTTTCGACCTGACACGCTTTTTATGTTCTTTTTATCTGTATTTATGTCCTTAACCACTTGTAAATTTGCAAAATAGCACGCTATTGTATATGTTTGTAAGTTACAAGCCTGAATACCATAAGTAATATAATAACCCCTTACAAACCAAAAGACACACAGATGCAGATACGACATTTGTTGCAGGCATCGCTCACGTGCGCGCTGCTTGCGGGTTGTCAGTCCGAGCCCGTCAAGGCTCCTGTCAGCCATGAGTATGACCGCGAATTTGTCAGGACATTCGGAGTCCCGGACCACGACCACGACTGGAACATGGCCGGACGTGTCACTGCCAACATCGAGACCCGCGGACTCGCACCAGGATACGAGGTGCGCATATACGACCGCATGCCCGGTACCGAAGGATGCCAGATTGCCGCACGCTTCTCGGCCACGACAAAGACTGTAGAGTTTGATTTCGCCAAATCGAACCGCTATGCCTATGTCGAGATTGTCGGCCCCGACGGCAGGGTGGTGAGCGTGAAGAGCCTCGCGATACGCAACAGAGCCATGCAGATCAGTGCTGATGCAGCCATTGTCAGCCCCGGCGAGGCTGTGAAAGAAAAAGTGTTCGACATGGCCTCGTCCATAACTGTGGCAGACAAGACAGTCACATTCAAAGACCGACTGCCCGACGGATATGACAACAGTCCATATAACACTGAGTTCCGCACGACATACCCCGATCTGAAACCACGCAATGCCTACGACCTCTTCTTGCTCTGCGAGGAGCAGCCCGGGGGTCATGACCTTCATTCCGCCACGGTCAAACCTGTGTTCGACGACACAGACCAGGGGATGGCTTGCTCGGACCTCACATCCATTGTGGGTACAAACGGCGTGTTCCACGAGAAATGCGGGCCCGTAGACTGTAACCTGATGAAATACTGGGAGGAGCTCAAGCCGACCACAAACTCGGTATTCACCGTAGCCGAGACAGGCCCGGTGTCGATAGACTATCTCTATGGCTGCGGCACATTCTGGAACAGTTTCGGCTATTTCTATTACGACGACACATACACCGACATAGAGATAATGCGCGCTCCCAAATATATACTGATGCTCGATGCGTCGCCGTGGCACAACATGCAGCGTCTCGACCCGGCAAAAGGGGAGCAGTTCGAGGACTTCGAGCTGATAGGCGAGAGCGATACAAAAAAGGAAAACTGGAACGGCGAGCACAAGGTGAACCAGAGCGGTATGCGCCCCGCCAACGATGTCGAGCGCTATGAGAAGATGGAGAAACAGGGTGCCGACCTTACGGCCTATGACGTGCGCTATCGCGGCACATCCCACCGTCTGGTCTATTATCCGCAGATACGCGGCATAAATTCACACGGCTATCCCGGTGTCAAGGCAGACCTATCAAAGCCCTCATACGACTTCCCAAAAGGTACCAAGATAGGGTTCTTCATCATCTGCGAGGGAGGTTTCTTCTTCTCCGACAAGGGGAGGGCCATGGGCCGCTCGGCAGTGCGCTACTCGCTACCGTGGATGAACGCATGGCTCGGACGCCCGTTCCATCACAAGGACGGCAACAAGAAGCATACAGGCTGCAGCAAGATACCCGCCGACACACCTCCCACATGGTTCATGAGCTACAAGTGGAACGGACGCACCATACTCGGCATCGAGGATGGCGAATATGGCAACTCGGACCACGACATGAACGACATACTCTTCGAGGTCAAGGGCTCGTTTGCCATAGACCGCCAGGACCTCGGACATCGCACCAAGGTGCAGTCATGGGTAGTAGCATGCGAGGACCTGGGCTCTACTGACGATTTCGATTTCAACGATGTCGTGTTCGGAGTATCGCACCTGACAAGCGACGAGGATGACGCATCCACACTCGTCATCAAGCCTCTCGCAGCCGGAGGCACCCTAAAGGTGCAGCTATGCATGAACGGCGAGCCCGTCGGCGACGGACGTCACTGGAACGAGTATTTCGGACATCAGTCACATCACGACATCATCAATGTAACCGGGAATGCCTCAAGGCCTGTCGAATCCGAAGAGATTGTGATTACAGAGGGGATTCCGAAAGATTTCTCCCTCTCGTCAGGCTCATTCCGCGAGAACATGGGCGGATTCTCCCTCCGCGTGTTCGATGACGAGGGGAATCATGTGACCTCGGTAAAGGCGCCGGGAACCCAGGGAGACGACGCCGTATCGCCACAGATGATACTGCTTCCGGTCAACTGGTCATGGCCGCGCGAGATGGTGGCGATACATGACGCATATCCCGGCACGCACAACGGCAATGTAGACAACCCCATAGCCGGTTTCGGCTCATGGGTACACGACGCCTCGCAATACTCATGGACCTTCTATCCTGCCGAAGACTCGAAAGTATTCTCAAACACATGGGAGGCACCCGATTTCGGCATCTCTCCCATAAAGAAATAAATCCCGATAGACAATGAATGAGCCGTGCTTCACGATGTGTGGAGCACGGCTCATTCATTTTCAGGCATCCTGGAGCCCTGTCTCTCAGATGTCCTCCTCGATAGAGAAATCGTCGGGGAGGGGGAGGGTGCCGTCGTCAAAGTCGGTGTCGGGGATGGCGGCGATGTCGGCTGCCTCGCTGTCGGCGTCAGACTGAGCGGCGGCAGGTGTGCGGCGCACGGGTGCACCCTTCTTGCCGGTGGCAGACTGCTCCTTGAGTGCCTCCATGATCTTGGCGGCTATCTCGTCGGCCAGCTCGGGATTGTCCTGCATCATGCGCTTGGCGGCGTCGCGCCCCTGGCCTATCTTCGAGTCGTTGTACGAGAACCACGAGCCCGACTTCTTGATGATGCCGAGGTTCACGCCGAGGTCGATTATCTCGCCGCTGCGCGATATGCCCTCGCCGAACATGATGTCAAACTCGGCGCGCTTGAAGGGGGGCGCCACCTTGTTCTTGACCACCTTCACCTTGGTGAGCTTGCCCAGCACCTCGTCGCCGTCCTTGATGGCCGTAGAGGGGCGGATGTCGATGCGCACCGAGGCATAGAACTTGAGGGCGTTGCCGCCTGTGGTGGTCTCCGAGGGGCCGAACATCACGCCGATCTTCTCGCGGAGCTGGTTGATGAAGATGCAGCAGGTATTGGTGCGCGAGATGGTACCGGTGAGCTTGCGCATGGCCTGGCTCATCAGTCGTGCCTGCACGCCCACGTTCTTGTCGCCCATGTCGCCGTCAATCTCACTCTTGGGGGTGAGGGCGGCGACCGAGTCGACCACGAGGATGTCGATGGCGCTCGAGCGTATCAGCTGTTCGGCAATCTCGAGGGCCTGCTCGCCGTTGTCGGGCTGGGCCATGAGCAGGTTGTTGACATCCACACCGAGCTGCTCGGCATAGAAACGGTCAAAGGCATGCTCGGCGTCGATGATGGCGGCGATGCCTCCGGCCTTCTGCGCCTCGGCTATGGCGTGGATGGCCAGGGTTGTCTTGCCCGACGACTCGGGGCCGTATATCTCGATGATGCGGCCACGGGGATAGCCGCCCACGCCGAGGGCGTAGTCGAGGCCTATGGAGCCCGAGGGAATCACGTCGACATCCTCGATCTGCTCGTCGCCGAGCTTCATGATGGCGCCGCGTCCGAAATTCTTCTCTATATTGCCCATGGCCTGTGCCAGGGCATTGAGCTTGGCCTTGGCGGGGTCATTGGCAGCCGCCGCAACCTTGGTGGTTTCTTTTTTTGCCATTCTGTATAGGGTGTTTTGTTTCTTTGATGCAAAGATAGTGCCAAAGCGGTGCAACGGATATGCCCACAGGGCTTAAAATTAGTTAAGACACACCGCTTTCATCCGCTAATTTAGCAATTTCGGGGCTCAAAGCCAAAAAAATTCGGTTTTTATATGATTTTTTTTCATTCCCGGTGAACCATTTGCTCTGTGGCGCGTTGATAAAGTACATAGCAAAATTACTTTTTCCATTGCAAGAAATGTGATAATGATTGGTTTATTATCTAAGCGAGAAGACGATGTGATATCATCTTCTCGTTTGGTTTTTTTGTCTGTCGGGGAATTTTGTGTAATTTTGTGGGATAAGAGCAAAAATCACATTATTTCAATATATGTATAGGACAAATACTTGCGGCGAGCTGCGCCTGAGCGACGCGGGCCGCGACGTCACCCTGGCAGGGTGGGTGCAGCGCACCCGCAAAATGGGTGGCATGACGTTCGTAGACATCCGTGACCGATATGGCATCACCCAGGCTGTCTTCGACATGGACACCGACGCCGCGCTCTGCGAGGCCGCCAACAAACTGGGCCGCGAATATGTGGTGCAGATTTCGGGCACAGTGGCCGAACGTACCAGCAAGAACGACCATCTCCCCACCGGCGACATCGAGATAATAGCCAAGGACCTCAAGGTGCTCAACACCTCGGAGATTCCCCCCTTCACCATAGAGGACAATACGGACGGCGGCGATGACCTGCGCATGAAGTACCGCTATCTCGACCTGCGCCGCGGGTGCGTGCGCTCAAACCTCGAGCTGCGTCACCGCATGGCCTTCGAGATACGCCGCTATCTCGACTCCAAAGGGTTCCTCGAGGTCGAGACACCCGTGCTCATCAAATCGACCCCCGAAGGTGCGCGCGACTTTGTGGTGCCCTCGCGCATGAATCCCGGACAGTTCTACGCGCTGCCCCAGTCGCCCCAGACATTCAAGCAGTTGCTCATGGTGAGCGGTTTCGACCGTTATTTCCAGATAGTCAAGTGCTTCCGCGACGAGGACCTGCGCGCCGACCGTCAGCCCGAGTTCACACAGATCGACTGCGAGATGTCGTTTGTGACCCAGGAGGACGTGCTGCAGATGTTCGAGGGACTCGTGAAGCACATCTTCAAGTATGTCAAGGATATAGATTTCACAGAGCCCTTCCCCCGCATGACATGGGCCGACGCCATGAAATATTATGGCTCTGACAAGCCCGACACCCGCTTCGGCATGAGGTTTGTCGAGCTCAAGGACCTCACCGAGGGGAGCGGATTCTCAGTGATGGACGATGCCGACTATGTGGGCGCCATCGTGGCTCCCGGCTGTGCCGACTATACCCGCAAGCAGCTCGACCAGCTCACCGACTTTGTCAAGCGTCCGCAGGTAGGCGCCAAGGGTATGATGTGGGTCAAGTTCGAGAAGGACGGCTCCATCAAGTCGTCGGTAGGCAAGTTCTTCACCGACGAGCAGATACGCGCATGGGGCGAGCGTGCAGGCGCCAATCCCGGCGACCTGATGCTGATACTGGCCGGCCCCGTGATGAAGACCCGCAAGCAGCTCAACGAGCTCCGTCTCGAGATGGGCTCGCGCCTCGGCCTGAGAGACCCGCAGAAGTTCTCGTGCCTCTGGGTCGTGGACTTCCCCCTCTTCGAGTGGGACGACGAGACCCAGCGCTATTACGCCATGCACCATCCCTTCACATCGCCTAACCCCGACGACATCGACATGCTCGACACCGACACGGGTGCCGTGCGCGCCACAGCATACGACATGGTGGTCAACGGCAATGAGCTTGGCGGCGGCTCGATACGTATCCACGAGGCCAAGCTTCAGGACAAGATGTTCCGCCTGCTCGGCCTGAGCGAAGAGGACGCACAATACAAGTTCGGCTTCCTGATGAACGCCTTCAAGTATGGAGCACCCCCTCACGGCGGTCTTGCCTTCGGATTTGACCGCTTCGTGTCGATTCTCGCCGGACTCGACTCGATACGCGACGTCATCGCCTTCCCCAAGAACAACTCGGGCCGCGACATGATGATAGACGCACCCTCGCAGATCGACGACTCACAGCTCGACGAGCTGCAGATAAAGCTCGACCTCAAGGAGGAGAAATAGACAACACGACTGCGGACGCGTCGGGCAGGCCTGACCTGTCCGGCGCGTCCGGCCTGTCTGACACAGCCCATATCTTTATGCCAACAATAGCAGACATCTCTGCCGCTATCGAGGCCGAGGCGCCCCTCTCGCTCCAGGAGAGCTGGGACAACTCGGGGTGGCAGGTTGCGCCGTGTGGCACCGATGCGGTGTGCACGGGCGTCATGCTGTGCCTCGATGTCACGCCCCGCGTGGTTGCCGAGGCCGTCGGGCGCGGCTGCAACCTCATAGTGAGCCATCATCCCCTCATCTTCAAGGGGCTCAAGCATATCATGCCCGGAGCCGTCACCGACGCCATACGCGCAGGTGTGGCCGTCTACTCGGCCCACACGTCGCTCGACTGCGCCCCCTGCGGGCCGTCGGCATGGCTCGCTGCCCGGCTTGGCCTCACGGACACCGCCCCGCTCGACGAGAGCGGACTCGGAATCATAGGGCGCTATGAGCGTCCCATGACTCACGACGAGTTCATAGCGCGCGTCGGCGAGGTCTACGGAGGTGGTCTGAGGGTGACACCCGGACAGAGCGGCATGATAGCCCGTGTGGCCCTGTGCAGCGGCGCCGGAGGCGAGTTCATCACCGCAGCCATAGGGCAGGGAGCCGACGCGTATGTGACGTCAGACATACGCTATCACGACTTTCTGGACCACGGAGAGCGGATAATGCTCGTCGACACCGGGCATTATGAGAGCGAAATATGCACTAAATCAATTTTTTCGCATATAATCTCCGAAAAATTTCCTAACTTTGCAGTCAATATGTGCCATAACGAGCACAAACCGGTGGCATATCATGCCGGAAACCATTGACAGATTACATCTACACGAATCCATATATGGCCAAAGAGCAAAACAAAAACGACCAGACCAACTCGGTTGAACACCGTCTGCGCTCGCTCTACGAGCTCCAGACAATCCTTTCGGAAATTGACCGCATCCGCACCATCCGCGGCGAGCTCCCCGAAGAGGTGCGCGATCTTGAGGACAACATCGAGGGCCTTCACACCCGCATAGACAAGTTCAAAGCCGAAATAGAGGACCTGAGAGGCCGCTCGGCTATGGAACACAACAAGATTCTCGACTCGCAGACAAAGATCGAGACCTACAAGACACAGCTCGACAACGTGCGCAACAACCGCGAGTTTGACCTGCTGACCAAGGAAATCGAATTCCAGACACTCGAGATACAGCTCTCTGAGAAGCGCATCAACCAGTATGCCCGCGACATGGAGGCCAAGGCTGCCGAGATTGACGCCGCCACAATGAACCTGGCCGACCAGAACCACATGCTGGCCGACAAGCGCCGCCAGCTCGAGGAGATTGTCTCGGAGACCCGCAAGGACGAGGAGCAGCTCCGCATCAACGCCAAGGAGCTCGAGGCCAAGATAGACGACCCCCGCACGCTCAACGCCTTCAAGCGCATCCGCAAGAATGCCCGCAACGGCCTCGGCGTTGTCTACATCCAGCGCAACGCATGCGGCGGCTGCTTCAACCGCATCCCCCCGCAGCGCCAGATGGAGATAAAGATGCACAAGAAGATTATCGTCTGCGAGTACTGCGGACGCATCATGATAGACCCCGAGCTCGCAGGCATCGCTCCCGAAGAGCCCAAGAACACAAAGTAAATGTCAGCCTCAACAATCACCCCCGGCCAGTATGTCGAGATAGCCTACGACCTCTATACCGTAGGCAAGGACGGCAAGAAGGAACTGGTACACACAGTCGAGGCCACACAGCCCGAGTGTTTCATCTACGGCATCACCCCCGGCCTCGTCGAGGGACTTGCCGCAAAGCTCGCAGGCATGAAGGCCGGTGACGCGTTTGACGTCGCTGTCCCCGCCGAGCAGGGATTCCTCTACTCGCCCGACGATGTGGTGACCCTCCCCATCGATCTCTTCACCGACGACGAGGGCCAGGTGGACACCGACCGTGTCAAGCCGGGCGCCCTGCTGCCGATGATAACCGCCGACGGATACCAGATAACAGGCATGGTCAAGGGCCTCACCGCCGAGAACGTGACCATGGACTTCAACCACCCGCTGGTGGGTAAGGACCTGCATTTCACAGGCAAGGTGCTCACCGTGCGCGACGCCACTCCCGAAGAGCTGCGACCCTATTTCAGCGGCTGCGGAGGCGGTTGCGGAGGTGGCGGATGCTGCGGCGGCCAGAATTCTGACTGCGGTCAGGGAGGATGCTGCGGCGGATGCGAGTGAGCCCCACACAGACACGAATCAATCAAAACAACAAAACAATACAGCTAAACCAATCATAATGGCAACAACTGCAGACTTTAAGAACGGTATGTGCCTCGATATCGACGGCCAGTACTATTTCATCGTCGAATTCCTCCACGTGAAGCCCGGAAAAGGCCCGGCTTTCGTACGCACCAAACTCAAGAACGTCCGTACAGGCCGTATCCTTGACAAGACCTGGAACTCGGGTGTCAAGGTGAACGAGGTGCGCATCGAGCGCCGTCCCTACCAGTACTCCTACAAGGACGACATGGGCTATCATTTCCTCCACACCGAGACCTGGGAAGAGGTAATCCTCCCCGGCGAGAGCATCGAGGGCGTGGAATTCCTCAAAGAAGGTGACGTGTGCGAGGCCAACGTACATGCCGAGTCAGAGACCATCCTGACCTGCGACATGCCCACCTCGGTAGTGCTCGAGATCACCTATACCGAGCCCGGCATCAAGGGTGACACCGCCACCAACACCCTCAAGCCCGCCACAGTCGAGACAGGCGCCGAGGTACGTGTGCCCCTCTTCTGCAACATCGGCGACAAGGTACGCATCGACACACGCGACGGCTCGTACGTAGAGCGTGTGAAATAACATACTCCCCCCTACGGACCGCCTCAGGGCGGCTCCGCAAAGAGACACGGTCCAATGCGCGACGCTGCCGGGCCGCTGTTATGTTAATCTATTAAAATTCAAAGACCCGGTCCAATGCGCGATGCAGTCGGACCGGGTCTGTTGTATGTTATCGTTGCGGCAGAGGCTCAGACGGTGAGAATCTCCTTCTCCTTGGCGGCAAAGAGCTCGTCAATCTTCTTGAGATACTTGTCATGGAGCTTCTGTACGGAGGCCTCGGCATCCTTCTCCACATCCTCGCTCATGCCCTGCTTCACGGCCTTCTTGAGGCCCTCTATGGCATCGCGGCGGGCGTTGCGCACGCTCACCTTGGCATTCTCGGCCTCGGCCTTGCTCTGCTTTACAAGATTCTTGCGGCGGTCTTCGGTGAGGGGCGGGATAGAGAGGCGTATCACCTCGCCGTTGTTCTCGGGCATGATGCCGAGCTCGGAATTGATGATGGCCTTCTCGATCTCCTTGAACATGGCTTTCTCCCAGGGAGTAATCATGATGGTGCGTGCGTCGGGCACCGAGACATTGGCCACATTCGATACAGGCACGTTAGAGCCATAATAGCTCACACGCACGGCATCAAGGATTTTGGGATTGGCCTTGCCGGCACGGATATGGGCGAGAGCCTCGTCAAGATAAGCCACGGCGAGCTCCATTTTCTCCTCAGCGGGATCAAGATAGTCTGAAGGGGACATAGTAGGTATTGGGTTTAAAGATTATAGTTTAAAGTTTAAAGAGGGGAATATTGCTTATATGTTTTATAAGATTTATAAGACTTATAAGATTTATAAGTCTTATATAATTCTTCCCTCTCAGGGATGTATCCTTGTGCCGATATTCTGCCCTTCGATTACCTTGAGCAGGTTGCCAGGGGTATCCATGTCGAACACGAGGATGGGCAGGCCGTTCTCCTTGCACAGGGCGGTGGCGGTGATGTCCATGACGCGCAGGTTACGGGCCAGGACCTCGTCGTATGTTATCTCGTCAAACTTGACGGCTGTGGGATCCTTCTCGGGGTCGGCCGTATATACGCCGTCGACGCGTGTGCCCTTGAGCATTATGTCGGCGCCTACCTCGATGCCGCGCAGGGCGCTGCCGGTGTCGGTGGTGAAGAACGGATTGCCCGTGCCTCCGGCCATGATGGCGACCTCACCGCGCTCGATGGCCTCGATTGCACGGCGGTTTGAGTACTGCTCGCCTATGGGATACATGTTGATGGCTGTAAGCACTCGCGCAGGTTGCCCTATGGCCTCGAGAGCTGATGACAGAGCCAGCGAATTGATTACGGTGGCCAGCATACCCATCTGGTCACCTTTCACGCGGTCAAAGCCCTTTGCAGCGCCCGAGAGACCGCGGAAGATGTTGCCGCCACCTATCACGATGGCTACCTGCACACCCATACCGGCTATGCGGGCTATCTGGCGGGCATATTCGTCAAGACGTACGGTGTCGATGCCGTAACCCTGGTTTCCCATGAGCGACTCACCGCTCAGTTTCAGGAGGATACGTTTGTATTTCAGTTCCATATAGATGCTATTTTTTACAAAGATATGCAAAATCGGGCGAAATATCATAATTTCGCCCGATTTTTTTGTTTTTGGGTGGTTATAGTTGGTCTAGTTTTTCTAGTTGAACTAGTTGAACCAGCAAAACTATCTTATCCCACGACAATATTGACTATCTTGCCGGGCACCACGATGACCTTGCGCACGGTCTTGCCATCGAGCCACTTGGCCGCACCCTCGTGGGCCATGGCCACGGCCTGCACGTCGTCAGCGCTCATGTCGGCAGGTACCTCGATGTTGAAGCGGGCCTTGCCGTTGAACGATACGGCATACCTGGCCTTCGACTCGACAAGATACTCCTCGTTCCATGCGGGCCACCCGGCATCGTTGATGGTGGTGTCGTGGCCGAGTGCCGAGTGCCAGAGCTCTTCGGCGATATGGGGCGCGAAGGGAGCAAGCACTATCAGCAGCGGCTCGAGTATGGCGCGCGAGTGGCACTTGAGCTGCGAGAGCTCGTTGACACATATCATGAACGCGGCTACAGAGGTGTTGTACGAGAATGTCTCGATGTCGCCGGTGACCTTCTTTATCAGCTTGTGGAGCGATTTCAGGGCCTCGGCCGAGGGCTCGCTGTCGTCGACAAGCAGCGTGTCGCCCTTGTAGTAGAGTCCCCAGAGTTTCTTGAGGAAGCGGTTGACGCCGTCGATGCCGTTGGTGTCCCAGGGCTTGCTCTGCTCGAGCGGGCCGAGGAACATCTCGTAGAGCCTCAGCGTATCGGCTCCATAGCGCTCTACGATGTCGTCGGGATTGACCACGTTGAACATCGACTTTGACATCTTCTCAACGGCATATCCGCAGACATATCTGCCATCCTCGAGTATGAACTCTGCATCGTTGAACTCGGGCCTCCATGCGCGGAACTTGTCGAGGTCAAGCACATCGTTGCTCACGATGTTCACGTCGACATGGATAGGGGTCACGTCATAATCTTTCTTCAGGCCGTAAGACACGAATGTGTTCGTGTCCTTGATGCGGTACACAAAGTTGCTGCGTCCCTGGATCATGCCCTGGTTGATGAGCTTCTTGAAGGGCTCGGGCTCGCACACCACGCCGAGGTCATAGAGGAACTTGTTCCAGAACCTCGAATAGATGAGGTGGCCTGTGGCATGCTCCGTGCCGCCGATATAGAGGTCGACATTACGCCAGTATCCGTCGGCCTCGGGGCTGACGAGCGCGCTGTCGTTGTGGGGGTCCATATAGCGCAGATAGTAGGCCGACGAGCCTGCGAATCCGGGCATCGTGTTGAGCTCGATGGGATAGCCATCCTCGGTCACCCAGCCTTTTGCACGCCCCAGCGGGGGCTCGCCGCTCTCGGTGGGGAGATACTTGTCTATCTCAGGGAGCAGCAGGGGAAGCTTGTCCTCGGACATCAACGTGGGAATCCCCTCCTTATAATATACGGGGAAGGGTTCGCCCCAATAGCGCTGACGGCTGAAGATGGCGTCCCTGAGGCGGTAGTTTACCTTGACACGGCCTATCCCGGCTTCCTCGATATAGCGCTTGGCGGCGGCGATGGCGTCCTTCACCTCGAGTCCGTTGAGGTCGAGACGGTCTGACGAGCTGTTTATCATCTTGCCGCTCTTGGCGTCGAAGCTCTCCTCGCTCACATCGGCACCCTCGATGAGGGGGATTATGGGGAGGTCGAAATGACGGGCGAAGGCATAGTCGCGGCTGTCGTGCGCGGGCACGGCCATGATGGCACCTGTGCCGTATCCGGCCAGCACATAGTCGCTGACATAGACGGGAATCTCCTTGCCCGTAAGCGGGTTGACGGCATACGAGCCGGTAAACACGCCCGATACCTTCTTGTCAATCATGCGCTCGCGCTCGGTCTTGTGCTTGATCGAGTCGAGATACTCGTCGACGGCCTTGCGCTGCCCGGGGGTGGTGACCATATCCACGTACTCGCTCTCGGGGGCGAGAACCATGAATGTCACGCCGAACACAGTGTCGGCGCGGGTGGTGAATATGAGCAGGTCGAGGTCATCCCTTCCGGCGATGGGAAAACGCATCTCGGCGCCTTCAGAGCGTCCGATCCAGTTGCGCTGGGTCTCCTTTAGGGAGTCGGTCCAGTCGAGCGTCTCGAGGCCGTCAAGAAGCCTCTGAGCGTATGCCGACACACGCAGGCACCACTGATACATCAGCTTCTGCTCCACGGGGTGTCCGCCGCGCACGCTCACGCCCTCGCTCACCTCATCGTTGGCAAGCACTGTGCCCAGGGCCGGACACCAGTTCACCATCGTGTTGCCGAGATATGCCAGGCGCCAGTTCATGAGAGTGTCGCTCTTCTGCTTCTCGTCCATGGCGTTCCACTCGGCGGCGGTCAGCTCTATAGGCTCCGAACCGGCGGCGGTCAGTCCCTCGGTGCCGCGTGTCTCGAGATGCTTCACGAGGTCGGCGACAGGCTTGGCCTTGTTCTCGGCGGTGTCAAAATAGCTCTCGAACATCTTCATGAACGCCCATTGGGTCCACTTGTAGAAACCGGGGTCGCATGTGCGCACCTCGCGGTCCCAGTCATAGCAGAAGCCGATCTTGTCGAGCTGCTCGCGATAGCGGGCTATGTTCTGGCGGGTGGTCTTCTCGGGGTGCTGTCCCGTCTGGATGGCATACTGCTCGGCGGGAAGGCCGTAGGCGTCATAGCCCATCGGGTGAAGCACATTGAAACCGCGCAGACGCTTGTAGCGCGAGAATATGTCTGATGCTATATAGCCTAAGGGGTGTCCCACATGCAGACCCGCACCCGAAGGATAGGGGAACATGTCGAGCACATAGAACTTGGGTCTCGAAGGGTCTATCTCGGTCTTATAGACCTTGTCGTCGCGCCACTGACGCTGCCAGCGCGACTCGATTGATTTATGATTGTATTCCATAATGAACAAAACCTTTATTTACTCATTTCCAGCATCCTCTCTATCGGTTTGCGGGCGCGGTCTATTATGGTGGCGTCCACAGTCACCTCGGGGAGCTCATAGAGCAGGGTCAGATATAGTTTGCGCAGGGTATTGAGCTTCATGAACGAACAGTCGTTGCATGCGCAGGTCGAGTCTGACGGAGGCGCGGGGATAAACACCTTGTCGGGACAGCGGCGGCGCATCTCGTGCAGTATGCCGCTCTCGGTCGCCACGATATACTCCTTATAAGGCTGCTCCTCGGCCCACTTCAGCAGCACGGCGGTCGAGCCTACCTTGTCGGCCACCAGACGCACGGGAGCCGGACACTCGGGATGCACAAGCACCTTGGCCTCGGGATGCTCGCGTTTCAGGGCCATGATACCCTCGAGCGAGAACTGCTCGTGCACATGGCACGCACCGTCCCACAGCACCATGTCGCGGCCCGTCTGCGAGTTTATATAGTTGCCCAGGTTACGGTCTGGCCCGAAGATAATCTTCTCGCCGGACGGGAGCGCATTCACTATCTGCATGGCGTTGCCCGAGGTCACCACCACATCGGTCAGGGCCTTGACCGCAGCCGACGTGTTGACATACGACACCACCGTGTGTCCCGGATGCCCGGCGATGAACGCCTCCAGCTCCGGCGCCGGACAGCTGTCGGCCAGCGAGCATCCCGCGTTGAGGTCGGGCACCAGCACCTTCTTGTCCGGGCAGAGTATCTTGACCGTCTCACCCATGAAGTGCACGCCGCACATCACGATGATGTCATTGTCGAGACCCTCGGCGATGCGGGCCAGCGCGAGCGAGTCGCCTATGAAATCGGCCGCATCCTGAATCTCGGGCAGCGTGTAGTAGTGGGCCAGGATCACCGCGTTCTTCTCCTTTTTCAGGCGCGCGATCTCGGCCGCGAGGTCAGTCCCCGCGGGCACCTCGGCTTCCACAAACCCTTTCTCTGCTTTCATTGGTTTTTATAATTGTAAAAAAATTTTTTGAATAAGAATTTTAAAGAAGAAGAGTAATAGATGTTAAAAGAGAAGATAACTTCTGCCCAAAATGCTTGCAAATATGGGTTATTGCACTCCCATTAACATTATTGAACGGGTTATCAACATCTCTTATCTCTATATATCAGCACTTTAGTATAGTTATTAACATCCTGTTAATAAAGTGCAAAGTTAAGAACTTTTTGTGAGTAAAACAACCCGTTTCTGTAGATAACCCTATTGAAAACCCACTGAAAGAGAAACAATAACTAATTTGGCCACCTCGCCGGGACGCATATACGCACCTCTGTAGATACGAGTCAAGAGAGAGTTATGAAAAGCTTTTGAAATCTTTTCAACACTTATTTACACACTTATCAACATCCCGTTTTCAGGGTATTGCCGAACGTGTGTAGTACGAAGGACAAGTGCCCGAAAAGGCCCGG
>DAAQ01000005.1 GCA_001701225.1 Bacteroidales bacterium H5 | reverse complement strand
CGATTTTATCGCACCAGTAATAGTCATTATCTATAGCGTGTCAGAGCTCGGTGTGGGCTACCTCCTCGACCTCGGGAGCGGCGTCGAAACCTTCGTCCTCCGAGGCGAAGCTGTCATAGTCGTCCTTGCCGCTGACCACAAGACGCTCGTACGAGCGCAGGCCTGTACCGGCGGGGATGAGATGACCGCAGATGACATTCTCCTTCATGCCCTGCAGGTAGTCGACCTTGCCGTTGATGGCAGCCTCGTTGAGTACCTTGGTGGTCTCCTGGAACGAAGCGGCCGACATGAACGACGATGTCTGCAGCGCGGCACGGGTGATACCCTGGAGTATCTGCTCGGATGTCGCGGGCTGTGCGTCGCGGACAACGACGAGCTTGAGGTCCTTGCGCTTGAGCTGCGAGTTCTCGTCGCGCAGCTTGCGGGCGGTGATAATCTGGCCCTTCTTGACATTCTCGCTGTCTCCGGCGTCGAGCACCACTTTCTTGCCCCAGATGCGGTCGTTCTCCTCCATGAAGTCGCGCTTGTCGACAATCTGCTGCTCGAGGAATCCGGTATCGCCCGGATCGAGGATGTTGACCTTGCGCATCATCTGGCGTACGATGACCTCGAAATGCTTGTCGTTGATCTTCACACCCTGCATGCGGTAGACGTCCTGCACCTCGTTGACGATGTACTCCTGGACGGCTGTCGGACCCATGATGTTGAGGATGTCGGCGGGAGTGATGGCGCCGTCCGAGAGGGGCGTGCCCGCACGTACGTAGTCATTCTCCTGGACAAGTATCTGCTTGGACAGGGGCACAAGATATTTCTTGGTCTCGCCGAGCTTGGAGGTGACGGAAATCTCGCGGTTGCCACGCTTGACCTTGCCGAAGCGTACCTCGCCGTCAATCTCGGACACGATGGCGGGATTAGACGGGTTGCGTGCCTCGAAGAGCTCGGTGACACGGGGCAGACCGCCCGTGATGTCGCCGGCACCACCGGTGGCACGGGGAATCTTGACGAATACCTCGCCGGCCTTGACGGAATCGCCGTCCTCGACCATGAGGTGCGCGCCCACGGGGAGTGCGTATGTCTTGAGAATCTCGCCGTCGGGGCTTACGATGTGAGCCTCGGGCACCTTGCCGCGCTCCTTGCTCTCGATGATGATCTTCTCGCTGATACCTGTCTGCTCGTCGGCGTCGACACGATATGTGATGCCCTCGGTGAGGTTGTCATAGCGCACCTTGCCGCCGACCTCGCTGACGATGACGGCGTTGAAGGGGTCCCACTCGCAGATGACGTCGCCCTTCTTGACCTCAGAGTCGTTGTCAAAGTAGAGCTTGGCGCCATAGGGGATGTTGGCGGAGGTGAGCATCATGTGTGTCTTGGGGTCGAGGATGCGCATCTCGGCCAGACGGCCGATGACGACATCCACCTTGCGGCCCTTGGCATCGAGCTCGTCGGTCTGTACGGTGCGGAGCTCGTCAATCTCGAGGATACCGTCATAGCGCGATGTGAGCGAGTTGACGGCAGCGATATTCGATGCCACACCACCGACGTGGAACGTACGGAGGGTAAGCTGTGTACCGGGCTCGCCGATAGACTGTGCGGCGATGACGCCGACAGCCTCGCCCATCTGCACCATGCGGTGTGTGGCCAGGTTGCGGCCATAGCACTTGGCGCAGACACCCTTGCGCGACTCGCAGGTGAGGACAGAACGTATCTCGACGCTCTCGATGGGAGAAGCGTTGATGCGGTCGGCGGCGGCGTCGTTGATTTCCTCGCCGGCAGCCACGATGAGCTCGCCTGTGGTGGGGTCGATGACGTCGTGCACGGAGACACGGCCAAGGATGCGCTCGCCCAGCGATGCGACAACCTCGTCGTTGTTCTTGATCTCGGTGCAGACAAGGCCGCGGAGGGTGCCGCAGTCAGTCTCGTTGATGATGACGTCGTGGGCCACGTCGACCAGACGGCGGGTAAGATAACCGGCGTCGGCGGTCTTGAGGGCGGTATCCGCAAGACCCTTGCGGGCACCATGGGTCGAGATAAAGTACTCGAGCACGCTCAGACCCTCCTTGAAGTTGGCAAGAATCGGGTTCTCGATAATCTGGCCACCCTCGGCGCCGCTCTTCTGGGGCTTGGCCATAAGACCACGCATACCCGAGAGCTGACGGATCTGGTCTTTCGAACCACGGGCGCCCGAGTCGAGCATCATGTACACAGGGTTGAAGCCCTGCTTGTCGGCCGAGATCTGCTTCATCAGCGTGTCGGCCAGACGCGAGTTGACGTGTGTCCAGATGTCGATGATCTGGTTGTAGCGCTCGGTGTTGGTGATGAAGCCCATCGAGTAGTTGTTGAGGACTTCCTGCACCTGCTCGTAGCCCTCGCGCACATACTGCTCCTTCTCGGCGGGGATGAGCACGTCGCCCAGGTTGAACGACAGGCCGCCCTTAAAGGCCATGTAGTAGCCGAGGTTCTTGATGTCGTCAAGGAACTGGGCCGAGCGGGGGATACCGCAATATTTGATTACCTTGGAGATGATGGTACGCAGCGATTTCTTTGAAAGAATCTCGTTGACATAGCCGATCTCCTTGGGCACATACTGGTTGACCAGCACGCGGCCCACCGAGGTATTCTCGACAAGGTGACGCACGGGGTTGCCGAACTCGTCGATGTCGTCGACGACGATCGAGACGGGGGCGTGCAGTGTGACGCGGCCCTCGTTGTAGGCAATCTCAGCCTCCTCGGGGCCATAGAACTTCAGGCCCTCGCCCTTGTCACCCTTGCGGAGCTTGGTGATATAGTAGAGACCGAGCACCATGTCCTGCGAGGGCACGGTGATAGGTGCGCCGTTGGCGGGGTTGAGGATGTTGTGCGAGCCAAGCATGAGGAGCTGGGCCTCGAGCACGGCCTCGTTGCCGAGGGGAAGGTGCACGGCCATCTGGTCACCGTCGAAGTCGGCGTTGAAGGCGGTACATGCCAGCGGGTGGAGCTGGATGGCCTTGCCCTCGATCATCTTGGGCTGGAATGCCTGGATACCGAGACGGTGCAGTGTCGGGGCACGGTTGAGCAGCACGGGGTGACCCTTCATGACATACTCGAGGATGTCCCATACGACAGGCTCCTTGCGGTCGACGATCTTCTTGGCCGACTTGACGGTCTTGACGATGCCGCGCTCGATGAGCTTGCGAATCACGAAGGGCTTATAGAGCTCAGCGGCCATGTTCTTGGGGATGCCGCACTCGTGCATCTTGAGCTCGGGGCCGACGACGATGACCGAACGGGCCGAGTAGTCGACACGCTTACCGAGAAGGTTCTGACGGAAGCGGCCCTGCTTGCCCTTGAGCGAGTCTGAGAGCGACTTGAGGGGACGGTTAGCCTCGGTCTTGACAGCCGACGACTTGCGCGAGTTGTCGAGCAGCGAGTCGACGGCCTCCTGGAGCATACGCTTCTCGTTGCGCAGGATGACGTCGGGAGCCTTGATCTCGATGAGGCGCTTCAGACGGTTGTTGCGGATGATGACGCGACGGTAGAGGTCGTTGAGGTCGGAAGTCGCGAAACGGCCGCCGTCCAGGGGCACGAGGGGACGCAGCTCGGGGGGGATGACAGGCACAGCCTGGAGTATCATCCACTCGGGGCGGTTGCGCTCGCGCGAGGCGCGGAACGACTCAACTACCTGGAGGCGCTTCAGAGCCTCGGTCTTGCGCTGCTGCGAGCCCTCCTCGTTGGCCTGCGCGCGCAGGGCATACGAGAGGTCGTCGAGGTCGAGGTCCTTGAGGAGGTCATAGAGAGCCTCGGCACCCATCTTGGCGACGAACTTGCGGGGGTCGTCGTCGGGAAGGCTCTGGTTGTCGGCCGGGAGACGGTCTACGATGTCAAAGTATTCGTCTTCGGTGAGGAGGTCGAGCTTCTGTACGGGCTTCTCGTCGCCGAGTTCGGCAGCCTCGCCGGGACGCACCACGACGTAGCGCTCGTAGTAGACCACGGCGTCGAGCTTCTTTGAGGGAAGACCTAACAGATAGCCTATCTTGTTGGGCAGCGAACGGAAATACCAGATGTGTGCCACAGGCACCACGAGCTTGATGTGGCCCATGCGCTCGCGACGCACCTTCTTCTCGGTCACCTCGACACCGCAACGGTCGCAGACGATGCCTTTATAGCGGATGCGCTTGTACTTTCCGCAGTGGCACTCATAGTCCTTGACGGGACCGAAGATCCTCTCGCAGAAGAGGCCGTCACGCTCGGGCTTGTAGGTGCGGTAGTTGATGGTTTCCGGCTTCAACACTTCGCCGCTCGATTTCTCGAGAATCTCCTCAGGCGACGCGAGCCCGATGGAAATCTTCGTGAAACCGGTCTTTTGTTTGTTGTCTTTTCTAAAAGCCATATATGATGGTGTGATTTTTAGAGTGTTGTGATTGAGAGAGAATGGAGGGAGGGGGTTAAAGGTTAACGGTTAACGGTTTCTGTTAACAGTTAACGGATTTGGTTAATGAGGCAGGTCAATGGGGGTGGGTCAAGGGGTGTCTCTCCAAGAGACAATCCCTTTAACCTTTAACCCTTAACCTTTAACCTCATAACCTTATAACCTCTTTACCCCTTACGGCTCGAGGTTGATGCTCAGGCCGAGACCGCGGAGCTCGTGTAGAAGCACGTTGAGCGATTCGGGGATTCCGGCGGGGGGCATGGCCTCACCCTTGACGATGGCCTCGTAGGTCTTCGAGCGGCCTGTCACGTCGTCAGACTTGACAGTGATGATCTCCTGCAGGATGTGCGATGCGCCGAATGCCTCGAGCGCCCAGACCTCCATCTCTCCGAAACGCTGGCCACCGAACTGGGCCTTACCGCCGAGAGGCTGCTGGGTGATGAGCGAGTACGGGCCGATCGAGCGGGCGTGCATCTTGTCCTCGACCATGTGGCCGAGCTTGAGCATGTAGATGACACCCACGGTGGCGGCCTGGTCGAACTGCTCGCCGGTGCCGCCGTCATAGAGGTAGGTCTTGCCATAGCGGGGCAGGCCGGCCTTGTCGGTCCACTCGTTGAGGTCCTCGAGGGTAGCGCCGTCGAAGATGGGGGTGGCGAATTTCTCGCCCAGCTCGCGTCCGGCCCAGCCGAGAACGGTCTCGAATATCTGGCCCAGGTTCATACGCGAAGGCACACCCAGAGGGTTGAGGACGATGTCGACAGGCGTACCGTCGGCGAGGAAGGGCATATCCTCCTGACGCACGATGCGCGAGACGATACCCTTGTTGCCGTGACGTCCGGCCATCTTGTCGCCCACGGATATCTTACGCTTCTTGGCCACATATACCTTGGCCAGCTTCATGATGCCCGAGGGGAGCTCGTCGCCTATCGAGATGTCGAACTTCTTGCGGCGCAGCTCGGCGTCGATCTCCTTGCTCTTGCGCAGGTAGTTGACGATGGTGGCGCGCACCAGGTCGTTGGTGTGGTCGTCGTTGGTCCAGCCCGAGAGGTTCACGGTGTCATACTCGATGCCCTTGAGGGTACCGGCGGTGAACTGCGAGCCCTTGGGTATGATGGCAGTGCCGAGGAAGTCGCGGACTCCGGCCGAGGTCTTGCCCTCGGTGAGGGTCATCAGCTTGCTGACGAGCAGGTCCTTGAGGCCGTCGAGCTTCTCCTCATACTCTTCGTCGAGCAGGGGCAGTACGGCGTTTGCGCTCTTCTTGGTCTTCTTCTTCTCGGCCTTCTGGAAAAGATGTGTGCCGATGATGACACCCTTGAGCGAGGGAGATGCCTTGAGCGAGGCGTCCTTGACGTCGCCGGCCTTGTCGCCAAAGATGGCGCGGAGCAGCTTCTCCTCGGGGGTGGGGTCAGACTCGCCCTTGGGGGTAATCTTGCCTATCATGATGTCGCCGGGCACGATGTGCGCGCCCACGCGGATGATGCCGCGCTCGTCGAGGTCCTTGGTGGCATCCTCGCTGACGTTGGGGATGTCGGATGTCAGCTCCTCCATGCCTCGCTTGGTCTCGCGCACCTCGAGGGTGTACTCGTCGACGTGTACCGAGGTCAGGATATCCTCGCGCACCACGCGCTCGTTGAGCACGATGGCGTCCTCATAGTTGTAACCCTTCCAGGGCATGAACGCCACCTTGAGGTTGCGGCCGAGGGCGAGCTCGCCGTTCTCGGTCGAGTAGCCTTCGGTGAGGATGTCGCCCTTCTTGACACGCTGTCCCTTGTTGCAGATGGGACGCAGGTCGATTGTGGTGCTCTGGTTGGTCTTGCGGAACTTGGGCAGGTGATACTCCTTCACGCTGTCCTCGAACGAGACGAACTCCTCCTCCTTGGTGCGGTCATAGCGGATGCGGATGACGGTGGCGTCGACAAACTCGATGACACCCTCGCCCTCGGCCATGACCTGTGTGCGCGAGTCGCGGATGAGCTGACCCTCGATGCCGGTGCCCACGATGGGGCTCTCGGAGCGCAGCAGGGGCACGGCCTGACGCATCATGTTCGAGCCCATGAGGGCACGGTTGGCGTCGTCGTGCTCGAGGAAGGGGATGAGCGACGCGGCGATAGAGGCAATCTGTGTGGGCGACACGTCCATCAGCTCTACCTGGTCGGGAGCCACAATGGGGAAGTCGGCGTCCAGACGGGCCTTGACGCGGTCGTTGATGAAGCGGCCCGAGTCGTCGACAGGTGCGTTGCCCTGGGCGATGATCTTGCCCTCCTCGATCTCGGCAGTCAGGTAGACAACCTCGTCGTTGTTGAGGTTGGCCACACCGTCCTTGACCTCGCGGTAGGGGGTCTCGATGAAGCCGAGGTCGTTGATCTTGGCATAGACGCAGAGCGACGAGATAAGGCCGATGTTGGGGCCTTCAGGGGTTTCGATAGGACAGAGGCGGCCGTAGTGGGTATAGTGTACGTCTCGCACCTCGAAGCCTGCACGCTCGCGCGACAGACCGCCGGGGCCGAGGGCCGACATACGGCGCTTGTGTGTAATCTCGGCCAGAGGGTTCGTCTGGTCCATGAACTGCGACAGGGCGTTGGTGCCGAAGAACGAGTTGATGACCGACGAGATGGTCTTGGCGTTGATGAGGTCGATGGGGGTGAACACCTCGTTGTCGCGCACGTTCATGCGCTCGCGGATAGTGCGGCTCATGCGCGACAGGCCCACACCGAACTGGTTGTAGAGCTGCTCGCCCACGGTGCGCACGCGGCGGTTGCTGAGGTGGTCGATATCGTCGACATCGGTCTTCGAGTTGATGAGCTCGATGAGATAGCGGATGATGGCGATGATGTCCTCCTTGGTCAGCACCTTCACCTCCATGGGTGTGGTGAGACCGAGTTTCTTGTTGATGCGGTAGCGGCCTACCTCGCCGAGGTCATAACGCTTCTCCGAGAAGAAGAGGTTGGCGATGACCTCGCGTGCCGACGCGTCGTCCGGCGGCTCGGCGTTGCGCAGCTGCCTGTATATGTACTGCACGGCCTCACGCTCTGAGTTGGTGGGGTCTTTCTGCAGGGTGTTGAAGATGATTGAGTACTCCTGTGTGTTGACATTCTCCTTATGGAGCAGGATTGTCTGCACACCCGAGCTGAGGATGGCGTCGATGTTGTCCTCCTCGATGACGGTCTCGCGCTCGAGGATGACGTCATTGCGCTCGATGGTTGTGATCTCGCCGGTATCCTCATCGACGAAATCCTCGGCCCACGACTTGAGCACCCTGGCGGCGAGCTTGCGGCCCACAGCCTTCTTGAGGTTGGTCTTGTTGACCTTGACCTCCTCGGCCAGACCGAAGATCTCGATGATGTCCTTGTCGGTCTCGATGCCGATGGCACGCAGAAGGGTGGTGACGGGGAGTTTCTTCTTGCGGTCGATATAGGCGTGCATCACATTGTTGATGTCGGTGGCAAACTCTATCCAGCTGCCGCGGAAGGGGATGATGCGGGCGCTGTAGAGCTTGGTGCCGTTGGCATGTGTGCTCTGGCCGAAGAAGACACCGGGCGAACGGTGAAGCTGTGACACCACGACACGCTCGGCACCGTTGATGACGAACGTGCCCTTGTCGGTCATGTAGGGAATCGGACCGAGATACACATCCTGTATCACGGTGTCGAAATCCTCATGGTCAGGGTCGGTGCAATAGAGCTTCAGCTTGGCCTTGAGAGGCACGCTGTAGGTCAGGCCGCGCTCCAGACATTCGTCGATGGTGTAGCGGGGCGGGTCGATGTAATAGTCGAGAAACTCGAGGACAAAATTGTTGCGAGTGTCCGCGATGGGGAAATTCTCGGCAAACACTTTGAAAAGGCCCTCGTTCTTGCGCTTCTCCGGCGGAGTATCGAGCTGCAGAAAGTCCTGGAACGACTTCAGCTGAATCTCCAAGAAATCCGGATAAGGGAGGGGATTTTTGACCGACGCAAAATTCTTGCGCGGCTTGATTGCTGTGGTGTCTGACATTTGGTTGGTTTAGTGAATGCGGGAGGATAAGAGGAAGGCAAAGATTTACAAATAAATATAAATCTTTATATTTTTTTAATACAACTCACCCATTTTTAACACAAATAGGTTAAGACTCCCTGAGGGGGAATCTTAACCCATAAGTGGTTATTTCGAGTGGATTTGCAGATTGGAGTCTGCGACTCTCGAGAAGGTTCCTGAGAGCCGGATTACTTCAGCTCAACCTCGGCGCCAGCCTCTTCGAGCTGCTTCTTGAGGCCCTCGGCATCAGCCTTGGCAACGCCCTCCTTGATGACGCTGGGTGCGCCGTCAACCATCTCCTTAGCCTCCTTGAGGCCGAGACCGGTGAGCTCCTTGACGAGCTTGACAACGGCGAGCTTCGAAGCGCCGGCCGACTTGAGGACAACGTCGAACGAAGACTTCTCCTCCTCGGCGGGTGCACCGGCAGCGGGACCGGCTGCAACGGCTACAGCAGCAGCTGCGGGCTCGATGCCGTAGGTTTCTTTGAGGATCTGGGCGAGTTCGTTGACTTCCTTAACGGTGAGGTTCACGAGTTGTTCTGCAAAAGCATTGAGATCTGCCATGATTGTATTGGTGTTGGATGTGGGTTGTTGGATTGAAATTAATTGATGGGATGTCTTTTCGGACGGTGGAGGCTATCAGCCTTCCTTCTTTGAGAGGGTCTCGAGGATGCCGTGGAGCTTTGTGCCACCCGATGTGAGTGCGGATACCACATTCTTGGCGGGCGACTGGAGCAGGGCCACGACGTCGGCGATGAGCTCGTTCTTGCTCTTGATTGCGCAGAGAGCGTCGAGCTGGTCGGCACCGACATATACGGTCTCCTCTACGTATGCAGCCTTGAGGGCGGGGAGCTTGGCGTCTTTATCGCCTTTCAGGAACTCCTTGATGAGCTTGGCGGGGGCGTTGCCCGTGTTGCAAAGCATCAGCGAGGTTGCTCCGTGAAGGGCCGAGTAGAGCTCGGCATAGTCACCTTCGAGCGACTCAAGAGCCTTGTGCAGGAGGGTGTTCTTGACCACGAGCAGCTTGATGTCGGCCTTGTTGCAGGCGCGGCGCAGGGCGGTGGTCTTCTCGGCGTTCAGGCCGGCGGTCTCCACGAGGTAGAAGCAGCCGTAGTTGCCGATCTCCTTGGCGATATTCTGGATCGCGATGATCTTATCTTCCTTTTTCATTTTGTTCTGTCAGCTTTTTGAAGGTGATTACTCATCCACGGATTTGGGATCCACCTTGATGCCGGGACTCATGGTGCTCGAAAGATAAATGCTCTTGATGTATGTGCCCTTGGCGGTAGCGGGCTTGAGCTTGATGAGGGTGTTGATGAACTCCTTGACGTTCTCGCAGGCAGCCTCGGGTGTGAATGACACCTTGCCTACCGACGAGTGTACGATACCGTTCTTGTCGACCTTGAAGTCGATCTTACCCTTCTTCACCTCCTCGACAGCCTTGGCTACATCGACGGTCACGGTGCCGCTCTTGGGGTTAGGCATCAGGCCGCGGGGACCGAGGATACGGCCCAGGGCACCGATCTTGCCCATGATGGCGGGCTGGGTGATGATGACGTCTACGTCAGTCCATCCGCCCTTGATCTTGTCGATATATTCGTCGAGGCCTACATAGTCGGCACCGGCTGCCTTGGCGGCTGCCTCGGCGTCCGACGAGCAGAGCACGAGCACGCGCACCTGCTTGCCTGTACCGTTGGGGAGTGTGACGACGCCACGGACCATCTGGTTGGCCTTGCGGGGGTCGACGCCCAGACGGACGTCAACGTCGAGCGACGCGTCAAACTTGGTGAAGGTTATCTCCTTGACGAGGTCTACGGCCTCGGCCAGTGTGTAGGCTTTCCCTGCTTCAACCTTCTCCTGGGCAATCTTTTGATTTTTGGTCAGTTTAGTCATGTCTGTTGAAGATTAAATGTTTTCGGGGAAACTTCCTTTCACGGTGATACCCATGCTCCTGGCTGTGCCGGCCACCATACGCATAGCCGACGCTACTGTGAAACAGTTCAAATCGGGCATCTTGTCCTCGGCAATAGCCTTCACCTGATCCCAGGTCACCTCACCAACCTTGTTACGGTTGGGCTGGGCAGAGCCGCTCTTCAGCTTGGTAGCCTCGAGGAGCTGGATTGCCACAGGGGGAGTCTTTACGACAAAGTCGAAGCTCTTGTCGGTGTAATAGGTGATTACAACCGGGAGAACCTTGCCGGCCTTGTCCTGGGTGCGGGCGTTGAATTGCTTGCAAAACTCCATGATGTTGATACCCTTCGAACCGAGAGCGGGACCAACGGGAGGCGAGGGGTTCGCTGCCCCTCCCTTGATTTGCAATTTGATCTGTCCAGCAATTTCTTTAGCCATGATAAATCTAAATTCTTTTTGTTAATGATTCGGTTAAAACGATGCCCTCGTCAGCGGGCCGTGGCTGCGTAACCAACCCGGTGGCCGCATCGTGACATCTCCCGTGGCACAATCATTCCCGGACTCCCTTGCGGGCCCCGGGGCCGGCTGTACCGCGCGATGGTTATTCACGCTCTACTTGCGAATTCTCGAGCTCGAGCGGCGTCTTGCGCCCGAAGATCTTGACCATCACCTTGAGCTTCTTCCTTGTCCTGTCGACCTCCTCGATGACTCCGGTGAAACCGGTGAAGGGGCCGAAGGTCACCTTGACACTCTCGCCCACCATATAGTCGTTGCCGTCCTGGGTGGCGTCGATGAGCTCGTCGGCGGCGCCGAGCATGCGGCGCACGTCATTCTCGCTCACGGGCTCGGGCTTGGCGTCCTTGCCGCGGCCTTTCAGGAAATCAATGACATTCGTGGTGTTGCGGAGCTCATAGTGAACCTCGCCGGTAAGGATACACTCCACAAAGACATAACCGCCATAAAGGTTGCGTTCCTTGATGACCTTCTTTCCGTTCTTCACGGTCATCACCTTCTCTGTCGGGATAAGCACCTGAAACACGTAGTGGCCTAAATCTGTGTTACGGATGGCTCCGTCAAGGAGTTCCTTGACTTTAGCCTCTTTGCCCGAGATGGCGCGCAGCACATACCAGGCTTTTTTCAGTTCGGGTTCCTTCGTTGCCTCAGCCATTTTCCTTTGAGTGAAATGTTGTGGTGATTGATGTGAAGTGTTGGAAATAACTTATGTCTCTATCTGCGGATTGCGCTTATCGGCCCAGAGAGTAGATGAAATGCATCAGGGTATCGACCACCTGATCCATCACGAAGATAATCGCAGCTATGATGATGGAAGCGATCAGTACGATTACCGCGCTCTTGATCAGCTGGTTTCTTGATGGCCAAGAAGTCTTATATCGAAGCTCGGTATAAGACTCCTCAATATCCGTAAATAGTTTAAGTTTACTCATTTGCGTCTGTTATAAGCACGGGACGAGAGGCTCGAACTCCCGACACCCGGTTTTGGAGACCGGTGCTCTACCGACTGAGCTAGTCCCGTAGGTAGGAAAAGAGACCTGCGGTCTGCGCCTTGCGGCCACGGGCCGCAGATCTCTTTGGAGGTTATTCGGCGCAGGCTTCCTTACGGACGCCTTGCCTTGGATGGCTGTTTAAGAGCGGATTAGTCGAGGATCTCGGTAATCTGACCCGAGCCGACGGTGCGGCCACCCTCGCGGATAGCGAAGCGCAGACCTGCGTCGCATGCTACGGGGTTGATGAGGTCAACGATGATCTCTACGTGGTCACCGGGCATTACCATCTCTACGCCCTCGGGGAGAGTGATCTCACCGGTCACATCCAGTGTACGGATGTAGAACTGGGGACGGTAGTGGTTGTGGAAGGGAGTGTGACGGCCACCCTCCTCTTTCTTGAGGATGTAGACCGAAGCCTTGAACTTGCTGTGGGGCTTAACGACACCGGGATGGCAGATAACCATACCGCGCTTGATGTCCTTCTTGTCGATACCGCGGAGGAGGAGACCTACGTTGTCACCAGCCTCGCCCTGATCGAGCAGCTTGCGGAACATCTCGACGCCGGTAACGACCGACTTGAGGTCAGCGCCCAGACCCATGATCTGAACCTCGTCACCTACCTTGACAACACCTGTCTCGATACGGCCTGTAGCAACGGTGCCACGACCGGTGATCGAGAAGACGTCCTCGACAGGCATCAGGAAGGGCTTGTCGATGTCGCGGGGAGGCAGGGGGATCCAGTTGTCGACTGCGTCCATGAGCTCCATAACCTTGGCCTCCCACTGGGGCTCGCCGTTGAGCGCGCCGAGGGCAGAACCGCGGATGATGGGGGTCTCGTCGCCGTCATATTCGTAGCTCGAAAGAAGATCACGCATCTCCATCTCAACGAGCTCGAACATCTCCTCGTCGTCTACCATATCGCACTTGTTCAGGAAGACAACCAGACGGGGAACGTTCACCTGACGGGCGAGAAGGATGTGCTCGCGGGTCTGGGGCATGGGACCGTCGGTAGCGGCAACTACGATGATAGCACCGTCCATCTGGGCAGCACCTGTTACCATGTTCTTCACATAGTCAGCGTGTCCGGGGCAGTCTACGTGTGCGTAGTGGCGGTTCTTGGTCTCATACTCTACGTGAGCGGTATTGATGGTGATACCACGCTCTTTCTCCTCGGGGGCGTTGTCGATCTGGTCGAACGACTTAACCTCAGAGAGACCTGCCTTAGCCAGCACGGTGGTGATGGCGGCGGTCAGAGTGGTCTTGCCGTGGTCAACGTGGCCGATGGTGCCGATGTTAACGTGGGGCTTGGTTCTTTCGAATTTCTCTTTAGCCATAACTTTGCTGTTTATGTATTGATTAGTCTGTTTCTTTCGTCAAGACGCCACGATAGCGCATACGCACCACCGGGGCCGTCTTCTTTCCGATTGGTTTGAGCCGATGGCGGGATTTGAACCCGCGACCTCTTCCTTACCAAGGAAGTGCTCTACCCCTGAGCTACATTGGCAGTCCTTACTGTGTCTTTGAGCGGAAGACGAGGCTCAAACTCGCGACCCTCAGCTTGGAAGGCTGATGCTCTATCAACTGAGCTACTTCCGCAATTTGCCTCGCGCGATTTCCGCTTGAGAGTGTGGGCGAAGATGGATTCGAACCACCGAAGGTATAAACCAGCAGATTTACAGTCTGCCCCATTTGGCCACTCTGGTATTCGCCCTAAATTCCGTTTTGTTCAAGTTGAGCCTCTTGTCGGATTCGAACCAACGACCCCGAGATTACAAATCACGTGCTCTGGCCAACTGAGCTAAAGAGGCATTTCTTCTAATGTGCGCTCGCTTGAAAAGCGTTCCGCCTTAAAAGCGATGCAAAATTACGCACTATTTCCCAACCGTGCAAATATTTTCACATTTTTTTTGAAGAAAATTGCAGTTTGGAGAGTTTTGTCAGTGATTTTGACCAGGGATTGGGCGATTTAGGGGATGGCAGTTGGTATAGTTGGTCTAGTTCAACTAGTTCAACTAGACCAACTACCTCAACTACCCCCACAGCGTCTCCATCAGTGTCTCCACATCCTCTGCAGTGAGGTGTCCTTGCGCCGCGGGGTCGGCGGCATGTACCCAGAGGGCCATGGCGCGGGTCATGAGGATGTCGTCGTGACATCCGCGCCGTGCGGCGTATGCGCCTCCCGGCAATGCCTCATATTGCAGCAGCTCGTCGCAGGCCTCGCCGCTGCGCTCGACATACAGGCCGTCGCGCACCATGGCTATCAGATGGGCTATCATCGAGGCCTTGGTGGCCCGGTTGGTGTGGAATCCCGGACGTCGCACCCCTCCCCTCTCGGCCGGAGGACGGTGATAGAGGTTGGGATATGCCCCGGCGAGACGGTCGAGGATATATTGCCCCTCGCCACGGGTGTCACTCTCGAGCGAATTGCTCTCGACGACAAGCAACGCCTTATTATAATAGGAAGCGAGCGCGGCGGCTTTCCATGCCAGCAGGTCGTGGTCGATGTGTCCGCGCCACTGGGCCACTATCTCCGGCACATCCCCGCGCCCGATGACACTGATCACCGACCAGTCGGCACCTGCCGAGCGCCCCCCGACATCGACCGCGGCCAGATACTCCATGCCGGGCACGGGAGGCGTCCAGATCAGCGTGCGTCCGTCGGGCGAATCCGAGAATCCGGGTGCCGAGAGGTCTGACGGCATATGACCAGGCGCGCCATACGGCTCTCCGCGCCGCAAGGGCTCGCAGCACCCCTTGCGCAGACGCTCAACGGCCTTCGACGAGAACACGGCGCTGTTTGTGGCCGAGAAAGCCTCCTCGGGGTCCGAGGGGAACTCGGCCATCATCGAGCGGTGGTCCTCGTACTCCTTGCGGCGCATGTGATACCATTTCAGCCCCTCGAGGGTCACGCCGTCAAACCGCTCCCACAGGCCACGCTCATACTCGTCGAGAGTGTCCCACAGGGCGTCGGGGTCGTCGACAGGCTCGGCATAGAGGTCTATCTCGAACCACGGCACGAAAAACGGAATCTTGTCCGACTTGCCGCCCACGGCGCGCAGCCACTCGCGGTGAAAGAAATTCCCCACACCGTTGGCCGTACTCTCCAGCGCCACGAAAGACAGCGGCTTGAGCATTATTCCCGAGGCCACAGAGCGTATCAGGTCGGTGGGATTGTGTAGCGGCGAGTCTTTCCAGAAGGCAACCTCGCTCAGATGCGCCAGGGCGCAGTCGAGTCCGCGCGTGGCCTCCTGGTTCTCGCTCGAGCAGACCGTCACACGGCACTCCCGGCCCGGGATATAGCGCGTGTTGGTCATCCGCTCGTATGGACGGAACTCCGGGCGGCACTCCTCATCCCAGTACTGCTCTGGATAGGCTGCCAGCAGACGGCTATACATCCCGCGGATGGTCGAGGCGGTATCCTTGACATGCCCGCATATCAGCGAGTGCCAGCCGCGGCGGTGTACAATCTGAATCCATGCGAAATAGACCTGAATCAGCGTCGACCCGCCCCACTGGCGCGCCTTGAGCATGATGAGCCGCAGGGGATGCCCCGCCACCCGCTCGCGCTCGAGCAGACGCACCAGCCGCCGCTGCGGAGCGTTGAGCACAAAGGGCACCTCCCTGCCCGTGGCCTTGTCGGCGATATGCACACAACGGAAGGCCCAGTACTCGAAATCGTGCCTGAACCTGAGCATATCCATCTCCAGGCCCCCCAGCGACGGGGAGTACCCGGGGTCGCGCAGCATGGCGAGCGGCAGCCACACGCCGCACTCGCATATCCTCGACCCGTCATTGGGGTCGCCTGTCTCGGGCGAATAGCGCCAGCGCTCCCTGAGGCGGTGGCGGCGCATGTTGTCTTCAGCGAGGGTCATAGACAAAAGATGTGGGGTGGAACGTGGAGACCGAAAGCTCTATACCGACGGCATGGCAGTGGGGCACGGCCAGCCCCGAGGCCACAGGATGGTCAAGGTCGCCGTCTATGTCGAAGGTTGCCACGGTATATGTGCCGCGCGCCCCGTCCCCCTGACGGGCGGTGACAGTGACCGAGCCCGCGAGGTCGCGCCCGGAGGCCGGGAGGAGCAGCGACGCACGAGTCCATCCCTCCGAGGCGAACGGCACACTCCCCGACACCCCCAGCGTGAGCATGGTGTCGGACTCGGCCGAGCAGTCGCGCTCGTTGCCCGAGCTGTCAACTATCAGCATCCGCGCCCCCAGCGTGACCGCCGACGAGGGGGTGATGCCTGTACGCGAGTACACGGTGCCATGGTCGAGCTGATATACCTTGACATCAGTCCCCACGACCCCGGGCCCCACAGCGAGCGTCATCATGGGCGACGAGACCAGCCACAGCTCACGCCGGGAGGGTGAGTAGGCCACCGTCCCGGCATCGCAACTGTCAAGCAGCACCGTGGCGCGTGTGCCTGAGAGGGAGAGAAGCTCTCCTCCCGCCACCACGGCCACCCCGCCGGGAATCACTGCGGCGGCAGTAGCCGACGTCACTCCGCGCGGGTCGATGAGCGAGGAGGTCAGCGACCCGAGGGAGGACGCAGGGGCGACGGCCATGATGCCGCCCCGTCCCATGACATAGAATCCCGGCTTGGCCACACCCCACGCCACCCTCGGAGCAGGCGCCACGCAGGTAACTGGCCCCGCCTCCGAACGGCCCGAGGCCATGAGGCGCAAGGGGTCCGAGGCCTGCGCGACGGCAAAGGTATCGGGGAGCTCTACGGTCGCCGCCGAGGCGGCAGGGAGCACGAACGGCGCACCGCTGTCAGCGAGCGACAGGGGTCGGCAATCGGGGGCAAGCCGGAACGACATGGCGCCGTCGGGTGTGGGCTCAAGGTCATACTCGCCGCGCGCACTGCCGCATATCACGAGCATCTTGCGCGCCGAGGCCGAAGGATAGGTCAGCAACGCCGAGAAGCGTGACAGCCCGACGCCGCTCACGGTGCCTCCGCGCACCACGCCCGACCCGTCGGCCATAGTCACACGGACAGCCGTCGGCATCCCTTAGTCAGAGTATTCCGTACCCGTGGCCATCTCGGCGGCGGCATATCCGTCAAAGGGAATGAGCGTGAGTCCGCCATATATGATTGTATCACCGTTCGAGGCGGCAACACGTGGGGTGAAGTTTAAAGAGGAGAGTTTAGAGTTTAAAGATGAGAGATTAAAGTTTAAAGATGAGAGGGTCTTGATGTCGTCGGCGTATGAGCGGAGGGGCATCGCATAGGGGCGCAGCGCCGTGTCGATGTTAGCAAGTACGGCGAGGGTGCGCGAGCGCACAAGTCCCCCTTCGGCACCCGGCTGTACCAGATGGCTGTAGCCTGGCACATAGGCCGTATAGGCCACCCCCGAGGATGTCGCGCCGTCATAGCGGCACACCGAGGGGAGGCCGGGCGAACAGGGGTGTAGCTGCGGCGATACCGTCAGCCTCACGTCGGCCACAAAATCCTCCATGATGCTGTCGTCGCCACCCGCGCGTACCAGCGCGAGGGTGAACGATGTCGCCGTGAGACGTGCGCCCGTGAGGGTGCCGGGTGTCCCCGCAGGAACAGTGACCGCGCATCCCACTCCCTGCACCCCCGCGTCGGGACTCACCATGACGGGAGCCGAGCGATACAGCACACTCCCGTCATGTCCCGTTATCTCATACCGGGCCACCACGGGCTGGATATAGCGGTGCGAGGCTGCGGCAGTGTCGACAAGACGGCGATACGCCTTGTCGAGCGCATCCCCGATGGTGGCACGGTCGGCCATAGACAGCTCGTGCGAGCGCGAGTCATAGCTGCCTGCGAGCTTTATGTCGCCTACATCCACACTCTCAGACCCCGCGTCGCGCCGCTCTATGACAAATGGGGCGAAATCCACGGGTTGCGGCAGCCCGGTCCACCGTCCCCGGCCATCATACCTGAACCGCCGGGGCCCCGAGGCACAGAACAGCACCACTCCGTCGCTCACGGCCACCCCGCACCTCACATCCTCCATCGCGGCTATCTCTCGGTGTCCATGGAGCGAGTTGGCACACCACAGCGCGCCCTCCCTGAGATAGAAATAAGACTCGGACCTGTCTCCGTGACGGCACACAAGCCCCTCGACCACATTGACCGCCCCGGTGCCCTTGCGGGTCACCGAGGGGATCCCGACACCGCGGAGAGAGCCGCGGCTGTCGGCACGCAGGTTGACGCGCGTATCCATCACCTGCGCCCCGGCTTCTATCAATACCTGTTTCATCATATCTTTTTTCCGGCAAAATTACCCCGCCACACCCCACTCCGTGGTGCGGTAATGCCGAATACAGGCACAATAAAGGCGGCGCCTACCCGCTGTGGTACGCGCCGCCGTCGTTCAGCCGTCAGGCCGAGGGATTATTTCTTCGATTCGAGGAACTTGGCGTGATACTCGTCGAGAATCTTGCGGATTGCCGTGCCTATCTTGAGGTATGCGTCCTCGTTGAGGTTTGCCAGCGATGCGCGCACACTCCATTTCGGGCCGTCGAAGCCGTCGCCGTTCAGCAGCACAATGGCTGTCTCGTTGGCCAGACGTATCACGAAGTCGAGAGGCTGGTAATTATCGTTGAGATACTTGACAAACTCGTCGCCATAGAACTTCTTGGCCCAGACCATGAGGTCGATTTCCGAGTAGTATCCGGCGCGGTTGGGGTCGGGCAGCAGGGTGAAGCCGGTTGTGCTCCAGAGGTCGTTGAGCCGGCGGTGTATCATGGCTATCAGCTTGGGCTGCAGCTCCTCGCGGTGCAGATATGCGAATGCCGAGAACAGCATCATCTGTATCTGCTGGGGAGTCGAGAGGCCTGCCGTATGGTTCAGGCCCACCAGACGCGAGTCGGCCACCAGACGGTCGATGAACTTGATCTTCGACGGGTCGATGGCAAGGCTCTCGTAACGCTTGTTGAGGGCAGCCTTCTCCTCGTCGGACAGGGCGGCAAGACGGTCGTCGAACACGTTCTTGTCCGAACGGAGCGCCATCGCGGCCACACGCCATCCTGTGGCGCCGAAATACTTCGAGAACGAATAGAGGCAGAGCGTATTGTAAGGAAGCTCGTACATCAGCGACCTGAAACCGTCGATAAATGTGCCGTACACATCGTCGGTGATTATCATCAGGTTGGGATTGTCCTTCTTGACGACATCGACGAGCATGTCGAGCACCGCGCGCGACAGGCATACGCTGGGCGGGTTCGAGGGGTTGGTGATGCAGACAGCCTTGACCGAGGGATCGCGCAGCTTGTCAATCTCCTCCTTGGGATATTGCCAGTCGTGATAGCCGTCCTTCTCGATTTTGTTCGCGCTCACGTTGACGATCTCGAATCCGAACTGTGCGAGCTGCGGAATCTCGATATACGGTGTGAAGCACGGGGTGAGGAGGGCGAGCTTGTCACCCTTCTTCATCAGGAAGTTCTGCTGCAGCGAGTCGAAGGCATAGCACATTCCGGCCGTCGAGCCCTCGGTGGCGAAGAGGTCGTAGACAGTGGTGTCGTCGCCTCCGCCCATGGCCCAGCGCAGATACTCTCGGGTCACGGTCTCGACACTGTTCAGTATGCGGGGAGGTGTCGGATAATGGTCACCCAGGATACCGTCGACCATTTCGAACACGAGTTCATCGGGGTCGACCTTGAGGTCGCCTGTGACATGTGTATAGAAATGGTTCAGCACCTTGGCGCCCACCTTGTCCTTGTTGGCGTCGAGGAATGCACGGAAGCGGGCAGCCACACCCTCCTGAGTGGGGGATGCCACGATGCCTATCTCCTTGTCGTATGCCACGCGGTCGGCCTCGCTCATGGCAAACTCACCCAGGGTGAAGAACGCCTTGCGGGGGAATGAAAGGAGCCAGTTGGGGTTGCCGCGGCCCGCGTTGAGGAATGTGGCTGTCGAGCGCTGCGCGTCCTTCTCAGCCAGGTCGATGAGGGTGCCCTTGATTTCAAACGGGCTCATGTTTGACAGAGCTTTCTCAAAGGCAGGATTTTCAGGATTGGTAGCCATATATAAAGAGTTGAGAGTTGGTTATGCTTGGGAGTAGTTCAAATAAAATCTTTAAACTATAATCTTTAAACCATCTAAACGAACAGCAGCACCATCGCGACACCCATAAGTATCAGCAGCGTATTGCCTATCGCGTAGGTGATGGTATAGCCCATGGCGGGTACCGAGCTGTCGAGGGCTGCGGTGATGGCACCTAACGACGCGGTGGTGGTACGTCCGCCCGCACAGCAGCCGAGATTGATGGCCGGATGGAACTTGAAGACCTTGGCGCCTATGAACATGGCTATGAGCAGAGGCAGAGAGGTCGAGATGATACCCATGACGAGCAGCATCCAGCCCACCTCCTTGATACCGGCGATGAAGGTCGGGCCTGCCTGTATGCCTATGACGGCGATGAACATGTTGAGGCCGAGGTTATTCATAAGCCACAGCGACGAGTCGGGGATGATGCCCACCGAGGGACGCTTGGTCCTGAGCCATCCGAAGAAGAGGCCGGCAATCAGCGCGCCGCCCGAGGTGGAGAGGCTCACGGGAACCTTGCCGAAATTGATGGTCAGGGCGCCGATGATGGCACCGATGACGATGGCGAGGCTCACAAACACCATATCGGTCTCGTTTGTCGGACGCTCCTCGACACCAATCTCGGGCGCGGCGGTCTTGACCTCCTGGGGCAGACCCATTATGGTCATCATGTCACCCTGCATGAGCTGCGTCTGGGCAAGCACAGGTATCTGCACGCCACCCTGGCGTGTAATCGACTGAATCATCACACCGTACATGAACGGTTTGGCGCGCAGGGCGTCGACGGTCATGCCGGCACTCTTCTTGGTCACCATCACCTTGGTCTTCTCGACATTGAAGGTGAGCAGGGCGCCGTCATCGACCTCGGGGCCGATCCAGCTCTCGTCCTGGATGATGAACTCATGACGTCCCGAAAGCACAATCTCGTCGCCGATCTTGACCGAGAGGTCGGGGGTGGCGGGGAGCATCTGATGGTCGGCGGTGCGGACACGCTCGACAAAAAGACGGCGCCCGAGGCTCTTGAAATGTTCCTCAATCTGGGCCACGGTCTGCGGGGTCGAGAAATGGTCGGCAGTCACCTTGTATGCGCGGAAGGCGATGGGACGGTTGCCGTCGATATATGCTGGGTCTGACGACAGTGACGAGTGGTTGAGCTGTTCCTCAAGCTCCTTGGTCTGCTTCCTGACCTTAGAGAGGCCGCCGAGAAGCACCGGGCCGAGGTTACCGAGAATCCATGCCGAACCGATGGTACCGAACACGTAGGTCACGGCATAGCATACCGGGATGAGGTCTATCCACTGTTTCTTCTGCTCGTCGGGGATATGCAGCGTACCGATGGTATCGGTGCCGACGCCGATGACAGCCGAGATGGTCTGGGCACCCGAGAAGAGGCCCGTGGCGATGGCTGCGTTATAGTGCATTATCTTGGCGCATCCCCATGTCACGACAAGACACAGCACACATATCACACACGCGAAGATGACCTGCTTGATGCCCTGGCCGCGGATGGCCGACACGAACTGTGGGCCGCACTTATAGCCGATGGCAAACAGGAAGAGGAGAAAGAACAGCGACTTGAGAGGTGCGCCGATGGGAATGTTCATCTGACCGACAACAACCCCGACCAGAAGGACCGAGGTTACAGTGCCGAGAGAGAATGTCTTGTACTTGAGCTTTCCGATCAGGAAGCCAAGGCCGATTGTCAGGAATATCGGGATGGAGGGATATGTCCTGAATGTCTCTAAGAACCAATGTAACATGACGGAATGAGAGTTAAGTGAGGAAGAAAAAGGTATCCCTATAGGCTTGTGCCGTGAGGTTTGTATGGAAATAAAACACACATGGCGCTCGAAAAGTTTTAGGGGCCGCAGCCGGGGCACCGCCAGCCCATTTCTATTTGCGATTGCAAATTTGCCGCTCTCCCACACACCCTCGCGGACATAATGCCGACCACAGTGGAGATGTTGATAACTTTTTTCGTTGCAGAGTGTTTGGTTTTGTAAATTTTTGTGTAACTTTGAACCCTTAAAAACCGCATAATATCCAACATCATCTCTCCACCCATCACACCGACGATATGGCCGACGAACTACCCTACCACATACCGGCTCTCCTGACCGAGACCCTCGACGCCCTCGACATCCGGCCCGGAGGCATCTACATCGACGCCACATACGGCGGCGGAGGCCACACACGCGCCATCGTCGACCGTCTTGACGTCACCGCAGGTGGGCATGTATATGCCTTCGACCAGGACATGGACGCCATCGAACGGGCTCCACGCGACGAGGCACGCCTCACCATGGTACACTCGAATTTCAGGTTCATCACGAACTTCATGCGCTATTACGGCGTTGATTCCGTCGACGGGGTGCTGGCAGACCTCGGCGTGTCGTCACATCATTTCGACGACGCTGAACGCGGATTCTCGTTCCGTGCCGACGGCCCGCTCGACATGCGCATGAACCGCAGCGCCGCAGTCACCGCCGCCGACCTGCTGCGCACCATGGACCGCGACGCGCTGACACGTATGTTCAAGCTCTACGGCGAGCTGGGACAGGCACGCCGTCTGGCCGACGCCATCATGCGCGAGCGTGAGGCCGGACGCGATTTCGCCACCATCTCCGACCTTCTCGCAGTGGCCTCTCCACTCATCGACCCACGCAAGGAGAAAAAAGAGCTGGCTCAGGTATTCCAGGCCCTGCGCATCGAGGTCAATCACGAGCTCGACGCCCTTGCCGACCTGCTGGCCGGAACCCTGCGGGTGCTTCGTCCGGGAGGCCGTCTGGCGGTAATAACATATCACAGCCTCGAAGACCGCCTTGTCAAGAATTTCATGAAGACAGGCAATATCGAGGGCAAGGTCGACAAGGATTTCTTCGGCCGCGTCAGCGCTCCCCTCAAGCCCCTCGGCTCCAAGCCGATTGTGCCGACCGACGCCGAGGTCGAACGCAACCCCCGCGCCCGCAGCGCCAAACTGAGGGTGGCGGTGAAAGTTTAAAGATTAGAGAGTAAAGTTTAAAGATTAAAGTTTAAAGATAGATAGTTTTTCTAGTCCAACTAGTCCAACTAGTTCAACTAGTCCAACTAGAAAAACTAGACCAACAAAACCAACCATACTCCCCCAATGGCAACCAAGCGTGCAGGCATCGGCAAACGTGTGGCCTTCGGCCAGGTGATCTCGAGCGATTTCTTCGCCCGTCACTGGCTCCCGGTGGTCATATTTGTGATAGTGATGATGGTCTACATCACCACCAAGTTCACATACCGTACGAACATCGAGAAAATCACCGCCCTCGAACGTCAGCTTGAGATTGTCGAGAACGAGAAAGACCGCGAGCGCAGTGCCTTCATGAGCCGTACACGCGAGACCACCATGCAGCAGATGGTAGACTCGCTCCATCTCGGACTCCGCGTCCAGCCCCAGCCCGCATACAGGATAAAAGATTAAAGTTTATAGATTAAAGTTTAAAGAGATATACAGCTATTCTAGTTCAACTAGTCCAACTAGAAAAACTATACCAACTATAAAGACTCCCCCTCACCCATGGCTCCCAAGAAAAACGACAACCGCACCAATATCCTGTTCCGCTACGGAGTGGTAGTGCTCGGCATACTCATACTGTCGGCATGCATCATCGTCAAGCTCACCGAGACGACAATCGTGGACGCCGACAAATGGAACGAGCGCATCGCGGCAGAGATGAGCCAGAGACACGACATCATACCCCAGCGCGGCAACATCCTGGCCGCCGACGGCAGCATCCTGGCCACAAACCTCAACTTCTACGTGGCCCGCATGGACTATCGCGCCGAGAAGTTCAACGCAAAGCGCCTCCGCGACTCCATCGGGTCGCTCTCCGAGCAGCTTGCGACATATTTCCCCGTCAAGACTGCCGCACAGTGGCGCGAGCACCTGCTCAAGCCCCTCAGCATCGAGCCCTCCAAGCGCCCGAGGGCATATAAGCTCCTCTCGGGCCTCTCGCACGCCGACATGCAGCTGATGAAGTCGCTGTCATATTTCAAGGGCAACCGCAACCGCACGGGGCTCACGTTCGAGCGGTACATGCGCCGCTTCAACCCGTATGGCAACATGGCCAAACGCTCGATAGGGCGAGTGGGCCAGACCAAGGAGAGCGAGGAGATACATGGCCGCTCGGGCATCGAGATGGCGCTCGACTCGCTGCTATACGGCAAGACCGGCACCACACACAAGGTACACCTCACCAAAGATATCGCCGACATGGCCGCGGTGCCCGCGGTGCCCGGATGCGATGTGGTCACGACAATCGACATCAACATGCAGGACATCCTCGAGAACGAGCTCAACAACGTGCTTGACTCATGCGACGCCGACTGGGGCCTGGCGGTGCTGATGGATGTCAAGACCGGCGACATCAAGGCAATCTCCAACCTCGAGCAGAACCCCGACGGTCCCGGATATGTCGAGGCCCTGAACCGCGCCGTGATGCGTTTCGAGCCCGGGTCGGTCATCAAGACCCTCTCGATGATGATAGCCGTCGAGGATGGCATCGTCAAGGATTTTGACGAGATGCTCCCCACAGGCTCGGGATGGGCATATGCCGGAGGGCGCCCCATCACCGACGCGCACCACACCTCGTCAATCAGGGTCGGCGACGTCATCGAGCAGTCGTCAAACATCGGCATGGCCCGCATCATGACTCGCAGATACGACTCGATACCCGGCGGTTTCTATGCCAGGGTCAAGAAACTCGGTTTCCTCGAGCCCCTCAACACAGGCATCGCGGGCGAGGTGACCCCGCGCATCGACAGCGTGCCCACACGCCGCGACGGCCGCATAGCCATGTCGCGCCAGTGCTACGGATATGCCACCGAGATACCCCCCATCTACACGCTGGCACTCTATAATGCCATAGCCAACGACGGTGTATTTGTCAAGCCCCGCCTGGTGCGCGAGCTGCGAGGCACCGTCGACTCGATCCTCCCCGTGGGACACATCGGCAACGGGCGCGCCTGCTCGCCGCAGACAGCCGCCATACTGCGCGAGATGCTGACACGCGTGGTGTGGGGCGACCACGGCACAGGCAAGTTCCTGCGCAACGACCTGGTGAGGATAGCCGGAAAGACAGGCACATGCTATACCATAGACAACGGCCAGTACAACACCTCGAAAAAGCGTCTGGCATTCTGCGGCTTCTTCCCCGCCGAGAATCCCATGTACAGCTGCGTGGTGCTGACCTGCCACCCCAAGAAGAATTTCTTCGGAGCCGCCACAACCTCGGGCCAGGTGCTCAAGAACACAGCCATGAAGCTGTACTCGCGCGGTCTGCTCGGCAACAGCTCCGACTACGAGACCTCGACCCCCTCGGTGACAGGCCCCACATTCTTCGCATCGACAGCACGCGATTCATATACACGCCTCAAGGGGCCGCTCGGCCTCCCGTCAGCCAAGTCGCTGAAAGCTCCCGAGGGGCACCGCTCAGGCATACCCGACGTGCGCCACATGAGCGCGCGCGAGGCCATAGCCACCCTCGAGGCCGCCGGATATAACGTGAGCATATCCGGCTCGGGATTCGTGCGCTCGCAGACGCCTGCGCCCGGCACGCTCGTCGGCAGAGGGGCCAGGATAAACCTCGCACTGTCAAGATAACAGGATACAGTCACGATATACGACATACACATTTCAACATACAGCAGAAGGTAAGAAAGATGAGAATAGACCATTTACTATCAGCCATAACCCCCGCCGCCACCGTCGGCGAGGTGCCACAGGACACCGACATCAAGGGGCTCACCGCCGACTCGCGCGAGGTCGCGCCCGGATGGCTCTTCGTGGCCGTTCCGGGCGTCAGCGTGGACGGGCACAAATATATCCCCTCGGCCACAGACAAGGGAGCCGTCGCCGTGGTGTGCGAGCATATCCCCGAAGACCGTACCCAAGGTGTCATATATATAGAGGTGTCATCGAGTGCCGAGGCACTTGGACTGCTGGCGTCGCAATGGTATGACAACCCCTCGCGCAAGCTGGGCCTCGTGGGCGTCACCGGCACCAACGGCAAGACCACGACAGCGACCCTCATCTACGAGATGGCACGCCTGATGGGATATAAGGCCGGACTCCTCTCTACGGTCTGCAACTATGTCGACACCACACCCTATCCCACCGACCACACCACACCCGACCCCATCACCATCAACCGTCTGCTCGCACAGATGGTCGAAGCCGGATGCAGCTATGCCGCGATGGAGGTGAGCTCGCATGCCGCACACCAGCACCGCATAGCCGGACTGACATTCAGGGGAGGCATATTCACCAACCTTACCCGCGACCACCTCGACTATCACAAGACCTTCGAGGCATACATCGCCGCAAAGAAGATGTTCTTTGACGCCCTCCCCGCCGGAGCCTTCGCACTGACCAATGCCGACGACCGCAACGGGGCCGTGATGCTGCAGAACACACGCGCCGACCGCAAGACATACTCCCTGCGCGGCGAGGCCGATTTCTGCGGCCGCATCGTCGAGCAGCGCCTCGACGGCACACTCCTCAGCCTCAACGGCCATGAGGTCGAGACCATGTTCACGGGCCGCTTCAACGCCTATAACCTCACCGCCGTCTATGGTGCGTCGGTGCTGCTCGGATGGCCTGTCGAAGATGTGCTTCGCCACATCTCGCAGCTCGTGCCCGTGGCAGGGCGCTTCCAGGCGTTCCACTCGGCAGCCGGTGTCACCGCCATCGTCGACTATGCCCACACCCCCGACGCACTGGTCAACGTGCTCGACACCATCCGCGAGGTCGTAGGCCCCAAGGGCGAGGTCATCACCGTGGTCGGATGCGGCGGCAACCGCGACGCGGGCAAGCGTCCCATCATGGCCCGCGAGGCCGCCACACGCAGCTCGTATGTCATCCTCACCTCAGACAATCCCCGCTTCGAGGAGCCCGAGGCCATCATCGCACAGATGGAAGCCGGGCTCGATGACACCACCCGCCCCAAGGCACTCCACATCACCGACCGCCGCGAGGCCATCCGCAAGGCCGTCTCGATGGCCGGACGCGGCACAGTAGTGCTCATCGCAGGCAAGGGACACGAGGACTATCAGGAAATCTGCGGCGTCAAGCACCACTTTGACGACCGCGAGGTGGTACGCGAAATCTTTGACGAGACAAAATAACATATTGGCCCCATAAGCCTTATAAGTCTTATAAATTTTATAAGTCTTATAAAAAAGAAAATCCAACACAGATATGCTATACTGGCTATTCGACTATCTCCAGCAGGGAGGACACTTTCCGGGCGCGCGCCTCATGGGCTACATCACCGTGCGCTCGGTGGCCGCGGTGCTACTCTCGCTGTTCATATCGACCATTATCGGACGCCGCATCATCGACCGTCTGCAGCTGATGCAGATAGGCGAGACAGTGCGCAATCTCGGCCTCGAGGGACAGATGAAGAAGACAGGCACCCCCACCATGGGCGGCATCATCATCATCATCTCGCTTGTGGTGCCATGCCTGCTGGTGGGAGACCTCACCAACATCTATATGCTGTTGCTGCTGGTGTCGACACTCTGGCTCGGCACAATAGGATTCCTTGACGACTACCTCAAGTTCAAGTACAAGAACAAGGACGGCATGAAGGGCAAGTTCAAGATCTACGGCCAGGTGGGCCTCGGTCTGCTGGTTGGCCTTACCATGTATCTCAGCCCCGACATCACCCAGCGCCAGGTCAAGGTCTACACGGCCACTGAAGACGGCATAGAGACTGTGGTCGACGCGCCGTCGGCCAATGTCAAGTCCACCCAGACCACCATACCGTTTGTCAAGAACAACAATTTCGACTATGCCTATCTGACATCGTGGATGGGCAAGCATGCCCAGACCGGCGGATGGATAGTCTTCATCCTCGTGGTCATCGTGGCCGTGGCCGCCACCAGCAACGGCGCCAACCTCACCGACGGACTCGACGGACTCTGTGCCGGGGTCAGCGCCATCATCTGTGCAGCCCTCGCCGTCATGGCCTATCTCGGGGGCAATGTCATCTACTCGACATACCTCGACATCATGTATATCCCCGGCTCGAGCGAGCTTGTGGTGTTCATGTCGGCCTTCATCGGCGCACTCATCGGCTTCCTGTGGTACAACGCGTATCCGGCCCAGGTCTTCATGGGCGATACCGGCTCGCTCACCATCGGCGGCATCATCGCCGTGTTCGCCATCCTCATCCACAAGGAGCTTCTCATCCCCCTGCTCTGCGCCATATTCTTCATCGAGGACATATCGGTGATGATGCAGGTGGCATATTTCAAGTTCACCAAACGCAAATACGGCCAGGGGCACCGCCTGTTCAAGATGGCACCCCTTCACCACCATTTCCAGAAAGACGGCATCGCATCCGTCATAAAATTCCCCAAGGTCCCGGTGCCCGAGCCCAAGATTGTCACCCGCTTCTGGATCATCGGCATCTTCCTGGCCGTACTCACATTCATAACCCTCAAAATCAGATAAAATGAAGAATCTCGTCATACTTGGTGGCGGGGAGAGCGGCGTCGGAGCCGCCATCCTCGGCAAGGACAAGGGATGGAACGTATTCCTGTCCGACTCCGGCACCATACCCGAACGATACAGGCAGACACTCGACAGCGAAGGCATCGAGTGGGAAGAGGGAGGCCACACCATGGCCCGCATACTCGAAGCTACCGAGGTGGTCAAGAGCCCCGGCATACCCCCAACGGCACCCGTGGTGAAAGCCATTGTCGAGAAAGGGATACCCGTAATCTCGGAGATAGAGTTGGCCGGACGCTATACCGACGCCCGCATGGTCTGCATCACCGGGAGCAACGGCAAGACCACCACGACCCTCCTCACCCATCACATGCTCACATCGGCCGGCATCGACGCCGGACTGGCCGGAAACGTGGGCAAGAGCCTCGCGCTCCAGGTAGCCCGCGACCCGCACGAGGTATATGTCATAGAGCTGTCGAGCTTCCAGCTTGAGAACATGTATGACTTCCATGCCAACATCGCCGTGATACTCAACATCACGCCCGACCACCTTGACCGCTACGACTACAAGATGCAAAACTACATCAACGCCAAATTCCGCATACTCAACAACCTCACGCCGCAAGATGCTTTCATCTACTGGCAGGACGACCCTGTGATACGCCGTCAGCTCGAGCAGATTGTCACCGAGGCCCACCTCTATCCCTTCGGCGAGACCCGCGAGAGCGACGCCACCGCCGCATGGGTAGACGATGAGGGTGTCATCTGCATAGACACCCCGTCCGAGAAGATGCGCATGCCCCGCGCCGACCTGTCGCTCAACGGCCTGCACAATCTCTACAACTCTATGGCGGCCGCCCTCTCGGGATGCATCATGGACATCGACAAGGAGGAGATACGCAAGGCCCTCGGCAACTTCGAGGGTGTAGAGCACCGTCTCGAGCCCTGCGGCACCGTAGGCGGCGTACGCTATATCAACGACTCCAAGGCCACCAATGTCAATTCGACATGGTATGCGCTCGAGTCGATGCCCCGCGATGTCATCCTCATACTCGGAGGCAAGGACAAGGGCAACGACTACAACGAGATACTGCCGCTGGTCAAGGAGAAGGTCAAGGCCATCGTGTGCATGGGCAAGGACAACGCCAAGCTGCTCGAATTCTTCGGCCCCCACGGCATAGAGCTGCACGACACCCACTCCATCTCCGAGGCCGTATCGGCCTGCGCCGCCATCGCCAGGCCCGGCGACACCGTGCTCCTCTCGCCCTGCTGCGCCAGCTTCGACCTCTTCAAGAGCTACGAAGACCGCGGACGCCAGTTCAAGGACGAGGTAAGGAAGCTGGGATGACAGCCAATATAATATAGGCCTTATATAATTTATAAATCTTATAAGTTTTATAAATTTTATATATCTTATAAGTCTTATATAATTTATACAACCATTATTTCTCCCTCATGGAAACCTCTTCAATAACATCATCTGCCATATCAACCTCCAAGCCCAAGGCTGTCGCCGGGGCTGACAAGCATATCTGGGGCATTGTCATAGCCCTCTGCCTGGTCTCGGTCATCGAGCTCTACAGCGCCTCGTCGCGCGAGGTGGCCGCGTCGACCATCGGTGTGATGGGCCCGATACTGCGCCATCTGGTCATGCTGGCCGGAGGCCTGTTCGTGGTGTGGCTCCTCTCAAAACGCCATTACAGCGAGTTTGCCGTGTTCACCCTCGTGTTCGCGGCCATCAGCGCCGGACTGATGATATACGTAATGTTCTGCGGCGACTATATCAACGGCGCGAGGAGGTCGCTGACAATATTGGGCATAGGCATCTTCCCCGCCGAGATGGTCAAGCTTTCGGCGGTGCTGCTCGTGGCCCTCATAATGACCCTCAACCAGAACCCCAAGGGGGTGGGCATCACCGCCAAGGGCATGATACTGTGCTGCGTGGTGCTGATGTTCTTCTGCGCCCTGCTGGCAACCCAGGGTCTCACCAACACCATGCTTCTCGTGGCCATCACGGCCTCGATGATGCTGATCGGAGGTGTCAAGTTCAGCCATATATGCTATGCCGCGCTGGTGTTCCTGATGCTCGGAGGGGGGCTGTTCGCCTATCTGTATTTCACCGAGTATGTACCCTGGCAGGAGGCACAGGAGCAGCGCCGCCTGCACCCCGAGCTCGTGGTCGAAGGTGAGGAGGAGGTCAAGAACTCGTCGCGCATAGTCACATGGATGGCACGCCTCGAGCGCCACTCGGCCGACTCGGTGCCCAAGTGGGAGCTCCCCGCCACAGGCGACAACCGCCAGGAAGTATTGAGCTACGTGGCCCAGGCCCACGGCGGCATCACCGGCGTAGGTCCCGGCAACTCGCGCGAGGCAGCCCGTCTCCCCCTGGCATTCTCCGACTACATATATGCCATCGTCATCGAGGAGCTTGGGCTTATCGGCGGCATTGCCGTGCTGCTGCTCTATCTGTGGCTGCTCGGAAGGGCCGCAGGTATCGCGTCGCGATGCTCGGTCACCTATCCCGCACTGCTGGTGATGGGCATGGCGGTGATGATAGCCTTCCAGGCCCTGTTCCACATGGGCATCGTCACCGGAGTGTTTCCCGTGTCGGGGCAGCCGCTTCCGCTCATCTCCAAGGGCGGGACATCAATCATAGTGACCTGCATCGCCTTCGGCATAATGCTGTCGGTGAGCCGCACGGCCACACGCAAAGCCAATAAGAAACAGGATATCCGCGACGAGATAGAGGCCCTGCCCGACTCCCTGAACGGTGAAAACAGAATGCAGTTATGAAAGTACTCATCTCGGGCGGAGGCACAGGTGGCCACATATTCCCCGCCCTCTCTATAGCCGGGGCGGTCAAGCGCCGCTGCCCCGAAGCGGAAATACTGTTCGTTGGCGCCGAGGGACGCATGGAGATGGAGAAGGTACCCGCCGCAGGCTATGAAATCGTAGGCCTCCCGGTGGCCGGATTCGACCGCAAGCGCCTGTGGCGCAACATCCCCGTGCTGTGGAAGCTGGTCAAGTCGCTCTTCAAGGCCCGCAGCATCGTGCGCAATTTCCGCCCGGACATCGCCATAGGTGTCGGCGGATACGCCTCAGGCCCCGTGCTCAAGGAGGCCCAGCGCCGCGGCATCCCCACCCTGCTCCAGGAACAGAACTCATATCCGGGTGTCACCAACAAGCTGCTTGCCCGCAAGGCCGACCGCATCTGTGTGGCATACGACGGCACCGAGCGCTATTTTCCCGCCGACAAGATTGTCAAGACAGGCAATCCCATGCGCAAGGAGCTCGAGCAGTGTACCCTGACACGTGCCGAGGCCAAGAAAGAGCTCGGCTTCGACCCCGACAGGCTGCTGGTGTTCGCCACCGGGGGTAGCCTGGGGGCACGCACCCTCAACGAGGCCATCGCCGCCTCGCTCGGGATGCTCGAGGCCGACGGCGTGTCGCTGCTGTGGCAGACAGGCCGCTATGGCGCCGACACATTCCGCCCCATGGTGCAGGGCAAGGCGGGGATGCAGGCCGAGATATTCATCAACCGCATGGACCTGGCATACCGTGCCGCCGACATCGTGGTGGCCCGCGCCGGAGCCAGCACCATCTCAGAGCTGCAGAACCTCGGCAAAGCCGCCGTGCTCATCCCGTCGCCCAACGTAGCCGAAGACCACCAGCGCCACAACGCCGAAGCCCTGTCGACACGCGATGCCGCCGTGATGATACTCGACCGCGATGCCGTGGCCGAGCTTCCCGGCACGCTGGCAGCCCTCATAGCCGACCCGGCACGCCGTGACGCGCTCGAGGAGAACATACGCAAGATGGCCATGCACGATGCCGACGAGCGCATCGTCGACCATATCGTCGAAATTATTGAAAAGCATCAGGAAAAATGAACGAAGATTTCTCACAATACTCCAATTTCTATTTCATAGGCGCCGGCGGCATAGGCATGGCCGCGCTGGAGCGCTATTTTCTGAGCAAGGGCAAGAATGTGGCCGGATATGACCGCACACCTACCGCACTGACAGACGAACTCCGAGCCGAGGGGGCAGACATCACTTTCAGCCCCGAGGCCGACACCATACCCGCACAATACCGCGACCCAGCGACGACAGCCGTCATCTACACCCCTGCGGTGCCCGACGACCTGCCCATACTGAAATATTTCCGCGAAGGGGGCTTCGAGGTCATGAAGCGTGCCAAGGCCCTCGGCATCGTCACTCGCGGCAGCCATGCCCTGTGCTTTGCCGGCACACACGGCAAGACCACAACCTCGAGCATGGCCGCCCACATACTCACCGTCGCAGGCGTGGGATGCAACGCATTCCTGGGGGGCGAGCTCAAGAACTATGGCAGCAATTTCCTGCTGTCCCCCTCCTCGCCATACAGCGTCATCGAGGCAGACGAGTTTGACCGCTCGTTCCATCACCTTACCCCCACGGTCGCCGTCATCACAGCCACCGACCCCGACCATCTCGACATATATGGCACGGAGGAGGCCTATCTCGAGAGCTTCGCACATTTCACCGAGCTCATCAAGCCCGGAGGAATACTGATAGTACACGAGGGACTCAAGCTCAAGCCAAGGGTGCAGGAAGGTGTCAGGGTACTGACCTATTCGCGCGACAAAGGCCATTTTCACGCCGCCTACATCCGCCGCTCGCCCGGCACCATATCGTTCGACATCGTGACGCCACGCGGCACCATCCGCAATATCAACCTCGGGGTGCCTGTCGAGGTCAACATCGAGAACGCCATCGCCGCTGCGGCGGCCGTGGTATGCACCGGTGCATTCGATGCCGTAGCCATACGCGAGGCCATCTCGACATATCAGGGCACCAAGCGCCGCTTCGAGACATGGCTGAAGGAGGACAACGGCCTGGGCCGCGTCATCATCGACGACTATGCCCATCATCCCGAGGAACTGCGCTCGTCCATAGCGTCTGTCAAGGCGCTCTATCCCGGACGTCACCTCACGGTAGCCTTCCAGCCACATCTCTACTCGCGCACGCGTGATTTTGCCCCGCAGTTTGCCGAGGCTCTGTCAGAGGCCGACTCTCTGTTGCTCCTCCCCATCTATCCGGCCCGCGAAGAGCCGATACCCGGAGTGACATCCGAAATTATATTCCGGGATGTTAAAACTGCCGATAAAACATTAATAGCCAAAGAAAAATTGGTGGAGACGCTGAAAAGTCGTAACTTTGACATACTTTTGACCGTCGGCGCCGGAGACATCAATACACTGTTGCCCCGGATAGTCGCCGAGGCCACACAGAAGTGCTGACCCCCAACCCACGCAACATGCCCAGATACCTCACCATAATCTTCTCGCTGATACTCGCGGTCTACCTTGCCCTGGCCCTCACGGTCACGGCCACGGAGGCCGACGGGCGCATGTGCCGCGGTGTCGAGATAGAGGTCGAGCCGACAGCGGGTGCCACGGGATTCGTGACACCGGCCGAGATAGCATCCGAGCTCGACAGCTTCCCGGCGCACGCGGGCGACGTGCCTCTCGCCGCCATCAACACCCAGTCAATCAGGAGGCACCTGCTCGGGCTCGACAAGCTCGAGGATGCCTCGGTGGTCTGCTATACCGACGGCACCATACGCATCAGCGTCAAACCTATTGTCCCGGTGGCCAGAGTCTTCGACGGCCCCGAGAGCTATTACATCAACCGCTCGGGCAAGCGTGTCAGGGCCGGAGCCCGTTTCCGCAAGAATGTCCCCATCATCAAGGGGCATTTCGACCCCACCGATACAGTGTTCACCCCACTGAGCCTCCTGCCGCTGCTCGACTATATCGCAGCCGACTCGGTGTGGAACGCATACGTCACCATGATCGAGGCCAAGAGCCCCACAGACATCATACTGATACCCGCCATACGCGAGCATGTGGTCAACCTGGGCTCTCTCGACGACATCCCCCTCAAGTTCGAGAGGCTGCAGAAATTCTACAAGCGTGTGCTGGTGAGCCAGGGCTGGGAGAAATATGATACCCTGTCGCTGAAATGGCGCGGCCAGCTTGTGGCCACAAAACGCCACCGCAAGGCTCCCGACCTCCCCGTGCGCAATTTCGACGAGGACGAGGCCGTGAGCATCGACGCGATGCTGGCAGGCGACGGAGTGGCCCCCGGCCAGGCAGTGCCGGGTGTCGAGGCCAACTCCGAGCGTCCCATACCCAAAAAGAAAGTCTAACTCCACACACTCCTATCTACCACCCATGGAAGAAAAAACAATCGTAGCTCTCGAGATCGGGAGCAGCAAAATCAAGGGCGCCATCGGCTCGGTCGACCCCTCCTCGGGCGCCCTCAGCGTCAAGGCTGTCGAAGAGGAAAGAATCTCGGACATCGTGCGATATGGATGCATACGCAATGTGGTCGAGACAGCGGCTGCCGTGCGTAACGTGGTGAACCGTCTGGAACAGCGCGAGGCTCCGCGCAAGATAGAACGGGTGTACCTGAGCATCGGAGGACGCTCGCTATCGTCGGAGTGTGTCGACATAGAGCGCCGGTTTCCCACCGAGACCGAGATTACGGCCGAGGTCATCAAGGACATCACCGAGGAGGCGCTCAACCGTCCCCTGTCAGACCGCATAGTGGTCAAGGCTCTCCCCCGTGAGCTGCGTGTCGACAACGCCCCCACCCCGCGCGCCGTGGGCATGTACGGACAGCAGATGACCGCCCGCCTCAACCTCGTGAGCTGCCGCAACCAGCTTGTCAAGAGCCTCACGCAGGTCATCGAGGGCCGCATGGGACTGGAGATAGTCGACGTTGCCGTGCGTCCGCTGGCCGAGGCTGACCTCGTGCTGATGTCAGACGAGAGGCGTCTGGGATGTATGCTCGTCGACCTGGGCGCCGAGACGACAAGTGTGGCGATATACAAGGACGGCGTGCTGGTGCATCTGGCGGTGCTCCCCATGGGCTCGCGCAACATCACACGCGACATCACTGCCCTCAACTATCTCGAAGAGAGGGCCGAAGAGCTGAAGATTGCATTCGGCAACGCGATGCCCGGCGCCGAACAGCACTCGCTGCGTCCCGCCGACAGCACCGACATGACAGCCGTCAACAACTATATCAGCGCCCGCGCGGGCGAGATTCTGCTCAACGTGGTCGAGCAGATCAAGTATGCCGGACTCACACCCGACCGTCTGCCCGGCGGTGTCATCCTTGTGGGACGCGGCGCTCGCCTGGCCGGACTCTCGGCCCGTCTCGAGCAGATGCTCCCCAACATGAAGGTGCGCGTCGGCCTCCCCGACAACAACGTCCACATACTCGACGGACGCATACAGAGCTCTGACGCGGTCGATGTCATCGCCATCCTCTCTGACGCAGCCCGCAACGAACCCAAGGAGTGCCTGAGCCCCCAGCCCACCATCTCGCGTCAGCCGCAGACGCAGCCGCAGACCGGATACCAGACCGGATACCAGTCTCAACAAGGGAATACCTATCAGGCTCCCCAGCAGCCGGCATACCAGCCCCAGCAACCTGCGCAACAGCCATACCAGCACCCCTATCAGCCCAACAACAGGCCGATAGAGAATACGCCATACACCTCTGTGGCACATACCCCACAGGTGACACCGACCCCGGCCACAGGACAGCGGCCCACCCCCGTCAGCGTCGGCACCACAGTGCAGCAGCCCGCTCCACAGCAGACACGCAAGCCGAGCGCATTCGGCACGTTCATGGAACGTATCAAGACCAAGGTGGCCAACGTCCTCACCGAAAACATGTACGAAGAATCAGAGGAAGAATGAGATGCGGGTTAAGGGTTAAAGGTTAATGGTTAACGGTTAAAGGAATTATATATCTTATAAGTCTTATAAGTCTTATATATCTTATAAATCTTATATAAATTATATCTCTGCAACTTATAAATCTTATATAACCCATACCCCCTTCCCCGTCTCATCTTAAGCAATAAAACAAGAACGCAATGAACCAGTATAACAATCCGAACGAAAACATCGACGACACCTCGGCCTTCACCCCACAGACTCCACAGCCCGGCGACGGTGTCATCATCATCAAGGCTGTCGGCGTGGGCGGTGGCGGCAACAACGCCGTGAACCACATGTATCGCGGCGGACTGAAAAACGTGTCGTTCGTCAACATCAACTCAGACCGTCAGTGCCTGGCCAACTCTCCCGTGCCTGTCAAGCTCGTCATCGGCGACGGCCTCGGCGCAGGCAACAAGCCCGAAGTGGCCGAGGGGTATGCCAAAGATGCCATCGAGGATATAAACAGGCTCTTTGACGACGACACGAAGATGGTGTTCATAACCGCCGGAATGGGCGGCGGCACAGGCACAGGCGCGGGCCCCGTGGTGGCACAGGTGGCCAAGGAGCGCGGCCTGCTCACCATAGGCATCGTCACCATCCCCTTCCTCTTCGAGGGTCAGGTCAAGATCAAGAAGGCGATTGCCGGAGCCGACGAGATGGCCAAGTATGTCGACGCGCTGCTTGTCATCAACAACGAGCGCCTTAACGAGATATATGGCGACCTCGACTTCCTCAACGCATTCGGCAAGGCAGACGACACCCTGTCGATAGCCGCCCGCTCGATATCGGAGATCATCACCTCTAACGGACTCATCAACCTCGACTTCAACGACGTCGACACCACCCTGCGCGACGGCGGAGCCGCCATAATCTCGACGGGATACGGCGAGGGTGAGGGCCGTGTCTCGACAGCCATACGCGACGCACTCAACTCGCCCCTGCTCAAGAACCGCGACATCATGGGTTCAAAGAAGCTGCTGTTCAACATCTTCTTCGACCCCAAGGCCGAGGAGAGCTTCAAGATGAGCGAGACCCGCGAGCTCACCGAGTTCATCAGCTCGCTCAACACCGAGGTTGATGTGGTGTGGGGTGTCGGATTTGACGAGACCCTGGGCAACAAGGTCAAGATAACCATCCTCGCCGCAGGTTTCGACGTGACACTGCGCGATGACGAGGCCGACATCATCAACGGTGGCGGCGGATTCATGTTCGACCTTCCGAAGCCCGGCGGCAATAAGATCAACGTCAAGCCCACCGTACAGACACCGGCCGTACAGCCTACCGTTCCAGGCACCACCAAGCTGGACCAGCGCATGGCCGATGAGTATGGCCAGGACAAGGTACAGGAAATCACAGGTGCCAAAGACCGCTCGAACTCGATTATCCTCGGCATGAACCAGCTCGACGACGAGGGTATCTGCGAGATACTCGAGCGCCATCCCACATACAAGCGCGACCGCAAGATTGTTGAGGCCGTACGCTCGTCGGCTGTCGACACATCGCAGTCATCGCCACTCGGAGGAGCGACCAACGCGGTCTTCAGCTATTGATACAGTCCGGCCCCGGATCCGTCGAAGCGGACTCCGCATCTCACGCAAGGGATGCCGGGTCCGCTTCGCCGTGGCCGTCAGGAGCCTGCAATATTCGGGGGTACACCAACGTTATCTCTCTATGAAATATCTCTTTCCACTCTTTTTTCTGCTTATGTTCGCATCGTGCGGTGACAAAGACAAGGACGAGCCTGTGGCTCCGCCCGCACCGTCGCCCGTCAGCCGCACCGTGCTCGTATATATGGTAGCCGACAACACCCTCGGCAGCAGCGGCCTGGATGCCGCAGACATCTCGGAGATGGTCACCGCCACCGCCAAGGGGGAGCTCAACGGAGGGCGACTGCTGGTCTATCGTGACGCGTACAACGCCGCTCCCCTCATGCTCGAGATAACCCCCGACGGCGCAAAAACAGTCAAGGAGTATCCCGACGACCGTACAGTCTATTCCGTCGACCCCGGACGTATCACCGAGGTCATGGCCGACATGAAAGAGCTGGCTCCCGCCAAGGAGTACGGCCTGATAATGTGGAGCCATGCCAACGGATGGATAGGGTCGCCCGGAGGCAATTATGACAACCGCTATCGCGCGTTCGGCGATGACCGTGGCCACCATATCACCCTCCCCACTCTGGCCGATGCGCTGAAAGGCGAGAAATTCAGTTTCGTCTATTTCGACTGCTGCCTCATGGGCAACATCGAGACCATCTACGAGCTGCGCGATCTGGCACCTGTCATGGCGGCAGCCCCCACGGAACTCGGCATAGAGGGTATGCCCTACGACGAGACCCTCGGCTATTTCTTCATGCCCGAGCCCGATCTCGAGGGAGCAGCCTCGACCACATGGGAATGGTATTCGGGACGGAGCCGGGAGTGCCAGCTCGCCGTCTATGACCTCACGGCGATGCCGCACTTTGTCGAGGCGACACGCACCCTCCTGGCCGGGACTGCAAACCGCTATCCCGAAGGAATCACAGACCTGCAGCGCTATATCAAGCCGGGCGAATACTGCCACAGCTATGACATGGCCGACTATTATTCCCTGCTCGGGGCCGGAAGCGACTGGCACGATGCCCTCGACAGGCTCGTGACCTGGAAAGCCGCCACCCCCGACGGCATAGGGTTCCTGCGCATCGACACAGACCGTTACTGCGGCCTGGGCTCGCACGCCCCCCGTACCTCCGACGACCTCACATACCGCCATTACGACGACCTCGCTTGGTATAAGGATGTCGTCAGCGCAGGGCTATAGCATATAAATTGCCTATAAAATTTATAAGATTTATATAATTTATAAGATTCATAATACTTATAAAACTCCCCGACTAACCTATGTTCCCCAACGAACTCGCAGACAGCATCGCCGCTCCGGCGGCTGAGATAGCCCAGCTCAAGGACCTCACCTTCGACGAGCTGGTCAGCACCCTCACAAGCAAGCTGATACATTTCTCCATATCGCTGGCCGTTGCCATCCTGGTCTTCTATGCGGGACGCTTCATCATCACAAGGCTCTACACGTTTGTGGAGAAAGTGATGCTCAAGCGCCACGTCGAGCCCTCGCTGACCACCTTCATCCTGTCGCTGATACGCATAGTGCTGTATTTCATACTTCTTGTCACCGTCATCGGGATACTCGGCATCGAGACAAGCTCATTCATAGCCATATTCGCCTCTGCCGGCGTCGCAATAGGCATGGCCCTGAGCGGCACGCTGCAGAACTTTGCGGGCGGAGTACTGATACTGCTGCTCAAGCCCTTCAAGGTCGGCGACACCATCGAGGCCCAGGGATTCGCGGGTACGGTCAAGAAGATCGAGATCTTCAACACCATCATCACCACCCCCGACAACAAGACCATCATCATACCCAACGGCGGCCTGTCCACAGCCCCCATCAACAACTCGACCACCCAGGACTACCGCCGCATCGAGTGGAAGGTCGGCATCAGCTATGGCGACTCGACCGAGCGGTTCCGTCAGGCCGTTCAGCAGATGCTCGACTCCGACCCCGACATCACCGAGGCTGTCGAGAAGGGTGGCATGCCCGCCCCGGTATCGGTCGTTGCGTCGCTCGACGACTCGGCCGTCACCATGAGCGTCAGGGCATGGGTGAAGAAAGAGAGATATTGGGACGTATTCTTCAACTATAACGAGCGATTCTATAACGAGCTCCCCGAGCGGGCCGGAATCTCGTTCCCCTTCCCGCAGATGGACGTGCATCTTGACAAATAGACACGACGGTAATTCCATTTAACAAACATTAACCGCATAAACCCGCGAAAATTCGCTAACTTTGCGGAAAAGGTGTAATAGGTCAAAAAGCGGCCTAAGAGTTTAACAAAGTTTAAAGGTTTAATGGTTTAAGCGTTTAAAACCGCAAATACCGGGCCACCCATCCCACCTCCTAAACCCTTAAATCCCTCAACCCCTCAACTCTTAAACCCCTAAACTCTCCCCCCTCCCTCCTCCCCTGTTTCTTTGCAAAAAAGAAAAAACAACATAAATGACAAGTAAATGGAATTACTGTCCCCTCACATCCTCACAGCAAGAAGCGGAATCCCGTCTGGCGGCACGCTATTCGGGAGTTCCCCCTGTTAGCGAGCTGCTTGCGGCGCGTGGCATATCGACAGTCAAGGAGGCCGAGCATTTCTTCCACCCCTCCCTGCGCGATCTGCACGACCCGTTTCTGATGCCCGGCATGGACCGCGCCGTCGCCCGTCTCAACCGGGCCATGGGGTCGAAGGAGAGAATCATGGTCTACGGAGACTATGACGTGGACGGCACAACAGCCGTCGCACTGGTCTACAAGTACCTGAGAAACTACTACTCCAACATCGACTACTATATCCCGACGCGCGCCGAGGACGGCTATGGCATATCGCGCGCCACCATCGACATGGCGGCGCAGCAGGGCGTGAGCCTCTTCATCATACTCGACTGCGGCATCAAGGCCACAGACGAGGTGACATACGCCAGTGAGCGGGGCATCGACTTCATCATCTGCGACCACCATGTGGCCGACGACGTGCTGCCACCCGCAGCCGCCATACTCAACCCCAAGCTGCCGGGGTCGACCTATCCGTGTCCCCACCTGTCGGGATGCGGAGTGGGCTATAAGCTCATGCAGGGTTTCGCCATCAGCAACGGGCTCTCCACGACAGACCTCGAGGGGATGCTCGACCTTGTGGCCGTATCCATAGCCGCCGACATCGTGCCGATGGTCGGCGAGAACCGTGTGCTGACTCATTTCGGCCTCAAGCGCATCAACTCGAACCCGAACATGGGGCTGCGCGCCATAATCCGCACATGCGGACTCTCGGGCAAGGAGATAACCATCAGCGACGTCATCTTCAAGATAGGGCCGCGCATCAACGCCTCGGGGCGCATGCAGAGCGGCAAGGAGGCCGTAGACCTGCTGGTGAGCCGCGATATGTCTGACGCACTGGAACGCGCCATCGAGATTGACCGCCACAACCAGGAGCGCAAGGAGCTTGACAAGCAGATAACCGAGGAGGCTACAGCCCTGCTCGACGCCCGGGCCGACGACCTTGCCTCGCGCAAGTCCATAGTCATCTACAACAAGGACTGGCACAAGGGCATCATCGGCATCGTGGCCTCGCGCATCACCGAGCTCCACTACAAGCCCACCGTCGTGCTGACATTCGCCAACGGCGTGGCCACGGGCTCGTCGCGATCCGTACAGGGGTTTGACGTCTATGCGGCCGTAGGCTCGGCCCGCGACCTGCTCGAGAATTTCGGCGGCCACACATACGCCGTGGGACTCAGCCTGAAAGAGGAGCACATCCCCGAGTTCACACGCCGCTTCGAGCAATATGTGGCAGACCATATCAGGCCCGAACAGCTCTCGCCCCGCATCAATATCGACGCATTCCTGAATTTCGCCGAGATCACACCGGAGTTCCTGACCCTGCTGCACAAGTTCAACCCATATGGGCCCGGCAATCCCAAACCGGTGTTCTGCACGCGCGGCGTGAGGGATTTCGGCACAAGCAAACTTGTGGGCAAGTCGGGGGAGCATATCAAGCTCGACTTTGTCGACGACACCTCCGGCAAGGTCTACAGCGGCATAGCCTTCAACTCGGTGGCACATTTCGACCACATACATTCGGGCAAGCCGTTCGACATCTGCTATACCATCGAGGATAACCGCCGCAAGGGCACGCGGAGCATCCAGCTGATGGTCAAGGACATCAGCACCGGCCGATGACAGCCTGATGAAACACGCCATCCTCAAGAAATACTGGGGTTATGACGGGTTCAGGCCCATGCAGGAGGAGATAATCGACTCCGTGCTGGCCGGGCATGACACCTTAGGGCTGCTCCCGACGGGCGGAGGCAAGAGCATCACGTTCCAGGTGCCCGCGCTGATATTGCCCGGCCTAACGCTGGTGGTGACGCCACTCATATCGCTGATGAAGGACCAGGTCGACAACCTGGCCGACCGCGGGGTGAGGGCCGTGATGTTCCATTCGGGCCTGACGCGGCGCGAGAAGGAACTGGCCATGACCCGCTGCCGCCTCGGCAAAGCCAAGATAGCATACCTGTCGCCCGAGAGGCTGCAGAACAAGGAATTCCTTGCCGAGCTCCGCAACCTCAAGGTGAGCCTCCTTGTGGTCGACGAGGCCCACTGCATATCGCAGTGGGGCTATGATTTCCGTCCGTCATACCTGCGCATCGCACCCTTGCGCGACATCATAGGACGTGATGTCCCGGTGCTCGCGCTCACCGCCTCGGCTACCCCCGAGGTGCGCGACGACATAATGCGCTCGCTCGGCTTCGACGCCCCAAGGGTGTTTGCACGCAGCTTCAGCCGCAGCAACCTCAGCTATATAGTGCGCCACGCCGACTTCAAGGAGACACAGTTGCTGCGGGTGCTCGGCGGGACGCAGGGATGCTCCATAGTATATGTGCGGTCGCGACGCCGTACACGCGAGCTGGCCGAGCTGCTGCAGCGCGAGGGGATTAGCGCCGAGGCATATCACGCCGGACTGTCGCCCGAGGAGAAGGAGGAGCGTCAGAACCGCTGGAAAACCGACCGTGTGAGGGTGATGGTGGCCACAAACGCATTCGGCATGGGCATAGACAAGCCCGACGTGAGGGTGGTGGTGCATTTCGACCTCCCCTCGTCGCTCGAGGAGTACTATCAGGAGGCCGGACGCGGGGGACGCGACGGACTGCCCTCGTTTGCCGTGGCCATAACCGGGCGTCAGGACAAGGGGGTGCTGACACGCCGAGTGGCCGACGCGTTTCCCGACAAGGGGTATATAGCGCATGTCTACGAGATGGCATGCAACTTTCTCGACATCGCCGTGGGCGAGGGGTATGGCCATGTCTACGAGTTCGACCTCGAGAAATTCTGCCGCACATTCTCGCTCCATCCCGTCCCCACAGAGAGCGCGCTGAGGCTGCTGACCCGCGCGGGCTACCTCGAGTATATCGCCGAGACCACATCGCAGTCGCGCCTCATGGTGGTGATGGACAAGGACGACCTCTATTCGCTCGACCTCGACCCGACCACCGACGAGGTGTTCCAGGGGGTGCTGCGGCGATACACGGGGCTGTTTGCCGACTATGTGCCCGTGAGCGAGCTGACACTGGCGCGCGACCTCACACTGTCGACCCAGACCGTCTACGAGGCCCTGTTATATCTGACACGCCTCCACGCCATCCACTACATCCCGCGACGCACTACCCCCTATATCTATATGACCACATCGCGCGAGGAACCGCGCCACCTCGTCATCCCCACCGAGGTCTACGAGCGTCAGCGCGAGCGTATGGAGCGTCGTATCGAGGCGGTCAAGAGATTTGCCTTCGACCAGACCGTGTGCCGCACATCGACCCTGTTGCGCTATTTCGGCGAGGAGCCCGAGTGTGACTGCGGCACCTGCGACGTCTGCCGTGCCGCACGCCGCAGCTCCATACCGCAGAGCGCACCCGACATCAGCGCCTCCATACTCTATCATGCCCGCAGACCCGGAGGTGCCGAGGTCACAGACATCATCGCCAACCTGACGCCGACATTCGGCCGCGACGCGATTGTCGCCGCCATACGCACCCTCGCAGACCAAACGACCCTCATCCTTGAAGGGACGAGGGTCGTGGTGAGATAGACCAACTAATCCAGTTCAATACTGCTCATTCTCATTCGGGAAATCGCAGCTCTTCACGTCGTTGATATAGTTGCCGATGGCATCCTCGATGACATTGCCCAAGTCGGCATAGCGGCGTAGGAACTTGGGCGAGAAACCCTTGTTGATACCCAGCATATCCTGGAGCACCAGCACCTGGCCGTCACAGCCACCTCCGGCACCTATGCCGATGGTGGGGATATGGAGTTCCTTGGAGACCCTCTCGGCGAGAGCGGCGGGAATCTTCTCGAGCACGAGGGCAAAACATCCGGCCTCCTCGAGCAGCTTGGCGTCCGAGATGAGCTTCTGTGCCTCGGCCTCCTCCTTGGCACGCACATTATATGTGCCGAACTGGTTGATTGACTGTGGTGTGAGACCCAGATGGCCCATCACGGGGATTCCGGCCGACACAATCTTACGCACGGCCTCGATTATCTCGACACCACCCTCGAGCTTGACAGCCTCGGCGCAAGCCTCCTTCATCACGCGCACCGACGAGGCAAGCGCCTCCATCGGATTGCCCTGATATGTGCCGAAGGGGAGGTCACACACCACGAGGGCGCGCTGGGTGCCGCGCACCACCGACGAGGCATACATTATCATCTCGTCGAGAGTGATGGGGAGTGTCGTGGCATAGCCTGCCATGACGTTGGCGGCAGAGTCCCCGACAAGTATCACGTCCATTCCTGCGGCGTCGACAAGACGGGCCATCGAATAGTCGTAGGCGGTGAGCATCGCAATCTTCTCCCCCTTGGCCTTCATCTCGGCCAGGCGGCGCGTAGTCACCTTGCGGGGGTCCTGAACTGTGTAGGTTGACATATATTATACTTTATAAATATGATTGTTATGTTTAGAAAACGGCGGCAAAGTTATCAACAATGCGGCACAAAGGATAAAAAACAACGACAAAAATTTCATACTTAGAAAATTATATGTTAATTTTGCACATTGGAAATACCGTCCGAACGTGGCATCACGTATTTCTGCCTTACAACCAACACAGCAAATCACAATCACAATGGCAAATAACAATCATCCTGAAGAAACACGCACCTCTATCGACGAGGTGAACGACACGCTCACCGACCTGAGCACCAAGGTCGAGAAGAACTCCAAGCTCATAGTATATTCGTGCGTAGGCGTCGCCCTCGTCGTGGCCCTCATCCTCATCTGGGTCTACGCCATCCGCCAGCCGGGCATCAACGCAGCCAACGAGGCTCTCGGACAGGCCGACATGGAGCTCATCATGGGCAACGATTCTGTCGCACTGGCCAAATATCAGCAGGTAGCCGCCAACCACGGTTACAAGGCAGGTGATCTCGCCAACCTCAACGCCGCCATCCTGCTCTATCAGGACAAGAAATATGACGAGGCCCTCGCAGCCCTCAAGAACTACTCACCCTCCGAGAGCATCATCGGCGCAGGTGCCAAGAGCCTCGAGGGAGACTGCTATGTCAACCTCAAGAAATATGCCGAGGCCGTGGACTGCTACAAGAAGGCAATCTCAATCTCGGACAACAATCCCCACTACACTCCCCTGTTCATGCTTAAGGAGGCCACCGTGCTCCACGAGATGAAAGACTACAAGGCCGAGGCCGCAGTCTATGAGACACTGGCCAAGGATTATCCTACCTTCGAAGCCGAGTCGGGCATCAGCTATGACAAGTATCTCGAGCGCGCCAAGGCTCTCGCCGGCGAATAATCCGCTCCCGGACACATAACACAGACATTCCGCAAGGCCGCGCCTCCAACAAGGCCGGCCTTGCCCGTTAATACGCCAACCCTTAATCTCACCATGAAGAAAATCCTTACCCTCCTTGTCCTGGCGGCATCCGTACCCGCCGCATGGGGCGCGATTGCGGGGAGTCTCGACCCCGAATCCGTGGTAGAGCAGTGGAGCAACTCGTCCACCTCTCCCAAAATCATCGACATCAATTTCTCTGACGCCACATGGCCCGCCACATGGCAGGGCAAATACGGCCTGGACTGTCCGTCGTTCAGCGACGGCGGCTATGTCAACGCCATCCTCTCGGTACCGGCTCTCGGTGGCGACGCGGGCGTGACATATCCCGTGATGTTCCATAACTGCACGTTCGCCACCAAGCAGTCGTACAACGGCCTGGCGGGTGCCACAGCCGCATTCTGCCGCCAGTATTACGACAACCAGAAAGCCACGGGCAACTCGGCCGCCACGATGAACAACTGGACCGTGGCCGGGCACACCCATTATCTCGAGGACAACATCGAGCGCAACGAGCGCAACGTGCCCACCTATGGCGAGGCCGGATTCGTGCAGATGTGCCGCGACGCAGCCTCGACAGACGCCTCGGGGGCCAAGGTGAGCATGCACGGATGGATGGAGATAGACCATATCCCCTATGTCGAGCGCATACAGTGGTCGTGGTCGTCGACATCGTGGGGCCGCGGCATCAAGTGCGACATCAAGATAGGCTCGGAGGACTGGAAACCCCTCGTATGGATGGGCTCCGAGCGACAGAAACAGGGCTGGACAGTGTTCAGCGACCAGGGATATTTCATGGAGAATGTCATCAACGCCTCTGACGTGTCGCTGCGCTGGCGCGTGTGGGACGGCGAGATACAGGGCGCGCCCGTACAGAGCGACGTCTTCAACCAGTATGCCGACCCGATGGCCCAGCGTCAGGCACCCCGCGTGCACAAGCTGCAGATTTTCGGCACCCCGGTCACGGCGGCACAGGCCGACTATGCCCGCAACAACCCCGTCAGCGACCCCGGCGAACTCTCTGACCTCAGCCAGTATGGTGGCGGAGGTGGCGAGCAGCCCGGCAAGGCAGAACCCGCCGATACCGGACTGACAGCCTTCCCCACCGCCGAGGGATTCGGACGCTATGCCACCGGTGGCCGCGGCGGCAAGGTGGTCAAGGTGACATCGCTGGCCGACGACGGTTCGGAGGGCACGCTGCGCTGGGCGTTCAACCAGCACAAGGGTGAGCCCATCACCATCCTCTTTGCCGTGAGCGGTGAGATCGCGCTTAAATCACAGCTCCGCGTCAGCCGCAAGGACTGGACCCTGGCGGGTCAGTCGGCTCCCGGCGAGGGCATCGTCATCACACGCAACAAGGTCAATCTCGGAGGCTCCGAGAACTTTATCGTGCGCAACATGCGTTTCCGCGTCGGGCAGAAGGATATGGACGGCAACATCCTGGCTGAGAACGCGCTCGGCGCCGAGAACTGCGCCAATTTCATCTTCGACCACTGCTCGTTCGGATGGTCGGTAGAGGAGAACATGAACACCGCCGACTCGCATTTCCTCACCGTGCAGCACTCAATAATCCACGAGGGTCTGTATGACGCCGGACACTCGAAGGGCTCGCGCGGATATGGATGCCAGTGGGGAGGCTCGCCCGCCACATATCATCACAACCTGCTGGCACACAACAACTCGCGCTCGGCCCGCATAAACGGCGCCCGCGGCGAGGACTATGTGGTGTTCATGGAGTATGCCAACAACGTCAACTACAACTACTCGAAGGAGGGCGCATGCTATGGCGGCGAGAACACCGCGGCCATCAACGAGTATAACGGCCTCAACTCGGCTCACGAGTGCAACTTCATGGGCAACTACTACAAGCCGGGCCCCGCATCGTCAAGAAGCTCGGTGGTATTCGTCAACGCATCCTATGCCCGCGACGGAGCCACGTCATGGGCTCCCGCCAAGTGGTTTGTCGACGGCAACAAGGCCGAAGGATTCGCGGCAGCCACAGCCGACAACTGGAAGGCCATGAAGGCCGAGACCTATACACTCGACCAGATCAAGGCCCCGGCCCGCATCACCCCGGCCAACGCATACTGGAAATATGGCCGCGGAGGCAACGAAGGCGACTATACTCCCAGCAAATATATGCTTGAGAATATCGAGAAGGCTGATGATGCATTCGCATACGTCACCGCCCATGCCGGGACAGTCAACCGCGACAAGGTTGAGCGCCGTGTGGCCGAGGATGCCGTCAACGGACGTGCCACTTACGCCGGAAAGGCTCTCGGCAACGGCATCATAGACACCGAGAAGGATGCCGAGGGATTCTTCGCATACTCGACCGACTATACTGTACCCACCGATACTGACGGCGACGGAATACCCGACGAGTGGGAGCGTAGCGCCAAGGGGCTCGACCCCGCCGTGGCCGACCAGAACAAGACAAACCCCGAGGGACGTACCGCCCTCGAGGTCTATCTCAACTCGCTGATGGGCGAGCAGGGTGTCATGGAATTCGGCGACAGCGGCCTTGAGGGGATTACCGTAGCCACGGACGCCTGCTGGGACTCAGTGACCCGCACCCTCACCGTAGTCCCCGAGGCCATCGGCTCGACTCTCGAAGCCTACACTCCCGACGGACGTCTTGTATCCTCAACACGTATCGCTTCGACCTCGGTGAGCATGGCCGACGCACCCGCCACAGTCCTTCTCCTCCGCATCACCGCCCCCGGCACCACACCCAGAGTACTGAAAGTTAAATGAGAAATTAGGAATGAGGAATTAGAAATAATGAGGAGTTAGGAATGAGGAATTAGAAAAAATTTCGGCCCTTCTCATTTCTAATTCCTCATTAGTAGTGGTGCGATAAAA
>DAAQ01000012.1 GCA_001701225.1 Bacteroidales bacterium H5 | reverse complement strand
AACCCGAGCCCAAGCCGGAGCCCAAACCTGAGTCCAAGCCGGAGCCCAAACCCGAGCCTAAAGAGGCTCCCGCCGCTCCCGCAGAGCCTGAGGTATTCCGCTATAATACAGATACCCAGGTGGCAGGTCCCAAGGTAATCGGCCACATAGACCTCTCGGCCCTGAACCAGTCAACCCGTCCCAAGAAGAAGGGTAAGGATGACCATCGCCGGGGCGGTCAGAATGCCGCACAAGGTGGTGCGTCGGCTCAGCCGGGACAGCGCAAGAAGCGTCAGCGCATCGGTGGCAAGGAGAAGATTGACATCGAGAAGGCCGGAAACCAGGCTTCGGGTCCCGAGGCAGGTCAGGGCGGCAACAACGGCCACGGCCGCTCGGGCGAAGGCAACCGCCGTGGCGGCGAGAACCGTCGTGGCGGCGACAAGCCCAAGAAAGAGCGCAATCCGCGTCCCGTGCACACAGAGGTGAGTGAGGAGGATGTGCAGAAGCAGGTCAAGGAGACACTTGCCCGCCTGACCCAGAAGGACAAGGGCCAGAAGAAGGGTGCCAAGTGGCGCAAGGAGAAGCGCGAGGCATTCGCATCGCATGCCCGCGAGGCTGCCGCCGAGGCCGCTGCCGAGAGCAAGGTGCTGCAGATCACCGAGTTCGTGACCGCCAACGACCTTGCCGTGATGATGGATGTCCCCGTCAACAACGTCATCGCCACATGTATGAGCATGGGTGTGATGGTGTCTATCAACCAGCGCCTTGATGCCGAGACCATAAACATCGTGGCCGAGGAGTTTGGCTTCCAGACCGAATATGTGTCGGCCGAGGTAGTCGAGGCAATCGGTCAGGAAGAGGCTGATACCGAGGAGGATCTGGTGACCCGTCCGCCGATTGTGACCGTCATGGGCCACGTCGACCACGGCAAGACATCGCTCCTCGACTATATCCGCAACGCCAACGTGATCGCCGGCGAGGCCGGTGGCATCACGCAGCATATCGGCGCATATAACGTCGCACTGCCCGACGGACGACATATCACCTTCCTCGATACCCCGGGTCACGAGGCGTTTACCGCCATGCGTGCCCGCGGCGCCAAGGTCACAGACCTCTGTATCATCATCGTCGCCGCCGACGACAACGTGATGCCCCAGACAGTCGAGGCTATCAATCACGCATCGGCAGCCGGTGTGCCCATCGTATTCGCCATCAACAAGATAGATAAGCCTGCGGCTAATCCTGACAAAATCAAGGAGGAGCTGGCCCAGATGAACTATCTCGTCGAGGAATGGGGCGGCAAGTATCAGAGCCAGGACATCTCGGCCAAGAAGGGCATAGGTGTCGACGAGCTGATGGAGAAGGTGCTTCTCGAGGCCGAGATGCTCGACCTCAAGGCCAACCCCGACCGCAAGGCAACAGGCTCTATCATCGAGTCGTCGCTTGACAAGGGTCGCGGCTATGTGGCCACCATTCTCGTGCAGAACGGCACGCTCCGTGTGGGCGACGTCATCCTCGCCGGAACACATTTCGGCAGGGTCAAGGCCATGTTCAACGAGCGCAACCAGCGCATCAAGGAGGCCGGTCCCGCCGAGCCCGCCCTCATACTCGGCCTCAACGGCGCCCCGACAGCAGGTGATACATTCAATGTGATGGACACCGAGCAGGAGGCCCGCGAGATAGCCTCGAAGCGCGAACAGCTGCAGCGCGAGCTGGGCCTGCGCACTGCCAAGCGTACCACCCTCGAGGAGATCGGACGCCGCCGTGCCATCGGCAATTTCCACGAGCTCAACATCATCGTCAAGGGTGACGTCGACGGCTCTATCGAGGCCCTCTCCGACTCGCTCATCAAGCTCTCGACCGAGGAGGTCAAGGTCAACGTGCTCCACAAGGCCGTGGGCGCCATCTCGGAGAGCGATGTCACGCTGGCCGCCGCATCAGACGCCATCATCATCGGCTTCCAGGTGCGTCCATCGCTGGCCGCACGCCGTGCCGCCGAGCGCGACGGTGTGGAGATTCGCCTCTATTCGGTCATCTACCAGGCCATCGAGGAGGTCAAGGACGCCATGGAGGGCATGCTCGCTCCCGAAATCAAGGAGGAGGTCATCGGTACCGCCGAGGTGCTCCAGACATTCAAGATATCCAAGGTCGGCACCATCGCCGGAGCCATCGTGCGCGAAGGCCGCATCAAGCGCGGCTGCAAGGTGCGCCTGATTCGCGACGGCATCGTGCGCTATACCGGCGAGCTGGGCTCGCTCAAGCGTATGAAGGACGACGTCAAGGAGGTCACCTCGGGCTATGACTGCGGTCTCTCGATTGCCGGATACAACGACATCGAGGAGGGCGACATCATCGAGGCATACGAGGAGGTAGAGGTTAAGAAGAGCCTCTGAGAGGAGCCTTGACCATACACCTCAACATAGGATCCAATATCGGCCACCGCCACTCTGCCATAGAGCGTGCGGTGGCCGCTCTGTCTTCGGCCCTCCCGGGGCGGATGGCCGTGTCGCACCCTGTCGAGACGCCGCCATGGGGATTCGAGTCGCCAAATTCTTTCATAAATGTCGGTGTGCGCATTGATATGCCCTCCGAAATGGCCCCTGTGGAGGTGATGGAGGCCGTGATGGCCGTCCAGCGGTCAATATCTCCCCTCTCCCACCGCGACGCGACAGGAGGCTATTGTGACCGCCTCATAGATATAGACATCATAGCCATCGACGACCTTGTGGTCGATAGTCCCCGGCTCACCCTCCCCCATCCGCGCATGCACCTTCGCGATTTCGTCCTCATCCCACTCGCCCAGCTCGCCCCCGCCTGGCACCACCCCACCCTCCACCAGACCCCCGAGGAGATGCTGCAGGCATTAGCCGATATTCCCCGACCCCTACGGGGCCGGAAATAGGTGGTGCCGTTCTGACCCCAAGGCAAGCCTTGGGGCTACGTTTCCGTGCCCCGCACAAGGCGGGGCGGCAAATCACCCTGCGATGGCCATATTGGGTGTGACGTGGATTATCCCCACTGTCAAAATCTCATTTTGATGGAGGAGCTGGGGCGGCATTAGCCGATATTCCCCGACCCCTGCGGGGCCGGAAATAGGTGGTGCCGTTCTGACCCCAAGGCAAGCCTTGGGGCTACGTTTCTGTGCCCCGCACAAGGCGGGGCGGCAAATTCCCCTGCGAGGGTCAAATTGGGTGTGGCGTGGATTTCCCCGCACAAGGCGGGGCGACAAACACCCTGTGTTGGTCAAATTGGGTGTGGATTCTCTCATGTGAATGTATCCGAATCTCTTTCCCGATGGCTATATTGGACGCGTGACGGATTGCCCCGCCTTGCGCGGGGCGTGGGAATGTAGCCCCAAGGCTTGCCTTGGGGTCAACACGATTCCCCTCTGAATCCGGCCCCGTAGGGGTCGGGGAATACTCAGATTGGGTCGTCGGGCAATGTCTGCGGATCACATGCAACCTCGAATCGTTTTAGAAACCATTCGAGCTCTTCGCGGAATGTCATCCTGCGATGATGTTCTTCTTGATTAAAAACATATCTCATCACGTCCTCTCTGGATGACTGTGAATAGCTGAAAGCTCCGTATCCCGCCTGCCACTCAAACCGCCCGACCGTAAGGCGATTCTCGTTTATCCATCGGCTCGAACGTGACTTTATCTCACGCACCAGGTCGGCGATTGCAATGCTTGGGGACAGTGATACCAATACATGAATATGGTCTTTTGTACCACCGACGGCCACTGGTACCGAACCTTTGCCATGGTCATTGACCAGTTTGCCGACCATAGAGTGGATGTGGAGCCGGTGGGCCTGCGGCAGTAGCCCCAGGCGATATTTGACCCCGAAGACAAGCATGACGTAGATTTGAGAGAATGTTTTCATGGTAGGTATAGATGTATTCCCCGACGCCTGCGGGGCTGGAGAAAAAAATATGCGTATTTCCCCTAAGGCTTGCCTTGGGACTACGTTTCCGGATCCTGCGCAGGGCCGGACTCCTATTCCCTCTCCTTTATGGCTTTTTCGAGCTGGCGGAGGCAGCGGAGTACTATGTGGCGGGGGGAGGCGACGTTGAAGCGCATGTAGCCCGACCCCTCGTCGCCGAACATCGCGCCGTCGTTGAGGGCGAGGTGGGCATTGTCTACGAAGAGGCTCACCAGCTCGTCGTGCGGCAGTCCAAGGGCGCGGCAGTCGAGCCATACGAGGAAGGATGCCTCGGGCCTGACAGGCTTGATGACGGGGAGATATTCGGCAAAGAACTCCTCGACCACGCGTATGTTCTCCTCGATATAGTCCATGGCGGCCTCAAGCCAGGGCTCGCCGTGACGGTAGGCCGTCTCTGTGGCGATGGTGGCCACGAAGGTAGGCTCCGAGAACTCGTTGGCTTCCATCCAGTGGAAGAATCCGCGCTTTAGGGGCTCGGACTTTATGACAATCCATGAGCTTGACAGGCCGGGGATATTGAATGTCTTTGATGGGGCGCCGAGCGCGATGCCCACCTCGGCGGCTGCCTCCGAGGCCTCAAGGAACGGGATATGGGGCTGTCCCCACAGCACCAGGTCGCCGTGAATCTCGTCTGAGATGACCTTGACGCCATATTTCTTGGCCAGGTCTGCCACACGCGCCAGGGTATCGCGGCTCCACTGCAGCCCCACTGGGTTATGGGGGTTGCAGAGTATCATTATGGCCGGACGGTGGATGCGGAATTTCTCTTCGAGGTCGTCGAGGTCCATCTCGTAGCCTGTGGCGGTGCGCCGCAACGGCGATGTGACGCAGACGCGGCCGTTCTCCTCGATGAGACGCCTGAAGGGGTGGTAGACGGGGGGCTGGATAAGCATCTTGTCGCCGGGGCGCGTGAAGTAGTTGATGAGGAATCCTATCCCCTTGACCACACCGTTGACATAGATGAGGTCCTCGCGTCCCACATGCCAGCCGTGGCGGGTGCGCAGCCAGTCTATGATGGACTGCCAGTAGCTCTCGGGCACCGCCGAATAGCCGTAGATGGCGTGCGAGAACCTGCGGGCAAGGGCCGAGGTTATCTCGGGGGCTACGGCAAAGTCCATGTCGGCTATCCATAGGCCCTCGATGTCTTCGCGTCCGAAGAATGTGGCAAGCGCGTCGGTCTTCATGGCACCTGTGCCGCGTCGGTTTATCTCAAGGTCAAAATCGTATGTCATACAGGGTGGTATAAATGTCTATGTGACCGCAAAGTTAATGAAAATTCGGCATTACCGCACCATCTGCGGGCATCTCATGGCGTAAATTTGCCTAAAAAACATGACACGCATCATCACAACCGTCTTCATCGTCCTTGCCGTGTGCTATACCGGCGTCCTTGTAGCCCTCATGGCCGATCTGTGGGCCGGACTGCGCCGTTCGCGCCGCGAGGGGCGTCCATGCACCTCGGGGGGCCTGCGGCGCACTGTCTCGAAGCTCACAAGCTATTATGCCGCACTGTTTGCGCTCACTGCTGTCGACGCCATGCTGGTGGCGGCATCTCTCGGCCTCCGGGCATGTGGAGGCGATGGCTTCCCGCCTTTCCCCTATCTCACCGTAGCCGGAAGCGCTGGTCTATGCCTGATAGAGGTGAAAAGTATCTTCGAGAGCTCTGAACACAAGGCCGACATGGCCGAGGCGATACGCGTGGCGGCCAAGTTGCTTTCTTGGTGGAAAGGACGTTAACGCACAGTCAGTAGTCTGTGAATCAATGTGTTGAGTTTTGGTGAGGGTACAAAAACCAACTTTTTTTATTTTAAATTTGGAAATTAGACTTATTCACCCTAACTTTGCACTGTGACTCACAGACTACCTGACGCCAGTGCTTATTAATTAACGCTGCACAATATGCTCCCCACGACAGTTCGGCCCTGCAGGCCAGATTGTTATCCCCTACCCACAAGCCCGATGCGACGGCCTCACTGTTAATTCATTGATCTCCCCTTTTCATCGTACTTTTCCGTCCCACCACCATTTATAAATCCGTCTTTTATCCTAAAGACAGCATAACTCTACACCAATCTCCTTCTTCTCAAAACGACATCATGCTCTCCCGCATGCCGGATTATGTCCGCTCTGTCGGCGTGTATCCGTACCATATCCCCGTCTAAGTCCGTCTGCATAAGCACGGACTGTGACGAAGCCACCTCTGTATCTCCCTATCTTCTTACCCTATATACTGAAAACTGAAAGAAACAGGAAGCGCAGCTTGCACTGACGCTCTGTGGAAGTCCCCGCGACAGCCGTTTCGACTGTCACGGGGACAATTCTTTTTTATCTGTCTGTCAGGCCGGGAGATAAGTGAGCACGCACAGGTGCGCGGGGTCGAGTATGCTTTTTGCCGCACGTGCTACCGAAGGTGTGGTGGCGTTGCGATAGCGTCCGACAATCGAGTTGACATCCTCGCCGTGCATCTCTGCCAGGGCCAGAGCCTCGGCACGCCCGAGATGGCTTATTGCCGAGAACTCGGAGTTGCTGACATAGCGGTTGACGGCGCGTGTCACCTCGTCGTCGCTCACTCCGTCGGGTGTGTCCGGCCCGGCTGTGTCGCGCAGTGCGTAGGCCTGGGCAAGCATTGCCTCGAGAGCCTCGGATGTACGGTCCTCCATCCCCTCGTTGAGCTGGGCCTTGAGCATCAGGAATCCGGCTTCCTCGCTGCCGATGATCGACGCGTCTGCCTCGGCAAAAAGCGGATTGACACCTAAGAGGCGCGTATAGAAACGCGACGAGCGTCCCGATGCAAGTATGTCGGTGATAAGGTCGGCCTCGATGTACCCCTCCTCGCCATAGCCCGGCATGGGGAAGGCCGCCACAACCATGGCTCTGGGCACATCGGCGCGCACGGTGGTCTCGCGCGGCCTGTCGACGGGGGGCTCGGGCGTCCACAGGCGCGGTGCTATCTCGCGGCGCGGTATCGAGCCATACCATTTTTCGACGAGGCGGCGGCACTCCTCGGGCGTCACGTTGCCGCTCACGGCCAGGACGGCGTTGTTGGGCGCGTAATGGCTGTAGAACCACCGCTTCACGTCGTCCATCGTCACCCGCTCTATATGGCTCACCTCTTTGCCTATCGTGGGATAACGGTAGGGGTGGGTGGTGTAGAGCATCTCGCGCAGACGGTGCGAGAGGTCGCCATACGGACGGTTCAGGTGTGTCTGCTTGAACTCCTCGATTACCACCGACCGCTGTACCTCGAGACTCTGGGGCGAGAAGGCGAGGCCCAGCATACGGTCTGACTCGAGCCACAGCAGCGTCTCGAAATTCACAGCCGGTGCGACGTCATAGAAGTTGGTGAAATCGCAGCTTGTCGAGGCATTGTTTATGCCCCCGGCACGTTCCATCTCGGCGTCAAAGTCGGGGATATGTGCCGAGCCGCCGAACATCAGATGCTCGAACAGGTGGGCCAGTCCTGTCAGCGAGGCATCCTCGTCGCGCGAGCCTACGTCATACAGGGTGTCTACCGCCACCATGGCGGTAGAGGGGTCATAGTTGTGAATCACCCTGAGACCGTTGTCGAGAGTGAAGCGGGTATAGTCTATCATGGCGGCAAGTAAGATTCTATTGCTGGAAAATGCTGTCAAAGTTAGCCAAAATTTCGCTAAAAACACCTGGAGTTGCCATATTTTTGACAAAAAGTCCTCATTATGAGAAGCGAGAGCCGAAAAAACGTCCCAAACATTTGCAAATATCCGATAAATGTATGTAAATTTGCAAATCTACAAATTGTTACCTGTCACGGCAATTCTCATCAGTTCTTGCAGCACAGCAGCAAAAAGAATCAACTCTAATATATCAACCCTTAATTCCATCATCCCAAATGAAGACCCTCGTCGAAAAGATTTCAGCCGGTTTCGAAGCATTCGCAAAGGACGCTGCCTCGCAGGCAGAGAGCGGCAACAAGGCCGCAGGCGCACGTGCCCGCAAGGCATCACTTGAGCTTGAGAAGCTCCTCAAGCAGTTCCGCAAGGACTCTATCGCTGCTGCAAAATAAGCAGGAATCCGTCACAGACCATCATCACACCGCGCCCGCCGGACCAACCGTCCCCGGGCGCGGTCTGTCGTTACAGGTCCTGTGCTATGGCTGCGCGGATTGAGTCGAAGGTTTTCTTGGCCTCGTTCCTGTCGAGACCAAAGCTGACGGCTATTGCCACAAGGTCTGTGGGCTCAGGTGCGATTATGTCATTGAATGTCGTGGTGTGGAATCCGTTCATTCCGTGAGAGGGGAGCAAGTCATAAGCGGGGGCGAAATGCCAGCTCTCTCCGCGCCGGATGAACGAGAAATTCTTGGCATGGTCGTCGCGGTTGCCTATGAGATAATTGAAAACCATGAGGCGATATATCTTCCAGAGTTCGTCGACACGTCTTGTCAGGGCCATGCCGACTTTGAAGATATGGCAATAGTCTATTGATGGCACGCGGTAGTCTGCACCGAGGAGTCCGGCCATGCTCACCACATGGAGGCGTCCGCCTCCTGATGTCCTGTCAAAGCGCCGTGTGCCGAAATAACGTCCCTCAAAGAGTCTTGTCTCCGTCATCTCGATTCCACACCGGCGTGCCAGGCACGAATATCGGTATTCTGTCTCGCCTATGTCAGAAGGGTCGCTTGTGGCCCTGAATTTTACGAGCCATTCTTCTCCGTCAATAGTAACCGAGACTTTCGGCCTTGCACCTCCGGGCGATCCGCCGTGCCTCTGGAATTCTTCGATGCCACGGCCCATATAGGTATCTGACGTCAGAATTCGGGCGGCGTCTGTGGCAAGTGCGTCGAAGTTTACAATGTCATCATACTTTGTGATGCTGTGATCCGGCTCGAATGAGAGTGCGCCGCGCCCTGTAGAGCCCACGAGGGCCAGCTTGTCAAGCAGGTTGAGTGTGGTTGGGTTGATGCCTTGCGAGCGCAGGTAACGGTCGAGGACGAGCATTCCCCAGCCATCCGGCAGTGAATCGTCAAATACACCGAATCCCCCTCCGAATGGTCTCGGACGGGCCACAAAGACGCCGGGACGGAGAGGAAGTTCGAACGGTGAGATGGAGAACCCGTCTGCAATCCATTCCGGGGCATATTCGAAGGCGCATAATCCCTCCGGGGTAAGGGCCATGCTGCCAACCTTGTTGCCTGAAAACGTTACGGCAATCCTTTTGAGATTATCCATTTTTCTTTCCTCTTCGGCGAGGTTTGTCGTTATTGTTGACCATATCTTCGAGCGAACTGTAATGCCGTGTGGCAAACAGCGTCGCAAAGTCTCCGAGACAGTCGAGCACCATGGCTATGTTTAGCAGCGACTGGAGCGATATGTCGCCCGTACGCTCGAACCTGCGGTATGTTGACAATGGTATGGCCGCACGGACTGCCAGTCCGCTCTGGGTCAGGTCAAGCTCGAGCCTGCGAGCCTTGACTTTGGCCGCGATGCGCAGCATTATCTCCCGCGGAGTTTCGATGTTAACTGTCAATATATTGTCATTTAATGGCATAATATGGGGTTAATTGTCAATATATTGTCAGTTTGATAAGACGGGCGAGGAGGTAGGCGGCGGCCATGACGAGGACTATGAGGGCCGAGCATGGTACCTCGATGACGGTGGCGAGGAAGAGGCCTCCCACCGAGCAGAGCAGCGAGATGAGGATGCTGAGGCGCATTATGCTGCCGAAGCGGCGGGCGAATACCTCGGCGGTCATCTGCGGGAGGGCCAGCATCGACATCAGCAGCATCACACCGACAAGCCTGATGGTGAGCACGATGCACACGGCGGTCAGCACGGTCATCACCGTGGAGATGAATGTGACGGGGAGCCTGCGCACGCGGGCAAAGTCGGGGTCGAAGGCGCAGATGACAATCCTGTCGTAGAGTGCGGCCATGAAGGCGATGAGCACGACGGTGAAGATGCCGAACATCCACAGGTCGGCACGCGAGATGGTGAGGATGTTGCCGAACAGGAAGGCGTTGAGCTCGGGCACATAACCCGGCGTGAGGAATATGAACAGTGTGCCCACAGCCATGCCGAGGGCCCAGATGACGGCGATGGCCGAGTCCTCGCGCACGCGGTGGCGCGACGACATCCACTGTACGCCCAGCGACGAGCCGACGGCAAACAGGGCCGCGGTGGCCACGGGGCTGATGCCGAGCCAGTAGCCGAGGCCGAGACCTCCGAAGCAGGCGTGGGTGACGCCGCCCGAGATTGAGACGAGGCGGCGCGACACGATATAGGTGCCTATGATGGCCGATGCCACGCTCAGCAGAAGCACCCCTATGAGGGCGTTGACAAAGAATCCGTATCCGAGCATACCTGTGGCCGTCATCCCTTCTCCTCCTCGCAAAGCATTATCCACTCGTCGCGCAGAGGGTCGGGGAGGGCCACACCGCGGCGCGTCAGCGAGGCTCCCCACGGGAATACGTCAGAGGGTATGAGGGTGTAGAGCACGTTGCGGAACTCCTCGACCTCCTCGTCGGTATATGTGGCGGGGTCGTGTCCGGCAAAGCGGTCAAGCTCCTCGTCGTCAAAATAGTCGGGCCCCTCGACCGAGGCGGCCTGTTTCTCGCACACGGCATGGAGGCCGCAGCACTCGCTGGTCTCAGGTTCGGGAGAGGGCGGGGCAGGGGAGTTCCCGTCGGCCGGGTCGGGACGATGGGTGAGCCGCAGCACGATGCCTGTGGCTATGGTGACGGCCAGTATGATGAGCGCGCCTGTCATGACTCGGGCTGAGGGTCGGGTGTCACCGAGGGGTCGAGCAGTGTGAAGCCCGCGCTCTCGAACTGAGTCCAGAACTCGGGATATGACTTGCTCACGACCTCGGGGTTGTTGATGATGATGCCGGGCATATAGAGGGCCACCGGGGCGAGGCACATGGCCATGCGGTGGTCGTCGTATGTGTCGAACACCGGGAGCTCGGTGACGGGACGGCGCCGTCCGTCCCATTCCATGAAGCCCGGGGCAGGTATCTCTATGCCGACCCCGATCTTGGCCAGCTCGCGGCGCAGTGCCTCCACGCGGTCGGTCTCCTTGATGGCGAGGGTGCCCAGTCCGCTGAACCTGAAGGGGATGCCGAGCATGGCGCAGGTCACGGTGACGCATTGTGCCAGGTCGGGGCAGTCCGAGAAGTCTATCACTGCCCTCGCGTCGGGGTCGGGATTGGCCGTGAGCTCGGGCACACCCTCGTCACCCTCGGCCTCGGTGACCACACCCAGGCGGCTGTAGATGTCGGCCAGGCGGCTGTCTCCCTGCACCGAATCATGCACGGCAAGGTTGTCGATGGTGATGATTCCTGCCGCAAGGGCCTCGGTCTCATACCACACGGCGGCGCCGCTCCAGTCTCCCTCGATGGGACGCGGGTCGGCGGGGAGGGTGTAGGTGCCGTGGGGCACCGTCACGGTGTCGGGCGTGAGCTCGGACTCGATTCCGGCATCCTCCATCATGCGGAGGGTCATGCGGATGTAGGGCTTCGAGGCAATCTCGCCCCTGAGGTTGAGGCGCAGGCCCCGGGCCATGAGCGGCGCCACCATGAGGAGGGCCGATATATATTGCGAGCTCACCGAGGCGTCGATGTCGAGCGTGCCCCCCTCGAGGGCCTTGCCGCGTATCAGCAGGGGCGGGAATCCCTCTTCGCCCTCATACTCTATGTCGGCGCCGAGTGTGCGCAGGGCTTCGACGAGTGTCCCTATGGGACGCTGGCGCATGCGCTCCGAGCCGTCGAGCCTGACGGGGAGATGGCCCGGACGGGCGGCATAATAGGCTGTGAGGAAGCGCATGGTGGTGCCTGCGGCCCCGACATTGATGTCTGTGGCCGTGGGGTCTGAGAGGGCCTTGACGAGCGCGTCGGTGTCGTCGCACCGCGAGACGGGCGAGGGGAGGGGTGCCCCCCCGGTGAGGGCACTGATGACGAGGGCGCGCGCGCTCATGCTCTTCGAGAGGGGGAGCGTGACGCGGGCCTCGAGGAAATCTTCGGGTGGCAGTATGCGGATGGCCATTGCTTGTGCTATGGATTGGATATGGTTCAGAGCTCCCTGAACGATGTGACTATGGTGTTGGTGGCGCCGCGCCAGGGTATGGTGCCGTAGTAGCGCTTGACGGTCAGCTCGACCGGGCGTCCCGTGCCCTGGAGGGCCTGCAGGGCGCGTCCCAGCGAGTCGTCGGGTATCGAGAACACCACGTCGCGCTGATAGAGGTGCTCCTTGTCGACAAGGCGGCTCTGCGAGATCATCTCCCCCTCGAAGGTCTTATAGACGATGCCTCGCTTCTCGACATTGGTGATGAACCCCGTCACCTTGCTCTCGGTGGTGTGGGGCACGAAATAGCGTATGTAGAAGGCTCCGGCCAGCACGGCGAACAGCACCAGGAACACCCACCACATGGTGCGCCGCCAGCGGCTGCGTCGCCGACGGGGCCTGGCGGGAGGGTCGGGGGTCACCCCCGGGGTGCCGTTGAAGTCGAAGTTCCTCTCAGTCTGCTCGCGGGGCGTGTCGGGAGTGTCCGTGACGGGGGCGTCTCCGGCGCCGGGCTGAGGGGTTGAGGCGGTGTTGTCGTTCTCCTCACTGAAATCGTGGAGGAAATAGTCGTCAGAGTCGTCTATGAGCTTCATTTCTTCTTGTTTGTGAGGGCTATCCAACCGAATGTGAAGAGGCCCAGGATGATGAGGAAAAGTGTCTGTGTGCCCATGAGCATGTTGGCGAAGGCCGCACAGTATTGGTAGTCAAGGCCGGGAATACCCGCCGAGTAGAACGACAGGCCGAATATCAGCGCCCACTGGTAGGGGCCGATGCCGCCGTTCGAGGGGACAGCCATCGAGATGCTCGACAGCACGAAGCATACCATCAGGGCGCGCAGCCCGTAGAGGCCGAGCACATCGGCCGTGAGCGGGAACGACTGGAAGGCAAACCACATCGAGGCGATATACGAGCCCCATATCGCGGCGGTCAGCAGCAGCCAGCGCCCCTTGCCGGGCATCGTGGCCAATACGGCGAATCCTTTCCACAGTCCGCGCCAGATGTTCTTGATCCTAACCACGAGCCAGTGGCGGGGAAAGCGCATGAAGAGGGCCACTGCCGCGACAGTGCACGCGGCAATCACACCCCACAGCACGGGCGAGGTCACGAGGGCCGTGAGCGACTCCAGCTTACCGGGATCCTGCCCGAGATAGGATGAGAGGTGGCTTCCGGCAAACGTGAACGTGAGCAGCGTGAGCAGCCCCACGCACACCGTGTCGGCCAGACGGTCGGCCACCATCGACCCGAACACCTGCGTGAACGGCGCCTTCTCGCGCCGTGCCACGAACCCGCACCGCCACACCTCGCCGAGACGGGGCAGCACGAGGTTGACCGAATATGTGCCGAAGATGCTCAGTGACAGCTCCCACAGCCCGGCCTTTATGCCCAGGGCGCGGAGCTGTATCCGCCATCGGGCAGCGCGCGCAACCTGGGCGCAGAGCGCCAGGGCGAGGTTGCCCCACATCCAGCGGAAATCGCACTGCGTGCGCACGGTGTGCCACATCTCGCGCAGGTCCATGTCCCTGAGCAGCAGCCAGCAGAGGCCGATGCTGATGACCAGGGGCACGACATATTTGAGCAGTATGCCCACACGTTTTGAGGCTGTTGCGTTCATATTGTCATCACAGATACGGGTTGTTCGAGCCGCGGCGCACCCCGGTGCCCCTCGTGGAGCCTCCGAGGCCGTTGTTGCGGGTGGCGTCGCGCATGAACGGGTCGTCAAAGAACTCGTCCTCTTCCTCCTCCTCTGGAGTGGTCTCGTCGCGCTCGCCCTTCTTGCGCTTGGGCTTGTTGGTCTTGATGTCCTGGGGTTTCTGCATGTCTACGGGGAGCTCGTTGATGTTCCAGTCCTGTTCCATGTCCCAGTTCTTCTTCAGGTTTATCTTGCGTGGATAGTAATATACCTCCTCGGGCTGTATCGAGTCGGCCACCGAGCCCGTGGTCCACTTGCCGTCGCCGTTGGCGTCGATGAACAGCCTCGCATAGTATGCGCCCGGATTGATATACTCTATCAGCACATTGTCACCCTTGGCCGGAGTGGTGATGACCGGCTTGTCGCCCTGCAGCAGCTCGACCACGGCCTTGCGTCCGTCGAGTCCCGAGAGGTTGAACGAGAGGGTCGAGTACTCGGCCCTCGCCTTGGTGTTCAGCTCTTGCTGTATCTGCTTGTTGTGGTTGCCGAAAACGTCTGTCACCGCCGCCGAGTCTATGGTGATGCGGTATCTGGTGGCCTCCTCCCACTCGTATGGCGCGACGTAGACCATCGGCCTCAGCGGCTCGGCGCGGGTCAGCCTCGGCGCGGCCACGGGATACCACACCGAGTCTACCTCCATTTCCATCCTCACCCCTGTGGAGTCTATCGAGGCGATCGGCGTAGGCGACTTGAACACCATCGGCTTGTTGAGGTCCTGCGACGAACTGCCCGACAGCTTGAAGTCGAGATACTTGATCTCGGGCGCCTCGGGGCGCAGCCACTCGGTGGTGTCCTCACCCTCGGCGCGCAGCTTTATGTTGCGCTCGCGTATCGACTCGTTGCGCTTCTCGATGTCGGCCAGCTCCTTGGCACGGCGTTCGGCAGCCTTCTCGGCCTCCTGTGTGCGGCGCTTCTTGGTCAGGTTGCCGCGCAGCAGGAATTTGAGCGTGTCGGTCTTCTCAGACAGCTCGCCCAGCGTGTCGGTGCGCAGGTAGCGCGTCTCGATGAACAGCGAGTCGAGGTCCGAGAGGGTCGAGTCTGTTATCCAGTATGTCAGCGAGTCCAGCCCCGCCGAGGCGTCGAGTGACGTCCACAGGCTTATGTCATCGCCCGCGCGGTGGGTGTTGACCAGACGCATCCTCGGCAGCGAGTCGGCCTTTGCGCCGAAATTGAGCGTTATCTGGTTGAGGGCCGGACGCTTGTAGTCCTTGAGATACTGCGCCGAATACCCCTCGTTGAACCATGTCAGCAGCACGTCGTCGGGGAGGAAGCGTGTGGCTCCGCGCGTCACCATCGAGTCGCGCTCGCCCGACGCGCTCACCAGCGTGTCCGTCACCGTCATCGGCTCGCTTGTAGGAGACACCGTGACGTCATAGAACGCGATGTCCTCCGACCTGTCCCAGTGATAGTCGCGGTTCACGTCGTTGATGGCGAATATGCGGTAGACCCCCTCCTTGAGGTTGCGCAGCGTGAACTGCCCGAGCTGGTTGGTCTTGGTGATGCGCTCGAGGGGGAGTGTGGTCAGCGCCGTGTCAGACAGGTTTGAGTAGACCCCGACAAGCATACCTTGAGCGGGCTCGAGCGTGCGCGCCTCGAAGACCATTCCTGAGATGCGCAGGGTGTCTATCGAGTCGCCCGTCGCAAAGTCGAGCGCCAGCCCGTCGAGCACATTCCCCTCGTTGAGGTCCTTGATGGCATCCGAGAAATCTATGGTGTATGTGGTGTTGGGAATCAGCGTGTCGCGCAGCTCGACGGTGACGCGCCGTCCCACAATGGATATTGCCGGGGTGGTGCGCTGCGCCGGAGATACCACAATCTTGTTCATGGCGTCGTCGAGGGCGATGTTCTCGTCGAACGTCACCGTCACCTTGTTACCCTTCACTCTCAGCTGTCCCATCGCGGGATTCGAGCTCACGTATGCAGGGGGCGTCTCGTCGCGCGGGCCACCCTCGGGGCGTCCCATATTGGCGCATGCCACCGTCATCACGGCGACAATCACGGCCAGAAGCAGATGCAATGGATTGAGTTTACGCATACAAAGGGTGTCGATTAACCCACAAAATTACAAAAAAAACGCAAAACCCATCCCATTGGTTGAAAAAAAGCGCCCCGAAACAATGAGAAATGTGGGACGGAATTGAACCGTCCCACATTTCTTCAACGCTTTCTCCAATTATATATAATGAAAAGTCAGGAACACAAATTAATTAGGAATGAGATCAATTAGGAATTAGGAATGAGAAATTAGTAATGGGTGCCCACACCGTATCCCCCACGTCGCACAAGGCAACCCCGGGAGCTCCCGTCGGGAGCGATGTCATCGTTAGCCCGGGGTGACCGCAGGGAACCCCGGGAAACGGACAATCCCACCAAATGAGCCCCGCAAGGGGCGATGTTATATGTCGCAACTTATGACATCACCCCTTGCGGGGTTCCGTGGTTCGTGTCGGACTCTTCCCGGGGTTCCCTATGGTCACCCCGGGTTAGTCATAACGACGGCCCTCCGGGCCTGAAACAATGAGAAATGAGGAATTAGTAATGGGCTGTGCCACCGAATCCCCCGGTTGGCACAAGGCAACGCAAAGAGCTCCCGTCGGGAGCGATGTCATCGTTAACCCGGGGTGACCGCAGGGAACCCCGGGAAACGGACAATCCCACCCAATGAGCCCCGCAAGGGGCGATGTCATAAAATGAGGAATGAGGAATTAGGAATTAGGGAATCTGATTAGGAATACCAGCCTTTAACCTTTAACCTATACCCCCTCATAACCTTATCTTCACACTCTTCCCGGCTACGGTGGCGATGTAGACGCCGGGGGTGAGGGCGGGGAGGTCTACCGTATGGCCGTTGAGGGCAGAGGCCATCACGCGGCGTCCGGCAAGGTCATAGACCGCCACTGACGCACCTTCGGGCGCACCTGTCACAACAAGCGACCCGCCGACAACCCTCACGCCGACCTTGGCCCCCTCGGCAACAGCCTCGGCAATGCCCGAGAGTTCGGGCTTCGAGTCGAAATAGGCTTCGTCGACCGCAGAGTCATTGATTGCGCCGTAGACTGGACGGATATTGGCGGACATCGACTTGAGCATGGTGCTGAGCCATGCCTTGTCTGTGAAGGGATAGAACCTCAGATAATCCTGATATACCTGCACGGGATAATACTCGGAGGGGAAATCGGTCATGGTTCCCGACCAGTACGAGCCTATGTTCACGTCGCGGTACTCGACATCCTCAGAGCCCACCACGTCGCGGTGGATTCCGGCAGGTATGAACATGCGGTCACCGAGCACCATGCCGTCGCAGCCGTCATCGGTCCACGACCATGAGTACCCTTCGGCGCCAAGCGTATGGTTCATGAGCTCGACAATCTCTGCGGTTGTAGGCATTCGCCATCCGTTGCCCCAAGCTGCGGCAGCCGCGTCATACTCGGTGCCACAGATGTTGTTGCCGAGGTCGCGGAATATATAGTCGCCCCTGTCAGTGAGGCCGACATAATGTTCATAGTTAATGGGGCTGATGCGGTTGTCGAGAGGCTGCACCTGTCCCCACGCATATACATTTCCGGCTTCATAAGGTGTCTCCGCACCGAGGTTGCAGGTAGCCCACAGCAGGCCGCTGGGCAGACCTAAATCGACATATTCATGACCGCCAATCTCGCCGTCGGCAGGTTGCAGTTGTGGCAGCGCGGCATAGCTCACCATTGCGTTCACGAGCCCGAAGCCCGCGAGAGCAAATAAGGATAACTGTTTTTTCATGTTTAAAAAAATTTTAGTTAGGCATGAGCTATTTTATGAATCCGATACAAAAATAGAGACATTTTTTCACTCATGCAAACGTTTCAGCCAAATTTCTTTAAAATTCCTTCGTTTTTAAAAAAGAAGATTCACGGCGCCGTCCATGGATGGATTCATAAAATGGCCCACGCACACTCTGGCGGGACTTGGTTCGGACGGCCGTCCGTGAATCTTCTGTCTTATTTCGTCCTACATGCCCTCCCAGTCTTTGGCGGGTATTCCCGGATACCCTTCGGGCACCCGGAGAAAGGGTATGGCATATCCTCCGAGGCAAGCCTCGGGGCTACATTTCCGTGCCCCGCACAAGGCGGGGCGGTTTCCATAGGTCGGTTTTGCGCGACATCGGGCCGACTTGGCTTTGCGCCCCGCGGATGCAGGTTCCGTTCAATCGGTTTTGCGCGACATAGGGCCGTGTTAGCCATACGCCCCCCGGAGGCGGGGCACCGTCTTAATAGCCTATGGGCTTGCCCATAGGTACAGGCGGTTATCCATCCATTCGGGCTCCCGCAGGGCGTCCGGGCACCTTCGCATATGGTGCCGCGGCCCCCATGCGGGGGCCGCAAGGTTCGTGTTGCGACTGTTTACCTATGGGCAAGCCCATAGGCTATTAGGACGGTGCCCTGCGTCCGCAGGGCGATGGCTGTCGATGCGGCATGTGGTCGGCAATTTACCGAGTGTATGGTGCGGTACATGCCGGATTCGTTGAATACCTGTCGGGCCTTAGCGGCATGTGGTCGGCAATTTGCCGGACGCGTGATGTGAATATCTGTCGGCCTTATAGGAGGTAACCTGTCGGCTTCGTAATGTAAGCTGTCCGTACGATGCTGCCCCGCCTTGTGCGGGGCCGGGGAACGTAGCCCCAAGGCTCGCCTTGGGGGGAAGCGCCATCCCCCCGACCTGCGGCCCCCGCATGGGGGTCGCGGAATACCCGTCATACATTCTATGTATATTGTCATAATGAAATTCTTTTTTGAAACATAATTATGATTGAGGCTGGCTAACTGCCGTCAATCATGTTTATCTTGGATTTCATAAGCAGTTATTCATAACTCTGCATAGTGTGTTCCGGCTGTGGTAGCCTGAACCTCAAAGTGTTTGTAGTTAAAGTTGCCGTCTGAGGTCATGGCCATACGGCTGACCGTCAGGGCACCTCCGGCACTCGCGGAGAGCGCGCCCGCGATTGCGAGCACAAGCATCGCAACCACGCGGAAAAGGTTGGTTGTTTTCATGAATTTGTTTGATTTTGGTTAAAAAATGAATTCACCACTGTAGGTATTACCGTTGTCGGTGGTGCAGGTGATAGTGTAGGTTCCGGGCGTGAGGGAGATGTAGAGCACGGGCTCAGAGGTCGGGACGGTCTCGGTGACAGTCCAGAGGGATTCGGTCTCGGTGAACTCGACGGTGATGAACTGTGCATCCTCCGTGAGGTCAAAGGTGCAGATGCCTTGCTCCGCATACCAGTCCATTGTGATGAACTGATTGGAGGGGGCATGGGGACGGGAGACAGAGGGCTTTGTCTCATGGCGATGGATTACTACTCTTTCCGATGGAGGGGGAGTGGTAGAGCCTGCGTCTTGGCCGAATGCAGGTATCCACATCCAGACGAGCAATGTTGTGATAAAAATGTTTCTCAATAACATAATTAATAATTAAAAAGCTTGTGCAAAGTTAGGCCATATAATTCGATAAAGCATTATTTTTACCTGAGAATAATCTCGTATTTTGATTTATAAATCATTGATATACAGCAATATATAGACCGAGAGACTACAAAAATCTCTCGGTCTGCTTAACTTGCTGATATTCAGTGTTATATGTTTTTGTGGTGGCTGTTGATAATATTCAATAAGCTGTAGTCCAATCTCTTATCCCATATATGAGAGGTATTCTTGGGCATTTTCGGACGATGACGATGTGATTTTTCTCTTCAAAACGTATTTTCTATTATAAACAGCATCCGTAGTTATTCCTTGGAATATGCTTATGGCCCGAGGAGAAAAATTCAACAAAACATATAGGAATAGTTTATAGTCTCGTTCTTTAAGATTAGGGAAATCGCTCCGAAATCGCATCATCACATTTTCGAGATGCTCATTGACTATTTTTTCAAGGTTGTCCTGAATACGATCGTCATTCTGAATTTCGGAGATTATTACCATAACCTCTTTCGTGATTTTTTCGTCTTTATTTGGCAATCCTTTGAATTGGAAATATTTGTCACACAGACGGTCAAGAATTTCGAAACGTGAAGACAGCAATTTCTTTATTTCGTTTCTTGCCTTGGCGTAAACAGGTTTCTCGACAGGAGCAGATTCTAAGCGTCTCACAGTGTTGAGCGCATCTGCTAATTCAGATTTGTTTTTTGTCAATTCTTCTTGTAAGGAATTGACATAGCTTTCTTTTTCAGATAGTAGTTTCCGTACATCCCGCGCTTCAAACATGCTATTCTCCATCTTTTGGCGTAATACGCATGAACGATAGCGATGTATTATCAACAATGAGATTATTGCCAAAAAAGAGATAATTATAATACTTGATGTGATAAGTTCATTATTTTTAAGCTTCGTGGAAATAGCAGTCTCTTCTTCTTTGAAATACTCAGTGATTGTCCTTGCGTAATTCCGGTTTGAAAATTTTTGAACCTCACTATTCTGAAAGCTGACCTCGTTCTTTAGCAATCTATAAGCCGACTCAAAATCCTTGTTGTAATTTGCCATTATTGATTCTAAAGACATATCCTCAGGATTTAATCGGCGTAATGAATCTAAACAGGCTTTAGCTTTCAAGATTTCGCCTGTGTTCACATATGCTTGCCCTAAGTTTCCATAATCGTTTGCAGTCATAGACAGATTATTCATCTCCAATGCAGATTCATAGCAACTTATAGCATCGTTGTATTTCCCCTTGCCACGTGAAACAGCATCCACGATTGCGCAGCGCATCTGCTAAAAGAAGTGTGTCTCCATTTTCTTTAGCATGCTTCTCTACGATATTTATATACTTTATTCCGTTTTCATAGTTGCCGTTCATCTGTTCGGCACTTGAGAGGTCGAGCAATGCCCAGTCTGTATATATATTATCAGGTGCGTTGTTGAAACATTGATAGGATAATCTATAATAATGCAAGGCACTCGACCAATCATATAATGCCCTGAAGCAGTCGGCTATCGTGCGATAGATCAGGCCGAGGCGTAGGTGGTCGGAGGTAGTGATGGCGTGTTTCTCAGCGCGGAGGCCGTCGACAATGGCCTGTTCGTAATTGCTGTTATTGTACCTGACGATGGCTGAGTAGTAGAACGCCCGGGCCTTTTCGTCGGAGGAACCGTGGGTGAGATAGTAGTCGGCGCCCATGGTGATGAGCGAGTCGTCATAGACAGGCACATAGGCCATGTGCCGTGCCTCGGTAAGCGACACAGCATATATGGCCCTTGTCTCGTCGCTGTTGAGGGTGGCGGGGTCGAGGGCGTCGAGGATGGCGAGGGCTGAGTCAGGGGCGGCGGCCATGATGGAGTCGGCGCGAGCCAGCGCCTCGCGCGTCGACGCGGGGGTGCAGCCTGCAATCCACAGGCATAGCAGGACGAGGGGGAATATGATGGCGCAGGGTCTCTTCATCGCTGACACAAAGTTAGGCAATTCCGCCGAGGCGTGCAAACCGCCGGGGAGTGCGGTGTGGGGATATTTTTTGCAGGTCGGGAACTATCGGAGGTCTGTGTGGCGTTATAATAAGAAAACCATCTGTCTATGAGTCCTGTCTGGATCAATATCTTCGGCTATGCGGCTGCCATCTGTATGGTGTGCGGCTATCTGCCACAGGCCATCTACACCATCCGCACGCGCGACACCGACGGCATAGCCATGCCTACCTTCCTGCTGATGGGGCTGGGGGGTGCGTTCTTCATAGTGCAGGGTGCGTTGCTGCACAACTGGCCGCTGGTGATAACCAATGTCATCACCACTATCTGTGCGGCAATCGTATTCGGGATAAAGATATATAACGACTATTTCAGGCGGTAGACCACACAGCGGCCACGGTGGATGTAGATGTGGCCGGGCACGGGGTGGTCTATGCGGCGTCCGAGCAGGTCGTGGTATGCACCTGCGGTGCCGGTGACGGCGGGCGAGGTGATGACGCTCTGCCCCTCCTCGATGGCGGCGGCGAGGGCGTGTACCTCGGCTGCGCCCCATAGCCAGCATCCCACGCCGAAGTCCTCGAAGTCGGGGTCTGTGTCGTATGTGATGGGTGCGCCGTCCTCGGGGCTCGACCCTGTGCCCTGCAGATAGCCCACCTTGCCGTCGGGGTGGATTGCCGAGGCCATTGACTGCCATCCGGCTGCGATGACGGGGAGGTATGTGTCGGCGTCGAGCAACCCTGTGCGCACGCCCCATGCCATGCCTCCGACAAAGAGCGACGTGCCTGTCATCTCGGGGCCCTCGCTCCCCGCGGGGCCGAGGTTGAGGGGGGCCGCGAGGCTCACGCTCCACGACCCGTCGGGACGCTGGCAATCCTTGAGCCCGCGGCTCATGGCGATGAAATCTGCGGCATACGTGTCGCGGTGGCTCTCGGTGGCGGGTGTGAACTGCATCACCCTTGCCAGGGCCATGTAGGCCCATCCGTTGCCACGGCTCCAGTAGCAGTCCTTGTCGGGCTCGGTGAGGTCGCGGTATGGCGGGTCGAACTTATAGTCGCGATACCACAGCCCGGTCGAGGTGTTGAACAGCGGGCGTCCGCCGCCGCGCTTGTCGCCCCCCTGGCTGTCGCGTGTGTAGGCATACATCTCGTACATGCGGGTCCAGTAGGCGGGGTCGCCTGTGATGTCGCCGAGCATGGCCATGACGGGCATGGCCATCTGTATGGCGTCGACCCAATACCAGAAGTTGACCCTCCCGGTGGCCATCATGTTGTCGATGCGCATGCGTATGTGCTCCATCCTCACGGTCTGCGAGGGGTCCATGAGATACATCTGCAGGTATGCCTGTCCGCAGCACTGGTAGTCGGCGTTGTGGTTCTTGGCCTCGGTGTCCGAGCTGCTGACCCAGTTGTGGAACTCGCCCCAGTCGGTGCAGTATCTGAGCCAGTCCTCGCGGGGATTCTCGCGGTATGCGTTGAGCAGTCCCTCATAGAAGACTCCGCGGGTCCATATCTTGCTGTTGCGGGTCTTGCCGCCGACATGGCTCTTGGCGCCGACGTCGGGATAGCGGGCTATGAACCTGTCGGCCACACGGGCGGTGACATCCATCACGTCGCTGCTGGCGGGGAGCTGGGCGGCGGCTGCGAGGGTGGTGAGGAGGATGGCGATGATGCTGCTGATTCTTTTCATGGTATGGTGATGGGGTGGGGTGACTGAGTATTTTCAGGGATGGAACACCGACAGGAGCCAGGTGGAGATGCCCATGTAGATGACCATGCCTATGATGTCGTTGGTGATCGAGATGAAGGGGCCTGTGGCCAGGGCGGGGTCAATCTTGAGTTTCTCGAGGGTGAGGGGCACGAAGGTGCCGAATACCGATGCGAACATCACCACACAGAACAGCGACAGGCTCACGGCGTATGTGGTGGCGAGATGTCCCTGGCCGATGGTGAGGTAGTTGTAGACAAGTACGAGCAGGGCTATTATCGAGCCGTTGAGCAGCCCCACGCCGAGCTCCTTGACCAGCTGTGTGGCCGATTTCTTGACGTCGAGCGAGCCGTTGGCGAGACCCTGGACCACGATGGCCGACGACTGTGTGCCCACGTTGCCGCCCGTGCCGCCGATGAGGGGGATGAAGAGGGCGAGGGCCGGGTCGACGGCAAATCCACCCTCGAAGCGCCCGAGTATTAACGAGTTGCAAAGGCCGCCTATCATGCCGATGAGGAGCCACGGCAGACGCGCCTTGGTCTGGGCCAGCAGCTTGTCGTCGCTCTCGACGTCGCCCGACAGACCTGATGCCAGCTGGTAGTCGCGCTCGGACGAGTCGCGCACCTTGTCCATCACGTCGTCGACGGTGATGCGTCCCAGCAGGCGCCCTATCGAGTCGATGACGGGCATCGCCACGAGGTCATATTTCTCAAAGTCGAGGGCCACCTCGTCGATGGGTGTGTCGGCCTTGACGGCCACGGGGTCTGTCTCCATGACATGCTTTATCTTGGAGACCGAGGGGTGGGTGATGAGTTTCTTGAGGGGGAGGGTGCCGCGCAGGCGGTCGTCGTTGTCGACGACATAGACGTAATAGACCTCGTCCATGTCCTCGGCCTGCATGCGCATCTGCTTGATGCACTCGGGCATGCTCCAGTTCTCGTTGACCACGATCATCTCGGTGCCCATGAGGCCGCCGGCGGTGTCCTCGTCATACTGCAGCAGGTCGATGATGTCTCCGGCCTGCTCCACGTCGTCGATGTGGCTGAGAATCTTGTCGCGCTCGTCCTCGTCGAGCTCCTGGATGATGTCTACGGCGTCGTCGGTGTCGAGGTGCTCTATCTGCTTGGCGATGTCCTCGGCGTCCATCTTGGAGAGGAGGCGCGAGCGCTCGTCCTCGTCGAGCTCCATGAGCACGTCGGCCTGGGCGTCCTCGTCGAGCAGCCTGAAGAGGTATTCCGAGTCCTCGAGGTCAAGGTCGCGGTACAGGTCGGCGATGTCGGCGGGGTGCAGGTCGGCCAGCTCCTCGCGGGCCGCGTCGTCGGCGTGGTCCTCGATTATCTTGTGGAGGTGGCTGAGGTATTCGGGTGTGAATTCTTTCATTGGGGACTGAGCATGAGTGTGAGCCTGACGAAATCATCGACCGAGAGCTGTTCGGGCCTCATGGCAAGCAGCGGGGAGTCGGGCAGGGGTGCCCCGGGGGGCAGAAGGGGGCGCACGGAGTTGCGCAGGGTCTTGCGGCGCTGCCCGAAGGCGGTCTTGACCACGGCCTTGAAGCGCTTCTCGTCGCACCCGAGGTCGCGGCACCCGTTGCGGCGCATCACTATGACGCCGCTCTGCACCTTGGGCGGGGGATTGAAGACTCCAGGGGGGACGGTGAAGAGATACTCGACGTCATACCACGCCTGGAGCAGCACGCTCAGTATGCCGCGGGCCTTGGTACCCGCGGGGGCCGCCAGACGCTCGGCAACCTCGCGCTGCAGCATGCCCGAGCACAGGGTCACGGTGTCGCGGTAGTCGAGTATGTGGAAGAATATCTGAGACGATATGTTGTAGGGGTAGTTGCCGATGACGCACATCTCGCGGCCTCCGAACACGGCGTTGAGGTCGAGCTTGAGGAAATCGGCGTCGAGCAGACGCCCCCCGGTGTTCAGCTCGGGATAGTTGCGGCGCAGGTACTCGATAGACTCGCCGTCTATCTCGGCCACCTTGAGGTCGTGGCCGTCGGCCAGCAGGTATTTGGTCAGGACACCCATTCCGGGGCCGACCTCGAGCACCGGGAGCCCCGAGGGGGGCGCTATGGTGTCGGCTATGCGGCGTGCTGTGGGCTCGTCGGTCAGGAAATGCTGGCCCAGGGCTTTCTTGGGGCGCACAAGTCCCCCGCGCGTTGAGGTGTCTCGTTTCATCGGTTCTCTTGTTTTCCAAGCGGCGCACGTGGCCGCTTGCACCGTGGACGTATGGTGTTGAGGGGGGAAAGATCAGCTGTCGCGGTCTATCACAAAGTCGAGCAGCACTGACAGCGGGTTGGGCGAGACGCCGGGAGCAATCTCGCATGCCAGGCGATGACCCTCGTCGCGCAGGGCGTAGAGCTTGCGCCGGGCCTCGTCGACCCCTCCCGTGTCGACCGCAAAGGCTATGAGGGTGGCTATCTCGCTGTCGCCGAGGGTGTCGCTCTGCAGCAGGGTGCGCATGGCCGGGGCGTCGGGGTGGCCCGACGCGAGGGCGCAGAGCAGCGGCAGTGTCACCTTGCCCTCGCGCAGGTCGTTGCCGGTGGGCTTGCCGAGCTTCTCGGAGGGGTAGTAGTCGAAGATGTCGTCTGTAATCTGGAAGCACTGGCCGAAGATGGTGGCATAGCGCCTGAGCAGGTCGAGGCGGCTGTCGGTGACTCCGGCCGAGTATGCGCCCACCTCGACACAGGCTGTGAAGAGTGAGGCTGTCTTGTGGGTGATGATCCTGAAATATCCCTCCTCGGTCAGCGAGTGCTCGCGGGCGTTGTCGAGCTGGTCCATCTCGCCGAGCGAGAGCAGGGCGCCCAGTCCGGCCAGGGTGTCGATGACACGCAGGTCTTTGGTCGAGGCGGCGAGGCTCAGGGCCCTGGAGACGAAGAAATCGCCGACAAGTACGGCTATATGGTTGTCCCAAAGGGCGTTGATGGTGTCGACGCCGTGGCGGGTGTCCGAGTTGTCGACCACATCGTCGTGTATCAGCGACGCGTTGTGCAGTATCTCTATGGCGGCGGCGGGCAGCACGACGTCATAGAGGGGCTCTCCGCCCAGCAGGTCGGCGGTGAGCATGGCCATGATGGGGCGCAGTTCTTTCCCCCGGTGGCTCAGGTAGTGGCCTATCACCCGGTTCATCATCGGATTGGGCGAGCTCAGGGCGTCGACAATGACTGCGTGGAGCCTGTCGAGACGCGGTTCAAGCGTATGTCTGATGTTCTGAAGGGGGGTCATAACGGAGTGCAAAATTACGAAAATTTCTGTAAAACGTACAATTTTAACCAAAATACTCAAAAAACCGCGCCGCGATTGGTATGGTGTCGCGGGAATTGAGTAATTTTATACCCTCAAAACCGACCAGCCCTATGGACAAACGCCTGTTTCTGCTCGATGCATACGCCCTGATATACCGTGCCTACTACGCGCTGATACGCTCGCCGCGCATGTCGTCGGCGGGATTCAACACGTCGGCCATTTTCGGATTCTGCAACACGCTCGACGACCTGCTGCGCAAGGAGAATCCCACGCACATCGCTGTCTGCTTCGACCCCCACGGCCCCACGTTCCGCCACAAGGAGTTCGAGGCCTACAAGGCGCAGCGCGACAAACAGCCCGAGGACATCACGCTGGCCATCCCCTGGATAAAGCGCATCCTCGAGGCATACCGCATCCCGGTGGTCGAGGTCGAGGGGTATGAGGCCGACGACGTGATAGGCACCCTGGCCACACGTGCCGCCGCCGAGGGTTTTGACACCTACATGATGACCCCCGACAAGGATTACGGCCAGCTTGTGGGGCCGCACATCTTCATGTACCGCCCCGCCATAAAAGGCGAGGGGTTCGAGGTCAGGGATACGGCGAGGGTCTGCGAGCGTTTCGGCGTCTCGGAGCCCCGCCAGATAATAGACCTGCTGGCGCTCGAGGGTGATGCCTCGGACAACATACCCGGATGTCCCGGTGTGGGCGAGAAGACGGCACAGAAGCTGATAGCCGAGTGGGGGAGCGTCGAGAACCTGCTCGAGCATACCGACTCCCTCAAGGGCGCGCTCAAGAAGCGTGTCGAGGAGAACGCCGACAAGATACGCATGTCAAAGTGGCTCGCCACCATCTGCCGCGACGTGCCCGTGGATATTGCTCCCGACAGCCTGGAGCGCCGTCCCGCGGATGTCGACGCGCTGATGGCCATATTCCAGGAGCTCGATTTCAAGTCGCTCATCGCCAGGCTCAGGAGCCGCACGGTCACCGAACCTGTGGCGGCACCCGAGGTGAAGGAGGTGCCCGAGGGTGAGATGGGGTCGCTGTTTGATGTGGCCCCGGATGCCGATGCGGCCCCCGTCACCGTGTGCGAGGAACACCGCTATGCGGTCGCCGCAACCGCCGCCGAGGTCGGCGAGGCCGTGGCACGGATGGCCGGCCGCGACGCCATAGGCATGGCCGTGTATGCCGTGGGCGACGACGCGATGTCGTCGGTGCTCGAGGGTGTGGCCCTCTCTGACACCGGGTGCGAGGGTGTCTATATCCCCGTGCCCCGCCCGGGGAGTGCCCGCGGCGAGACGCTGGCCCTGCTGGCGCCCCTTTTCGGCAAGAAGGGGCCCGTGATTGTGGGCCACGACATCAAGCGCGCCATGCTGCTGCTGAGGCTCGACGGCATTGAGTTCGAGACCCGGTATTATGACACCTCCGTGGCCCACTATGTCATAGACCCCGAGATGAGGCACGACATAGGGCAGGTGGCCTCGAAATACCTCCACGTCACCCTGAGCGGCGTCGCTCCCGACGCCAAGCCGGGACATCCGCAGAAGCCGCTCGACACCGATGCCGCCATGGCACGCTATTGCGAGGAGGCCGACGTGAGCCTGCGTCTGCGCCCGCTGCTCGACGCCGAGGTGGCTGCACGCGACATGACGCCGCTGCTGCACGAGGTCGAGTTTCCGCTGACGCGCGTCCTCGCCGCGATGGAGTGGATCGGCGTGAGGATTGACCCCGAGGTGCTGGTGAGGCTGTCGGCCAAGCTCAAGGAGCAGCTTGCCGGGATGGAAGAGGAGGCATACGAGATGGCCGGAGGGCCGTTCAACATCGGCTCGCCCTCGCAGGTGGGTATGGTGCTGTTCGACCGCCTGCAGATCGACCCCAAGGCCAAGCGCACCGCCAAGGGGCAGTACTCGACCACCGAGCAGGTGCTCGAGAAATATGCCCACCGTGTGCCCCTGGTGAGCCTGATACTCAAGATACGCCGCCTGCGCAAGCTCATCACCACCTATCTCGACGCGCTCCCCGCGCTCATCAACCCGCGCACAGGCAAGATACATACGTCATACAACCAGACCGTCACCGCCACCGGGCGCATCTCGTCGACCAATCCCAACCTGCAGAACATCCCCGTGCGCACCGACGACGGGCGCGAGATACGCCGCGCGTTCATAGCCGACCCGGGCGACGTGATCATGAGCGCCGACTACTCGCAGATAGAGCTGCGCCTCATCGCCGACCTGAGCGGTGACAAGGATATGATCGAGGGTTTCCTGAGCGGCGACGACATCCACCGCATCACGGCCTCGAAGATTTACGGCGTGCCGCTCGCCGAGGTCACAGACGACCAGCGCCGCCACGCCAAGACGGCCAATTTCGGCATCGTCTACGGTATCTCGGCCTTCGGGCTGAGCGAGCGTCTCGGCATAGCCCGCGCCGAGGCCAAGAAGCTGATAGACGGATATTTTGCCACCTATCCCCACATACGCGAGTATCTGGACCGGGCGGTTGTCGAGGCGCGCGAGAAGGGGTATGCCCTGACCCGCATGGGGCGTCGCCGCTATCTGCCCGACATCACGTCGCGCAGCGCGGCCGTGAGGGCGTATGCCGAGCGCAATGCCGTCAATGCCCCCATCCAGGGCACTGCCGCCGACATTATCAAGGTGGCCATGGTGAGGATATTCGCCGAGATGGAGCGGCGCGGACTGCGCTCGCGCATGATAATGCAGGTGCACGACGAACTGATATTCAACATTGTCCCCTCCGAGCTCGACGAGATGCGCGAGCTGGTCGAGAGGGGTATGGCCGACGCCTATCACGGCGCCGTGCCCCTTATAGCCGAGGCCGGTACGGGCGACAACTGGCTCGAGGCACATTGAGAGATACCTTAAAGAATAAACCTATGGAAATGAAGAATCTTATGAGACATCTGATGCTTGTGCTGATGCTCGTGATGGCCGGGGCGGTCATGGCGGGCGAGAGTGAGGGTGACATCCCCTTCAACGGCCTCATACTCGACGGCAACAACCAGCCCGTCAAGAAGGTCAAGGTCTATAACACCGACAAGGACCGCTATGCCATGTCGGACAAGAAAGGTCGCTTCGGCCTGACCAATGTGGGGGCCGGGGACACCCTGACACTTATTGTGAAGAAGAACAGGATACGCATCCCCGTCGAGGGACGCAAGAGCATGAAGATAATACTCGAGGAGGGCCCCAAGTATAACGTCTGGCAGGACGAGGACCTTGTCAACGAAGGATACGGCTATGTGAAGCGCCGCGAGTACACGGGCTCGAGCGCGGGCATCAGCGGCGAACAGTTGCGCCGCTCGGGCCAGCGCAATGTGCTGCAGGCCCTCACGGGGCTTGTGCCGGGCCTGACGGTGACGACCACCGACGGCCAGACACGCGCCAACATACGCGGCCAGCGCTCGCTGCTCCTCTCGAACGAGCCCCTCTATATGGTTGACGGCACGCAGGTCGAGTCGCTTGACTTTGTGAGCGTCTATGACGTGGAGCATGTCGAGGTGCTGAAGAGTGCGCCCCAGTATGGCATGCGCGGCGCCAACGGCGCCATCCTGGTCACCACCCGCGGCGCCGCCAGGAAGAAATGATGACAACAACTTATTCCCAACTATGACTCCCGAAGAGAAACTCAAGATAGAGGAGCGTGTCGTAGAGCTCCTCAAGACTGTCTACGACCCCGAGATACCTGTCGACATCTACAACCTCGGGCTTATCTATGGAATAGACCTCGCCGATGACGGTGCGCTCGACGTGACCATGACCCTCACGGCACCGTCATGTCCCGCCGCAGACTTTCTTGTCGACGATGCCCGCATCAAGCTCGAGAGCATCGAGGGTGTGAAGAGCGTCGACATACACATCGTCTTCGAGCCCGAGTGGAACAAGGACATGATGAGCGAGGAGGCCAAACTTGACCTCGGATTCCTCTGATGGCCTGTGGCGGACTGACATATTTCATCTCAGACCTCCATCTGGGTGCCGGATACATAGCTGACCCGCGCGCCCACGAGATGAAGGTGGTACGTTTCCTGCGCTCGATAGCCCCTACGGCGCGCAGGCTGTTTCTGCTAGGCGACATCCTCGACTACTGGTGGGAATATTGCGACGTGGTGCCGAGGGGCTTCACGCGCTTTTTCGGTGCCTTGGCCGAGCTGGCCGACGCCGGGGTCGAGATAACGTGGTTCAAGGGGAATCACGACATTTGGATATTCGACTATCTCCCCGCCGAGATCGGCCTGAAGGTACACGACGGCATCATGGAGACATCTCTGGACGGGCGCCGGTTCCTGATGGAACATGGCGACGGGGTGGGGCGGCTGCCACGTACGTTCAGGGCTCTCCGCGCGCTTTTCCGCTGCCGTCCGGCCCAGGTTATGTTCGCCGCCATACATCCGCGCTGGACTGTGGGGTTTGCCCACGCATGGTCGGCGCACAGCCGCAAGCATGGCGGATATGTCCCCAAGGCCGGAGCGGGCGAGAGCCTTGTGCGCTGGGCTGCGGAATATAATGCCTCGCGTGATGACGACAATAAGGTGGATTATTTCATCTTCGGACATCAGCATGTGCTGCTCGACCGCCCCCTCCCCGACGGCGCCCGCGTGGTGGTTCTGGGCGACTGGATAACCCGTTTCTCTTATGCCGTCTGGGATGGCGAAAATCTCTCGACAGCTATCTTCAACGGGTGATAATCAGGCGGAAATTTTGATTATTAACGTATTTTAACCATTCTGCGCCGCTTATTGTCTTTATGACGTATATGTTGAATTACAATAAGTTATGGCAGAAATGAACAAAAAGTGCAAATAAATGGCTAATAAATTATGTTGGATAACATATAAAAAAATTTCTCCACCAACAATTTTAGGCCTACCTTTGCATCACGAACCTAAAACAATCTTTTTTACCTTAGAAATTGTACCTATTGGAAACTCATGGAAAGGAGCTGCGTGAAGCAGTTCCTTTTTATTTTGAGTATTTTGTTATGGTTCGGAAAAACATTAATTTCGCAATATGATACCTGACATAATACATTACTGCTGGTTCAGCGGAGAGGAGATGCCCCCTTCGGTCCGTGACTGCATAGCCTCATGGCGCCGTCACATGCCCGAGTGCGAGCTCAGGCTGTGGGACATGGAGGCTGTGCGCCATATCGATAACAGGTTCATGTGCGAGGCTCTTGACAACCGCATGTGGGCGTTTGCCACAGACTATGTGCGTCTATATGCCGTCGAACGATATGGCGGTATCTATATGGACACGGACGTGATGCTCTACGGGTCGTTGAGGCCATATATGTCAGACCGAATGTTCATAGGGCGCGAGTTCGTCACCCTCGACATCCGTCGTCCCGTCATGGCGCTTACGAGCCATCTGTTCGGTGCCGAGCCGCATCATCCCTTTCTTCAGGCATGTCTGCGCCATTACGAGGGGCGTCCCTTCGTCACGTCGTCGGACAGGTCTATGCCGATGTCGCTCAGGTTCGATCTCATGATTCTCCCTCTCATACAGGCGCTCATCGCCGAATCTGTGGCGGGATATGATGCACACGCGTCCCGGATGGGGAAACAGTTTCTCGCAGACGGCCTCACGGTCTATCCCGAAGGGCTATTTGTAGGAGGGAAGGGAGCTGTCGCTCATCATCTGCTGAACGGGGGATGGCTCGAGAGACCGCTCGACTCGACACATGTCGGTGATGTCCCCCTGTGGCGCCGTGCCATTGGAGCACTGCATCTTCACGACACTTTCGAGCGTCTGCTGAGGCGCATGGGCTACTGGGCCGTGAGGCTCTGAGTCCCGTCAGATTTTCTGGTGGAAGAGTTTGTTGACGGCCAGCTTGAAATCAGAGAACATGGCCGTGGCCGGGGTGATGAACGGCTTTATCTCGGCGGTGCGGGGGGGCGACACCACGCGCAGGCTCGACGGATGGCACACGATGTCGAGCTCGGAGTCCATGTTGAGGGGTTCGCCGTCAATGTGCGCCGGTCCACCTCCCTGGCGTGAGATGGTGAGCGAGGGAGTGCGGAAGGTGTCGATGAGCACGTTCTTCTCTATCATGCCCGTGAGCATGTCGAAGCCCACGAGGGCGGTCGACAGGGGGTTGCCCGCATGGATTATCGTGACGTCGAGCAGTCCGTCGTCTATGACGGCGCTCGGTGCTATGTAGGCGTTGTTGCCATATTGCGAGGCATTGCACACGGCTACGAGGAATGCCTTTTCGGTCAGCGTCTTGCCCCCGGCCTTGATGGTATAGAGCTCGGGCTCGTAGTGGGCGTATGTCTGGAATGTGCTCTGTATGTATGTCAGCTTGCCGCGGGTCTTCTTGCGGGCGAAAGCCTCGCTCACGGCGGCGTCAAACCCTACGCCGAACGTGCAGAAGAACTTGCGCCCGTTAACCGTGGCATAGTCTATGGCATGTGCCTTGTTATTGAGTATCGTCCTGACTCCCTCGCGCACGTCGACGGGGATGCCCAGATGGCGCGCCAGGCCGTTGCCCGAGCCGCACGGCACTATTGCCAGCGCCGTCTGTGTGCCGCAGAGTGCCGCCGCCGTCTCGTTGACGGTGCCGTCGCCTCCGGCGGCTATCACCGCCTCATATCCCATCTCGGCGGCCTCGAGGGCCAGGCGTGTGGCGTCGCCGCGGCCTCGTGTATAGGCCGTCTCTATCTCCCACCCCAGGGGGGAGAGCTGTTCGGCTACATATCTGTCCAGGCCTTCCTTGCTCCGTGTCCCGGAGATGGGATTGATGACGAGACGTGCTTTCATTATCGGGTCGGTAATGGATTCGTGATTCGTTCGGTTGATTATGAGGTCGAGGTCAGATGGTGACACGCCGTGTCGACGTGTCTGTCTTGAGGATATATATACCCTTTGCCGACATGCGCAGGCGGTGTGTGCCGCCCGGAAGGGTCTCCGAGCATATCTGCTGTCCCAGGATGGTGAACACCTTGATTGTGACCTTGTTGCGGCATCCGACATAGATGTATCCGTCGCGCACCGCAACATCGAGCTGGTCCTGGTCGGGGCGTGCCTCGATGGCCACTGTCCCCACGGGCGGGGCGGTGACTGGTTCCCAGCGTGGAGCGGCGCCGAGGCACCACACACACGAGGATATCAATATCATCAGGGTCAGCAACTGTCGCATATCTGACTGCAAAATTAATGATTTTCTGCATCAACACCAAACCTGCGGGCCAAAGTTAGGGCCGGCGGCAGTCGCCGTCGGCCCCTGATGTCTTGCAGACCGCTGTGAATCAATACATGGGAGTGAACGGGACAGTCTTGAACAGGTGCCGGTTGGCTTCTCCTACGTAGTCGCGGCTGTGGGCCACGTCGAGCTTGAGCACGGGGGCGCCTTTGCGCAGGTCGCACTTGGACAGGTCGATATAGAAGACACCGTCGTTGGTCACGACATCGAAATAATAGCGCAGGTCGCGCAGGTTGGAGTATCCTCTCCACTGTGTGGCCGAGAGGTTGGCCTCGCCTGCCGTATAGGTATAAGGTACCGAGAGGTTGGCCAGGATAGAGCGGACTATCGAGAATCCGAGGTCGGCCTCGCCGGTCTTCTCGACATGCTGGTCAAAGAAATATCCCCTGACAAAGCGGTCGGGGCTGCTCACGGTGCCGGGCAGCATGTGGGTACCCCCGATGTTGAGCCAGTATTTGTTGATGGCCTCCATTTCGGGGAATGTGGGGTCGTTGGTCAGCATCGGGATATCCTGCCCCTGGTAGATGCGTATGTTGCCGTGGTCGAACTCGACAACCGCCGAACGCCCCTCGCGGTCGGTGATGGCCCAGTGCAGGGCTGTGACGGTACCCCCGTCGAAGGTGGCGCCGGAGATGTTGAAGTCCTGGCGCTCGAGCATGGCCACGACCTCGGGTGTGGTGGCGCACAGGTCGAGCATCCATGCCGGGAACATGGCCAGCGACATGGGAGGACGCCCGTCGGTAGAGGCATTGTCATAGACTGTGCCCTTGCAGAAGAGGCCGTTGACCACAAGCCCCTTCTCGTTCATTCCCTCGGTGACACCTCCGTCATAGCCCACGGCATAGATGGCGCCATAGCGCGAGGTCCACTCGACTGCGCCCGGCAGCGAGTGCCCTTTCTTGGCCATCCCTGCGGGATAGACATATAGGTTGGTGGGGATGGGGTTCTTCCAGTCGAGCGAGCGGCCCACGATGCGCAGGCTGTCGTTGCCGACGTAGAGTACGCGTGAACAGGCCCCGGCTTCGGGGGCTGCGCTCCAGAGCGCCGCGGCCGCAGCCGCTCCGAGCAGAAAACGTGAGAGTTTCATATCCTGATACAGTTTTTGTCTAAGATATAAACGCTCGGGTGTCGTGGATGGTTCTCCGGCCCGCTGTCACGCTGTGGGAACACGGAATGCAGGTGCAAAAAAAATTGATTGTCGTCCCGACAACCAATCTTTTGTTAACCTTAAATCTAATACCATGAAAAATACATTGCAAAGGTAATGCGGTTTTGACATTTCACCAAATGTTTTGCAAGAAATTTTCTTGATTTTAACATTATTTTGCGGTTAAATGCAGTTTTTTTGGGGTTTTTGTTGGAATTATGATATTATATTAACCGAAATTTGACAATTTGCCATTTCGTCCGTCAGTCTCCGTGCAAAATGCCGGGCAGTTTTCATAATTCGGAAATTTTAACTATATTTGCGCTGAAAACCAACCGCATCAGATGACCGACGACAATATACCCACCCCCGAAGAGATGTCCGGCGACCCGGCCGGAGACATGCAGCCATACGACCCCAAGGTGATAGTCGACACCTCTGACGACACCGTGCGCCATCAGTTGCGTGGCATGTATCAGAGCTGGTTCCTGGACTATGCGAGCTATGTCATACTTGAGCGAGCCGTCCCCCATATCGAGGACGGCCTCAAGCCCGTGCAGCGCCGCATACTCCACTCGATGAAGCTGCTGCACGACGGCCGCTTCAACAAGGTGGCCAACATCGTGGGCAATACCATGCAGTTTCACCCGCATGGCGATGCATCCATCTATGAGGCCCTGGTGCAGCTGGGACAGAAGGAGCTGCTGGTCGACACCCAGGGCAACTGGGGCAACACCCTGACGGGTGCCGGGGCTGCCGCGGGCCGATATATCGAGGCGAGGCTGTCGCATTTTGCCCTCGATGTGGTTTTCAACCCCAAGGTGACCGACTGGACCCTGAGCTACGACGGCCGCAAGAAGGAGCCGGTGACACTCCCGGTCAAGTTCCCTTTGCTGCTGTTCCAGGGGGTCGAGGGTATCGCCGTGGGTCTGTCGTCAAAGATTCTGCCCCACAATTTCAACGAGATAATCGACGCCGCCATAGCCCATCTGAGGGGCGAGGAGTTCACGCTCTATCCCGATTTCTTCACCGGGGGCTCCATAGATGTGTCGCGATATAACGACGGCGAGCGCGGAGGTGCCGTGAGGATCCGCGCCAAGATAGAGAAAATCGACAACAAGACCCTCGCCATCACCGAGATTCCCTACGGCAAGACCACCGCGACACTCATCGAGTCTATAATCAAGGCTGCCGAGACGGGCAAGATCAAGATACGCAAGGTCGAGGACAATACCTCGGAGCATGCCAACATACTGGTGCATCTGCTGCCGGGTACGTCGAGCGACCGCACCATAGACGCCCTCTATGCCTTCACCGACTGCGAGCTGTCGGTGTCGCCCAACTGCTGTGTCATCTCCGACAACAAGCCCCATTTCCTGAGTGTGAGCGATGTGCTGCGCCACAATGTCGAGCACACCCGCGACATACTGCGCCGCGAGCTCGAGATAAAGCTGGCCGAGGTCAGGGAGCAGCTGCATTTCGCCACCCTCGAGCGCATCTTCATCGAGAAACGTATATATAAGGAGAAGGGCTACGAGGAGAGCGAGTCGCGCCAGCAGGCCATCGACCATATCCGCGGACGCCTCGAGCGCTATGTCAAGCAGTTCGTGCGTCCCGTCACCGACGACGACATCATACGCCTTTTCGAGATAAAGATGGGGCGCATCCTCAAGTTCAACGCCCTCAAGTGCGACGAGCAGATTGCCGCCTTCAACGAGCGCATCGGCGAGCTCAACTCGCACCTTGCGTCGCTCACCGAGTATGCCATAAGCTGGTTCGAGGGGCTTAAGGAACGCTATGGCGACGCCTTCCCGCGCATGACCCAGATACGCAGCTTCGACAATATCCAGGCCGCCACCGTGGCCGAGGCCAACGAGAAGCTCTACATAAACCGCGAGGAGGGTTTCATCGGCACCTCGCTGCGCAAGGACGAGTTCCTCTGCACCTGTTCGAGCATCGACGACGTGATCATCTTCTATCGCGACGGCTCGTACAAGGTTGTCCGCGTGGCCGAGAAGCTGTTCATCGGCAAGGGGGTGATTCATGTCGATGTGTTCAAGCGCAAGGACGAGCGCACCGTATATAATGTCATCTACCAGAACGGCAAGGGGGGGCCGTACTATATGAAGCGTTTCCGCGTCACGGGCATCACCCGCGACAAGCAGTATAACCTCACCCCGGGGCTTCCCGGCTCGAAGGTGTGCTGGTTCACGGCCAACTCTAACGGCGAGGCCGAGGTGGTGCGCGTGGTGCTCAAGCCCAAGGCACGCCTCAAGACCCTGCAGTTCGACGTCGATTTCTCGACCCTCGCCATCAAGGGGCGCCAGAGCCAGGGCAACCTCTTCTCGCGCTACGGCATCCATAAGATCGTCCTCAAGGAGCGNNTCTCGACCCTCGCCATCAAGGGACGCGGGGCCGTGGGCAACATCGTCACCCGCAACGAGGTACACCGTTTCTCCCTCAAGGAGAAGGGTGTCTCCACCCTCGGCGGACGTGACGTGTGGTTCGACCCCGATGTCAACCGCCTCAACTATGACGGCCGCGGCGACTATCTGGGCGATTTCAACACGGGCGACCTCGTGCTGGTCATACTCCGCAACGGCGAGTACTATACCTCGACATTCGAGGCCTCGAACCATTATCCCGACGGCATACTCCGCATCGAGAAGTTCAATCCCCACAAGGTCTGGACGGCCATACTCGACGATGCCGACCAGGGGTATCCCTATCTCAAGCGCTTCACCTTCGAGCCTACCGCCAAGCCACAGCGTTATCTCGGCGAGAATACGGCATCGCGGCTGCTGTGGCTCTCGGATGTCGAGGGCGCCAGGGTGGAGGTCACCTTCGGCGGTGCCGACTCGTTCCGCCCCGCAATGGAGGTCGTGGCCCGCGAGTTTGTGGCCGTCAAATCGTTCCGCGCCAAGGGCAAGCGCCTTACCACATGGGCCCTCGGCTCGATAAACGAGCTTGAACCCCTGCCCGACGAAGCCCTGCCCGACGAGGACGAAGCCCCCGCACCCGAACCCGACGACACCCCCCTCGAGCCTGAGAAGAGCGACGAGGAAGTGCGCGACGAGATAATAGGCCAGCAACGCCTGTTCGAATGATGGGGAGTTAAAAGATTAAAGTTAAAAGATTAAAGTTTAAAGAGCTTGTCATTGTTTCCTCATCTCCCCATCCTTAAAAAGCCCCGCCCCCTTCTTGGAAAGCCTCGCCCCCTTCAGGGGGCG
>DAAQ01000003.1 GCA_001701225.1 Bacteroidales bacterium H5 | reverse complement strand
ACCCCCATGCGGGGGCCGCAAAACATGCCTCATACGTTACCTCGGGGCAAGCCCCGAGGCTATTATGACCACGCCCCGCGGACGCGGGGCTCCAGCGACCTCCCGCCATCGCCCCTACGGGGTCGATGTGGAGGTCACCGATAAATAATATTTAAACTGCTCAGGGGGCTTACCTCCTCAGGTATTGTGCTACGGCGTCGGCTACGCGGTCGCCGTCTATGGCGGCGGAGACTATGCCTCCGGCATAACCTGCGCCCTCGCCACAGGGGAACAGTCCGGCCACACGGATATGGGCGAGGGTGTCGGGGTCGCGCGGTACGCGCACGGGAGAGGATGTTCTTGTCTCGGCCCCGATGAGTGCGGCTTCGGGGGTAAGGAAGCCTTTGTTCTTGCGGTCAAATTCCTTGAATCCTTGCTGAAGCCTGCGCGCTATCCCCTTTGGCAACAGGCGGTCTATCCTGGCCGGATGGATACCGGGAGGATATGATGTCGTCGGAAGGCTTTCGGAAGGTCTGGAATTGACAAAATCGGTCATGCGCTGTGCGGGGGCGTTCTGTGTATGTCCGGCCTCTTCCCAAAAGGCGCGTTCGATGCGCTCCTGATAGTGCATCATCTTGAGGATTCTCCCCTCGTCACCCTCACCGTCAGGAACATCCTCAGGCAGAATCTCGACAACCATCCCTGAATTGGCCCAGCGGGTGTTGCGCCCGGAGGGTGACATGCCGTTGACCACAAGCTGCCCGTCGGCACTCGCGGCAGGGATGATGAATCCGCCGGGACACATGCAGAACGAATAGACTCCGCGGCCGTCAACGCGGGTCAGCATCGTGTATTCGGCAGCCGGGAGATACTTGCCGCGTCCATCCTTGGAGTGATAGCGCAGACGGTCTATCAGCTCTTGCGGATGCTCAAGCCTGACACCTATGGCAAGTCCCTTGGGTTCCATATCAATCTTCTTCTGCAACAGCATCCTGTAGACATCGCGCGCCGAATGGCCTGTGGCGAGTATCACGGGGCCGTCAATCCTGTCGCCTGCGGCAGTCACGACACCGGTGACATCTCCCGACGCATCGGTGAGGAGGTCGGTGACGCGTGTGCCGAAGCGCACCTCTCCGCCACAACGGTTGATGGTCTCGCGCATAGCCTTGATGACCCTCGGCAGACGGTCTGTGCCGATATGCGGGTGGGCGTCGATAAGTATGTCCTCAGGTGCGCCGTGCGACGCGAGGATATGGAGTATCTTGTCTACCGAGCCACGCTTCTTAGATCGCGTGTAGAGCTTACCGTCGGAGAAGGCCCCGGCGCCCCCCTCGCCGAAGCAGTAATTCGAGTCGGGGTCTATGATATTCTCGCGCGAGATGCGGGCCATGTCGACCCTGCGCGAGTCTACATCCTTGCCGCGCTCAAGCACCAGCGGACGCACCCCAAGCTCGATGAGGCGCAGTGCGGCAAACAGTCCGGCGGGTCCGGCCCCGACCACAATGGCCTGAGGCGCATCCGCAGGGAGCGGCTCGTAAATCGGAGCGTGAATCTCGGCCCCGGTCGAGGCCGGCTGCTCGTCTACCCAGATGTCGACACTGAGGTTGACCATCACACGCTTCTGACGGGCGTCGATAGAGCGGCGCGTGATGTGCTGATGGGTTATTCGGTTGGCGTCAATGCCGAGCTGTGTCGATATGGCCGCGCGGAGCATGAGCTCCTCGGCAGCGGTGCGGGGGTCAACCCTGAGTTCTATGGTCTGTCGCATCCTTGAATTGGCTTATTTTTTATTGTCCTCTGCCGGTATATATCCGGCACGTATCTCCATGCGGCGCATCACATGCCTCATCCACCATATCATCGTTATCAGAGCGACGATGAACGCCAGTATGTCTGACGCGGCCATCGAGGCCCACACGCCGTCAATGCCCCATATCTTCGGGAAGAAGACCAGGAATGGGAGCAGGAAGAGCAACTGACGTGTCAGCGAGAGGAATATGGAGAGCTTGGGCTTGCCGACGCTCTGGAAGAAATTCTGTATCACAATCTGTGCGCCGACGACTGGATAACAGATGAAATATATCCTGAATCCGTCGCGCGCTATGCGTATGAGTGTGTCGTCGGTGGTGAAGAGACGGCTCACCTCGTCGGGGAAGAGCTCGCTCACCAGCCATCCTATGCACGTGATGGCCACGCCGAGCCAGATGCCCGCGCGGAGGGTGCGTTTCACGCGGTCAAAATGACCTGCGCCTATATTGTAACCGAGGATAGGCTGCATACCCTGGGTGACGCCAAATACAATCATCACGAAGAACATCGTCGTGCGGTTGAGTATACCGTAAGCGCCCACACAGAGATTCCCCTCGTCGCCTCCATAGTCGAGCAGGGCGCGGTTGAGGAATATCACCACAACGCATGCACAGACATTCATCAGGAACGGCGAGAGGCCAATAGCATATATACGCTTCACTATCACCCATTTCAGCCAACTGTTGCCACGCTTGAAATGAATCGAGCTGCTGCGCGAGAGAAAATGCCACAATACCCACACACAGGCTGTGAACTGACCGAGCACGGTAGCCCAGGCGGCTCCCTCGATGCCCCAGTCGAGCTTGAATATGAATATCGGGGCCACAATGAGGTTGACGACCACAGAAATCAGCGCCGAAATCATGGCTTTCTTGGGATAGCCCGTGGCACGCATCAGGTTATTGAGACCGATGAACACGAAACTGAGAGGCGTTGCCCAGAGAATGACGCGCATGAACTCGCGCGCGTATGGCACCGTGGCGTCTGTCGCACCAAAGAAATAGAGTATCGGGTCGAGGAACAGCAGCGTCAGTCCGCCGAAGACTATGGCGTGTATCATACAGAGCGTGAAGACGTTGTTGACCACGTCCGTGGCACGGTCATAGTTCTTCTGGCCAAGGAATATCGAGCTTATGGCCGCACCACCCGCTGCAATCATCATACAGAACGCGGCCACAAGGTTCATCAGCGGAAATGTAATGGCAAGTCCGGCTATGGCCATAGGGCCGACTCCGCGTCCGATGAATATGGAGTCGATGATATTATAGAGCGACGTGGCCACACTCGCTATGATGGCGGGGATGGAATACTGGGCCAGCAGTCTGCCTATGGATTTATTGCCGAGATCCTCGGTCGATGTACTTGCAGTGACTTGTGCCATAGTTGAATCAGTGAGTGTTCACGAATACACCTTCGCATGAAAGTGCCCCTATAATATATTATGTATCAATTGGCCGTAATGTTCAGGCCATCCTTGAACGCCACATCTCAAGCAGCCGCTGCATATCGGGCGGGAGTGGCGCGGTGAAGAACATTTCCTCGCCGGTCTTGGGATGCACGAATCCGAGTGTACGCGCATGGAGTGCCTGGCGCGGACACGCCTCCATGCAGTCGCGGATGAATTTCTGATATGCGCCCGAGCGTTCGCCACGCAGTATCTTGTCGCCGCCGTATCTCGCATCGCAGAACAGCGGATGTCCTATGTGGGTCATGTGTACGCGTATCTGGTGGGTACGCCCCGTCTCGAGGACACATTTCACAAGCGCGGTGTGGGTGAAATCTTCAAGAGTCTCATAATGAGTCACGGCATGCTTGCCGTTGGGGTCATCTGAGGGTAGCACGGCCATCTTGAGGCGGTCGCGGTAGTCGCGCCCGATATTACCCTCGATACGCCCCGCCTTGGGATCGGGAAGTCCCCACACAAGGGCGTTATACTCGCGCTTGGTCGTCTTGTTGAAGAACTGCTTGCCCAGATGGGTCTTGGCATCGGGAGTCTTGGCCACCACAAGTAGCCCGGAGGTATCCTTGTCAATACGATGCACCAATCCCAGGCGGGGGTCGGAGACATCATAGTCGGGATTGTCGCGGAAATGCCATGCCAGGGCATTGACCAGCGTACCGTTATAGTTGCCGTGGCCGGGATGGACCACCATACCGGCAGGTTTGTTGACTACGAGTACCGTGTCATCCTCATACACGATGTCGAGCGGAATATCCTCGGCCACAATCTCGAGCTCGTATCGCGGACGGTCCATGACTATCTGTATCAGGTCGAGGGGCTTGACACGATAGTTTGACTTGACAGGCTTGCCGTTGACAAGTATGCATCCGGCATCGGCCGCCTGCTGTATGCGGTTGCGCGACGAGTGCTCGAGACGCGTCACGAGATATTTGTCGACGCGCAGCAACTGCTGCCCCTTGTCGGCGACAAAGCGGAAATGCTCGTATAACTCCTGCGCGTCATCCTCGCCGACAGATGCGGCATCAAGAATTTCTTCGTCCTCTGCCATATCTGTCATTCAAAAAGATCAAGATGGTCTGTAGCCACAGCCTCGGTGTCGGATGTCACAGAGTCTGTCTCGACAAACTCGGGCATACCCTCGCCTACCTCGAGCTCTATGGTGGCATTGACAGGGACGCGGGCACCAGGCATCAGGCGCGCGCCTTTATAGCGCACACCGACCACGAGATCCTTGAAATCGCTCGGCACGCGCCGTTCCACGATATTGCGTATCTCCAGACCCTCGAGAATAGAGCGGGCCTGACGCAGCGAGATGTCGGTGAGAGTCGGGAGTGTGACCATCTTCGGCGAGAAGGCGTTGATGGTCAGGAAGACCTCACGCCCCTCCTTGACCACAGTCCCGGCCTTGGGATTCTGCTCGATGACAGTGCCCGGGGCGGTGCGGTTGTCATATACCGAGTCGGACACTATTCCGACAAGCCCTTCGGCCGAGAGTGAGCTGACAGCCCTGTCGAAAGGCATCGAGCGCACCGACGGCACGGAGATTGTCTCGCCGTGGCGCGTCCAGAAACCGAGCCAGACCATGGCAAGCCATACTATCACGAGTGTTGCCACACCCATCAGCAGAAGATTGAGGAGCAGTTTTTTCATTTTTCAAGAGCTATTTCAAACACGTCGTCAATCGTCTTGACATAGTGGAACGCAACCCCTTCGAGATAGATGGGCCTGATATCCTCGATGTCCTTGCGGTTGTCGGCGCAAAGTATGATGTCTGTGATTCCGGCACGCTTGGCCGCAAGTATCTTCTCCTTGATACCACCCACGGGAAGCACCTTGCCACGCAGGGTAATCTCGCCTGTCATTGCAAGACGTGGCTTTACAGGGATGCCGGTGAGGGCCGAGAGGATGGAGGTGCACATGGTTATGCCCGCCGAAGGGCCATCCTTGGGAATCGCCCCCTCGGGAACATGGATATGGAGCTGACGGGTGTCGAACCATTCCGGCTCTACGCCATATCGCGAGGCGCGCGCACGGACTACCTGCGAGGCTATCACAGCCGACTCCTTCATCACGTCTCCGAGATTGCCCGTGAGGGTCAGCTTCTCACCCTTACCCTGAGTGAAAGCGCTCTCGATGAAGAGTATCTCGCCGCCGACCGAGGTCCATGCGAGCCCCACGGCAACACCGGGAATGTCGGTGGCCTCGTAACGCTCGGGGGTATAGCGCTCCACGCCGAGGTATTCGCGCAGCACGTCGGGGGTGACCACTGGCGAGAATTCCTTGCCGCGCATCTTGCGCAGTATTATCTGGCGCACCACCTTTGCGATACGCTTCTCGAGCTGGCGTACACCGCTCTCGCTTGTGTATCCCTCGACAATCCTGACGATTGCCTCGGGCGTGAAATCGAAATAATCGGGTGCGAAACCGTTCTCGGCAGCCACACGCGGCACAAGGTGACGGCGTGCGATCTCGACCTTCTCCTCGAGGAGATAGCCCGAGATGTCGATTATCTCCATGCGGTCGAGCAGCGGCTGGGGAATGGTGGAGAGTGTGTTGGCAGTGGCGATGAAGAGGACATGAGACAGGTCGTAGTCCACATCGACATAATTGTCATGGAAATGCGAGTTCTGCTCGGGGTCAAGCACCTCGAGGAGGGCCGACGACGGGTCGCCCTTGTAGTCGCTCCCGGTCTTGTCTATCTCGTCAAGCAGAAGTACCGGATTCGACGACCCGGCACGGCGTATGGCGTCGATGATGCGTCCCGGCATAGCCCCGATATATGTGCGGCGGTGTCCGCGTATCTCGGCCTCGTCGTGCAGGCCGCCGAGCGACACACGCTGATAGGGGCGCCCGAGCGAGCGTGCTATGGACTGCCCCAGCGATGTCTTGCCGACACCGGGTGCGCCGACCAGACACAGTATGGGTGAACGGCCTCCGGGATTGTTCATCATCACCGCAAGCTGCTCGAGTATGCGCTCCTTGACCTTCTCGAGTCCGTAATGGTCGGAGTTCAGAATCTCCTCGGCCTTGACGAAATCGTCGTTCAGGCTCGCCTCCTTGCCCCAGGGCAGGTCGGTGAGGACCTGGAGATAGGAATACTGCACCGAATAGTCGGGCGACTGCGGGTTGAGGCGGCGCAGCTTCTCGACCTCCTTATCAAACCGCTTGCGCACCTCTTCGGGAAAGGCAATCCCGGCCGCCTTGGCCTGGAACATGGCGCAGTCGTCCTCATCGCCGAACAGCTCGTCACGCAGAGTCTCGAACTGCTGGTGCAGCAGCATATTACGCTGCTGCTCGTCCATATTGCGGCGTGTCTTGCGCTGTATCTCGGCCTTCAGCTCGGCCATCTGCTCGTTCTGGGCGAGCAGCGACAGCAGATACATGGCGCGGTCCTTGATACGGGGCTTCTTGAGCATCTCGATCTTGTCCTTGACCGAGAACGCCGAATGTGTCGCGATGAGGTTGACCAGCATCACAGGGGTGGAGACATTCTCGATATTGAACACGAGGTCCGAGAGCTTGTCCTGCTCCTGACGCAATATATTGAGGGTGATGTCGCGTATCTCAGTGACCATCACCGCAAATTCCTTGTCTGTAGGGCGTGGCGTGGCCTCGCGTACCTCCCTCACGGCCACACTCAGCGAGCCGGGAATGGTCTTTCCGGCACCCTCGCCGGTGATTGCCACCTTGCCTCGGGCTGATATGATGGCGGTCTTGGTGCCGTCGGGGAGCTCGAGAGTCTTGACGACATCGGCTATGACGCCGTATTTATGCAGCGACGAGGCTGTCAGTGTCTCGTCAGCCGGGTCGGTCTGGCAGAAGATTCCGACGGGTATCCCCTTCTCTGCTGCGGTGGTAGCGGTGGCCACCGTCGACTCGCGCCCCATGGTGATGGGGAATGTGACACCGGGGAAGAGCACGAGGTCTCTCATCGGAATCACAGGGAGGTCTGTCAGATCAGGCTCGCGAGGCTCGGTGTCGCGCTTCAGCTCAAACTGTCCAATTGACACTATCTTGGTTTCTTCTTTCATACTCTTTTTTTGCGACCCCAAAGTTAGCAATTTTTCGCCACATGGCCAATTTTTGGCCCGATGACATGACTCCGCAGGCAATGCAACCAAATTTAACCATCATGTGCAATATTCTTGCCCGGCCTGCGGGGTAACTTTGCGACATCATCATATCAAAATACCATCTTAAACTTAATCTCTCACCTATGTTTATCATCTCGCCCCGTGTCGTCAACACCATCAACGCCCTCCCGGCAGCCGACCGCGAACCCATAAGCCGCGCACTGAGCCGCGAATTCATTCTCGGAGAAGACCCCGAGCAGACACTCACGCCCGTGCAGTGCATGGTCTATGCCATGATACGGTTCTATGTCAACCAAGACACCGAGCGTGGACTTTCGCACGCGTCATCGTCCGAATCATTCAAGCCATGCGGGAGCGCTCTCGGCTGACGATGGCGAGTATGCACACACGGCATAACACCATCCCCGCTCACGGCGCCCGATGTCATACCGGGGCTCGTAGGTGACGCCGAGCAGATAGCGTCCGTCGATTCCGTCTCCGTCCGGGGCCATGGCCTCGTCGCGTCCGACTCCGGGAGGCACGGCATAGACCGTATATCGCATCAGCTCGCCCGGCTCGCCGTCGCTCTCGCGCCATGTCAGGGCGCTCCCGTCATGTCTGAGTCCCCGGGGGGCGTCTGACGGAGCCTCGGGCCCACCGGCCACGACAGGGGTCAGCGACGGATGCGCGAACCTGCCGCGAAGACATCCGGCGACATCACCGACAAACTTGGCGCTATAGATGATTATACCCTGGTTCCCGTCAAGGCTCTCGGCGCGGTTGCAGTCTATCTGGCGCCCGAGGTCTGCGATATTCTCGCGGCGGTCACCTTTGGCCAGACGTTCCAGTGTCACGGACGGATAGAAATGACTGCCAAACTGGTTTGAGGCCCCGGCCCACCACCGGGCAATCGGCCCGTAAGGTGCTGTGGCGTGCGTGGTGCCCCAATATATCTGCGGCGAGATGAAATCGACAGTGCCCTGATACATGAGCCCGAGAGGGTCGGAATATATCTCGGTATACTGCCAGTCTGATGCCTTGACATCACAGGCATCCACGCCCCATTTCGGAGCCGAGGTACTTCCCTTACCCGCCACACCGGCCGGAGAGATGCCGAAACGGCACCCGCGGCGCGTGTCGCGAATCATGGCGCTGACATCCGCGACAGCCTTGTGTACACAGGCGCGCCGCCAGTCGCCGAAATCCATCCACGGAGCGTCAGAGAGATAGAGGCTATAGTCCGGCGCATCCTTGGTCTCGGGGATTCGGTTGGGATAGAAATAGTCGTCGAACACGAGTCCGTCCACGTCATAGCCGTCGACAATCTCGCGGCACACCTCGACGATATGCTGCCTCACCTCCTCCATGCCGGGATTGAACACGGTGTACTTGCCGTGTGTGAGAAGCCATCCGTTCTCACGCCACTTGCGGTCGGCCGGAGTATCATAGAGAGTTCCTGTAGACCACCTGAAGGGGTTGACCCACGCATAGCACTCGAGGCCGCGGCGGTGGCACTCGTCGACCACAAACGCGAGAGGGTCCCAGGCGGGAGCATTGCCGCGCTTGCCTGTCAGGAAGCCGCTCCAAGGCTCAAGGGCAGAGTCGTACATCACATCGCCCATCGAACGCACCTGAAAGCACACAGTGGTGAAATTCAGTCCCTTCAGCCTGTCGAGCAATGCTGTCATCTCGGCCTGCTGGAGTCGCGCGGCGACCTTGTCGGCGCCTGTAGTGGAAGGCCAGTCGATGCCCCACACCGTGGCCACCCACACGCCGCGCATCTCGCGCTTGGGTGATGAAGCTGCCGCCGTGAGGGCAAAAACGAAGCATAGAATCGCTGTGAATATTATGTTACGGATATGCATAAACGGGCTGAATATGGGAACGCGACTGCAAAATTAACACAATTTATAAAAATACAGAACCCTCCATTTCGATTTTCAAGAAAAAAAAGCTAATTTTGCAGTTTGAAATATCGACCCAACACTATACAATGCGCCATATACTATTAATCCTTTTGGCCTCGATGGCCCTTGCGTCGTGCGGCGAATATCAGAAAGTGCTCAAGAGCACCGACCCTGACTATCGCCTCGACTATGCCAAACGGGCGTTCGAGGAGAAGAAATATACCCAGGCGGCCACCGCCCTCGAGAATGTCCCCACAGCTTTCAGAGGTTCGGAGAAGGCCGAAGACGCCCTCTATCTGCTGGCTCTCTCGAACTACGAGAACAAGGACTACGAGACATCGGGGTCGTATTTCAAGAACTACTATACCCGTTACCCCAAGGGGAAATACACCGAGCTGGCGCGATTCTATGCCGGATACGGCTATTATCTCGACTCGCCCGACTCGCAGCTCGACCAGAGCGGCACCATCAAGGCTATCGAGGAGCTACAGTCATTCCTCGACTATTTCCCCCGCTCGGACAAAGTCTCGATTGCCCAGAACGCCATCTTCGAGCTTCAGGACAAACTGACGCTCAAGCAGCTCGAGAACGCGCAGCTATACTATAACCTCGGCACCTATGGCGGCAACAACTACGAGAGCGCCATCATCGTGGCCCGCAACGCCATCAAGGACTACCCCTATTCGAAATACAAGGAAGACCTCGAGCTGCTCATACTCAAGGCACGCTATCAGGAAGCCCGCGAGAGTGTGGACGAGCGCAAGGCCGAGCGATATGCCGAGGTGGTCGACGAGTACTACTCGTTCATCAACAACTATCCCGACACCCCCAACCGCAAGGAGGCTGACAACATTTTCGCCATCGCCAGCCGATATGCGGAGAAATAAGTAAAAACTATCATCATCATTGCATACATGGACTACAAGAAGACCAACGCCCCTCTCAACACCCAGACCCGCGACCTCATCTCTATGAGCGAGGACACCGGCAACGTCTATGAGACCGTCTGCATCATCGCCAAGCGAGCCAACCAGATCGCCGGCGAGATGAAACATGACCTCGAGAAGAAACTCCAGGAGTTCGCCTCGCTCAACGACAACCTCGAGGAGGTTTCCGAAAACCGCGAGCAGATTGAGATCTCGCGCTTCTACGAGCGTCTCCCCAAACCCACCCTCATCGCCACCCAGGAGTATCTGGAGCACAAGATTCATTTCCGCAATCCCGCCAAGGACGCGCTTGACGAATAATCCGAGACCCTGACAACAGGAAACAGTCACGGCCGATGTCGACATCCGACACCGGCCGTGACTGTTGATTCAGCAGGTCAATATCCCTTGCGGTACTTGTCCTCGTCAGAGTCATCGAGGATAGAGAGATACGAGGCATAGCGCGACTCGGAGATGCGGTGGTCGGCGACGGCCTCCTTGACGGCACATCCGGGCTCGTGGGTGTGCGTGCAATCGCCATAGCGGCAATCCTTGCCGCACCTGAATATCTCCGGGAAGAAATGCCCCACCTCGTGACGGTCAAACTCGAGCGTGCCGAATCCCTTCACACCGGGGGTGTCGATGATATAGCTTCCGTCGCTCATGCCCGGGACGGCAAACATCTCTGAGAATGTCGTGGTGTGCATGCCGGTGTCGTGGATGGCCGAAATCTCGGCCGTGGCCAGCGATATGCCGGGAATAAGGTCGTTTATCAGTGTCGACTTGCCGACACCCGAATTGCCCGAGAAGAGCGTGGTCTTGCCGTCGAGGAGGGCCTTGAGACCGTCAAGCCCCTCGCCCGTCCGGGCCGAGAGAAGGCACACCTCATAACCGATGGTGCGGTAGAGGTGCTCCACGGCATGGAGATATTCCATCCCTTCGGGATCATCCTCGAGCAAGTCAATCTTGTTTATCACTATAACCGCAGGGACCCTGTATGCCTCGGCGGTGGCCAGGAAGCGGTCTATGAAGGTGGTCGAGGTGGTGGGATGGAACAGCGTCACCACCAGGCACACCTGGTCGAGGTTGGCCGCAAGTATGTGGGCCTGTTTCGACAGGTTGCTCGACCGGCGTATGATGTAGTTGCGCCGGGGCTCGATCGAGATTATATACGGTGTGTCCCCGCCTGCGCTCTCCGTGATGTCCACACGGTCGCCGACGGCCACCGGATTGGTGGTGCGAATCCCTTTGAGGCGGAAATTCCCCTTGATCTTGCATACGGCCTCGCGGCCATCATCGGTCAACACGACATACGAGCTGCCGGTATTTTTGATTACTGTTCCTTTCATTGCCGCAAATGTAGTGAAAATAATCGTATCACACACTCATACAGTCATACATTTTTCATTCCGCGATACGTTAAATCATCCCTGAATCCTGTCCGTCGTCTGACACCACGACCGACTCAGTGGCCGGAATCGCCCTGCGGTCATACATCTCAAGGAGTTCATCGAGCCCGACAGCCCCGCTGCCGGGCTTGATGCCCGAAAGGGAGGCCACAATGCCCAAGATCTGCCCGGGAGAATAGATCCGGCGGAGATGTTCCATGCTCATGGAGCTGTCACGCTTGGAGAGCCGCTGCCCGGCATTGTTGCACACAAGCGGAAGATGGACATATTCGGGGTCGGGAAGTCCCAGCAGACGGCGCAGATATATCTGCTGGGCCGCAGAGAGCAGCAAGTCGCAGCCGCGCATCACCTCGGTCACCCCCATCAGCGCGTCGTCGACCACGACGGCGAGCTGATATGACCATGCGCCGTCGGCACGCCGCACCACAAAATCGCCGCACTCGCGCGCAAGATTGTAGCGCCGCATCCCGAAAACACCGTCACGGTATGCAATCTCCTCGTCGGGGACATAGAGGCGCAAGGCAGCCCCTGTGGCATCTCCCACAGGGGTAGAGGGCAGATGCGCAGGACGGCAGGTGCCCGGATAAATCAGCCGTCCGTCGCTCTGATGGGGAGCCCTCACGGCCATGAGGTCGGCACGGGTGCACCGGCAGGGATAGGTATAGCCGGTGGCAACGAGCCTGGCAAGGTAATAGCCATATATCTCATCGCGCAGACTCTGCATATATGGGCCGGATGGCCCGATGCCGTCGAGGCCACCCTCGTCCCAGTCGAGGCCGAGCCAGCGCAGGTCATCCTCGATCATCTCCGCATGACAGCGTTTCGACCGCTGCGGGTCGAGATCCTCGATACGGAGCACCCATCTGCCTCCGCGGCTGCGCACCGACAGCCACGACAGGACAGCGGTGAAGATGTTGCCGAGATGCATCCTGCCCGATGGTGACGGCGCGAACCGCCCCACGGGAACGTTGACTTTTTCCATAGCCTGACATTGTTTTTTCGGGCGCAAAATTACTCAATCCACCACTCACTGCAAAAAAAGTTGAAAAATTTTGCCCCCGGATGGGTTACATCCGTCCAACAAACTGCATATAGTGATGTAAGACCACTCAATTCATCACGCCAAACGCGCACACAGACATGGAACCTCAAGCCATCCATCCCCACGACCTCGCGGTAATCGCGGCCCTAAAGGCAGGCGATTCCGTGGTAACGAGACAGTTCTTCTATGGAGAGCTGTCGGGAATGCTTGAGACCATACGTCACAAAGTGTTCGACGGGAGGATTCCCTATGACGAGCTCGTCAGCGAGCTTTATCTTATCCTCTCGGCCGATACATGGAGGCGTCTCGACACATTCGCTGCCCGCGGCGAGTGCCGTCTGCGCACATGGACATCTGCAGTGGCATGGAGACATTTCCTGCGTCAGCGCGAGGAAATGCCCGTAGAGAATCCTGACACCGACGAAGCCGGACAGCACGCACTCTCATCAAGCTCGGACATCGAGTTACAGATGGCCATAGATGTGAGGGACACGCTGAGGCGGATGCCCAACCGCCGCTATGCCCGCATCCTGTCGATGCTGCTCATCGAGGGATTCACCCCCAAAGAGACCGCCGAGGCCATGGGGACGACAACAGACAATATCTATAATATGAAGCGCCGAGCCATAGACCAGTTCATAAGCTGCTATCACTGAGGCCGACGTCACGACACGCACACACATATATATGTTATAAGGAATGGCCGCCACACACAAGGCGTGCCACTATGCAAATCACACACCTCGTGCGAGGGGCACCGTTCGGGAACGCGGTGCCCCTCGCCTTTCAGACGGGCGGCGCACCAATTTCCGCGCCGACGATGACAATTTGCATTTTTTCACATATTATTATGATAGAAATAGCTATCTTTGTTCCTCTGAAAGTATAGAACCTCTTAAACTATACTTCCATTCATGACAAGCAACACTTTCACAGGTCTACCGGACGATCTCGTGGCCCGTTTCATATCGGGCAGCGCATCGCCGGGCGAATGTGACCTTGTGGCGAAGGCCGTCAGCACACCAGCCGACCTCTGGCTCCTTGGCAGCCTTACAGCCACACACATATCACAACACGCACATTCCTCTGACAACACAGATGAAACTACGACTCATCATAGCACTGGCCCTCATGCTGGCCACCACCCTCTCCACAATGTCGCAAACACGTCGCGCGCTGGTGGTGGGCCTGGGTGAGCAGCTTGACCCCTCCTGGGAGAAAATCAACGGTGACCGCGACGTGCCTCTCGTGGTCGAGATGCTGGAGGCCAACGGATTCACCGACATCTCGACCCTCATCAACTCCAAGGCCACCAAGAAAGGCATCGTGAAAGCCCTTAGCTCGCTGGCATCCCGTTCACGCAGGGGAGACATCCTCTATATACATTTCTCAGGCCACGGCCAGAGAATCACAGACCTCGACGGCGACGAGACCGACGACCGATGGGACGAGTCGTGGATACCATACGACGCATTCCAGAGCTACGGACTCAATGACCGTGGCGAGAAACACCTGACCGACGACGAGCTCGGGCTGCTGCTGACAGCCGCGCGCGACAAGGTCGGAGCCGAGGGCACGATTGTCGTGGCAGTTGATGCCTGTCACAGCGGCGATGCTACGCGAGGGCCCGTCGACGGACGTCCGGCCATACGTGGTGTGATGCAGAATTTCGTCATCCCGGGTGCCGTCATGCCGCAAAGCCCCGCACCCGCGGTCGAAGAGAAATGGCTCACCCTGAGCGCCTGCAAGGACTATCAGCTCAATCTCGAGCATCCGGCCGGATTCGGAAGCCTGACATACGCCCTATACGAACTTTGGCCCGAACTCGCCGGTGCCGACAACAGGACTGTGGTCAAGGCCGTGCGCAAACACATGCGCAAGAGCGGCATCGGCATCGGCATCCCGCAGGAGCCAATGATTACCTCATCGCAAGGCGAGATGTTCACTGCCATATTCAGACATGCGCTGCAATGAGCAGGATGGATTCACTGTATGTCAGGGCTTTCGTCTGTGGCAACGAACGGTTACAGCGAGACTGCTATATGGAGTGCCGCAAGACCTTCGGTGCTGTCTCGGCAAAATTCCAGGCATCCTCTGACGATCTTAAAGATATATTCCATGAATCGTTCGAGACCCTGTGGAGCAACATAAGCTCCGGCATCGTCTTCGTAGAAGGCACAGGGGTCAAGGCACGTGGCCGCGACGGCACAGTCAGGCCGGTCGATGACCTCACGGGAGCATATTTCAGCGGCATAGTGCGCAACCGTTTCCTCGAGTTCTGCCGCACCAAGGGCCGGATAGCCACACTCTCCGGGGATTTTCCCGGTACAGACGGTGAGCCGTCGTCCGAAGACCCGGACGATGACATCGAGGGTATCAAGGAGCGTCTCACGATGCGCTCGCTCAACTCCCTGGCCCGAAGCTGCATAGAAATACTCACAAAATTCTATCACGAGAGCAAGTCTCTTGACGAGATACTGGCCGAACGCCCCGAGAACACCTCATACGACGGGCTGAAGTCGCGCAAGGCCAAATGTCTCAAGACTCTAAAAGAAAAAATCATCACATCATTCAAGGCCAACGGCCTATCATGCCCATGACCACCTCTTCACCTTACACACAGCAAGACACAATAGACCGATACCTGCTCGGCGAAATGACTCCCGACGAAGAGCGGGATTTCAAGTCGCGTATGGACGCAGACCCCGCGCTTAACGACGAGGTCGGGCTGATGCGTCGCATAATGGCCGCGATTTCGCTGAGGGCATCGCGAGACGAGCGTATGGCCCGTTGGGACCGAGAGGCAGATGCGGCATCGGCATCCCGCACCTCGGCCACACCACTATTCAAAAAATCTCTCCCCTATCTGTCGGCCGCAGCCTCGGCTGCCGTCATCTTCATGCTCGGAGGCTATCTGCTCAATCCGGGTCACTCGGGCATAAGGCCGGGAGATGTGCCTGTGGAAAAGAGCGAGGGCCCGGTACCCTCGATACTCACCACAGGGATGCGTGGCTCTGTCGAGGCGTCGGTCGCAACCATTGGCCGCGAGCTCTACGAGAGCCGCGAGACGGCATCATTTGCCCTCACCCAGATTGACAACGCCCTGGCCGACACCATCATCGAGCCCGGCATAAGCATGGAAGAGGCTGAGTATCAGCGTACACTCATCGCCAGACGCAGCTATGACCTGCGCTGGCTCAGGATAAACGCCCTCATCGCAGCAGGCCAAATCTCCAAGGCCCGCGAGGAACTTGTCGCCTTCTCGACCGAAGAGGGCTACTATCGCGACGAGGCACAGGCTCTGTTAAAACAATTTGAATGAAACGACATCTCATACCATTCCTCATACTCGCGGCAGCCGGAGCTGCCATGACACCATCCCTTCGCGCCGACGCCGAAGGTAGCCAATATGACGAGGCAACAGCCTTGATAAACCGTGCGGACTCCCTGCTGGCATCTGCCACACTCTCTGCCGCCGAACGCGACTCGGTAATAGCCGAGAAAGCATACTGCCTTGCCGTCGCGGCCATAGACAGGGCCTCTGACGAGGTAGCCGACTATGAGGCGGCACTCGACTACACCTCAGCCGGACTGGCGATAGCAAAAGACCCCGAGGTCGTGGACGCCCTCTATGACACACGCGGACAGGCATACGAGTCACTTGCAAAGAAGGCCGAGCTCAAGGCCAGGTTCGAGGAATCGGTCGAGATGTATCGGAAATCATTCATACAATACGAGAAAGCGGGGAGATGGAACCAGTACGCGCTCGCGCTGATAAAACTCGCCGACATCTATGACCGCCTGTTCGAGATTGACAAAATCACGACCACCCTACAGGAAGCCGAGGCAATAGCGCGCCGCAGCGGCGACGAGCGTGCCCTGTTCGAGGTGCTTGTGACGCAGAAGAAATATGCACGCGAGCATCACCGTTTCCAGCTCTATGTGTCATCCTCTACGTCGCTCGACTCCATAAGCCAGCATACCGCCGACCCCATCATCAGCCGCGATGCCACAACCGACATGGCCACAACCGCAGAGGCATCGGGCGACTATCCGCGGGCCGTCTCGCTCTACAAGGGTATACTTGCCGACCAGGAGGCTATGGAGCCGTCATATCAGAAAGATGTGCTCATCACGGGCACACTCGACAAGCTCTCGGAACTGTGTCAGGAGTGTGGGCGCAATGACGAGTCAATCGAATATGCCCGCCGCAACCTTGTCTACAAGAAGACCGGCGACACACGCAGCAATCTCGGGCTCGCCCTGACCTACCATCGCATATCCACGGTATATGCCGCCCTGAACGACAGCGCGTCGGCCGCCCTGTATGCCGATTCGATAGGAATGGTGGCTGACAGCACACAGGAGGCCTTCTACCGCGCCTATATGAATATGCTCGGCGGTATCTCGTACAAGCAGGTCAAGGAATATCCCAAGGCCATCGAATTCTACAGGAAGGCATCCGAATATCCCGCACTCGCCACATCTATCAACGCCCTCATAGGGGGCTCGCTCCACCTGATGGGCAATGATGCCGAGGCATTAGGCTACTACCAGGATTACGCGCGCCTCATAGGCGAGCGCCACGGCACCAACTCGACGGTCTACGCGTCCGCACTCAGATATGTGGCCAACATCAAGGCGTTTGCCGGAGATGTCGAGGGTGGATGTGAGGACTACATCTCGTCCATCTCGATGACCCAGGAGCTGCTGCGCGACCGTCTGCGGTTCCTTCCGTCGGGCCTCCGCAAGAACTATCTCGGCGATCTCACCGAAGCCCTCTCGCTGATGACACCGTTCGGCATATCCTCGGGCCACACCTCAGACCTCTTCACCACCAAGACATACGAGGGACTGCTGTTGAGCAAGGGACTGCTGCTCGCCTCAGACCGCTCGACAGCCGAGATGATCAACACTCACGGCACACCCGAGGACAAGGCCGACTATGCCTCCATACAGCTGATACGCAGCCGCATGAACGCCCTCGAGCAATATAGCGACATGCAGGACTCGGTGGCATCACTCTACCGCACGATGGTGGCCATAGACCACCGTCTGACACAGAACTGCACACGATATGGCGATGTGGGGGCATTCGCATCGACGGGATACGACGAGATAGCCTCCTCTCTCAAGCCCGGCGAGACACTTGTCGACTTCACAGACTACAGGGACGAGAAAGACGGACACCGCAGATATGCCGCCTTCATCATACGCAACGGCATGGAGCATCCATTGCTTGTGCCCGTATGCGACGGTGCGGAGATAGACTCTCTCATAGCCCAAAACCACGGGCTTGTGAGCTCGATTCACGACGAGGAGGCCGGAGAACGCCTCCGCACCATCTGCTTCGATCCTATCAGGGAGCATCTCACCGAGGGGGAGACCGCCTTTCTGATTCCCTCGGGCATATATCACTCAATATCAATAGACGCTCTTCCACTCGACGACTCGATACTTGTGGGAGACCGATACCCCATGGTGCGTCTGTCGTCGGCCCGTCTTCTGCTCGACCGTAACACATCGGCACCCGCGCGTCTCTCGGCATCCCTCTACGGCGGCATCATCTATGACATGGATGCGGACGAGATGACTATGGCAAGCCTCCCGGTACAGGCCGACATGGCTCTGGCCTTTGCCACACGCAGTCCGGGACAGCACACCGACAGCCTGTGCTATCTGCCCTACACCCTCAGCGAGGTCAACGGCATCGCCGAACTCCTGTCGAGACACACCACCGCCACAGTCCCCCTCACGGGCAAGAAGGCCACCGAGGCATCTTTCCTTTCGCTTTCGGGCCGCTCACCGTCGATATTGCACATCGCCACACACGGATTCTATTTCGACCCCGATGACCCCGACAAGGCAAAGGGACTCCGCGGATACACCGACGCCATGAATCTGAGCGGACTGGTGATGTCGGGAGGCAATGCCGAGTGGCGTGGCGAGCCATTACCCCCTGGTACATTCGGCGGTCTCCTCACCGCAGCCGACATCGCCCTGTGCGACCTCTCGGGCACATCGCTCGTTTGCCTCTCGGCATGCAACACCGCGCGTGGCACGGCTGCCACCTCCGAGGGTCTGTACGGACTGCAGAGGGCTTTCAAGAAGGCCGGAGCCGGAACACTGGTGATGAGCCTGTGGGAGGCCAGCGAGATTGCCACCACACTGTTCATGAACAAGTTCTATGAGTCGCTTCTTGCCAACGGGTTCGACAAGCACTCGGCGTTCAACGACGCACGCGCGGCTGTAAGGGCCAGATATCCCGAACCTTACTACTGGGCCGGATTCGTCATGGTGGACTGAGGCTGAACCTTTAGGCCCCGTTTTCCGTTAGATTTCTGTAACACTTACAGAAATCCGATGAAACATCTCATATTACTCCGTCACGGCCAGAGCCAATGGAACCTCGAGAACCTTTTCACGGGCTGGACAGATGTCGAGCTCTCGCCAAAGGGACGCGAAGAGGCCGCCGAAGCAGGCAGGAAGATTGCTGAGTCGGGCATATTGCCCCGATATTGCTTCACATCTTATCTAAAGAGGGCCATACACACCCTCGACATCGCGCTCGACGCCATGAACCGCGTCTATCTGCCTGTCGTCAAGGACTGGCACCTCAACGAGCGTCACTATGGCGCGCTGCAAGGACTGAACAAGGCGCAGACCGCAGCCAGATATGGCGACGAGCAGGTGCATATCTGGCGCCGCAGCTATGATGTCTGTCCTCCGGCACTCGAGCCGGGCGATGACCGCTCGCCAATACGCGACATACGCTATGCCGAGCTGTCGGCCGACGAGCTCCCCCTGACCGAGTCGCTCAAGGACACCGTGGCCCGTGTGCGTCCATGCTGGGAGGAGAAGATTGTGCCCGCACTCCAGCTTTATGACAAGGTTATCATCGCGGCCCACGGCAACTCGCTCAGGGCGCTCGTGATGATGCTTCTGCATCTCACCCCCGAGGCCATCGTGGGCGAGGAGATACCCACCGGAACACCGCGCGTCTTCACCCTCGACGACAGGATGAAGGTGCTCGAAGATAAATACCTCTGACACGCAATATTCCCCTCGCACTCCTCGTTCTAAAGTGTGGATAATAATAGTAGAAAAGAAAGATGACACGTAAGACAGGAATGTTGTTTGACCTGGACGGAGTCCTGGTCGACAGCGAGGGAGAGTATTCCGTTTTCTGGGGCGCCATCGGTGACCGATATGACAAGGGGCCCGATTTCAAGGACCGCATCAAAGGCACCACATTGCACGAGATTCTCGAACATTTCCCCGAGGGAGACCGCGAGGGCATCAAGAAGGAGCTCTATGATTTCGAGAGCCGTATGGAATACAACATCTATCCCGGCGTAATCGAGTTTCTGCAAGACCTCTCGCACAACGGCATTCCGTCGGCCATAGTCACCAGCAGCGACGACGCAAAGATGGAGAAACTCTTCTCGCGTCATCCCGAACTGCGCGGCGCTGTCACCCGCATCGTGACAGCCGACATGGTGACCCGCAGCAAGCCCGATCCCCAGGGCTATCTCATAGGCGCAGACCTGATAGGTGTGCCCATCGAGGACTGCTATGTGTTCGAGGACTCGATAAACGGCCTCAAGGCCGCGCGTGCATCAGGCGCTACCGTCGTCGGACTGGCCACGACCAATCCGCGCGAGCTTGTCGGGAGCATGGCCGACATCACCCTCGACGGTTTCGAGGGACTGACAGCCGCAGAACTCACCGATTACAAGAAATAAAGAGGTACAACATGACAAATGGGACAGACAGGTCAACACCTGTTCGCCCCATTCGTCTTTTTTCTGAGTCTGCGGTTTATTTCTTGGCCTTGAAGCTCATGTCGAGCCCCTTGACCGAGTGCGTCAGCGCACCGACCGATATGAAGTCTACGCCACACTCGCCATAGTCGCGCAAGGTATCGAGGGTGATTCCGCCTGATGACTCGACCTCTACCCTGCCCCCGATGAGCTTGACAGCCTCGCGGGTGCGCTCGGGCGAGAAATTGTCGAGCATGATGCGGTCGACTCCGGCCTCGAGAGCCTCGAGAATCTCGGGTGTATCGCGCACCTCGACCTCTATCTTCAGGTCCTTGCCCTTCTCCTTGCAATACGCCTTGGCGGCATTGACGGCCTGGGTGATGCCTCCGGCAAAATCGACATGGTTGTCCTTGATGAGAATCATGTCGAACAGGCCGATGCGGTGGTTGCAGCCCCCGCCTATGCGCACGGCCTCCTTCTCGAGCATACGCAGTCCCGGTGTGGTCTTGCGGGTGTCGAGCACCTTGGTCTTCAGACCCTTGAGACGGGCCTGATAGCGTGCTGTCTGTGTGGCTATGCCGCTCATGCGCTGCATGATGTTGAGCATGACACGCTCGGTCTGGAGCAGCGAGCGCACGGTGCCCTCGACCTCGAATGCAATATCGCCGGGCTTGACATGTGCACCATCCTCGATATAGACTGTCATCTTCAGGTCGGGGTCGAATTTGGCAAACACCCTGCGGGCCATCTCCACACCGGCCAGCACACCCTCCTCCTTGATGATGAGGCGCTGCACACCGCGCTCGTCGGCCGGAATGGTGCTGAGGGTGGTATGATCGCCATCGCCCACATCCTCGGCAAACGCCAGGGTGAGCAGGTCGTCTATCAGTTGGTCTTTAGTTTTCATATACCTTATATTAAAATTGATTTCACAGTGAAAATAGTCATCATCGCAGTCGGCAAGACAGCAACACAATATATCGCGGCGGCTACCGACGACTTCATCAGGCGCGCCTCGCGCTACGTGCCGGTCGAGATGTCAATAATCCCCGACCTGCGCTCGACGCGCGGACTCACCGAGGAGATGCAGAAGCAGCGCGAGGGCAAGAGCATCATCGCCTCGCTGCAGCCCGGCGACCTCGTGACCCTGCTCGACGAGCGCGGTGCCGAACTGACGTCGCGGCAATTTGCGGGCGAGATAGAGCGCGGCATGGTCAGCGGCCTCAAGAGGATGGTCTTTGTCATCGGGGGCCCATACGGTTTCTCGCCCGAGGTATATGCCCGCGCCGACCGCAAGCTGTCGCTGTCAAGGATGACATTCACCCACGAGATGGTGCGCCTCTTCTTTGCCGAACAGGTCTACAGGGCCATGACCATCATGCGCGGCGAGCCCTATCACCACGACTAAGCCACCAGAAAAAGCACATAGACTATGCACAGCCCCACCAGGGTATAGGCGGCACAGCTGCGCAACAGCAGCCTGCGCCAGCCACGGCGGCGCGGCGACATCCATGTGTAGAGCCCCCCGGAGACTATGCCGAAGGCAAAGGCCGCAAGAATCCAGTAGAAAATGTTGCCCATGCCGCGGTCAGGCTTTGGCCCCCTTCACACCACCCTTGGCTCCGCCGGTGAGGGCGAAGATGTTCTGGTCGTAGCTCACGGTCTTCTGTCCCTGCTCGCGCTTGCGCTTCAGGGCCAGACGCACCAGCCTGTCCATAAGCTCGGTGAACGGTATGCCCGTAGCTTCCCAAAGATAGAAAGAGAGCGAGCCGGGGATGGTGTTTATCTCGTTGACATAAATCTCGCCATTATCCTCGTCCATGATGACGTCGACTCGGCTGACGCCGTGACAGCCGAGCACCCTGAAAGTCTCTCCGGCAAGGAACTGTATGCGCTTTGTCACATCCTCGGGGAGGTCGGCGGGGATACGCTTCTGCGAAGCCTGCATGCCCTTGGCACCCTTGGTGCCCCCCATGTACTTGTCCTCATACGACAGAATCTCGGCGCTCTTGATAGGCTCCTCGAGAACCGAAGGCTGGTATTCGTCGCAGTCACCGAGTACCGAGCAGTTTATCTCCTTGAGGTTGTCGACCATGTGCTCGACGATGATGCGCGACGAGTATTTCTCGGCCACGTCAATCTTCTCTATGAGCTGCTCGCGGTTTCCGGCACGCCCTATGCCGACACTCGAGCCGAGGTTGGCGGGCTTGACAATGACGGGATAACCGATTTTCTCCTCTATACGCACGATGAGCTCGTCGCGTTTTGCGAACCACTCCTTGTCGGTGAACCACACATAGTCTATCACGGGCACTCCGCACTCGCGCAGAATCATCTTCATGGTTATCTTGTCCATGCCGTTGGCGCTTGCCAGGGTGTTGCATCCGGCATAGGGTATGCCGATAGACTCAAGGACACCCTCGAAGATGCCGTCCTCGACATTAGAGCCGTGCAGCACAGGGATGGCAACGTCGAGCTTGGTGACGACGTTCGAGCCGAACATCCCTTTCTTGGTCCTGTAGACATTATAGTCGCCATAGCTCGGCTCCATATATACCTGGGTGCATTTCTCGAGCAGGGCCGGTATGTTCTTGTAGTTCTTGATGTCAAACAGGGCATCGCCGGTATAGTATCGTCCCTGCTTGGAGATGTATATGGGTGTTACGTCATATTTCTCGCGGTCTATCGCGGCCATGGCCTGCGATGCCGAGATAACAGAGATTTCGTGTTCGGTAGAGCGTCCGCCAAAGAACACTCCGATGTTAGTCTTCATTCTTCTATTCTTTATTTGAAAGTATCGGGAAGGTCATTCTCATACAGCACCGTGTCACCGGGCTTGAGCAGAGTGGCAAGGAGCGTCTGCGACTCGGCGAACGAGCCGACGGTGCGCACCTCGGCGGTGCGGTCTGCCACGCTCTCTATCCCCTCGGTGATTGCGGCGCGGTTATACTCGCCCACGACTATGGCGATGTCGGCACAGGTGGCCACCTTCTTGCCGAACTCGCGGTTCAGCTCCTCCTGGCGGTCGCCCAGCTCGATCATGCCGGGCGTCACGACTATGCGCTTGCCCGGGCCCATCATGGAGAGCACGTCGAGGGCCATGCGTGAGCCTGTGGGATTGGAGTTGAATGCGTCGTCGATGATGGTGACGCCACCGGGAGTACGCTTCATGTTCAGGCGATGCTCCACCTGCTCGATCTGGCTCACGGCATAGCGTATTTTCTGCTCGGGCACACCGAGACGCAAAGCCACGATGATGGCGGCAAGGAGGTTGCTCACATTGCACTCGCCTACAAGCCGTGTCCTGAACTCCATTTCAACCCCATCGGGGCCATGTACGGTGAATACAGTGCCTTCGGGCGAATATCTGATGTCGGTGGCAGTGAACTGCGCCGCCCCGGTCGCGGTGACGGCATAGCGCACGCACTCCACGTTGTCAACCCTGCGAGAGGCGACATAGGGGAAATCGTCGTTGACCACCGCGAGGCCGTCGGCGGGGAGGGCGTCGACAAGCTCGAACTTGGTGCGCTGCACATTCTCGATGCTCTTGAACGACTCGAGATGCTGCGGGCCGACGGCGGTGACGATGCCGACCGAGGGATGCACAAGGTCGCATATCTCCTTGATGTCACCGGGCTGTTTGGCTCCCATCTCGACGATGAACACCTCGTTATAGGGTTTGAGATACTCCCTGACGGTGCGTATCACGCCGAGGGTCGTATTGTAGCTCCCCGGCGTCATCATGACGTCGAAATGCTCGGAGAGGATGCGGTTCAGATAATGCTTGGTGCTCGTCTTGCCATAGCTGCCTGTAATGCCGATGACCTTCAGGCCGGGCATAGAGGCGAGGATGCGGGCTGCATCGTCATAATATCCCTTGTTGATATGGGCCTCGACAGGCTTGAGGAGCCAGTTGGCCGCCAGCACGAACAGATGCGAGAAACAATAGATGGCCAACGCCACGGCGCACATCACGGTCAACGGCTCGCCTGTGCGGTATGTCAGCGCGAGAGTGATGCCGAGCACCGCGACAGCAAGGAACACCATCACGCCGTAGATGCGGCGGGCACGCGGCGTCCAGACCAGCGGTTTCTTGTAGCGTGCCGTGGCGAGGTTGATGATGTCGAGCAGCGATACGGCACACACCAGCCCGAGCGATACGGCAGGGATGGCGAGGGTGGAGAGTGAGGCGAGCACCACGGCTCCGCTCACCAGACGGCGCACCGAGGTGGTGTCCTCGGAGGTGGTGAGCCAACGGCGGTAACGCTCGTTGCGATAGGAGTTCTGCTGCAACATCATCAGGCAGCGTCTGAACTCATAGCCCGCGCAGACGCAGGCGATGACAAGTGTTATGAAGCTGAACCAAAACATAGTTCCGAATGATTTTTATGACAGGAAACTCTTGAGCACCGCCTTGAATCCAGCGGGATTGTCGAGAAAGCTGTAGTGTCCGCACCCGTCGAAGGCCACAAGGCCCGCGTCGGGAATCAGTGCTTCCATCTTGTGAGCGTCGGCAACAGGAGTTGCGGTATCCGCAGTGCCCCATACAAGCAGGGTGGGCGCCTTGATTTTCGGGAGTTCGGATGTGAGGTCTTCGTTAACCACCTTGGATAATATGCGCCTCATCATCGGAGAGGCCTGCGCATAGTCCGACGAGCCGGCCTTGGCACGGCGTGCGTCCAGACGCCGCTCGGCCTCCTTCTTGCCGAGGGCAAGATACATCAGCCATTTCATAGCCTTGAATGTGTAGACCTTGCGGTAATATGTAAAGGTGCGTCGGGGCTTGATTCCGGCGGCATCGACCAGTATCAGCCTGTCGACCTCGGGATGACGCGAGGCATAGAGTATGCCGACACGACCGCCGAACGAATGTCCCAACAGCGACGGACGCTCTATCTCAAGACGCCTGACAAGCTCCTCAATCGCACGGGTGTACTCCTCGACGCCCCAGACATCACCGGGTTCCTGAGACTGACCGAATCCCGGAAAATCGACATTGACGACTCGCCACCCTTCCTCGAGGGCAGTCCGCTCGATAGACGCAACGGTGGTATGGTCACACCCCCACCCATGCATCAGCACGAGTGTGCGCGGCCCCGAGCCGCTGTCGGTATAGTGGAGCCGAAGCCCCCGGATTTCGATATCCTTGTCCATGCTCGAAAATTTGACCTACAAAATTACTCAAATCCCCCCTCATTACCAACTTTTCGCGCCAAACTTTGCGTTAAGGGGATTTATTCGTAATTTTGCAGTGATATTATGGCACTCTCGACAGACAAACGATATTACCGCATAGGCGATGTGTCCGATATGCTCGGGCTGCCGCAGTCGACACTCAGGTTCTGGGAGACTCAGTTTTCCATAGCCGTGCCGCGCCGCAACGACAAGGGCACGCGCCTCTATACGCCAAAAGACATCGAGAACCTGCGGATGCTGAAATTCCTGCTGCACGACAAGGGGCTGCGCATCGAGGCCGCACGCGAGGAGCTGAAGGTGAACCGCGACGGCATAATACGCCGCGCCGAGGCCCTGGCCAAGCTCCGGGAGGTACGCGACCGGCTGCAGTCGCTTCTCGACTCATTGCACAAACTGAGATGACACCACAACAAGACAAAGACAACCTCGGCCAGGACCCGGCACCCGTTCAGCCGGTCCGGCCAAAGCGCAAGCGCACCCCGGCCAAGAAAAAAACCAGCAAGGGGGAGACATGGCTCAGACGTCACTCGCTGGGAGTGATGATTGCCGCCATAACATTTGTCGTGGCCATAGGCGCCGTGCTGGGCTTCGCATTCATCCCCCATACGGGAGCAAAGGATGGAGGTGACTGGGTATATATACCCGCCGGACTCGACCGTAAGGCCGTCAAGGACAGCCTGAAATCATCGCTCGGCTCATCCATGGGCACACGCGTATATATGATGTGGTCGCTCATGGGTGGCACTCCCTCCGGCTCGGAGGGGGCATACCGCATCTCCAACGGACAGACAGCCCTGTCGGCGGCCCGGCGACTGTCGACAGGACGTCAGACCCCCGTGACAGTGACATTCAAGGGAGCGAGGACCATGGACCTGATGGCACGGCGCATAGCCTCGCAGCTCGAATGTAGCCCCGAGGAATTTCTTGCCGCCTGCGACCGCGTCCTGCCGGGGAAAGGGTTCAACAAAGCGGGCTACCCGGCAGCGTTCCTGCCTGACACATACGAGTTCTACTGGAGCGCGTCGCCCGAGACTGTCGTGAACCGTCTCCTCGAGTATCGTGACCGCTTCTGGACTCCCGAACGCATAGCCAAAGCCCGCAATCTCGGACTGAGCAAGGTCGAGGTCGCGACGGTGGCCTCGATAATAGAAGAGGAGACTGCCAAACGTGACGAGCGCCCCATGGTGGCGCGCCTGTATCTCAACCGCGTACACAAGGGCATGCGCCTGCAGGCCGACCCGACAGTCAAGTTTGCCGTCGGCGACTTCACGCTGCGCCGCATCCGGGGCGAGCACCTGAAATATCCCTCGCCATATAATACATATCTCCATGCGGGGCTCCCTCCGGGTCCCATCAGGGTACCGGAGGCGGTATCGCTCGACGCAGTGCTCGACGCACCGGATCACAACTATCTGTATATGTGTGCCAAGGAGGATTTCTCAGGCTATCACAATTTCGCGGTCGACTACGCCACCCATCAGGCCAATGCCCGACGCTATCAGGCCGAGCTAAACCGCAGAAACATCAAATAATCCGCACGAAAAAGGGGAAAACAGGTCAATAATTAGGAAAAATTTCATAACTTTGTGGCATTAAACCAATTCTCCCTCAAAACCTATGCAGCAAGCAAACCTCGCCACCAAGGGACTGAAACGCGACATATACGTATTCCGCACCCTTTCGGAAATTCCGTCCATCACACTGCCGGCCAAACTCGACAGTATGATTATGGCCGTATGCGGCAATGGCGAGATTACCGCCGAGATTGACCTGGCCCACCGGCGCATGGGGCGCAACAGGGTAATGGTGCTGAGACCGGGACATATAGTCGACCGTCTGGAGACAAGCTCGGATTTCAAAGGCTTCTTCGTGACCGTCTCGGCCGAGCGGCTCCACCAGATGCTCCCCTCGCTGCAATATGTCATCCCGTACAGCCTGCTCTACAACGGCAATCCGATGATAGAGATAACTCCAGAGGAGTATGACGCCCTGTCGCTGATACACGACATGTTCAAGCGACAGATGCGCGACATCGACCGCCCATTCGGCACGATGGCCCTCGAGAGCCTGTGCGAGCTGCTGTTCTACAACACATTGGGCATATATGCCCTGCGCACGCGCGACATAGGGCACAAATCGCGACGCAAGGAACTGCTGGCACAGTTCATTGACGTGCTCGAGAAACATTTCAAGGACGAACGCTCTGTCAATTTCTATGCCGACCGCCTCTTCGTCACTCCCAAGCACCTCTCGGCGGTACTGAAGGAGGTGAGCGGCCAGACCGCGGGCGAATGGATAGACCGCCGCGTGATACTCGAGGCCAAGCTGCTGCTGCGCACCACAGGCATGAACATACAGGAGATAAGCTCGGCGCTGAATTTCTCCAACCAGTCCTTCTTCGGCAAATATTTCAAACATCTCACCGGCATCTCGCCACGCGACTACCGCACACGACTCTCCGACTTATGACAAGACTCCTCATAACACTCGCCATGCTCCTGTCCACCAGCCTCGGCATCCTGGCCGAAACCCCGTACATGGAGGCGGTCGACGAGGCCGACAAGGCCTGTGACAAAGGTGAATGGCTCAAGGCCGTCGAGGCCATAGACCGCGCCATGGCTATTGAGCCCGACAATCCCGGCAACATACTGCTTATGAGCAACCTGGGGATGATACAATATAATATGGGACAGGACTCGCTGGCCGTGCTCACTCTCAACGAGGCACATCACAGGGCTCCGAAATCAGTAACCATACTCACAAACCGCGCCCGCGTGCTCACCGCTATGGGACGCGAGGATGAGGCGCTTGCGGACTATGCCACAATCCTGCAGCTCGACTCGGCCGACGTGACCGCCCGGCTCAATCACGGGCTCCTCTCCCTGCGCCACCGCAAGTTCAACGACGCCAAGGCCGACATGGACTGGCTGAGGGAACACAAGCCGGAGACCGACGAGGCCCGCGTCGGATGTGCCACCATGCACTGCGCTGTGGGCGAGTATGCCGAGGCCATCCCCTACTACACCGCCCTGCTCGACACCCATAAGGAACCCGAATATTATGGCGCGCGCGCATACTGCTATCTCATCACGGGCGAACTTCAGGAAGCGTCAGACGACATAGCCAGCGCGCTCGAGCTCGCGCCCGACGACGGTGAGCTGTATCTCTACCGCGCCGCCCTCAACAAGATGAGATTCCGCCCGGATGATGCACGCCGCGACGCCATCCGCGCGACCGAGCTCGGCATAGACCCGCGACGCGCCGCCGAGTTCATGAAATGAGGCTTTCATGCCGCCTTGCGGTGACGCTTGCCGACATTGGTAAGAATCATTCCACCCACTATTATCGCCATGGCCACCACCTGGATCCATTTCAGGTGGTCGAGTCCCATGACCACTGCCGAGAGGGTAGCGAAAACAGGGAGCAGATACTGATATAGCGACACAAGCTCCGACCCGATATGCTTTATGGCAGGCTGCACCAGAAAATATGCCAGGAATGTCGGGCAGAACAGGATAAAGCCTATCTCAAGCCACGGTGCGGCCTCTGATGTATGCAGTATCGGCATCGACTTCATTCCCGGGATGAAAATAAGTGCAGGGATGGCGGCGAAAAGGAACACCCATCTAAGCATATTGACAGGGCGATATGTACGCGTTGGCCCTTCGAGGATGACAAGATAAAACGCATAGCAGGCCGTCGAGGCCACAGCCAGAAGATCGCCCAGCAGATTGTCGCTGCCGTTATGTCCGCTCTGCCCGGCCAGAATCACGGTGACCGCACCTGCCATCGACAATACCACCCCGGCATACTCCATTCCCGACGGACGCCTCTCCTGAAAAATCACACCTATCAATATCACAAACACCGGGGGCAGTGTCATGATTATGGATATGTCGATAGGATTGCCGTATCTTAGCGACGTGACAAAAAGATAGATGAACGCGAAAAGCCCCACTGCACCACCGAGAAACAGCTTCAGCCAGTCCTTGCGCGCTATCGCAGTGCATTTTACAAACACAGATGCGAGCCACATCAGCAGGCAGCCACCCACCAGACGCACGGCGATGATGCCGTCGGCAGTCATCCATTCGGGAATCAGGGCCTTGGTGAACGACACGTTCACGCCCCAGAAGATGGTGGCGAACAATATGCAGGCATTGCCGATCAGGGCGCCCGACGCACCCGCGCCGTGCCCAGGCCCCTGCCGGAGAGGTGATGAAGATGGTCTGTCCATGATTTCAGGGTTTATGATAAAACACCTCCCCCACCCGCAAAGTTCTCCCCACGAAACGTAACGACAACAATTATTGCTCTATAAATCCGATGATATTATAAGGAATACTACTTTTGCCGAGTCTATTTTATTTCAAAATCCAAAGCTTCATATTATAATGGCTTCAATAAAAGTAAAATTCCGGCCCTCAACTGTCACAGACCGCGAAGGGACAATCTACTATCAGATTATCCACGGAAGGAAGGTACGACAGATGCTGACAGGCTACAAAGTATTCACCTCCGAGTGGGATGAGAGACAATCGATGGTGACGGCCCTCCGCAAGAGTGACCGTAAGCTTGTGATACTCTCTATCCGTGAGCATATCCGCCGTGATATCGAGCGGCTGACAAGAATTGACCGCAAGCTCGACGCCGACGGGCTGACATATACCGCCGATGACGTAATCGAAGAATTTAACCGCTATAGGCATGAATGTTCGCTTTTCAATTTCATGGAGGATGTCATCTCCCGGCTGAGACAGAACGGCAAAATCAGGACGTCGGAGACCTACAGATCTACCCTCAACAGTTTCAGGAAATTCAGGAATGAGGAGGACATCATGCTCGACCGCATAACCTCAGACCTGATGGAGGGTTACGAGGCGTGGCTGAGAAACCGCGGGGTCGCCCCAAACACCATTTCATTCTATACGCGCATACTCCGGGCGGTCTACAACCGTGGCGTAGAGAAGGGTGTGATTGAAAACCGCAATCCGTTCAGGCACGTCTACACAGGAATCGACAAGACCGTCAAACGCGCAGTACCACTGAGTGTGATAAAGAGAATCAAGGAACTGGAACTATCGGTGACACCCACGCTCGACTATGCGCGCGATATGTTCCTCATGAGCTTCTATCTGCGTGGTATGAGCTTCATCGACATGGCCTTCCTTAGAAAAACAGATCTCAGGGACGGCTATGTCACCTATCGCCGCCGCAAGACGGGACAGCAGCTTACCATCAGATGGACAAAAGAGATGCAGATGATTCTTGACAAGTATCCCGAGAACAAAAGCGCCTACTTGCTCCCGGTCATCAGGAACTGCGGCACCAACGAGAGATGCACATACCGCAATGCAAGTTACAACATCAACCATAACCTAAAGCGGATAGCAGCAATGATCGGCCTGGCTGCCCCGGTGACCCTCTATGTAGCCCGACATAGCTGGGCATCGGCCGCCAAAGCCAAAGGCATCCCCCTCTCGGTCATATCCGAGGGGATGGGCCACGACAACGAGACCACGACACGGATATACCTCGCGAGCCTCGACATGTCCGTCGTCGACAAAGCAAACTCACTTATTCTGAAATCACTTAAATGAGCTTCCCCTAAAAACATTATCGCCTCAGCACCAGGTGGTTCTGAGGCTCAAAGGTCTTGTTGTCGTCCATATCTCTTGCATAGAGATACTTAACCAAATGCGAAGTTACGAAATATTTCTGAATTACATCCCCTATCGCAAAACTTTTTTTATGGAATTTTATACATCAGCCTACCAAAAACCGAATATGTTTAGCAAATCTTACCAATATCAGATATAATAATCTGGCTGGCAATAAAATCCATGTCGTCCATATCTCTATGCAAAAGTACCTTAAACCTTAAATATGTTCAGTGCCATATTGAAATACTCAATCGGGAGCCTCTTGTACGGAGGGCTGATTACTGTCCTGTTCTTATCTCTTTTCATCTTTCTGATAAAGGGATGGTACAAGGATGCCGTTTTCAAGCCAGTGTCATATGCCGTGCTCGGGGTGCTCTCTTTGATTATAATATGGAACAGCACAATCATCTGCGGAGCTCTCGCCATGAAATCGGACATCTCGTCGATACAGGATATGGTCGAGAACGCGATTGACTCGTCAGGGCTCGACATGAGCTCGACCGTCAGCACATTCCAGTCAAACGAGATTTTCCGGGACGTGCTCGAAGAGCATCCGATACTGTACTATTACGCCGACTCGTGCGATTTTTCAGGCCATACCATCACAGAACTCCCCGCTGTCCTGTGCGATACGCTGAGGAGCTATCTCAACGGCATAATAACCGGACGCCTGCTGTGGTCACTCCTTTTCGTGGTCATAGCTGCCATAGCCGTCATCAAGACAATGGGACGCAAATCCACCCACAGGCCGGGGAGACGGCAGACAGGCAGAACACACGACAGGGTGGCATCACGCTATGGCGGGAGGCGGAAATCCTTAAGAATCTGAAAACAAATACATAATATACATATACCATGAGCAACACAATCACCGTTACAGGCAATCATATACTTGTCGGTCTCGGCGGAACCGGAGGCAAGATACTCCGGGCATTCAAGATGCGTATGTTCGAGGAGTTCCCGACCTCCGAAGAACGTAAGAAGCAACCCGTCTCCATCCTCTATGTGGACTCCACAGACGAGATGATGCCCAAAGACGGCAGGGCACGCGCCGACTTCAGAGTGATGGGACAGGACGCATCCTTTACCAACAACGAGTTTCTCAACATCAAGGCTGTCGATGTCGAGCATATCCTCGACCACATCAACAATTATCCGTCTGTCAAGGGTATCGTCGAGAATGTCGGTGCCGTCAAGTCGGCCATCGGGTCGCTGGGACAGGCAGCCGGACAGAAGCGCAGAGCCGGGCGTCTGCTCTTTGCCGCAAATGCCATAGGGTATGTCAACAGCCTCAAGGATGCCTATTATCGCGCCCAGGAAATCTCGGGGACAGCCGACAAGACCACCATCTATATCTTTGCCGGACTTTCGGGCGGTACGGGCTCAGGCTCAATCGTCGACGCACTTGTGCAGACACGCAAGGCATATCCCGACGCGAAAATCCTGGTATTCGCCATGCTGCCAGAGATGAGCCTCCCCAAAAGTGACATGGACCAGGGCCGTTATTATCAGAATGGCGTAGCGGCAATGAAAGAGCTCAACGCCCTTCAGGCTGGACGCTGGAACCCTCAGGATGTGACAGGAAGGGGTGAGATAAAACTGTATAACGACCGTGTGAAGGGAATAGCCGACGGCCTGACGGTATACAGCAATGTCAATGAGAACGGTCTTACCATCAACTCGCTCTCTGAACTGCCCAAAATAGTCAGCGACTATATTTTCGCGCGCATATTCTATGTCAGCGACGAGGATGCCGTCAATATGGACATCATCAGAGCCCAGACTTTCGAGAACATGGATGATTTCGCCCTCGAGTTTGACGAAGCAGCCAACAGCGGGGCCGACGGACGTGTCCCCGTAGCCAGGACCAAGAAAATCAACTCGTTCGGCATCAAGCGCGTCATATATCCCGAACTGCGCGTGCTCAAGCATATCACCTATACCCTTGGTGAGTCGATACTCTATCAGTTCAAGTATAACAACTGGCGCGAGAACCAGGGATTTGTCAACGAGGAACGCAACAAGGACTATCGCCGCGACTATCTGTCAAAAGAGAACCAGCAGGCATGGATGCTTGATCTCGAGCACCTGACCCTCGAGAAAAAGATACTCGAGTCGGACACGGACTATCCTCAGTTCAATGACTATTGGCACGACAAGGCCATCGGATATGCCGAGGAGGCAAAGAAAGACAACAACCCCCTCAACGAGCTCGACAACATACTCGCCGATTTCTATTCGACACATTTCCGCGAGGATGGTGTCGAGGGGTTCTATACCGCCAAAGAGCGTGCAATTCCCGAGATGGCCAAGGAGGTGCGCCGCAAGATCGAGCACGGACTTTTTGACAAATGGAAACTCGGCGACATATCCATCATCGAGCTTCAGCGCGTGTCAAGATTGCTCATCGAGCGCATCGGTGAGATACGCACCGAGATCGAGACCGCAATCAGGGAAGAGACCGAAAACTACAGGGCCATCGACGAAGACCGCCTTGGCAACGTCGAGGAGTGGAGCCGCCTGGGCATACTGCAGCGCATGGTCGGCACAGGCTCGCGCCGCTATGCCGAGCATCAGGGCATACTCACCGATTACTATTCGTCAAAAACACGCCTCGTCGCCCTCGGGTTCGCCCAAAGGCTCGCGGCAAGAATATCCGTAGAGATTGGCAGGCTTGATGCCGACATCTCGGCTTTCGGACAGAAAATAACAGACGCCATCGAGGAGACCGAGAAACTGGTGGCCGCACAGCGCAAGACCAACAAGGGCCTCGAGGATATGCGCGGCGCCATCATCGAGGTGAGCGAGGAGGAGGCCATGTGCGAATTCGAGATTGATGTTAAGGTTGACAAGATCGAGATGCCAAATATCGCAGGCCAACTGCGCGATGCGATATTGCCGAAAGGCGATTTCGTCAATTTCGGCATCCTGGCCAACGACATACATGTCGATGACATCAAGGATGCCTTCGACATCAAGCTCTCAGAGATTGTGCGCACCAAGCATAGCGAGAAGGCAGACGCCGACAAGAAAGTGCTTGGCCTGAACATCCTCACCCAACTGCAGCAACAACTCAAGACAGACGATGACATCAAGGCATTCGCAAACAAGATTGTCCAGCAGAGCGGGGTCTATCTGAAACTGAACAACGACCAGATACAGTTGCACCTGCGCAACAACGAGGGGAACCTCTCGCCAACCAATCCCGCGAGCATCAACAAGAAAGCCATACTGGTCTCCATACCGTCGCCCGACGAGAACGAGGGGCTGAAACGCTTTGCCGACAAACTCGAGGAGGCATTCAAGAACTCGTTCAACCAGAGCACGGCCCGCACCACAATCACCGTCAACCGCAAAAGCCCGCGCAAGGACGAGCTATCCATCATCACCGTGAATTATTGCTTCCCGATGCGAGCCATCGACTGGATGCGCCCCTATATGAAGCGATATGAGGATTTCCTGCACACGGGCAACACCAACACCGATGCGGGCAATGCCATACTGCTCCACAGCGAGGGCAACGGCTCGCAGTTCCCGTCACTGTTCGCAGTTGAGAATGCCGAGGAAGTCGCAGCCCGGAAAGAGCCCTTAGGGGGCCAAAATGGAGTTTCTACCGATGGCAACGGCGCGACGCCTCCACCTCTACCCGGCACGCCGATAGCGACACCCCCTGTCCCGGAGCCCGAAATCAGCTTATATATCGCTGTCGCCGGTCAGCAATATGGGCCATTCAACCGTGCGAAATGCCGGGAAATGGTGCAGACAGGACAGCTTACGGCACAGTCTACCGTATGGATGGAAGGTATGGCCTCATGGTCGCCCGCAGGTCAGGTCGATACGCTCAAATCGCTTTTCGCACCAAAGATGCCCCCCTCCATGCCTCCGGCACCAGGGATGCCTCCCGTTCCACCTGCCCCTCCGGCAATGCCCCCCGTGATATAAAAAAAGCCATTATCTTTAATGACAACCATATACCATGCCAGCAAATAGAAAAGAACACTTGCGTTACCGCTACGGCATCTGCCTGAACGACTCATGCTCGAAATGCAAGTCAAAAGAGGTGCAGCAGATTGCATCGCGAAAGGATTTCGTCTGCGAAGAATGTCAGAAACCCCTGCGCGAATGTCCTCCGCCGAGGTCATTCAGGGACAAGTACGGCAAAATCATCATCGGTGTCTCTATCGCCCTGATAGCCGTCCTCGTCTTTCTGCTCTGGACCAATTTACCCTCATGTAACAGGGAAGTCACGTCAGACCCGGAAACACCTCCGGTCGAGACCGGAGGGACTGACTCAACCGGTGTCAACACCGGCCAAGAACCGATAGATACCGCCAGGGAGGGCATCGACACAGTGGCCCCGCCTCTCCCGCCCGGGCCCGAACCCGAACCCCAGCCCAAACCCAGGCAGAAAGCAGCCATAACCGTTCCTTACGGGACATACAGCGGACCGGCAGACGGTCTCGGAGGCGAGATTACCGTGACACGCAGATATACCCTCAACCTCAGGAATGCGGCTCACGAGTCTATCGAACTCATGCCAGGCGACGTGATAACACGAACCAAGTTCAAGAATGGTGAGCTTGTCAGCGGATATTGGCAGCGGGGTTCTGAAAAGCGGAGCTTCCACAGATAAGCCAGTCACGACCCCGATACCATCTCCCGATGACGGCAGCAGGCAGAACAGCACTTGTGTTTTCAATTTCTCTGATTTTCGGAGGAATTGAAAACCCGTGTGATGCCGTCGATTTCCGTTCGGATAGACTTGAGGAGATTTCCAAATGCGTCTCGGCCGAGCTGCCGGAGTGCGACTCGACATTCACGATGAGATATGGGGAAAGAGATGTCACCATACGCACCTCCAGGGCGTACGTGGAACATATCGGATACCGGATTTTCTCCCCGACACTGCGCAGCAGGGCCATCATCCCCCTCATAGCCGATTTCATCGAACGTTACTGGCTATCGCTGAGCCTGCCTCTTGAGCGTCAAAAATCGGTGAAACAGCAGCTTACCGAAGACCGGTTCGTGTTTGAGACCGGGAGCATCAGGTCTATCGACGCCATACAGAAAGATTCGGCAATCTCATTCTCGAGCGAGAGCACTCCGACTCAGTTCACCGCCATGTGGGGTGACCCGCAGAGTCCGCTCTGCCGCATATCCTTCCCGATAGATCATGAGCTGATACTCGGACGGAAGATGCTTGAGAACGACCGCCGTCTGGCACGCGAGATAAACGAAACCATGCTCACTGCAACGCCGGGATCCGCAACAGCCGCGACCGGCCGGTTTGGACCTGACTCTCTGTCCCCCCTCCGGGTCGAGCATAATGGAAGCTATCTCGACTGTGAGCTAAAATCCGAAAGATATTATGCCACCGGGACAGACGGTCTATCGTCCGTCCCCGTTTTCGACACCTCGCACTGCGTCGAGAGCATCATGAATCTCTTCACCGGCTATGACATACCCCGGGCCCGCGACATCGCGCTCTCAATACGCCATAAGACTTTCGGTCTCAAGACGCAGCCCATCGAGACGACCGTACAGAAGTTCGTAGCATACGCAATGCAGGGCGGCTGCACGCCATACGTCGGAATACTGTCTGTAGACAGTGAGGGCACAGGGCTCGCCGACATACTTGTCATCATGCACAACCGCCATGCGGGATATAACCATGTACTGCGCGTGTCACTGCCGCTCGACTGCATCGCCACAGGCCGTGGCACAGCTTCGGCCAGACTGAACGCCTTCGTCCCATCTTCAAATATCAAGAACCTGTTTAAAAACTGAAAACCCACATGCTCAGTAATATACGGCTTTATACAATTCTCACACTCCTGACGGCTTACATCGGCGCCCGCGCCGAAGAGACAGTCTCGTTCTCGCAAAAAATGAACGAAATCAAGAGGAGCGGCGAATATGTCTATGCCCTCTCCTCGGCACCCAACGAGGAAGACGCCAAGGCTGCCTGTGATGCGCTGCTGAAGATTGAGATTACAAAATACCTTGTCGCGACCGATCCGGCCTCGCAGACCGACGGACGCATCATAAAGGATATTGCCGACTATCGCAAGGAATATCTCGTGCAGCCCCGCGGCGACATGACACGCATATTCGGGTATGTGTCGAAAAAAGATATTTCCGCAGCCGGGAGCGTAACGGCCCCGGCTCCCGCACCACAGGTTAAGAAAGAGCCGGACAACGGTAGCACCATGGGGACGACAGCCGCACGTAAGGCTTATGTGCGTACCGAGGCCCCGGCACCCGCTCCCGAACCTGCCGTTCAAAATGCCATAAAGCTGAATACCGAAGGGCTGGAGCTTGCAAAATGGCAGACAGACATGCTCGAGAACATCGTCAACGAGCCCGGCCAGACAGAGGCCAAGAAACTGCTGAACAGATATAAAAACCAGAACCGTATAAAGCGTCTGGGCAACAACACCAATCCCAATCCCCGTCCCACAGATACATTCTATCTTATCTATGACGGTTCAGGCAATCCCGCGGCATTCCTGGCTCCATCCCTCACCCGCGAGCACCGCGACCTGCTGTCAGGTGCCACAGTCTCTCTCGACAGCTATAGCGGCAATCAGTTCTTATGGTTCCAAATATCACAATAACAGATTATATGACAACGATAAAGAAAATCGCTACCTTATTCTCGCTCATACTCTGCACCCTCCCCGCAGTGGCCAATGATGTGGTCACATTCGAGATTGACCGCAACGACGGCATTGACCCCTCGGTTCCGGTGCAAAGGATGGAGAGGAATATCGCCGGCCTCCTCACAGCCATGAACCAGGCCGCCACGGCCAAATCCCCAAGCATAGACTTCAACGGAGTCGAGATTTCGGAAGAAGCTTCATTGAGCCTGATGCAGATATGGGAGAATGTGAGGATGCGCACCTTTGACGACGACATCATACAGAAATGCGTGAGGCTCGGGCATGCGCCCGCGCTGCGCGGATATGAGATACAGAGCATCGGGGTCGAGATGCTCCCCCTCAACCCGGTCGAATACAAGGAGGCCCGAAATCAGGAGATAACCATTACTTTCGACCCGCAGGGACGTATCTCGGATTTCGTCATATCCATGGGTCTGCATCAGGTCGCATCAATGATGAAGGGTGCCAAGACACTCGAAGATATAGACCAGCGCCAGCAGATACTCCATTTCGTCGAGCAGTTCCGCACAGCCTACTGCGAGAAAAACAAGGCGTTCATGCGCGACATCTTCAGTGATGACGCTCTGATTATCACCGGTCGTGTTCGCAAGCGCACCACCCTTGAGAAAGGCATAGCCACTGTGGTGGAATATACCAAACAGACAAAGCAGGAATATCTCGATCGACTTTTCAAGAAATTCGATGCACCCAACTCGTATATCAATGTCAAGTTTGACGACATCGAAGTCGAGTGCAACCCGATAAACCCCAATATATATGGTGTCACAGTCAGACAGGAATGGCACTCGACAGGTTATAGCGATGTCGGCACAGTCTTCCTGCTGTGGGATTTCACAGACAAGGAAAGGCCTCAGATATATGTGCGCACATGGCAGCCCAACGAGGACACACATCGCTTCCGCACAACCGAATTCGACCTGTAAAAAACAATATACACCGAGAACTCTTTTCACATGAAACGCTACCTGCTTATCCTCTTTCTTTCAATAGTAAGCCACCTGTGTCTATATGCACAGCTTTCAGTCGGAGAAGAATGTGCTGTCAAGGACGGAGACATCACTGCATATCGCCTCAATGACCAGCAGCCCATAACCATTGACGGCGATACAATTCCGTTCGCACTTGTCAGGGTCGGTCTTGTCGAGCCAAATGCCACATTCGACAGCAAGTGGGTACTCAAACAGGAATTCAAGGACAACGAATATTGGGTCTATTTCATGGAGGGTGTGAAATCGGTCACCATAAAGACAAAACGTTTCACTCCTCTCCACTACAAATTCCCGGAACCTCTGAAAGCCAAGAATACCTATGTAATGTCGATACAGAGGCCCGACAGTGAGAAATACAAGGGGAATCTCCATATCACCAGCAACGTGCCTCATGCCGACATCTATGTCGACGGCAGCAAGGTCAGCGACGGCACCCCATTCACATATACCGGGGATCCCGGTATCCATCAGGTAGAGCTCAGGGCCGACGGCTATGACCCGCAGTCAAGACAGATTGACATCCCCATGGGCCAGACATTAGACGTCATCATCAATCTCTTTGAGGCCGGGGCGCTCTCGGTCGACGGCGTGGGCTATGGAATGGTACCCGTCGAGGCAGCATCGTTCTCGATGGGCAGTCCCCTGTTCTACTACACAAAGCCGGTCCACAAAGTCAACCTGCGTCCGTTCTCGGTCGGAAGCATGCTTGTGAGCGTCGACCTTTGGGAAAAAGTGATGGGTGAGGCCGACAGCCGCATCAAGGGTAATGCCGGACAGGTGGTAGACGTGAGCTATGACGAGATTCAGGACTTCATCTCGTCACTCAATGCCAAGACAGGCAAGGAATTCCGCCTGCCCACCGAGGCCGAATGGGAATACCTGTCTCAACATGGCCATAAGCTTGGCGTGTCCGACCTGGGCACATCAATGGAGTGGTGTCAGGACTGGTTCGGGAAATACTCGATCAGCGACACTACAAACCCGCAGGGTCCCGAAGAGGGTGTGATGCGCTCGGTGAGGGGAGGCTCTGAATACAGTGACGACGACCCTGTCTACAAAATGAACGTTTTCCGCTGGCGCAAACAGCCTGACAAGAGCTCGCCGAAAATCTCCTTCAGGCTCGTTCAGGACAATTAACCATCAGATAGAATAAACACTCACAGAAACACCAACCGTATCGGACAATGATTTCCGGGTTCATTCCCCACCCCTGTCCGTGCCCTCTCCAACCGTGGTAGGGTGCAAATCAAGGACACCTCACAGCCTGCGCGGTGGCACGAAACTCCAATCCGCCCGGCCTCTGAAAAAGAGAAAGACAGAGTTTCAAAAAAACGACATGCAGGATGAAGCCTGCAGCGCTTTATCCGCAAAACAGTCAAACAATATCTTCTAACCCAATCAATACAATGAAAAAAATCTTTATTTTCCTTGTGTGCGCTCTCGTGGCAGCCGCCTCGGCAATCGCGGAAGTGAAAACCGTCTACGTCAATCCCCTCGAGAACGAGGCAAAAGCCGATGCCGTGATAGCCAAGCGCCTCTACAAGAAGGCCCTTCTGGGCCTGACAAAGGCAAAGACCATCGCCGCCTCATCTGGCGCCGGCAAGATTATCCCCGGGTCGTCCGACGCATCCAAGTATGACTACATCATGACTATCGTCCTCGAAGAGACACCGATCACCGAAGCCGGCACACTCGGCAACCTCCTCGGCGTAGTAAGCTCGCAGAAAAGGGATCCCGACTGGGAGGGAGCCCTCAAGACAAAAATCATCATACAGCGCGCCATGCTCGGCGATGAGGTGTTCAAGACAACCCTTCTCCCCAAGGCGACCAACAAGGACAAATCGGTAGCCCTGTTCAATGCCACCAACAATTTCGACTATGACATGACCGACATGACCGACGATGCATTCAGCATCACCGGCGAGGTGACCCAGCCCGAACAGACCGACAAGAAAAACATCGTCAAGACCGTGCGCGTTGACCTCGGGTCGAAAGACGGCACACGCAAGAACCAGGCTTTCGAGCTCTTCAAGGTCACAGGCGACCAGAGGGAGCCGATAGGTGTAGCAAAGTGCGAGCAGGTGCTGAACGAGTTCGAGTCGATCCTCTCGATCAACGGCAAGAAGGAAGACAACAAGATCATCTCGCAGCTTATCCAGAATGTCGACGGCACATATACGATCGAAGCGACATCGCGCTCGAGAAGCGGTTTCCTCCACAGCAATTTCCAGGGCCTCGACAAGATGTTCACCAACGAGGGACGCCCCCACTATCTCGACCCGTTCTACCGCACAACCAAACCAAGGGTCGGATTCCTCCCTATCGCGGTAAACGACAATAAGTTCGCCCAGCACACCGAGGCATTCCAGACGGCTGTCGTCACCGGCATGGCCAATGTGCCTACCATCAATCTCGTGACCACACTCTTCCCTAACGTGGAATCAGCCCGCAACAGTGTCGACGGCCTCATCGAGATAACCATTGACAAACTGTTCACATCGACCGAGAAGGACAAGGAAGGCAAGACAACCTACAAGTCTGAAATCCTCTACACACTTGCCGGATACGATGTCGTCAACGACCGCTGGATCGACATGAAATCAATGCACGGACTTGGCAGCTCGACAGAGAGCCAGGCCAAAGCCAACCTGGATGCCCTCGGTCTGATGGACAACCGTGTGCAGAAGTTCAGCGAGGATCTCTTCCCCGTCGCAGCATCCATCATCGTCCAGGAAGAGGTTAACGAGAAGAAGAAATCCGTCAAGAAAGTACGTATCGACCAAGGCACAGACATGGGCCTGAAGAAGGGTATGACCTTCGACATCTTCGAGCAGCGTGCCGAGGGTGGTGCTGATTCACGCTTCCTTCTTGGAGAAGGCAAGGTAGAGAAGGATGGTCTCACCGCAAACGAGGCTATCCTCAAGGTCAAGGGCAAAAATAACGGCGACGAGAAGCTGTTCGAGCTGCTGCAAAACTCAGACGAGAACACAAACATCGTCCTCATCTCTAAGGCAAGCTACGATTTCCTCGACAAGGGCCTGAATTTCCTGAACCGCAATAACTAAGCAGGGCGGCATGAGATTATTGCTTTCGTTTATCGTCGCTTGTATCGGCGTTGCCGTATCGGCCCAGAAACCCGATGTCACCTATCTGGAGAGCACCGGTGTCAATGGAAACACCCGTATTTTCGCAGTCTCGACACCTGTAAAGACCACTGAGATAGTGACGGTCGATGGCAAAGCTAAACTCAAGCCCGAAGACCTGGCATGCAGGGAGGTGCTGAACGCCATTCTCTTTGACGGAGTGGAGAACTACAATGACGGAGCCCCTTTGGTCGCCAACCCGAATGATGCGTTCGCGAGATCGCTCGTAAATCCCAAGACCAAGACATTCGTGTCATATTTCAAGGATGTACAGCTCGAAAACTCGCCTTCTAACAAAGAGGTCTACCACTATATAGTTGAGCTTAACAATTTCAACCTCCTCAGGGTCTTGAAAATGCGCGGCTCAATCGACTGACCTAATCCATATCATACAAACAGAATCGGCCATCTTATGACAAGATGGCCGATTCTGTTTGTATGAAGAAAGAGTTATATAGCTCCCCTCTCAAAGATTTTACAGAATTTTTTACCATAAAAACCGAAAAATTTATTGCCGCGTTAATTATTTTTCATAATTTTGCAGCAGAATGTTAAATATAGTAACTAAAAATAGTTTTAAATGACAAAGTTTTACTCAATCCTGACTTTGTTGATGGTGAGCCTTGTCTCGCTGACGGCGACAGCCCAGAAGACGGTGACGTTTACCATCGACAATCCTGAGGCGGCTTTCGTGCGCGACCCCAACAACTACAATCCTGTGGCATGGGATGCCAACAACTCGGCTACCCTCAACCTCCCGTCCTATTCGGGTGTGTCTGTCGGCGTAAACAGCGGCTTCGTGCTTACGGGTGCGACGACTGACAGTGGCACAAATCTCATCAGCGGTGTTGTCGACGGCACCTATCTCGACTATGACGCGCTCCCCGACGGAGGTGTCGTGTCACTGACCACCGATGTCAAGCAGCCCAAGGGACTCACAGTCGTCGGTGACCCGGCTCAGGTGTATCTCGTGAGCGACAACACCATGTATGGCGCTGACAAGAACAGCGACGGAAAGTGGGAAATCACTCCCATACAGGACTATGGCAGTACGGTCATCAACGCTCTCGACGGCTATGCACTTGCCTCTGTAAAGAGTGAGAGCGGCGCCGAGATGCTGTATTCGGGTGGCGTGACATCATACACGCTGTCACACTACTCGCTCAACCCCGGCATGAACACAATCACTGTCGAGGCATACGACATCAACGCCTCGCGCACTGATTTCGTGCTTGTAGAGGTTGTCGGTGACCCTGCCAAGGTGACCCTGCGCCGCAACAATTCGTATGACAACATACCTCTGTCGGCAACAGAGCCGACAGAGGTGCGTTACAACCCTTCGACCGAGATTCCGCTAAGCGTGATGAGTGCTGATTACAACTCATCGCTCTATAAGGTCGAGCTTGACGGCGTAAGCGTGCCAAGCCAGGGCTCAACATTCCGCGTCACCCCGACCCAGAGCGGAAGCACCATCAAGATCTATACCGAGTATCCTGAAATCGAGGTGCCCGTGAGTGTGACATTCGCCAACGAAGGCACCGAGGGCGCCATAACACGTCTCACACTCGACGGCGAGACAGTGCCCGGAGACACATGGCGCAATCCCGGTTTCACAGCAAAGCTTGGGCAGCGTCTCGCGCTCTACCTCAACACCGACAATTTCAATGTCGAGCTCAGCGAGAATGGCCATACAGTGTCGGCATACGACTCATACTCGACCCTTATCACAGAGGAAGGGGGATACAGCTATGTGGTCACTGCCGAAAAGATAATGCCCTTCACCATCACCTTGCGATGCAACGACCCCGAGCAGATAACCGCCTACGTAGGCTGGACGCAGACTCCCGACAACACCTTCACGCTCACAGGTACTGAGAACACTCTCGAGATTCCGAAATCCAATCCTTATCTCAGCATCAAGGCCAAAGACGGATATCAGATACTCGGTGTGACGCTCAACGGCGAGGAGGCATATCCACCTCTATACATCACAGGCGACGGTATGGTCATTGACGTCCAGTCGGCTCCATTCGTCCGCGACAAGAAGGCCGTGCTCTATCTCGAAGATGCCGAATGGCAGTACACCTACCTCTCTCTCGGCCAATATTCCGACCAGCAGAAAGACTATACTCCCGTGGCCGGCTATACAGAGTTCACATACGCAGACTCTGACTGTCCCTTCGGCCTTGGCTTCTATCCTACACCTGTCGTCTACCTCAACAATGAGACAGTTGAGAATGAGTATGGCTCATATCCCGCTCTCAGCCAGTTGCCTGAATATCCCGTCATCAAGGTGTTCCAGAGCGAGCAGACCCTGCTCAATGTCACATTTGAGATTGCGCCCGAGACTGTACCCTATATCGTGGCAGACCGTCTCACACCTGTAGTGAACACCATCGATCCGGTCGCAGTGCTTCCCGGGACAGAGATTACAATTGCCCCGACTGTAGCCGAAAGCCTCCTCTCGGTCAAGGTCGACAATCAGGAAATCCAGCCCGGAGAGGATGGCAGATATACCGTCATTGTCAAGGCTGACACCCATATAGCCATCGCGGACGGAAGCTCGGGCATCACAGCGCCAGTCATCGGCAGAGATACCACTGTCGACGTCTATAACCTGCAGGGCATCCTCATCGTCAGAGATGCGACACCCGACCGCATATCCGATCTCCCCGCCGGACTCTATATCATCGGCGGCAAAAAGGTAGTCATCAACAGATAATTTCCATTCCATAGACAGGCATCCCGCTCTCCCGGCCCATCACAGCAGGGAGAGCGAGTATGCTTTTTTTCTGAACACAGAACAAACATATGAACATCTTATGAGACCACATCAGACAATTGCCGCCATGATGGCATGGAGCATGCTGGCCGCGGGTGGAGTATGTGCTTCGGCACAGGACGGTGACAACGCACCGATACTGACATTCCACACCACGCTCTATGACCTTGCGGCAGACCAGAACTCATTCACCATCGGCTTCGGTGCCACACAGGAGACACAGCTCGGAGTCGATACCGGGTATGGCATCGAATACTATACCGTCGGACAGGCCGTATTTGACCCGGAGAGCCAGGCCATAGTGAGCACACGTATACCATGTTCGGTAGGAGAGGCCGGCGAGGTGAAGGTGTACGGAGACCCCGCGCTCATAGACTACATTGACCTCGAGGGTTGCTATATCACCTCACTCAGTTTCCCGGAACTCACCGAGGTCGAGATACTTAACCTCAAACACAACCTCATAGAGGACCTTGACCTGACGCACATGGACAGGCTTCAGGCCATATATCTGACCGACAACCCCTTTGACGAGGGACAGCTCACGGTAGGAGGGCCGAAACCCGAGCTGACCATACTCGAGATGAGCATCATAAACCACCTGAATCCGGCGTTCAATATGTCCGACTATCCCGCGCTGGTATCGTTCGAGGCGTGGAGCTGTCCCACACTCACCTCGGTCAATCCAGCCGGATGCCCCGAGCTGATGCGCCTCTCGATAGACGTGACACAGGTGAGCTCTGTCGACGTGACCCACAACCCCAAACTACTCATACTCAACGTATCCGACACACCGGTGACAAGCCTCGACGTATCGCAGAATCCATATCTCACCGAGTTGTATTGCGGACATGCGGGGGCCTCGAGCCATAATTACCGCATGACGAGTCTCGATGTGACACACAATCCCGAGCTGCAGCGTCTGCACTGCAACTACAACTCGTTCACCGAGCTCGACGTGTCACAGAATCCCAAGCTCCTCTCGCTCAACTGTGCCAACAACCTGCTTACCCATATCGACATCTCGAACAACCCCAATCTGCAGACCCTGGACGTCGGCAACAATCTTATGGATTTTGCCACCCTCCCCTCGCCTCGCGAAACTTTCATCGAGTACTACTATACCCAGGAGCCTCTTCAGGTAGAACGCAGCTATCCCGAGGGGACAGTGCTCGATTTCTCGGACAAAGTGCTCCGCCCGGGAACCGAGACGATGGGATTCCTCTATTATATAAGCGAGGAATATCCACGCGACCCAATGCCTCTCGACCCGTCATACTACTCATGGGACAATGGCAAGGTTACGCTCAACGCAGCATATGCCGACAGCGTCATGGTGGTATTTGCCAACTCGGAGCTGCAGGAATATCCCATGACGACACGGAAATTCATGGTGAAACCGGCATCGGAATACGGACGGGACAATGTTGCGGCCTCGATGCGGTTCAGCTCGACTGTCACAGACATTTCCATGAACATCGGCCTCGGAGGAGCCACCCCGGAGAGTCCCCGCTCATTCAGTGTCGATTTCGGTGACGGCAATCCCGTCAGCTTTACCACAGCATGCTCGGCATTACCCACCGAGGCCAACGTAACCGGGCGCCGTACAGGCTCGACCGTGACCGTCTATGTGCCGGAGGGATCTGACATGACCGCATTCAGCATCGACGGCGTAAGGATGCTCTCGGCCGATTTCTCTTCATCGCGTTCGCTCTCGGACCTGCGTATCACCGGATGTGAGCTGCCACGCATCGACCTGAAATGGAACCGCTGCCTGACAAACCTCGATCTGTCAGACAACTCCCTCTCTGTCCTCGATCTTTCGGGTGCCAACGGCGATTATGGCAAGAATGTCCTCACACATGTCGATGCTTCGGACAACCGCATAACGTCATTTGTGCTCAACGACCTCTCGGCGCTTCTGTCGCTCGACCTATCGGACAACAGTCTCAGCGAGATCGCACTCGACCGCGCTTCGAGGCTGGAGACACTTGTACTTGCCCGCAATCCCCTCACGGCCATAGACCTGGAGGACTGTGAGGCACTGGTGACACTCGACGCTTCGGGATGCCTGCTGACATCACTCCCGGTGGCCAGCTACACCCCGCTTGCCAACCTCGATGTGACAGCCAACCTCTTCACCATCCCGGCACTCTATCCTCTTGCCGGAATCGCTAATCTCAGATACGCTCCCCAGACCCCTATCCAGCTACCGGCCACGGCACCTACCGTCAACCTGTCAGAGCAGCTTCTTGACATCGACGGCATGACCACATCATTCGAATGGGTGCTTGTATCTGACGGACGTGCACTTGACAGCTCTGAGGTCAGTGGTACCGATGGCCGTTTCAAATTCCTTGACCCGGAACTCGGCGAGGTCTACTGCCGCATGAGCCACCCTCTCTTCCCCGATTTCAGTGGCGATAACGCATACGTCACCACTAACATAAAGCCTGCGGAAATGCCCACACAAGTCTTCGCATCATTCATGCCCTCGTTTGATGCTGACGGCTATCTCACAATGACAGGACGCACCAACGGAACCACAGTATATGTAGACTGGAATGGCGACGGAAACCTCATGCAATATATTCTCAAGAATACCTACACGGAATATCCTGCCACTGTCAAGGCCGGAACCGAGGTGAAGTGCTATGCATACGACACAGACTGCGGTGTGACGGTGTTCAGCCTCAACGGGTTCCCCCTGTCTTCTATCGACGCGTCAGGTCTCACCGAACTCAAGGCCTTGTCGATCAGCGGTGCAGGACTTGACGACGGGGACATCATCTATCCCGAGGTGCCATCATTGTCAGAGCTCACGCTCGACGGTAACAACCTCACCACAATACCCATCGACAGATACCCTAATCTCCGTCTCCTTGCCGTGGGCAAGAATCCGCTCGGCACACTCGATATAACATCGCTGAAGAGCCTCGAGGGTGTCTATGCCGGCGAATGTGCCCTCACAGAGGTGCGTCTCGCGAATCCCCTGCTTTGGGATCTCGGCCTTCAGAGCAATATGCTGACTTCCATCGACCTGTCAGGCACTCCGGCGGCAAACCAGCTATGGCTCAGCAACAACCGGCTTGCCTCAATCGACCTCAGCGGCCTCAATCAGCTCAACGTCGTGTTTATCGACGGCAACAGGTTTGATTTCACCACCCTCCCTGCGGTCAATGACAACTGGTATATCTACAATTACCGCAATCAGGCGCCTCTCGAGGTGAATCCGGCCGGAAGCCGTGTAGACCTGAGCTCGCAGGCTGTGGTCAACGGCATCGCCACCTCATATGCATGGTATGAGGGAGTGCCGGAATATGACGAGGAAGGGAACCTCACAGGCACACTTCTCACCGAGGGCGAAGACTATACCATCGAGGACGGAATCACCACATTCCTTAAAACCCAAAGTGGAGTGATGTGCGTGATGACAAACGAACTGTTCCCCGGTCTGCTCCTATACACCAATCTGCTCGACATCACCGAGAGCGGCCTGACCGAAATCGAGGGTATCAGTGCGGACGCACGTGTCGAGGGCAATACCATCATAGCCTCGTCCACACCGGCCACACAGTGCATCCTCTATGGCATTGACGGCACCCTAGTGCGCGAGTCAATGACCGATGCCTCGGGCGAGACACGCTTCACTGACCTTACGGGCGGTCTCTATATCGTCCGTATCAGCGGACAAAGCTTCAAGCTCATGGTGCGATAAACGTCCCGTACACCTTAATAAATAAGATCGGATAGCCTCTGTCAGACCATGACAGAGGCTATTTGTTAAAAAATGTGTATCAAAAGTGGGTACACCCAAAAAACTTGCCGCCATGTTTGGAGAATCGAACGAAAAGGGCTAATTTTGCGTTGTAAAAATACAACCACATCAGAGACGATTGGGAAACTCTTCAATTTTATCTGAAATACCGAGACAAGCTTAGCCGCCCGATGGCGGGCCTCATTCCCTTCGGGGAAGGCACCTGTGCCCGGAGGATTACAAAGGACGGCGAGCACTCAAATCCTGTCACTCGGAGTTTCATCATCCTGCTCTGATGTGGCTTTTTTTGTACCCGTACGGGAACATGCAACTATCGGTAAAAAACCGAACAACATCTTCTGCCTATGAAAAGGAATCATGATGACGATGTGGCATATTTCATCGCATTTTGCGTTGAGATATATAAGAATGCCCATGCCCTGACCGGGGCCGAGGCATCGCGGATTTTTTCGGAAAAAGGGCTCTTGAAATATCTTTCGGATAATTTTGAGATACTTCATACCCAAAGCCCGGGATGGATTCTTGAAGAAATCGAGGAGATTGCAAAATCAGTATCAGCATGACTACCCTGTTTCACGGCAGTCTCGAGATTGTGACTGCACCCGAGATTCGTGAACCAAACCGCACATTGGATTATGGGGCCGGATTTTATCTCACCTCATCATCCGAACAGGCCGAAGCCTGGGTAATGCGGAAGCTCAGAGGCGAGAATTCTCTCGGATATGTCAATATCTACGAGTATGACGACACTCTCGAAAACCAATTCAAAGCCCTTATATTCGATAAGCCCGATGAGGCATGGCTTGATTTCGTAATGGCCAACAGGATGAACCGTGGTTTTACACACGATTATGACATTGTAAAAGGGCCTGTTGCCAACGACCGGGTGTATGCATCTTTCGCATTATATGAGGCCGGGCTTATCGACAGGCACGATCTCATAGTCGAACTTAAAACATACAGACTTGTCAATCAGGTACTGATTCATACTGAACCTGCATTAAGCTGTATCCGTTGGACTGATGTAAAGAAGATAAAAAGATGACAGACCGCAAAATCACACAATCGAACCTATACCTAATCCTTCCAGGGAAGGTGAGTAAGATGGCCACAATGTATGCGGCAGATTTCGGCGTGCCCATCACCGAAGCACTCAAACGCATCTACAACTCAGCCACGTATCGGGAACTGGAAGATGAGAGCACCAAACTCTGGCATTACGGGCCTGTTGCGCTATATCAGACATTTCTCGAAAGACATTAAAGAAGAAGCACCACAATCCAACTTCTTTCATGCCAACACACTCTTGGCAGACATCCTTATCTCGGCATGGTTATCGCCCTGATTTTTTCATGTTAAATCGGCATCGGGGTTATTGTGATATGGAGGATTTTGTGTAATTTTGCACTTTCATTTCACCAATCACTACACATATCCACATCTATGGGAGGCTTTTTCGGCGCTATATCAAAGGCACCTTGCGTCAACGATCTCTTCTACGGCACTGACTATCACTCGCATCTGGGAACTAAACGTGCCGGTCTTGTGACTTTTGACCCTGAGGCAGGGTTCAACCGCACCATCCACAGTCTTGAGCGTGACTATTTCCGCTCAAAGTTCGAAGATGAACTCGACAGGTTCACCGGCTGCCAGGGACTGGGAGTTATCAGCGACACAGATCCCCAGCCCATCATAGTCAACTCACATCTCGGGCGCTATGCGGTTGTCACCGTTGCAAAAATCAACAACATACGCGAGATAGCCGCCGAACTCCTCGCCGAGAGGATGCATTTCAGCGAGCTCTCGGCCAACAACATCAACCAGACCGAGCTCGTGGCCCTGCTCATCAATATGGGCAATACATTTGTCGAGGGCATCAACTTAGTATATAAGAAAATCAAGGGGTCATGCTCGATGCTCATACTTACTGAGAACGGCATCATAGCTGCCCGCGACTATCTGGGACGCACCCCCATTGTGATAGGCCGCAAAGAGGGGGGTTATGCCGCAGCATCCGAGACGGCTGCATTCCCCAACCTCGACTACAAGCGTGTGCGCGATGTAGGCCCCGGCGAGATCGTGCGTCTCACGGCCGACAGCATGGAGGTCCTTCAGGCTCCCGCGCGCCGCGAGCAGATATGCTCTTTCCTGTGGGTCTACTACGGTTTCCCGGCAAGCGACTACGAGGACATCAACGTCGAGGACGTACGCGAGGCCGCAGGACGAGCCATGGGTGCCGAAGATGACTCGGTTGGCGACTGCGTGTGCGGCATCCCCGACTCGGGCGTAGGATTCGCGCTCGGATATGCCGAAGGGAATGGCATCCCCTACCGCCGTGCCGTGCTCAAATACACCCCCACATGGCCCCGCAGCTTCACGCCGGGCAACCAGAGCCGCCGCGACCTTGTGGCAAAGATGAAGCTTATCCCCAACAAAGCTATCCTCGATGGCAAGAGTGTGGTATTCTGCGACGACTCTATCGTGCGCGGCACCCAGCTCAGAGACAATGTGCGCACCTTCTTCGAATGCGGCGTCAAGGAGGTACACGCACGTATCTCGTGCCCTCCCCTCGTCTACGGATGCCCCTTTATCGGCTTCACATCGTCCAAGAGCGACCTTGAGCTAATAACCCGCCGCATCATCCGCGATTTCGAGGGCAAGGATGATGCCAAACTCGAGACCTACGCCACCACAGGCACACCCGAATACGAGCGCATGGTCGCCGAAATAGCGCGCCGCCTCGAGCTCACCACTCTCAAATTCAGCAAAATAGAACATCTGATTGACAGTATCGGACTGCCCAAATGCAAAGTCTGCACCCACTGTTTTGACGGCAGCGGCAAATGCCCGTCAGAAGCCTGGGCCGAAGACCATCCGGGCGAGTAAGCGGGAAATCCGAAAAAAGTTCGTATATTTGCAGTAGATTATGAAACATATACGCAATTTCTGTATCATAGCGCACATCGACCACGGCAAGAGTACCCTGGCCGACCGTCTGCTCGAATATACCGACACTGTGGCCGGCAAAGACCTGCAGGCTCAGGTGCTCGACGATATGGACCTTGAGCGCGAACGTGGCATCACCATCAAGAGCCATGCCATCCAGATGAACTATAATCTTGACGGCGAGGACTATGTGCTCAACCTCATAGACACTCCGGGACACGTCGATTTCTCATACGAGGTGTCGCGCTCGATTGCCGCATGCGAGGGCGCGCTGCTCATCGTCGACGCCTCGCAGGGCATTCAGGCACAGACCATCTCGAACCTCTATATGGCCATCGACAACGACCTCGAGATTATCCCGGTGATAAACAAGGTCGACCTCGACAGCGCCAAGCCCGACGAGGTTGAGGATCAGATTGTCGACCTGCTCGGATGCGACCGCGAGGAGATAATACGTGCCTCAGGCAAGACCGGCATCGGAGTGCCTGAGATACTGCGCGCCATCGTCGAGCGCATCCCCGCCCCCAAGGGTAACCCCGAAGCACCGCTGCAGGCCCTCATCTTCGACTCGGTCTTCAACCCCTTCCGCGGTATCATCGCATATTTCAAGATTGTCAACGGCACCATCCGCAAGGACGATTTCGTCAAGTTCGTGGCAACCGGGCGCGAATACAATGCCGACGAGATCGGCGTGCTAAAGCTCGACATGCAGCCGTGCCAGGAGCTCTCGGCGGGTAATGTAGGCTATATCATATCCGGCATCAAGACATCGCGCGAGGTCAAGGTAGGCGACACCATCACCCACGTCAAGCGCCCCTGCCCCGAGGCCATCGACGGTTTCGAGGAGGTCAAGCCCATGGTCTTCGCCGGCGTCTATCCCATCGAGACCGAAGATTTCGAGAACCTGCGCGCCTCGCTCGAGAAACTCCAGCTCAACGACGCATCGCTCACCTTCCAGCCCGAGTCGTCTATGGCCCTCGGCTTCGGATTCCGCTGCGGTTTTCTCGGACTGCTGCACATGGAGATTATACAGGAACGTCTGGGACGCGAGTTCGACATGGATGTCATCACCACCGTGCCCAACGTAAGCTATCGCGTCTACGACAAGCACGGTGTCATGACCGAGGTACACAATCCTTCGGGACTCCCCGAACCGACCTTGATAGACCACATCGAGGAGCCGTATATCCGTGCCTCCATCATCACCGCAACCGACTATATCGGCCCTATCATGACACTCTGCCTCGGCAAACGCGGCGAGCTGGTGAAACAGGAGTATATCTCGGGCAACCGCATGGAGATGATTTTCGACATGCCGCTGGGCGAGATAGTGATAGATTTCTACGACAAACTCAAGAGCATATCCAAGGGATATGCCTCGTTCGACTATCACCTGCACGATTTCCGCACCTCAAAACTGGTCAAGCTCGACATACTGCTCAACGGCGAGAGCGTCGACGCACTGTCGACACTGACACACGTCGACAACGCCGTGACATTCGGACGCCGCATGTGCGAGAAACTCAAGGAGCTCATACCGCGCCAGCAGTTCGACATAGCCATCCAGGCAGCCATCGGCGCCAAGATCATCGCACGCGAGACCATCAAGGCCGTGCGCAAGGATGTGACCGCCAAATGCTATGGAGGCGACATCTCGCGCAAGCGCAAACTGCTCGAGAAACAGAAGAAAGGCAAGAAGCGCATGAAGCAGATAGGCTCTGTCGAGGTGCCGCAGAAGGCATTCCTCGCAGTACTCAAGCTGGACTGAAATACGCCGACACCCATATGCAATCCGCATCCAGGAGCCAATTCCGGGGTGCGGATTGTACTTTTTTACCCATTTCTTTCAGAGGCACACGATTTATGCTGCAGAATGGCGGGAAATGACTATTTTTGCATCAGACAAACAACAACCAGCACTTACCTCCATGAAATCCAAAGCATTATCAGTATGCATCGCCCTGGCAGCAGCATGGTATCCCCAAGGCATAGTGGCAGAGACCGTAGACATCTCGACCCCCAACACCTCACTGCTGCTCGACGCGACCGAGGGACAGCCCCTTAAGATACTCTATTATGGCGCGAAGCTCAACGCCGCCGATGCCGCCGCGCTCGTCGAGTCGGGCGAGGCCATCAACCGCGAGGCATATCCTGTCTATGGCATCAACCCGATGGCCGAAGGCGCGCTGAGCGTCACACACTCTGACGGCAACCGCACCACTGCAGTCGGCGTGACCGGCGTCACCACACGCGATGAGAAAAACGGCGCAAAAGTCACTACCGTCTCGATGCGCGACAAGGTGTATCCCCTCGGGGTCGACATCAGCTACCGCACATATCCCGGCTATGACATCATCGAGACATGGGCTGAGATAACCAACGGCGAGAAAGGTGGCATCACCCTCAACCGCTTCATGTCGGGCTATCTCCCCGTGCGCTACGGCAACGTCTGGATGTCGAGCCTCTACGGCACATGGGCCAACGAGACCCAGCTCACCGAAGAGCCCCTGCCCCACGGCGTGCGCATGATAAAGAACAAGGACGGACTGCGCAACTCGCACACCGCTCATTCGGAGGTGATGCTCTCGCTCGATGGCAAGCCCCGCGAGAACGAGGGGCGCGTCATCGGCGCGGCACTCTGCTATCCCGGCAACTACAAGGTATTCGTCGACACCGACGACTCGGACTATCACCATCTTTTCGCCGGAATCAACGAGGAGAACTCGGAGTATCATCTGAAGAATGGTGAGAAATTCACCACTCCCGAGCTGGCCCTGACATACTCGCAGGAGGGCCTGTCGGGCGTGAGCCGCAATTTCCACCGCTGGGGACGCGCCAACCGCCTCCATGCCGGGGACAAGGAGCGCAAGATACTGCTCAACTCGTGGGAGGGAGTCTACTTTGACATCAACGAGGAGGTCATGGCCGGAATGATGGAGGACATCGCATCGATGGGCGGAGAGCTCTTCGTGATGGACGACGGATGGTTTGGCGACAAGTATCCCCGCAACGTCGACAACTCGTCGCTCGGCGACTGGGTGGTCGACACACGCAAGCTGCCCCACGGCATAAACGGACTGCTCAAGACAGCCAAGGAGAAAGGTGTCAGGTTCGGCATCTGGATCGAGCCCGAGATGTCGAACACCGTCAGCGAGCTCTATGAGAAGCATCCCGACTGGGTAATCAAGGCCCCCAACCGCGAGGTGACACAGGGGCGCGGAGGCACACAGGTAGTGCTCGACATGGCCAACCCCAAGGTACAGGATTTCATCTTCAACCTTGTCGACACGCTGATGACCAACTATCCCGAGATAGACTACATCAAGTGGGATGCCAACGCCCCCGTCATGGATCACGGCTCGCAATATCTCACCGCCGACAACCAGAGCCACCTCTACATCGATCTGCACAACGGTCTGCGCAAGACACTCGACCGCATCCGAGAGGCTCATCCCGACGTCACGATACAGGCATGTGCCAGCGGCGGCGGACGCGCCAACTGGGGTTTCCTCCCCTGGTTTGACGAGTTCTGGACCTCGGATAACAACGATGCCCTCCAGCGCATCTACATGCAGTGGGGCACAAGCTATTTCTATCCCGCCATCGCAATGGCATCCCACATCTCGGCGTCGCCCAACCATCAGACATTCCGCCGCATACCCACCAAGTTCCGTGCCGACGTAGCCATGAGCGGACGCCTTGGGCTCGAGATGCAGCCGCGCGACATGAACGACGACGACAAGGCCGTATGCCGTCAGGCCATAGCCGACTACAAGACCATACGCCCCATAGTCCAGTTCGGCGACCTCTACAGACTCGTCTCTCCGTTCGACAAGAAGGGTGTCGCATCGCTGATGTATGTCACTCCCGAGAAGGATGACGCCGCGTTCTTCTGGTGGAAGACAGAGACATTCATGAACCAGCAGCTTCCGCGCATACCCATGGCCGGACTCGACCCGGACAAGGTCTACACCGTCCACGAGCTCAACCGCATAGACAACGACCCCCTGCCCTACGAGGGAAAACGGTTTACCGGGCGCTATCTCATGGACAACGGCCTTGAGATGCCGCTGACATACAAGGTCGACTATAACAAGAACACCGACTACGCCTCGCGCGTGCTGAGGCTCACCGCCGAATAAGGCTCATAGTACACCACAATAATAACCTACAAACCTCGGTCCGGCACATGTTCCTAATCCCGTGTGCCGGACCACTTCTTAGAGCCAAGTGTTAAAATTTTCTTAAAAACCGATTGGCATTTGCATATTCCGGGAAAAAGCCCTAACTTTGCACCGCAAAACAAGGGGAGCACCTCCCGAGTGAGCAGACAAAGAAATAAATGCTGGCGATTTAGTGTAGAGGCCTAGCACGCCGCCCTCTCACGGCGGAAACCCGGGTTCGAATCCCGGATTCGCTACACAGCCAAGAGATTCAGTCCAACGAGGATTGAATCTCTTTTTTTATTTGCCATTGTCAGAATCATGTCGTATATTTCACTTTCGACCTCGGTATTGAAATCGGCGTAGGATATAATTTTAAGAAATATGAATGGGATGACAGTGGTGACCCCGGCTATTACCTCACGGTCTCCCCGACTATCGAAGCCGCAAAAAACGAAATTTCGGAGCTTCTTGAGGCATTGAAATCACTGAAAGAGGAGAAAAATTAAGTTTTTCCGCATTTTTTTGGCAAAAGGCTTGCAGGTTTCAGAAATTGTCCGTAACTTTGCACCGCAAAACAAGGGAAACACCTCCCGAGTGAGCAGACAAAGAAATAAATGCTGGCGATTTAGTGTAGAGGCCTAGCACGCCGCCCTCTCACGGCGGAAACCCGGGTTCGAATCCCGGATTCGCTACACAGCCTAAGAGATTCAGTCCAACGAGGATTGAATCTCTTTTTTTCATATACCACAGCGGTCAGACACTTTGTATTTTACTATTTTTTCTGTACTTTTGTGTCATGTGGAAAAAGAAAAAGCTGATAAGAGGTATCATCCTGTCCCTCACCGCATTTGGCGTTGTCATTGCCATATTCACAATATATGCCAATTTCAAGGTAGAGAGAGCGGCGCGCCATAGGTTGTACGATGATGTTGCATCAGTGCCATACAACCGCGTGTCACTGCTGTTGGGCACAAATCCGCTCAACCGCCTCGGAAGGCCAAACTCATATTTTACCAACCGCATCCGCACAGCTGCAGCCCTCTACAACGCCGGAAAGACCGACTACATCATAGTGAGCGGCGACAACCATATCGCGACCTACGACGAGCCTACAGCCATGCGCGACGCACTCGTAGCCCTCGGGGTGCCCGAAGAGAGGATTGTCCCCGACTATGCCGGATTCAGGACACTCGACTCTGTGGTCAGGGCCAAGGAGGTATTCGGCTGCGACTCGCTCACCATAATATCGCAGGTCGACCACAACGCCCGCGCCCTCTATATAGCCCGCGCCAACGGCATACAAGCTGTGGCCATCGCGGCCCCGCTGCGGGCCGGCAGACGTGTCAGGATACGTCTGGCCATACGCGAATGGCTGGCGCGCGACAAGATGATGCTCGATCTTCTGCTGGGCAAGCAGCCCCATTTCCTGGGCAAGCGCATCACAATCCCCGGAGATACAGGACAAAAATAACCTGAATGACCATGATACAGATAGGAAGATACAGATTCGGTCTCGCCCAGGCGTCGATGGTAATAGTATTCGTCGTGCTGAGCATATGTGCGGCTGTGGCCGCCTTCAATCAGGCAAGTCCCGAATATCCCGTGCCGCTCGGCGACCTGCTCCTCATCAACGAGTGCATGGCGCTTGCGGTGACGCTGGTATATGGCATCGTTGCTCATTTCGCCGTAGCCATCATCGACAGGCTGCGCCGGAAATAGCCCCACCCGTAATGGCATCCCAAAGGCAATACATAGCGATAGACCTGAAGTCGTTCTATGCGTCGGTCGAGTGTGTCGAGCGTGGCCTCGACCCGCTTGACACGTGCCTTGTCGTGGCAGACGAGTCGAGGACAGCCAAGACTATATGCCTGGCGGTCTCTCCGGCCCTGAAGGCTTACGGCACGGGGGGACGCCCGAGACTGTTTGAGGTGATACGCAAGGTGCGCGAGGTAAACGCAAGGCGCGGACATGCGGGGAGCTCTTACTCTAAAACCATACTCGACTCTGACCCCAATGTGGCGGTTGACTATATCGTGGCCCCTCCCCGCATGGCACATTACATCGACTACAGCACACGCATATACCGTGTGTACCTGCGCCATATCGCCCCCGAGGATATACATGTCTATTCGATCGACGAGGTTTTCATCGACGTGACATCATATCTCGCCACATATCGCCTGACACCCCACGAGCTCGCCATGAAGATGATACGCGAGGTGCTTGCCGAGACAGGCGTCACAGCCACAGCCGGGATAGGGACAAACCTCTATCTCGCCAAGATTGCCATGGATATAGTGGCCAAGAAGATGCCACCCGACAGCGACGGCGTGCGCATAGCCGAGCTCGACGAGATGAGCTACCGCCGTGAGCTGTGGGCACATCAGCCGCTCACCGATTTCTGGCGCGTGGGGCGCGGCATAGCTGCCCGTCTGGCACGTAACGGCATTTTCACCATGGGCGACATAGCCCGCTGCTCGCTCTATCACGAGGATTTCCTGTATCAGCTGTTCGGAGTCAATGCCGAGCTCCTCATCGACCATGCGTGGGGATGGGAGCCCGTGACAATCGACCTGATAAAAGCCTATCGCCCCGCATCGCGCTCAATCAGCAGCGGGCAGGTGCTCCAGTCGGCCTACACTGTCCCAAAAGCACGCAACGTGGTGCTTGAGATGGCAGACAGCCTGTCGCTCGAGCTTATAGACAACCGCCTTGTCACAGACCAGATTGTGCTCACGGTGGGATATGACGTCGAGTCGCTGACCGACCCGGCGATAAGCGCACGATATGACGGCCCCGTCACACGCGACCATTACGGACGCCGTGTGCCCGTACATGCCCACGGCACCCTAAACACCGTCGAGCCGACATCATCGGGCGACATCCTGATTTCGGGGTTCGGCGAGCTATTCGACCGCATCATCAATCCTGACCTGCTGGTGCGCCGCCTCACATTGTGTGCCAACAACCTCAGGCGCGAGGAGGAGATGAGTGCCAACGATATGCCCGTGCAGCTCGACCTGTTCACCGACTACGAGGAGCTATGGCGCAGGGAGGAGCAGCGCAAGGAGGCTCGTGCCAGAGAGCGACGACGTCAAGAGGCGGTGCTGAGGATAAAGAAACGGTTTGGCAAGAACGCCATACTCAAAGGCCTCAACTTTGCCGATGGCGCCACCCAGCGCGACCGCAACCGACAGATAGGCGGACACCGGGAGTAATTCCTAATTCCTCATTAATGAACTATGATGATATAATAGGGCTGCCAAGGCCCGTGTCTTTGAGGCATAAGCCGATGTCGATGGAGGCGAGGGCAGCGCAGTTCGCACCATTCGCCGCCCTGACTGGCCATGACGCCGCCTTGGCCGAGACCGCCAGAGAAACCGTCCCACACGAGGAGATGTCCGACGACGAGCTGCGCGCCTTATCGTCGAGGCTCGTGTATGCCATACAGAATATCCCGTCACGACACCCCTTGTCCTTCACCGTCTTTGTTCCCGACAGCCGTAAAGCCGGAGGAGAATATAAGACCGTGGAAGGGATAATTGCAAAATATGACCCCTACGACCGCGTGCTCACCCTCGCGGACGGCACATATATCCCCGTCAGCAATATCACCGCCATAGACGGAGAACTGTTCGATATGTATGACTGAACAACCTTTGAATTACCATACAGATACAATGAAGAGAAAAGAACTGCTTGCACTCTGCCTGCCGCTGCTGATTGCAGGGTGCGCCCGACAGACCGACACAGCCGAGGAGATAAACGACTCCACTACCCCGCTGCATCTGCTCACGCCCGACTACCGTACACCCTACGGGCAGCTAACCCCCGAACAGGTCAAGGCCGACATTGACCGCGTGTTCGCCTACATCGACTCGGTGACACCTGCGAGGGTCGTCGACGCTGACGGAACCGAGCTCACCGACCCCGCCGCTCCCCTCCCCGACGGTGCCAAGCTCAATCAGGGCACCTACCGCCTGACAAGCTACGAGTGGGGTGTGACCTACATGGCACTGCTTAAAGCCGCAGAGATATTGAATGACAGCAAGTACAAGGACTATGTGACAGACCGCATCGGATTCCTTGCAAAGTGGGCTCCGGCATTTGCCGCACAGTCCGCACGTACAGGCAAACATGACGGACAGATGCGCCAGGTGGTGGCCCCGGCATCGCTCGACGATGCCGGGGCCATGTCGGGGGCCTTCATGCTGGCCGCGCTTGCCGACTCGACGCTTGATGTCTCAGGCCTCATCGAGAACTATTATAACGTCGTTGAGAACAAGACATACCGCCTGCCCGACGGCACCATAGCCCGCAACCGCCCCCATCATAACGCCGTATGGCTCGATGACATGTTCATGGCCCTCCCCGCCATGGCCGTGCGAAGCCAATACGCGTCTGACCCGGCACAGCTCGACAATGCCGCTAAGATGGCCACACAGTTCATAGACAGGATGTGGATGCCCGAAAAGAAGATTTTCCGCCACGGATATGTCGAAGGGATGGAGGGACAGCCCTCGATGGCATGGGGACGTGCCAACGGCTGGGCCATACTCACACTGACACGTCTGCTCGACTATCTGCCCGAGAATCATCCGCAGCGCGCACGGCTCATGGCCACTCTGCGCGACCATATCGCCGGGCTCGCCGGGCTGCAGGGCAAAGACGGTTTCTGGCACCAGTTGCTCGACCGTCCCGATTCGTATGACGAGACATCAGCCACGGCGATATTCACATATTGCATCGCCCACGCCATCAACGAGGGATGGGTCGATGCAACCCTCTACGGCCCGGTGGCACACCTCGGATGGGAAGCGGTAGCCTCGAAAATCAATGCCCGCGGCGAGGTGGAGGATGTCTGTGTGGGCACAGGCATGGGATTCGACCCGGCATTCTACTACTACCGCCCCGTCAGCGTCAAGGCCGCCCACGGCTACGGCCCTGCCATACTCGCGGGCGCAGAGATGGCACGCCTGCTGGGTAACTACTATCCGCGCATGAACGACAGCGGCATACACTACTACAAGGTTGACCCCGAGACCGACGTGCCCATTTTCAGCCTCGATGCTGACGGAAAGGCACTCGAGACCCTGCACTGACAGCAAGAACTACCTGGCACATAGAGAAATACTGTTAAATACCAGCCGCAAAGCGGCGATATGTGGAAAGCCCCGCATCGAGCCCGCAGGGCGATGGTGTGGGGGAAACCGGGATTATGACTACGGGGCCTCGGAGAGGTCCTTTAATTCCGGCATTCTCGCGGATGCCATTTGTCATAAGGCTCTGTATGTGATTAATGGACCTCTTCGAGGCCCGTCTTTATGTCGGTATGCAAACCCCACACCATCGCCGTGTGCAGGATGTACGCCCTGAGGGGCTATCCCGGCACACGGCTCGATGTGGGGCTTTCCACATATCGCCGCTTCGCGGCCGGGGGGCATAAGACGGAAAAACTTCACCTTACAATATAATATCTTGACATAAGGGTGTATCGCTATTTTAACCGCATTGCACAGAAAAACCCCGGTATCGCTCGTCCGCGATGCCGGGGTTTCTCAAAATTAAGGTTTTAAAGCCGTCAATTATTTTGCTTGCTGTAATAGTCGCGGGCGGCCTCCGAGCCGTTCCAGGCATGCCGCATCACGGTTCCGTCTTTAGCAGTCTTGTACCAGTCTATAGACTGGAAGCCGAAACCATCGCCCTTAGTGACCCATTCCTGGAACGATGGGAGATACGTCCCGTCATAGTTTATACCGCCGGGATATGCTTCCGAGATAGCCACACGCTCAAGCGGCCAGTGCCATGTGCCGGGGAGGATTATCATCTGCGGAGCCTCACCCTTATGGTCGGGACGTGTTATCTGCGTGGTCCTGCCGTCCTCGCGTTCTATCTCGACAAAAAATCCGTTCTCCCGGCTTATGTCTCCTTCCAATTTTCCAACCAGAGAGAAATCCTCCTCTACCGGAATCCTGACCGTGGTGAGGGCGCCGAATCCGGTCTGAACTCCACCACCTACATTGACAGTAACATTATGGGTATCCACACCAAACCAGTCATTGACATGGCCAAGGGCCTTATCAGTCCCAACATGCGGTCCGGCCACTATCTCGCCGAATCCATTGCCTATCTCGAGGCCTTTATAATAGAGGTGAGCCTTTAGTGTACCACCCGCGGCAAGCATGGTGACGAAGGCTGCATCACTGCCCGAGACATGCTCGACAGCAAACACGATGTCATTGAAGTCTATGTCCGAGGTCGTAGTCGCGCCAAGGTCTTCGACAGCATAGATATACGGATTGGTGTCGACCTCGTTGTCTACTATCTCAGTGTCAGTACTCTCGGGAGCGACCATGAAGACGATGTCATTGAAATCATAGTCCACCCAGTCCTCAAAACTGAAATAGCGCATCTCCTGACCGTTAATCCTGACAGTATAGGTCGAGGCAGTCGAGTATTTGCGGTTTTCGGGAACCTCAACCCTCTTGCCATCCTTACCGTTCAACTTGCCATGATACTCACCGTCAGGGCCACCAGGATTAGATGTGCCCCAACCTTTTGTGAAATATTTGGAAGCAGAAGAGCCCGAAAGATTGTTGAATAATGTATTGGGCATTTCCTGGTTTAGAGATGACAGTGAATAGCTTGTATGAGGAACGATTATACCGTCATGGTTAGTTATGTTATCAGCACCACTTTCATTGCGGAGATAGAAACCGAATATCACGCCCTCCTTCAGAGTAAACGAGATACGGTGTGTCAGCACCTCATCATTTTCAAGAATAGCCTTGCCTTGTGTGCCGTCACTTCTTACAAAATCATGCGATTCAGGTGTTTCTCCGTTCAGATAGAAATCGGGAATCTTGCCATTGGTGCCGAGGCCGGAATCTCCCCCGTCAGACGATGCACGCGACCGAACATTCGTTACTCCTATGTCATTAGTATAGGTCACAGAACCGAATTCAACCTCGTCCGTAGGGAGTTGATACGACAGACCGCAGATACATCCCTGCGAGCCCGGATTCGCGAACAGCATATAGTTGCCGTCTTTTCTTAAAAGAGCCGTGATGGTATACTTAGTCCAGATTTCAGTTTTACCCTTCACATCAACATCACAATTTGCATATGAGTGATACCGATTCTCCACCTGACATTCATTGTCATTATCCCATATCTGAGGATAGTTGGGTTTATCACCATCATTGCCAGCCCTGAATGCATACACAGTAAACATCAGGTCTTGCTTTGGTTGTATCCCAAGAATTGCATATCCAGTCCCATCAATATTGCTTTCCGAAACAACTCCACTCACAGATTTTGAGACCTTTGTCCGTAGTCCGAATACAGGCGACAGTATTGTCGTATTTGCAGATCCGATGACATCATAACTCAGGCTTCCGACACCGTCTGTGGTAACCTTGACATTACCTTTATTGGCTTCCGGATATAGTATTACCGCATCCACGATTTCGGCAGATTTTACGACTGAGGTGCCGCTCTCCGTGAGTACTTTGCCGTCCTTGTCATATGTAACTGAAAATTCGGCATTCACTGCTTCGTCATACTTGCGTCCCGGAGTCTTCATGACATTCTTGCCATTTTTTTCAAAACCCTCGAGGATGACATTTCTGCCATCCGTACCTTTCAGAAAGCCATCGGGGATTGCGATTGTATATGATGTGTCGAGCGAAGCTCCACTATATGGCATGGTCACTGTTTTGCCTGACACGCTGGCTGTGCCCACAACAGCTGCATCACCCGATTCGGCAGTCAGAGTGACATTGCCTGTGCCGATGCTGACATCCGAGTCGAATGTCATGGTGATTGTTCCTACAACGCCTGCCGAGACATCATATGAGGAGCTCTCATAGGTGACGGCTGTCCAGCGGGAACGGGGTGTATCCTTGATTGTGAACTTGTATGAATAAGTCTGATTCATGGCGGTCTTAAGGTCACCCTCAGTATTATCTATGGCCTCGAAGGAGCCGCCATTGACCCAGAATGTAACTTCGGTACCAGGCGTAGCCCCCGAATAAACATATGTCACAGACATGTTATCTTCCGAGAGGGCGGGTACTGACAATGTTCCCGATGAAATGGTAGCCTGATGGGACGCACGTATCTTGACTTGTCGATTAAAGTCCAAGATTATCACACCATCAGTTGGCTGATCCACAGCACCGTCTGCCGGAATTCTACTTGTAATCCCAAGGTCTGAGCCCAAGGTGGTACGGCGATATATATTATGATATTTAATCTCCTCTCCATCCTCGCCTTTAACAGTGGTCTTGTTACTGAATAGGTCTTTAGTCTTCATCTCGCCGTTTTCATACCAATAGACCCCGAGTATGTCATCACCACCCGTCTGCCAATAAATAGGATAGAAAACAAAAGGTTTGCCGGTGGATATGAAACTGAAATCCGCGACAATCTCCGCATCAACCATATTTCTCGCATCTCCCTCTGGAAGCTTGCGATATATGCCGTGTACATATTTGTTCCCCCAATAATAGCCATCCTCTATGGTGTAACCCAATATATTGTCGTCACCGTCTATGGCTCTCGAGGGGGCACCGACGCGGAACTCTCCCCCGAGGGGGACACGCTCGAAATTGGCCGGGGTCTTGACAAGGACATATTCGGTCTGCTTGGGGCAGTCGAACTCAAGTTCGCGTGAGCCGCTCACACCCGAATAATGGGCCAGCAACTGTGTCTTGCCATCGACCTGGGCAAGAATCCTCACGTCTGTAGTCCCCGGCACAGACACCTTGACCGATGCCCGCTTCAGGACACTCCAGTCCTGGTCAGACGAAATAATGCCGAAGCTCTTTATGAACTCGCGGGTAAACAGCTCCTCCTCGGGTATCTCTATCCGGTCGACCTGACACGCCGAAAACGAGAAGCACAGGGCAGCCAACACTGCCAGATGTTTTCTGTTGTGCATAATGTGTTTTTGGTACAGTATGGACAGTCTGTAGATTACTTATGTTGATGTATTTAAGGTAGATGGTCGCAAAATTACTAAAAAATTCTGCTCTTTACCATTATCTAACATCTATTAAGCATCCTTCCAGATAGACGATTTCCGGCACGTCAAAAAGTCAGCTGAATATCAGAGCAATATAAAATAATGTGAAAATTTATGCGATTTTATTTGGTCGGTTCGGAAATAATGCCTAACTTTGCAGCGCAAAACCAAGAAAGATGGTGAGCATAGCTCAGTTGGTTAGAGCGTCGGATTGTGGTTCCGAAGGTCGTGGGTTCGACCCCCACTGTTCACCCCCCGCAAGGCCGGTCACTTGAAAAAGTGACCGGTTATTTTTTGTCACGGCGGCAATATATCGGCACGGGGATTCGTTATATTTACGGAGGCGCGAAACACACCTCTCACATACGACTGAACAACTGTAATCAACCCCATTCATCAACATTAACCAACCCCTGTCTGCCTATGACAAAAATTTCTACCCCACCCCAACCCGCAGTATCCGGCACGGACACCAAGTCCAGGATGTATTCACCCGCCCGCATCACCATAGAGCGCATACGCCAGGTGGCACGCGCATATACATATATGCCCAACTCCGTCAATCTTGGGGGTATCATCCTTAACTGAGGACTGCAGTGACAGTATTGACTATTGTCTGTGTGCTGCTCGCCGCGGTCGCGGGGGCAGCACTTGTTCGTATCTTCCGCCTCACATCGCAGGTGGCGCAGCTCAACGGACGCGAGACAGCCTTGGCCCTCGAGAATGAGAAAGCCCTCTCGACGGTACGTGCCGAGCTCGCGGCATCGGTGCGTGAGGTGGCGTCGCTGCAAGAGTCCCTGACCACCACATCCCAAAGTCTCGAACAGACACGTTGCGCACTCATGGATTCCGAAAGGCGGCGTAGCGCACTCGAAGCCTCGATGGCACACTTTGAGGAAGAGCGTGTCCGCAACGAGGAGATGCTCAGGGCACAGTTCTCGAATCTGGCCACAGAGATAATGCACCGCAACTCAGCCGATTTCAAGGCCGAGAGTGAGGAAAGGCTTACCCGCATACTGGCTCCCCTCAAGGACAATATAGACGATTTCCGCAAAGCCGTGACAGAGGCATACTCCTCGGAGGCGCGCGAGAGATTCTCGCTCGAAAAGGCCATAGCAAGCCTCGTCAATGTCAACGACACAATATCGCGCGAGGCCCGCGAGCTGACCCAGGCTCTCAAGGGTAACAATTCAGTACAGGGCGACTGGGGCGAGATGGTGCTTGAGTCCATACTCGAGAAAAGCGGCCTCATCAGGGGCGAGGAGTATTTCGTGCAGTCGACCGCCGATGCCGACGGCAACACCATGCTCAAGGAGGACGGGGGCGCACTGAGGCCCGACGTGGTGGTGAAATATCCCGACGGACGCTGCGTCATCATCGACTCGAAGGTGTCACTGAAAGCGTTCCTCGACTATGCCAATACCGACGACCCTGCCGTGCGCAAGAGCGCGGGCGACCGCCATGTCCTTTCTGTGAAGAGCCATGTCGACAAGCTGTCGAAGAAGAAATATCAGGAATTCATCGGCTCGGACCAGCTCGACTTCGTGATGATGTTCATACCCAACGAGCCGGCCTATATGGCAGCCATGAGGATAGACGGCGCGCTGTGGCAGTATGCCTACGACCGCAACATCCTGATAGTCTCCCCCACCCATCTCGTCTCGGGTCTGCGCCTGATAGCACAGCTGTGGAGCCGCGACAAGGTGACGAAGAACGCCATCCGCATTGCCGAGGATGCCGGAAAGATGTATGACAAGTTTGTGGATTTTGTCTCTGATATGGAGAAGATCGACAAGGCCCTTGTCTCGGCCCGCAAGGCACATACCGACGCCATGACCAAGCTGACCAACGGCACCGGGTCGCTGCGCAAGCGCGCCAACGACCTCAAGGCCCTCGGCATCAAGGCCTCCAAGCAGCTCAAGGATGCCAACGACGGGGAATAGCCCCGCACAAATATATCAGAGTATAACCGAGGCCTTGGGTGTCACAGTGCATCCGAGGCCTTCCTTGAAATTGCACAGTCCTATGGCAGGAATCCCGTCTGACGACGAGGGCCCAAGGTCAAAAATGCCATCGGGCATTGACTCGTGATAGTGAGCGAATATGCTGTATGCAAGGAAATTCATAGGCCGCATGGAGCGGGCGGCGGCAATGTCGCCCCAGTATATCAGCTGAAGGCTCCGCGGGGTATTGTGATAGACAATGGCCGACGCTACCGCGTCGCTATCTTTGCGTATGACAAAAGTATCGACCAGGATTATGTGCGATGTCGCGATGACATCATCAGCACTCATGTGCAGCGGATAGCCGTGTTCGGAGTGGTTGACAGCAATGACAGCGTGTGCATCACGGATTGCGTCGGGCGATGCAGAGGTTGTGACCTCTACCTCAAATCCCTGCGCCATGGCAACAGTGAGCGTGTTCCTGACCTTGCAGTCGAGGCGCGCCCTGTAGCCGTCGTCAAAATGCGCGAGACAGAAATGATAATTGTAGTCACAATAGCCTATACGGCCTCCGAACGACTGCAGCGCGAGGAGCTGCTTTGACACATGGGCGTCACAGTCATAGACAAGGGGCGGCAATGTTATCCGCATCCCTCCGGCCCAATAACCGGCTAATGCTCCGGCTGCCTCGACATACTGCGCGGCCTTCTGCCGCCCGTTGGCCTCGATGCCCCCGAACGGCGCGGAGAAAGGAGATTTGAGCACATCTCCCTTCTGTCCCAATATGATGCCGAAACGCACACGTCCGCGATCGTCGCAGAGTGTCACATAATGTATGTCGTCGCACTTATGCCTGTTGAGTTCGTTGAAGGCCACCGAGTTATAGAGATGCGACGGCGAGTGGAAAATCTGCCCGTACTCTCCGGGCGATACACGCACGGCCCTCATTGCAGCTCTAATTTACCCTCGCGCACTATCTCGGGCGACCGGCTGTCGGTGATGTCGACCACAGCCGAGGGTGTCCCGTCGGCCTCTCCGCCGTCTATCATCAGCGCGGCCACGCGGTCATACTCCACCCCTTCCTCGACAGAGGTCGACAGCATGGGGTGTCCGAGCCTTTCGGCCAGCGCGCGGGCTATAGTAGAGTCCGGCACACGTATCCCCACATTGCGGCGCCCCTTGAAGACCTTTGGCAACGTTGTCGCGGCCGGAAGGATAAAGGTGAACGGCCCGGGCAGATTGCGACGCAGTATCCTGAACGCCTCATTGTCTATGCGGGCATACTCGCTGGCCATCGAGAGGTCGGAACACACCACCGAGAGGGTATGCTTGCGGGGGTCGAGCCCCTTGACCTTGCACAGCGCCTCGATGGCACGGTTGTTGAGGGCGTCACATCCCAGGGCATAGAGCGAGTCAGTGGGATAGATTATGATGCCCCCGGCCCTGAGGACATCGACAGCCTCGTCGAGATAGCGGTCATTGAGGCTGGTGGGATACATCTTGAGGCTCTTCATGGTCTGTGATACTGGATATTGATGTTTGTGGCCGAGGCAAACTCGCCGAGCAGGGCGACAGTGAGAGCTACGGTCTCGTCGGCAGGCATCTCCTCGCCATAGATGTTTATACACATCAGCAGACGTCGGGTGTCCGGGCCGAGTTTGGTGCGCTCATTGTCACTGGTAGGTGTCCCGATACCTCCGATGCTGTCGCGGTAGACCGGCATAGAGGCTATGTTGAGGGGACCGCGTCCGATTGCATCGAACGGTTCGCCCTCGCGCCCTACCCCGAGGGTAAGTGTGTCGCCCTGAATCCTGTCGAGGTCAAAACCGCCGATAGAGTAACCGCTCTGCAGCGAGATGAGGTTTATGAGGTCGACAAGGGTGTCTATGCGGTAGAGCCCCATCCCTTTGACCACACGGCGTGTCAGCGCCTCGGCCGACGGGCGGTAGCGGTTGGGCTCCTTGCCCAGTGTCTTGTAGGCCTCGCGCGTGGCACGGATGGCAGGACGTCGGTTGACGTCACTTAATGCGGTCACGGATGCGATGCTCTCAGCGGCACGTTCAATCATGTGCCACAATGCGTCTGAGGTGGGCGGATTCTCGACATCAGCCTCGACCGTCACCACGAGCAGCCCGGGAGCGGCGGCGCGTATTGAATCGTCGAACAGTATTCTCATAGCTTCATGCCTATGCCGAAGAGGGCGAAATCATATATGGTCGGATCCTGCGGATTGAATTGCCTGAGCTTGTCGGTCAGCTCTATCACAGCACGCCTGTCGGCAGCCTTGCGGGTGAGCAGTCCGAGCTCGCGCGACGTATTGCCTACATGTACGTCAAGCGGGATGTAGAGCTGTGCCGGGGTGATGCAGTCCCATACACCGAGGTCCACGATGCCGTCATCGCGCACCAGCCACCTCAGCGCCATATTGAGACGCTTGAGTGCGGTGGTCTGGAGGTTCTGAGGCAGACATCTCGACGCGACAGAGGCATCGGAGGCCGGGCGGTTGGCCATGTCGAGGCAACCGTTCATGCCCTCGGCAAGACGCCACGCGGGTACCTCGGACGAGGCTATGTCAATCGCGCGGGCAAATCCCAGCAGTGAGCCGTGGGCGGCATATATCGACCGCAGCCCGCGGCAATAGTATTTGAAATGGCGGTTGAAGAAAGTGCGGTGTATGTTGCCGCCGTCGTCAAGATCCTCATACCCCTCGTCCATGACATAATTATAGGGCTGATGATCCATCAGGGCCATCATCCTCGAGGCGTCGCGGCATATCATGCGACGGTTGCCCCAGGCTATCGACGACGCAAGGAGAGCAGCAATCTCTATATCCTCGAGACGGTCGTACAGGCGGGGAAACTGCACGGGATCCTCCTCAGCAAAAGACGGCGAGTTGATTCTCGCCGCCTCTGCATCAAGGAGTTCTTTAAGTTCGTTGTCTGTCATTATCTGTGCCGGATATGGGTAAACCGCATCACATCACGCCACGCTCGCGCAGACGGAGCTGCCAGGCCCATGCCGAGCGCATGGTGTCGGCCAGCGACGTATCGGCCTTCCAGCCCAGCACCTCGTTGGCATACGCGGGGTTAGCCCACACCTTCTCGATGTCACCCTCGCGGCGTCCCACAATCTTGTGGGGTACCTTGACACCGGTGACCTCCTCGAAGGTCTTGATGAGCTCGAGCACCGACACACCGTTGCCTGTGCCGAGGTTGAAGATCTCGATCTTGGCATCGCTCTTGTTCTCGAGCATGCGCTCGACGGCGATGACATGCGCCTTTGCCAGGTCGACGACATTGATATAGTCGCGTATGCACGAGCCGTCAGGAGTGTTGTAGTCGTCGCCGAACACGCTCAGTTCCTTGCGTATGCCCATGGCAGCCTGTGTCAGGTAAGGCACAAGGTTCTGGGGAACGCCGTTAGGGAGCTCGCCGATCTCGGCGGTGGGATGTGCGCCCACGGGGTTGAAATAGCGCAGGATGACGCTCTTGAAGGGTGCCCCGGCGTTGATGACGTCGGTGATTATCTCCTCGGAGATTTGCTTGGTATTGCCGTAGGGTGATGTGGCCTTCTTGATGGGAGCAGCCTCGGTGACAGGATTCTCGTCGGGCTCGCCATAGACGGTGCACGACGACGAGAACACGATACCCTTGACCCCGGCAGGTCCCATGAGGTCAAGCAGGTTGAGAAGGGTGTTGAGGTTGTTGCGATAGTAGAGTATCGGCTTCTGGACGCTCTCGCCCACAGCCTTCGAGGCAGCGAAATTGATGATGCCCTTGATGTCGGGATACTCGGCGAAGAGTTTCCTGAGTGTGTCGATGTCCGTGCAGTCACCCTCGAAAAAGTCGGGACGGATGCCTGTGATACGCTCGATGCCGTCAATCACATCGGGGCTCGAGTTGGAGAGATTGTCGATGATCACTACCGGATAGCCGGCCTGTTGCAGTTCGACCACGGTGTGCGAGCCAATATAGCCCATGCCACCCGTGACAAGGATACGTTCTTTCATACAAGTCAATTTTGTTAGTCGTTTGTATCTGGGTTTATCTGCTGTGGATTATAAGTGCATATATGTCGTTGCTTTTTCTCCTCAAATATCTCAGAGATAGTGATGAGTATGCCGGTCTCCTCGACATCGCCGAACTCATCGTTTATCGCTGTGCCGAACACCCTCATGGTCGGGGATAGCCCCATATAAGAATTGACCAGAGGGGGGATGTTGAATCCCGCATCACGTATGGCATGGTTGAGTATCCGGTAATCCTCCTTGAACGAGCCGCCCGTAAAGAGAGCCCTTATCTCGGGGGTATCGCAGCTGGTGTCTATGGCCCTGAACGGCACCACGAGTCCGTCGGGATCCGGGAAATACCTGTGGAGGAAATGCAGGAGCATATTGCGGCAGCGGCGGTCATAGCCGGGATACATGGTCATCTTGCCGAAGAGATAGCGCACCTCGGGATATACCACCGTCAGCGCTCCGAGGCCGTCCCAGAGGTTGTCGAGGGCAAAGAGCGCCTTGGCTCCCGCCTGCGACGACTGATATTGCAGCCTGACGAACGAGCGGCCGAGCTCGATGGTGTACGGGAGGTATTCGGCGATGAATTTCGGCGAGAATCCGAACATATGGCCTGTGGCGATTCGTGGAGAGCCGTCTGCATTCAGACGGATATCACGCCCTACTATGAACCTGTATCCGCCGAGTATCAGCTGTGACGCGGGGTCATAGACGATGAGCTGGCGGCATGGGGGCTCCATCAGGTCAAACTCGTCGATGTCTGCCTCCTTGCCTGTCCCGCCTCCGGCAGTACGGAACGATTCTTCCCTCAGGCGCCCTATCTCGCGCATCGTCGCAGGACATTCGCGCCCGTCGATGACATAGATAAGGTTGCCCCCCTTGTTGGTACGCCTGAGCAAGCGGTCGGGCGTAAGCTCGGCGCTGATCAGGGCTGGGTCTATGGGATCGATGATCTGGTGTGTCATTTGATATGGCGTTTAGCCGTTGAGTTGATAAGTTTTCGCCCGCAATTCGGCGGCCTGTGCGAGCGCATCCCGGCCCCCCCTGAGGGTCTCCCATCCTATGGGTCGGCCCAGCGTGACGGTGAAATGTGAACCCCGCTTGAGGAATATCTCACGGGGCAATCTCACCATCTCGATGTTCAGTCTGAGACCGAGACGCGTCCTTAGACGTGCAAATTTATAAAAAAAGCTGGAATTTTCGCCACTAAAATGCACGGGAATTATATCGCGCCCCGAAGAAATGGCCTTGTTAACTATCATTTTATTCCACGCGAGGTCCCTGACAATGCCGTCGGCCCCCATACGCGAGCACAGTCCGGCCGGAAACATCACCATGGGCATCGCACCGTCAAAGGCCGCATCTATGGCCTCGGCAGCCGTCCGCGACTGCGCTCCATGCTTGTTTACGCCAAGGAAAACTCCTCGCAAAGGCTCGACAGCGGTGAGAAGATCGTTGACAATAAACCTCATCTCTCCCGAGCCATAGAGACGATTGACCGCCGAACACAGGACAAGACCATCCAGGCCCCCTAAAGGATGATTGGAGGCAAACACGACCCGACGGCGCGAGGGGTCTAAATCACCCTTCACATCATAGGTGATGCCGAGATTGTCGAGCACAGAGTCGGCAAACGCCGCACCCTCGAGGCCGTCACCTTTCTCGAGCAGAAAGTTCATCTCGTCCTGGCATATCAGCCGCTCCAGCCATCTCACGGCAAAGCCCGGCATAAGCCTCGCAAAACCCGGCACCCGCTGGCGCAACACGGTGCCGACGTCAATCCTGGTCATCGCGGCTGTCGTTTTGGGCCACCGCCGCGGCAAACGCCTGCCAGAGCGGGTCGTCGGGCAACGGGGCGGTAACGTCAATGAGATTCCCCGATACGGGATGCACGAATGTCACCCTGTGTGCCCGGAGCGAGATTGAGCCGTCAGGATTGCTGCGCTTGTCGCCATACTTGAGGTCACCCTTGATGGGACACCCTATCGACGACATCTGCACCCTTATCTGATGCTTGCGTCCTGTCTCAAGCTGCACCTCGACCAGATGATAGCGGTCTGACGCCCCGAGATAGCGGTATGTCAGCGCGGCTTCCTTGGCCCCGGGCTTGGGAACGGGCGAAAGGTAACTCTTGTTGTTTCGCTCGGTAGACGTGATATAGCCCGTCAGACGGTCAGCGTCGCGCGGAGGACGGTTGCGCGTCAGGGCAAGATACTTCTTGGTCACCTTGCCGGTACGGAACGTCTCGTTCAGGCGCGCCAGAGCCTTGGAGGTCTTGGCAAATACCACAAGCCCCCCTACGGGACGGTCGAGACGGTGAGCCACGCCACAGAACACATTTCCGGGTTTGGAGTATTTCTCCTTTATCCACTCCTTCACGAGTTCCGACAGCGGCTTGTCGCCCGTCTTGTCACCCTGCACAATCTGCCCGGGTTTCTTGTCTATTATAATGATGTGATTGTCTTCGTAGACAACATTAATCTCATTCATGTGTGCAAAGGTATGAAATTTCCCTCTAACCATCCCTATAAAATCCCGGTCCGGCACAAAAATCAAAAAAATTGCGTCAAACACTTGCACAATCCAAAAAAACTCCCTACCTTTGCATCGCAAAACCGATAAGGCAGCAACAATGGTTCCTTGGCCGAGTGGTTAGGCGCCGGTCTGCAAAACCGTTTACAGCAGTTCGATTCTGCTAGGAACCTCCACAAATCCCGACCCACGTCGGGATTTTGTCGTAAATACCTGACTCTCAACGTTTTGATTACGCCCGTTGACAGTTATTTTTTGAAATCATGTCGGCACAATCCGTATCTCATTACCAATGGGTTACAAAAACCGCCGACACAGTTGTCGGCACAATCCGAATGAAAAAAGTAACCATCAGAAGGCGCGATGACTATGAACGCGCAGACGGGCGTGCAGCTTTGTACGCAGTATTGAATCTTGAACGAACCAAGATCAGGATTCCACTTGACATAGCCGTGACCACGAAAGAATGGGATGCGGCATCAGAACATGTCAAAGGCCGTGGAAAGGAAATCCAGGACTGGAATCTGATTATTGACCATACGAAGGCAAAAATCTCCGACATCCTGGTCCGTGCCAGGCTCACCGGCGAGACATTGACAAAAGAGAGCTTTCTTGCCCTATATCGCCGACCCGGAGAGACAATGGATTTCAACGAGTTTGCAGACCGTCATCTTGAAGAGATCCAAGGTGGACTTCAACCTCAGACCATACGGCATCACAAGACAGCCTTGAAAAAACTGAAGGATTTTGCACCAGCTCTCATGATAAGCGAAATTACTCCAGACTGGCTAAGGGTTTATGCAGCACATCTCCGCGACATTCACCATAACAATCCCGGCACAATCAACAAAAACATGTGTGTAATCCGTATGCACTTTTATGCTGCGATCCGTGCCGGAAAAACAAAAAGCAATCCCTTTGAGAGTTACAGACTCCCTACCTCTGAGCCTGACGTGGTATATCTCACAGAAGAAGAGCTTCAGACCCTCACATCTCTGTATCACCGTGAAGAGCTTCCTGAGAACGAACAGGACAGCCTCAGGTTTTTCCTGTTTATGACATTCACAGCAATGCATATCTCCGATGCGAGGGCGCTCCAAATTGAACAGACAAAAAACGGAGTAATTCAATATCGGCGCAAGAAAACACATACCCGTGTTTCCATACCGATGTCAAAACCCGCGAGGGAACTTGTAGACTATTATAAGGGCCAGCGCCGCCGTGGTAATCTATTCCTGAAACTCCCAACTGACCAGGGATTCAACCGACTTATAAAAAAGGTTTGCGACCATGCCGGCATAGACAAGAATGTCAGTGCCAAAACAGGACGTCACACCTTCGCGACCTTATATTGTAAAAGAAACTCTGGAGACATAGCCACCTTGTCGAAGCTATTGGGACATACATCAATAAATACGACTATGATATATGCCCACATCATGAAAGAAGACAAGGTCAAGGGTGTTTCCGTCTTCGATGACATGCTATAATCCGCGCCGTCATGGAAGAGATGACGGCGCGGATTGATAAGTGGATTCGGGGATTGCTATTCCGTCGGGGCCGGGATGGAGAAATGCAGGGGGTCTGGATAACCTACAGATATATCAAAAGCCCGCAACTCTTCGATGGTCGGTAGCTTTTCTATCACTGCCAGATGCCTGGCGGTGGTGTCGTAGCAGTCGATGGCGTAGAGTTCGAGACGGTCAAGCATCTCCTGTGCGGACTCGACCGGCATCTGTATCGGCGCCGTGCCATCCCACAGAGTCGTCATGTCACGCCCGGAAGCCTCCTCGGCGGCGAGACGCGAGCGTATCTTCCGGCGCATGCCGGAGTCAAGCCACATCGTGCGCCCATCGAGACAGAAGCGGTTGACCCTGCCACACTTGTCGTAACCCTGGATCTGTACCTTCCGAAGGCCTCTCCAGGCCTCGATGTCATCCCCGGCGTGGAAATACCTCAGGATGGCCTCGACCTCTCCTGAGGTGGCCGTGGCCAGATGGAGCTGGTCGACAGCCTCGAGGAAGCCCGGCACGGAATTGTCTGTCAGCACAAGACGGTCGGTGTCGGCCTCGAACATAGGGGCATCATCCGCCCCCTCCCCTCCTACGGAGGTGACGGGTCGTGCTCCGAGGTTGATCCACACCGTCCAGCGGCCTTTCCTGTAGCCTCCGTTATTCACTGTCGGGGGCTGCTCATTGAATCTACATGTCTGTGTCATAGTAGTCTTGGGGTAATAGGATCCATCATCATCTCCAGATGGTCAAAGAAAGAATTGATATGCTACAATAGGACGAGACACGCGAGAGTTCCACTTGTTACCGTATTCATGTCCGCCCCAGTTATTGACATACCCATCTGTGAAATTTACAAACCACGAGTTCTGGTGGTTTGCTTCTGTGGACGTCCAGTGGCCGCTCAACTTATGACTGGCAAAGGTAAAGGGATTGTCCCCGACCTGAATCCGCCACAAGGCCATCGAGTAGATAGGCTTTTCCGCATCTACCAAGGAATGAAAATACCTGTTAATCGCCATCTGCTCGGTATAAGTGTAATCACCAGACTCAGCGTGTGTCGGCGACACATTCGCCTTTATATCATTGGGTTCGTCGGTTTCAAGTGCGGCCTGAATCATCCCGTCGATGACGCTCTTGTTAGGTGACGTGCCCCGTCCTACATTACTGGTCGCACCAATACCTCCGGTCCTGGATCTGGCATGGAAGCTGTATATACGTGCCAATTCGCCCACGGCTGGAAGATACCAATTTGTCGCGGCATATTGCGGGTCTAAGGTTTCTCCATCGTTGACATTGACCTTCGGCTCGTAGAGATAACAGCTGTAAGCAGCCGGGTAAAGGAACTGCTGGTATTTATTAATGTTGTTGTTAGCCCTGTGGAGTATCTCCATCGCGTCAGCCAGTTCTGTGACTGTAGCGGGCGCCCCCGCGAACCAATGTTCCGTACCTCCGTCATCAGTATAGCATATTCCGACGGACTCATTCGAGTCGGAGTGTAGATATGTGTTGATTATACGATTGGCGTGGTGTATTATCGCCAGGGTCTTCTGTTCCCCCCGCCAGTCCGTCACACCGCCGGACACGGTACTATAATCATGAAAACCGTCATCCGTCCCGACATCATAATAATTGGTCGCAAGTAGATAACGACCATCGTCTTCGCCTGTCATACAATGGTCGGCGACATTGGCGACCATGTCGATGTCAAAGACATTGGACAATCCCGTAGCAGCCAGCATCTCATTCTGAATTTCACCATGGCCTAACCCTCCATTGTCGGGATATAGCCCCCAGGAGACGTTATCCAAGTTGATGAATCCATCAGAGCTCCGAAATAATATGTTTTCCTTGCAGTCGATAAGCACCCGGTATCCTACCAGCTGCCGTGTGGACTTGAAAAACTCGCTCGGCTTTTCGTACCCGGTGAATACCGTCGGCTCGGCCTCACCGTCCCCTTGCCACATCTCGTCCAGCTTGAAGACGATGCCAACAACCGTTTTGTTGGAGTAACATAGGTCATCGAAAGTTCCGTCCGCGTATGCGAAGTCACCTATCTTCGGAACTCGGCGATAGAAGCCGACCGGATACTCGCGGGTGAGCACCGTGCCGTTTGTCTTGGTGATGGAGCACCTGATGATATGGCGCATGTCCGAGCCACTCCCGTCAAGGGCTGACACCTCCAGGAGGCCGTTGACCGTGTCGGAGAACGAGGCGTAGGGTACCGCACTGCCGTCGATGGACCATTCGATGGCCGGACTGCCGTCCCTGATGGCGATGTCATTGCCCGTGGAAGGGGCGCATGTGAGGGTGTATCCGTATGTGCCAATCTCCGGGGTGTACGGAGGGCCGCTGACGGCGATGGAGTTTATCGCCCTTGTCGCATAGCTCAGGTGCAGGGCGTTGCCGGCGTCATCTATGTCGCCATACTGTCCGGCAAGAGCAATCTTGTCGCCCAGTGTCAGTGTTCCCGTGAGGCTGATCGAACCCGTGAGGGTGGCGCCCATGCCGTGGAGCCACATCATGGCCTCCACAGGGAAACCGCTCCAGTCTATGTCACCGACCTGCACAAGGCTCAGGTTTTTCGCCTGGACATAGGCGAGCTGTATGAGTGGCTGCGTCTGGCCGCGCAGGCCGGGGGCGCCGGTGATGCGGAGCTCCCTCAGGTTTGTCACGCTCTCGAGCGTGAGCGTCTTCAGGTTGGGTTGGGCGTCGAGCACCAGGGAGGTCAGCGTGGCAGGAAGGTGCAATGTCTCGAGGTGTTCCGTGGCGGGGAGGGTCACGCTTGAGAGCGACGTGCCGCGCAGGTCTATCTCCCTGAGCTGCGTGTTGGCGGACAGGTCGAGGCTGCCTTCAAGGGTGTCGACGCCGTTCAGCACGAGGCGCTGGAGCAGCGGTGCCGACACAACCATGGACGCGGGCCGGAACTGCACGTCGCTGCCGCCCGACACGACAAACTCGGTGAGGCGCGCGCCTGTCAGGTTGAATGTCTCGCCGAGGCTCTTGTCGGTGAAATCTCCGATGTCCCTCATGTGGTCTATGCCGTTCAGGAAGATGTTGGTGTTTCCGTCTGACGAGCCGAGGTTTACCTTGTATGTCTCCCCGGCCCTGACCCTCGGGGCGCGGACATTCCCGGCACCGTACACCAGCGTGCTGCCGAGCGCGAAGGTCGGGTACATAGAGATGTGCGGGACGAGGGTGAACGAGTATGCCGGGCGGCTGCCGTCCCTCCTGACTATCGAGCGGAAGTTCAGCGACCCGGCGGCTCCCTCGCCGTCGCGCCGTCCGAACTCGCCGTAGCTCGCGTAGGACGAGATATAGGCGATGCGGCGCTTCACCCACTGCATCTCGCGCTGCAACGAGTCGCCGCAGCTCTGCGTGATGGGGTCGGTGCCGTTCTGGTAGATACCCTGGACATATCGGGTGCGGGCCCTCTCATAGACGAGCCTCGCGACCTCGTTGTAGGCTACAGCGGGGAAATAGCGCTGCACCGAGAAGAAATATC
>DAAQ01000025.1 GCA_001701225.1 Bacteroidales bacterium H5 | reverse complement strand
GACGTGGCCTGCCACGTCCGGGAACGAAAAAACAAACTTCGCAACGGCAGGTTTGTCTACGGACGTGGCAGGCCACGTCTACGATGGGAAAGAATTGCGCGCCCGCCTCCTCATTCCTCATTAAATGGAAACTTCGCTGCGGCAGGTTTGTCTGCGGACGTGGCAGGCCACGTCCCTACGATGGGAATGAATTGCCGCGCCCTCCAATTTCTAATTTCTAATTCCTCATTTCTCATTAAAAAATGGCAGGCCACGTCCCTGCGATGGAAAAGAATTGCACGCCCCCAAAATTTCTAATTCCTGATTTCTAATTCCTCATTAAATTTGGATGTTACGTGGAAATTTCCTATCTTTGCACCCGGCTTAAGTGCGCTTGCGCCTTGCCGAGTTTAATTAACCATATTTATTAACCCCATTTTTTAATGACTGAAGAAGTAAAGAACTCCCCGATCGAGGATTTCGATTGGGAAGCCTATGCCAACGGTGAGACCAAGGGCGAGAAATCGCGCGAGGAGCTTACCAAAACCTATGATGAATCGCTCAACACCGTGCGAGACAAGGATGTAATCGAAGGTACCATCATCGCCCTCAACAAGCGTGAGGCTGTGGTTAACATCGGCTACAAGAGCGACGGCATCATCCCCATGAGCGAGTTCCGCTACAACCCCGACATCAAGGTCGGTGACACCGTCGAGGTCTTCATCGAGAATCAGGAAGACAAGAAGGGTCAGCTCATCCTCTCCCACCGCAAAGCCCGTGCAGCCCGCTCGTGGGACCGCATCAACGAGGCTCTCGAGAAGGACGAGGTCATCAAGGGCTTCATCAAGTGCCGCACCAAGGGCGGCATGATCGTAGACGTCTTCGGCATCGAGGCATTCCTGCCCGGCTCGCAGATCGACGTCAAGCCCATCCGCGACTATGACATCTTCGTGGGCAAGACCATGGAGTTCAAGGTCGTCAAGATCAATCAGGAATTCAAGAACGTGGTCGTCAGCCACAAGGCCCTCATCGAGGCCGAGCTCGAGCAGCAGAAGCGCGAGATCATCGCCAAACTCGAGAAGGGTCAGGTGCTCGAGGGCTCGGTCAAGAACATCACCTCTTACGGCGTGTTCATCGACCTGGGCGGCGTAGACGGCCTCATCCACATCACAGACCTCTCGTGGGGCCGCGTAAGCCATCCCGAGGAGGTCGTACAGCTCGACCAGAAGCTCAATGTCGTCATCCTCGACTTTGACGACGAGAAGAAGCGCATTGCCCTGGGTCTGAAGCAGCTCCTGCCTCATCCCTGGGATGCCCTCGATCCCAACCTCAAGGTTGGCGACAAGGTCAAGGGCAAGGTTGTCGTCATGGCAGACTACGGCGCATTTGTCGAGATCGCTCCCGGCGTCGAGGGCCTGATCCACGTCAGCGAGATGTCGTGGAGCCAGCACCTCCGCTCGGCTCAGGATTTCATGAAGGTAGGCGACGAGATCGAGGCAGTGATCCTGACCCTCGACCGCGAGGACCGCAAGATGAGCCTGGGTATCAAGCAGCTCCGCAAGGATCCCTGGGAGGATATCGAGGTTCGCTATCCCGTAGGCAGCAAGCACACCGCCCGCGTACGCAACTTCACCAATTTCGGCGTATTCGTCGAGATCGAGGAGGGCGTAGACGGCCTCATCCACATCTCTGACCTGTCGTGGACCAAGAAGGTAAAGCACCCCAGCGAGTTCACTCAGGTAGGTGCCGACATCGACGTGCAGGTGCTCGAGATAGACAAGGACAACCGTCGTCTGTCGCTGGGCCACAAGCAGCTCGAGGAGAATCCCTGGGATGTATTCGAGACCATCTTCACCGTTGGCTCGGTACACGAGGGCACCATCATCGAGATGGTCGAGAAGGGCGCAGTCATCGCTCTGCCTTACGGCGTAGAGGGCTTCGCTACTCCCAAGCATCTTGTCAAGGCTGACGGCTCGCGTGCCCAGCTCGACGAGAAGCTCAACTTCAAGGTTATCGAGTTCAACAAGGACTCCAAGCGCATCATCCTGTCGCACTCGCGCATATTCGAGGACGAGCAGAAGGGCGAGCGCGCCGAGCAGCCCCGCAAGGAGCGCCGCGAGCGTCGCGGTGGCGCAGGCCGTCGTCAGGCCGAGGAGACCCCCGTGCTCAACACACCTCTCGAGAAGACTACCCTCGGTGACCTCGAGGCTCTTGCATCGCTCAAGGAGAAGCTGGCCGGCAAGTAATCACCCCGCCCGCAATCCACATACCATCCGCGCATCCCGCAATCCGGGACGCGCGGATTTTTTTTGTGCTATGTTGGTCAAAATGGGAACTAATCACTCCCTTTTGGTCAATTTTAAGTATTTTAATTGTCTGATTTTTCCTCGGTTGGGGATTTTTCACTAATTTTGCGTGGTTTAATCCGCAAATATCCGACAGAAAACAATAAAAATAGGTATAATCAAGACGAAAAAGAAGACACAATGAAACGAATCTCGTCACATTTCGGCAGCCTGACGCTGCTCATGGCCTCGGCCGCTATGCTCACCGCATGTTCGGGCAAGCAGGACGCAAGCCAGATGATGCAGCAGGGACAGGCTCCCGCCATCGCCGTCGTAACGCTGTCTCCCGAGGCCACTGACCTCCAGACCACTTTCCCCGCCACCATCAAGGGCAAGACCGACATCGACATCCGTCCGCAGGTCACCGGGTTCATCACCAAGGTGCATGTAGACGAAGGCCAGCATGTGCGCAAGGGCCAGGTGCTCTTCACACTTGACCAGGTGCAGTTCAATGCCGCTGTCGACCAAGCCCGTGCCGCCGTCAACTCTGCCCAGACCGCAGTCAACACTGCCAAGATGACCGCAGACTCCAAGAAGACACTCCGTGAGAAGAACATCATCTCGGACTATGAATATCAGCTGGCCCAGAACTCGCTGGCCCAGGCCGAGGCACAGCTTGCCAACGCCAAGGCAGCCCTGGTGACAGCCCAGAAGAACCTCGCCTATACCGTGGTGACATCGCCCAGCGACGGTGTTGTCGGCACTATCCCCAACCGCGAGGGCTCGCTTGCAAGCCCCTCGTCGGTGCAGCCCCTGACCACCGTCAGCGAGAACTCGGAGGTATATGCATATTTCTCGCTCACCGAGAAAGACCTTCTCAACCTGTCGGGCGACGGTTCGCGCAGCGTTGATGCCGCCATCAAGGCAATGCCTGCCGTGAAGCTGCGTCTCAACGACGGCACCCTCTATCCCCTCGAGGGTAAGGTGGCCACCGTCTCGGGTGTCATCGACAACTCGACCGGCGCATCGAGCGTGCGTGCCCTCTTCGCCAATCCCAACGGTGTGCTCCGTTCGGGCGGCACAGGCCAGATCATCATGCCCAATGTCAAGGAGAACGCCATCGTAATCCCCCAGAAGGCCACATTCGAGCTTCAGGACCGCAGGTTTGTCTATGTTGTCAACGACTCGAACAAGGTCGTGTCTACCCCCATCTCGATTGAGCCTGTCAGCGACGGCAAGAGCTTTGTGGTGACATCTGGCCTCAAGGCCGGCGACCGCATCGCCGTCGAGGGTGTGGGCACCAAGCTGAAGGACGGTATGGCGATAACACCCACCGACCCCCAGGCACAGGCCCAGCAGGCACCAGCCCAGCAGTAAAGATTAGTTGGTCTAGTCCAACCAGTTCAACTAGACCAACTATAACAACAGGTAATCCAAAATACCAAAATCCATCCAAACTCAAAAATGAAACTCGATACATTCATCAACAGGCCGGTGCTGTCGACGGTGATTTCAATCTTCATCGTGCTGCTTGGTCTCATCGGGCTTTTCTCGCTCCCGGTGACCCAGTTCCCCGACATCGCACCGCCTACCATCCGTGTTTCCACCACCTATACGGGTGCCAATGCCCAGGCGGTGCTCAACTCGGTCATCGCCCCCCTCGAGGAGTCTATCAACGGCGCCGAGGGCATGACCTATATGGAGTCTACCGCAACCAACACCGGCTCGGCAGACATCACCGTATATTTCGAACAGGGTTTTGACCCCGACATGGCTGCCGTTGACGTGCAGAACCGTGTCGCCAAGGCCCAGAACCTGCTCCCCGCCGAGGTAACCCAGGTGGGCGTGCTGACACAGAAACGCCAGACGTCGATGCTTCTCAACGTGGCCCTGTATGACAAGTCGGGCCGATACTCGTCAGAGTTCATCGACAACTATGCCAAGATCAACATCATCCCCCAGCTGCAGCGTGTGTCGGGTGTGGGCGACGTCATGTCGTTCGGCGCCGACTACTCGATGCGTATATGGCTCAAGCCCGACGTGATGGCCCAGTATGGCCTTGTGCCCACCGACATCTCGTATGCCCTTGCCGAGCAGAACATCGAGGCCGCTCCGGGTGCCTTCGGCGAGCAGGGCGACCAGAGCTTCCAGTATACGATGAAATACAGGGGACGTCTCACCACCCCCGAGCAGTTCGAGGATATCGTCGTGGCTGCCAAGCCCACGGGTGAGGTGCTTCGCCTCGGCGATGTGGCCACAGTCGAGCTGGGCCGTGTGACATACGGTTTCTCAAACACCCTCAACGGCTATACAGCAACATCGTGTATCGTGTTCCAGACCGCAGGATCGAACGCCACCCAGATCATCAACGACTGTCTCAAGGTGGTGGACGAAATGAAGAAGGATCTCCCCGCCGGTCTGGAGTTCGCAATCCCGATGAACAACAATGACTTCCTCGATGCCTCTATCCACGAGGTTATCAAGACCCTCATCGAGGCGTTTATCCTCGTGTTCTTCGTGGTGTATGTGTTCCTTCAGGACATACGTTCCACCATCATCCCAGCCATCGCCATCCCTGTGGCCCTCGTGGGTACATTCTTCTTCATGAACCTCATCGGGTTCTCTGTCAACCTCATCACCCTGTCGGCTCTCGTGCTTGCGATTGCGATTGTGGTCGACGACGCCATTGTGGTGGTCGAGGCGGTGCATGCCAAGCTCGATGTGGGATACAAGAGCGCTCGCAAGGCGTCTATCGACGCCATGAGCGAGATTGGCGGCGCCATCATCTCGATTACGCTCGTCATGATGCTTGTGTTCATCCCCGTGTCGTTCATGAGCGGCACTACCGGTGTGTTCTACCGTCAGTTCGGTCTTACCATGGCCATAGCCATCGGCCTCTCGGCCCTCAACGCCCTCACGCTGTCTCCCGCACTCTGTGCCGTGTTCCTCAAGGGTCATGACGACTCGACCCTCAAGGAGCGTATGGGCAAGGCATACAGCGCTGCCGGCGAGGCTGTGGTGACACAGGCCAAGCGCCGCTTCACCATCGACCTGCCCCCGCTGGTGACCTTTGCATTCCTCGTGGCCACCATCACCTTCATGGTGCTCGGATGGTATAATATCGAGCATCCAGTCCAGCTCATCATTGCCTCGGTCTGCGCCGTGGTGACCATCCTTGGCATCTTCGGCCACAGGTTCCAGGCCGGTTTCGAGATAGGATTCAACCGCATCCTCAAAGTCTACAACAAGTGCACCGGTTTCTTTATCAACCACAAGATACTGTCGTTCTCGATTGTCGGCGCCACCATCGCCATCCTGGTATGGCTCATGAGCATCACCACATCGACCCTCGTGCCCAACGAGGACACCGGCGTACTGTTCTGTATGGTCGATATGCCCCCGGGCACATCGCAGGAGCGCACCGAGGAGGTACTCGACCAGGTCGATCACATCCTCGCGGGTATCCCCGAGATAGAGTACCGCATGAAGATTGCCGGATACTCGTTCATGGCCGGACAGGGTGCCACCTACGGTACATTCATCGTCAAGCTCAAGAACTGGGAAGACCGCAAGCAGATTGACCAGACATCCGAGGCCATCTTGGGCAAGATATATGGCATGACGAGTGCCGCCATCAAGGATGGCCGCGTCGTGACATTCGCGCCACCTATGATTTCGGGTTACTCGCTCACCAACGGTTTTGAAATCAAGATGCAGGACCGTACCGGCGGTGACGTCAACGATTTCTTCGGCGTGGTGCAGGGATTCCTCGCACAGCTCAACGCCCAGCCCGAGGTTCAGGTGGCATATACCACCTTCAATCCCACCTTCCCGCAGTATATGATTGACATCGACGCAGCCAAGGCCAAGCAGGCCGGCATATCGCCCAAGGATATCCTCACCACCCTGCAGGGATACTATGGCGGTATGTATGTGTCGAACTTCAACCGCTTCGGCAAGATCTACCGCGTGATGATGCAGGCCAGCCCCGACGCCCGCGTCAGCCCCGAGACCCTCTCGGCCATCAAGGTGCGCAACGGAGGCGAGATGGCCTCGCTGAGCAACTTTGTCACCCTGACCAAGGTCTATGGCCCTGACCTGCTCAACCGATTCAACATGTTCCAGTCGATCTCAGTGACCGGTCAGCCCGCTCCTGGCTATACCTCGGGCGACTGTCTCGCCGCCATCTCGCGTGTGGCACAGGAGACCCTTCCCCCGGGCTACGGCTACGAGTACTCGGGTATGACCCGCGAGGAGGCAAGCTCGGGCGCAGGCTCGACCACCGCCATCATCTTCGGCCTCTGTCTGCTCTTCGTCTACCTGCTTCTGTCGGCTCAGTATGAGAGCTACATCCTGCCGTGGGCCGTTATCCTCTCGATACCGTTCGGTCTCATGGGTACCTTCATCTTCGCCCAGATCTTCGGCATCTCCAACAACATCTACCTGCAGATCGCGCTCATCATGCTTATCGGTCTTCTGGCCAAGAACGCCATCCTTATCGTTGAGTTTGCCGTCGAGCGCCGCCGCACAGGCATGTCGGTTGTCAACGCCGCCATCCAGGGTGCCACCGCCCGTCTGCGACCCATCCTCATGACCTCGCTGGCCATGATCATCGGTCTTCTGCCCATGATGTTCGCCACCGGTGCCGGTGCCAACGGTAACCGTGCCCTCGGTACAGGCTCGATCGGCGGTATGCTCATAGGCATGATACTCCAGGTGCTCATCGTGCCTGCCCTGTTCGTGCTGTTCCAGAAGCTCCAGGAGAAGGTGACCCCGCTCAAGTGGGAGGATACCGACAACGAGGGCATCGAGAACGAAATCGAGCAGTATAGCCCCACATCACGCTAATCCCCATCCCAAACCGCACACGATGAAAATCCAGAATATATCCATCGTCCTCGCGGCCGCAGTGAGCGCCTCGGCGCTCACCGGCTGCGGGATCTATCAGAAATATGACGCCTCACGCATGGACTCCGAGCTGGTCAAGGAGTATGCCGAGGCTGCCAAGACCGCCGGTCAGGACGGCGACGCATTCGGCAACACCCCCTGGCAGGAGGTGTTCACCGACCCGCTGCTGGCCGACTACATCAACCGCGCCCTTGCCAACAACAAGGACCTGCGCAATGCCAAGCTCAACGTCGACATAGCCCACGCACAGCTCAAGGGAGCCAAGCTGAGCTATCTCCCCTCGGTTGCCCTCGGCCCCAACGGTGCCGGAGCCTCGTATGCCGGGAGCGACATCAGCTGGACATATCAGCTCCCCCTGTCGGTGAACTGGGAGATTGACGCCTTCGGCAAGATTCTCAACGCCAAGCGTGGCGCCAAGATGACCGAGCTGCAGATGAAGGCCGTAGAGCAGGCAACCCGCTCGCAGATCATCGCCGGTGTGGCACAGTGCTACTATTCGATAGCCGCCCTCCAGGCCCAGCTCGACCTGAGCCGCGAGACCGCACAGCTCTGGAAGGAGAGCGTCAATGTGATGAAGAACCTCAAGGAGGCCGGACGTCTGCGCGAAGACGCCGTGGTGCAGAGCCAGGCGCAGTACTACAGCATCGAGAGCTCCATCACCGACATCGAGACAAGCCTCCACGAGGCCAACAACACCATGTCGCTGCTGCTCAACACCATGCCCCAGACATGGCCCATACCCGCATCAGCATCGCTGTCTATGCCCGTGGTCAAGCGCACAGCCGTGCCCATGTCCGAGCTGGCCGCCCGTCCCGACGTGCTGGCATCTGAGATGGCGCTCGCCTCGGCCTACTACTCGACCGCCTCGGCCCGCTCGGCCTTCTATCCCTCGATTGCCATCACGGCTAACGGCGGATTCACAAACATGCTCGGCAGCTTCATCCAGAATCCCGGCGACTGGTTCTACCAGCTGGCCGGAAGCCTCACCGCGCCCCTCTTTGCCCGTGGCCAGAACATAGCCCGTCTGGAGGCCGCGAAGGCACAGCAGAAGCAGGCCCTCAACAACTTCGAGTACACGCTGATGAGCGCGGCCGCCGACGTGAGCGACGCCCTCACGGTCTATGAGAAGAGCATGGCCAAACAGGCATGGCTCAAGCTGCAGGTCGAGGACCTGGCCAAAGCCGTCGACATCACCAACGAGCTTCTTCTCTTCGACGGCTCGACCACCTATCTCGAGGTGCTCACCGCCCAGAAGAACCTGCTCGGCGCGCAGACTGCCCAGATCACCACAAATCTAACCGTGGCCCGCTCGGTCATCAACCTCTACCAGAACCTTGGCGGAGGCCGCTGACCCGGCACGGACACATTATACCCTGAACAACTATGATCAGCGACAAAGCTCACATCGACCCTTCGGCCAAGATAGGCGCGAATGTCACCATCCATCCTTTCGCATTCATCGACAAGGATGTCGAGATCGGCGACGGATGTGTCATCATGCCGTTTGCCTCGATTATCCGCGGCACCCGCATGGGGCGCAACTGCAAGGTCTATCAGGGCGCCATCGTCGGCGCCGACCCCCAGGATTTCCGCTGGAAGGGAGGATTCACATATTGCTATCTCGGCGATGACGTCACCGTCCGCGAGAATGTCATCATCAACCGTGGCATAAATCCCGACGGAGGCACCCGCATCGGCAGCAAGACATTCCTGATGGCCAACGCACATATCGGTCATGACAGCCAGCTCAAGGGCAAGACCGTCATCGGCAACAATGTCTCGGTGGCCGGCGACTGCGAGATCGGGGAGTATGCCATACTCTCGTCGAGCGTGGTGGTCCACGAGAACTCCAAGCTGGGCGACTGGGTGCTCATCAAGGGTGGCTGCCGCATCACCGGCAATGTCCCTCCGTACTGCATCATGGCCCATAACCCCACATCGTATTTCGGCGTCAACGCTTATCTGTTGCGCAAGGAAGGGGGCATGGACGATGACCGCATCGACGACATCGCCAAGTGCTATCGTCATGTCTATCAGACTGGCACCTCGGTGTTCAACGCCCTCAAGCGTATCGAGGCCGATGTCGACGGCTCGCCCGAGCGTCAGAACATCCTCGACTTTATCCGCGGCGTCAACCTCAGGATTGTAGCCGTCCCCAAGGATCTCGAATAAGCAAACAACCCTTTTCAGTTGTTCTAGTTGAACTGGTCGAACCAGTTCAACTGGAACAACTATATTTTTATAGTTATGCCAAAAATCCTATTTGTCTGTCTCGGCAATATATGCCGCTCTCCGGCCGCCGAGGGCATAATGCTCTCTATTGTCGCCGGGCAGCCCGGCTGGACCATCGACTCGGCCGGGACGGGACGCTATCACATAGGCGACCTGCCCGACCGCCGCATGAGGGTGCATGCCCGTCAGCGCGGACTGGAGCTGGACCATCACTGCCGTCAGGTGTGCGCCGACGATTTCAGGGACTTTGACCTGGTCATCGGCATGGATGACGCCAATATAGCCGACCTCCGCGAGATGTGTCCCGACCCGGCACTCTGGCACAAGATACACCGCATGTCCGAGTGGTTCAGTCCCTCGGCGCGCTATGACTATGTCCCCGATCCGTATTACGAAGGGTCCGAGGGGTTCGAGCTTGTGCTCGACCTGCTCGAGGACGGATGCCGCAACCTCTATGACTCCCTTACCTCCAAAAAAGACTGACCCATGAAAAGACTCGACATCACCGTGCCCGTCACCGAGGCGACATTTGACGAACTGACTCCCGAGGAGCAGCATCTGGTCACTGAGGCACGCCGACAGACCATCACCTCATACGCCCCCTACAGCCATTTTCATGTCGGGGCGGCCATACTCCTCGATAACGGCGAGGTGGTGACAGGCTCCAATCAGGAGAATGCCGCCTATCCCTCGGGACTCTGTGCCGAACGCACCGCGGCCTTCTATGCCCATGCCCGCTGGCCCGAGGCGCGTTTCGTGGCCATAGCCATAGCGGCCCGCGGTACAGACGGCCTCGAGATACTCGACCCCGTGGCACCCTGCGGCGCATGCCGCCAGGCTCTTCTCGAATACGAGAAGCTGGCCACACACGACGTCAAGGTCATCCTCACAGGCCGCGACAAGGTGTTCATCCTCCCGTCGGTACGCTCGACACTGCCACTCGCATTCTCTGAGTTCTGACCATCCTGCGTTATGGTATGAAATCGCGGACGGCCGCTCCTGCAAGGAGTGGCCGTCCGGCTTTGGAGAAGTGTCTGTCTGTCAGGTTGAGAAGAGATATGTGGCGGCAGAGTCAACATTGTATTTTACCTTGGAAACCTGTATTGGAGCTGGAAAACATATCGGAAAGAATTGCTGAATAATGTAATGTAAATGTGCGTCTAAAATGCCAATAGTAAATGTATTCTTGTGTCGGTCTGTAGTCGGTGTTGTTTGTTGTCTTTCGACATTGCAAAGTTACGTCAGCGTCAGGACAAATAGAAATCTTATATGTTAACAATAGTTAATTGATTGATTTATTTTCGTTTTATTGAATAAAAGTATTGGCAATCAGTATGTTGATTGTGATATTTGATTGTTGCAAAATTGTTACAATAGTGGGGTTATTGTAATAATGCATATATGGAGACGATTTTTTTATTTGCTGCGCTCGCGCTTTTTTGTTAGCTTTGCATAACCCCATAACCCTATAACCCCCCATCCCCCCTATGCAAGACATCAAGCGCAATGCCACCGACCTGATGGAGTTCCTTGACAGGAGTCCCGTCAATTTCTATGCCGTGCACACAGCCTCAGAGATGCTCGAGGATGCCGGATTCAGCCGTCTGGATTCAGCCGAGGCTTGGAATCTCAGGCCCGGAGGCCGGTATTATATCACCAAGAATCAGAGTGCCATCTTCGCCTTTACAGTAGGCACCGGCGATGGCGCCGAGGGATTCCGCATCATCGCCGCCCACAGCGACTCGCCCACATTGCGCGTCAAGCCCAACGCACCGATGGTCTCGGATGGCGGAGTGGTCAGGCTCAATGTCGAGGTCTACGGAGGCCCTATACTGTATACGTGGTTCGACCGTCCGCTTTCGCTGGCGGGGCGCGTGGCCCTGCGTGGCGACGACCCCCTGCACCCGCGCATGGAGCTGCTCAAGTTCGACCGTCCGCTGCTCACAATACCCCACCTTGCCATACACTTTAACCGCGCCGTCAACGAGGGTAACCGCATCTCGCCCCAGAAGGATATGCTCCCCGTCATCGCCATGGTGCGCGACAAGGCCGAGGCCGACGGGCTGCTGATGCGACTAATAGCCGATGCCCTGCAGTGCAAGCCCGAGGATATCCTCGATTTCGACCTCTCGCTCTTCGACACCACTCCGGCATGCCTCGTGGGGCTCGATGACGAGTTCATCACCTCGGGGCGCCTTGACGACCTCAGCATGGTCCATGCCGCGGTGACATCGCTCATAGCCGCGTCAGATACCCCGTGTGCCCAGACAAGGGTCGCGGCCATATTCGACAACGAGGAGACCGGCTCGGGCACCAAGCAGGGCGCCGCATCTCCTGTGCTGCAGTCGCTGCTGCGCCGTGTGGTGGCACAGCAGGGGGGTGCCGACGAGGAGTATCTGCGCGCCGTCGAGAAGTCGTTTATGGTCTCGGCCGACAACGCCCATGCCTTCCATCCCAACTATCCCGAGAAATATGACCCGACCAACCATCCCGTGCCCGGCGGGGGCCCGGTCATCAAGATAAACGCCAGGTGCAAATATATGACCGATGCCGACTCGGCTGCCGTATTCCGCTCGGTATGCGAGCAGGCGGGAGTGCCCTGCCAGTATTTCGTCAACCATAGCGATGTCGCGGGTGGCTCGACCCTGGGCAACATACTCACCTCGCAGATACCGTTGCGCGGTGTCGACATGGGCGAGGCCATCTGGGCCATGCACTCGGTGCGTGAGACCGCCTCGGCAGCCGACCACACCTATACGATACGCGCATTCACGAAATTCTTCGAGCTCTGAATCCCTCCGCCGGAGACAGATTTAATGATTTGTTTTCATTTTTAATTTGGTGGTTAGGAGCTTTTAGCTTAATTTTGTCGTAGTAAATCAGCATTTTGCGGCTTCCCCGCGCCTATGGCCGGGGAGCCGGATTGCAGATTGCAATAAACCGAATCAAAAAATAAATCAAACCTTCACTAAACAGAAACGCTTATGAAGAAAGTTTTACTCAGCGCGTTCGCGGCACTGGCTTGCGTGGCCACCGCATCGGCCGACGAGGTGACGTATGATTTTGTCAACAACACATACGGCATGACCCGCCTCTCAGGCACAACCTCCGAATACAATCCCGACCCCTTCACTGTCGAGGGCGAGGGTATGGTCACCATTGACCTTGTGGGTGGCACACGACTCTGGTCGGATGGCCTCCGTTTCTACAAGAACTCGTCCTATTCGATAAACGTTAATGGCGGCGAGATGACAAAGATTGTCATCAACTACAAGAATGACGCTGCCGGTAACGGTTTTGATTTCAAGGAGGGTCAGGCCGGTACATATACCCTTGAGTCCAAGGTCGGCACTTGGGAAGGTTCCTCATCGGCCGTCTCGTTCTCCTGTAATATTGCCAAGAGCAATGTCGCCATCTCCTCTATCACCGTCACCTATACCGGCGGCACTCAGGACACCCGCAAGGATGCAGGTCTCGAGTTCTCTGACGAGAAGGTCAGCGCAGTGCTTGGCGAGGCCTTCACAGCTCCTGACCTCACCAAGGCAACCAATGCGCCTGTCACCTTCTCTTCGGACAAGGAGACTGTCGCAACCGTAGACGCCGCTACAGGTGCCGTCACCATCGTGGGTGTGGGCACAGCCCGTATCACTGCCACTGCCGAGGCCAACGAAGAGTATAAGGCCGGGTCGGCATCCTATCTGCTCACCGTCACAAAGCCCGTCGAGCTCGCAACCGCAATGAGCGACGGCAAGTTCGTCATCTATACTCCCCAGGGCGTGGCCAAGAACTATACCGGCTCTAATGCATACGGCTATCTCTTCCTCGAGAGCGTGACACCCGCCGACAACAAGTTTGATGTGAACGAGGACTATTTCATCGAGTTCACCGCAACCGCCAACGGTTACACCATGAAGGACATCCGCGGCAAGTATCTGGGAATGGACGCAACTCATTTCGGTTCGTTCAATTTCTATGACACCCCCGACGCAGAGGGCAGCAACTGCTACTGGACCGTCACCTTCAGCGGCACCGATGTCAAGATTGAGAATACAGGCCGCGCAGGCGCATATATCTCATACAAGCAGTATAACGAGGACTGGGAACTCACCACGACAGACACCGCAGACCAGCCCCTGGTAAATCTCTACAAGGAGGCAGGCACCTCGTCGATCGAGGAGACTGTCGCTGATGAGAATGCCCCCGTCGAGTATTTCAATCTCCAGGGCATCCGCGTCAACAACCCCGAGAACGGCCTCTATATCCGCCGCCAGGGCAACACCGTGACCAAGGTCATCAGATAATTAGAAATTATTAATTAGAAATGGGGAATCGGTCTGATGGCCGGTTCCTCATTTTTTTGTAATTTTGCAGCACAATGAGAGGTCTGCTATACATAGTGTTCCTTATGGTGGTGACTGCCTGTTCGTGCGGCGGAGGATATTCTGCCTCCGTGCTCGACGAGGCCCAGGGACTGATGATGTCCGACCCCGGCGGCGCTCTCGAACGGCTCAACGCCATAGATGTGGCCGGATTCGAGGATTCGGCCTCCGTGGCCCGCTGGGCTCTCCTGTATAGCGAGGCATTGGATGCCAACCGTCTCAAGGCACCGACAGATACCATAGTCGATTTCGCCATCGGGTTCTATGAGTCGCGCGGACTCCCTGACGAGCTGCGCCGTGCCCGCGAGGTGAAGCAGCGCGCAGCCGCAAACGGCATGACCGAGCTTGCCACAGCCCTATATCTGCAAAAGGAGAAAGAGTTTTTCCTCTATCGCGAGCGTGTGCGCCGCGGATGGATTGTCGCGGGAGCCCTTCTGCTGATTGTGGCGGCGTGTGGTGTCATCGCGTGGCAACGCGAGCGTCTGCGTGTGCACGGGCTGCAGGCCGAGGCGCTTGTGGCCGAGGCTGCGGCATTGCGTGCCGGGATGGAGGGGCTCGAAGGGAGGCTGGCGGCCACGCTCGATAACCGCTTCGCGCTCATCGACCAGCTTTGCGGAACATATTACGAGTCACAGGGCGCCTCTAACGAGCGCAAGGCCCTTGCCGAGCGCGTCAAGACCGAGATAGAGGCACTGAAAGCCGACGAAGGGATATTCGGCGAGATAGAGCGGGCTGTCAATGACTGCCGTGGCGGGATGCTCGACATGCTGCGTAGCGAAATACCGGGCCTCAAGCCTGCCGACTACCGCCTGACTGTCTATCTGGCGGGACATCTCTCGGCACGGACAATAGCCCTGCTGACAGGCGAGAGCATGGATGTGGTCTATAAGCGCAAGTCGAGGCTCAAGGCCCGTATCGCGGCTGCCAATCCCCCTCATGCCGGACTTTTCCTGTCGGTTTTCTGAGGCGGTCAGGTTTTTTTAGGCCCTTGTCGGGCAATTGTTTGATTATTAGCTATGTAAAAATGAGGATGTCAGACCGTAAATTTGGATTCTGACCCTTGCGGGCGGTAATTTTGCAGCAAAAAACATACCGCCATGTCACGTTATCAAATCACATTGTTCCTTACCGTCTCGGCCTTTGCCATGCAGGCACAGGAGACCGCTCCGTCAGACTCGCTCGTCAATGAACTGCGCGAGGTCGTGGTTACCGCCAACCAACCCGCAACCCGCCTCGAGGGGAGTACCCTCGTCACCACTGTGGCCGGGTCGCCGTTGCAGAATCTCGGCACCGCCCTCGATGTGCTGCCACGCCTCCCGCTGGTCACTGTCAATGAGGAGACGGTGTCGGTGGTCGGGCGCGGTGAGCCGGAAATCTATATCGACGGCCGTCCGTTGCGCGATGGCGCCGAGCTGCGCGAACTGCAGTCTGACAACATACGCAAGATTGAGCTGGTCATGGCTCCCGGCGCCGCATACGGGAGCGATGTGAGCTCGGTGCTGAGGATTACAACACGGCATAGATTTCTCGATGGTCTCTCGCTGACCGAGCGGGCCGAGGGGAAGCTGTCGCGCAAGCTGAGCGGCAACGAGATGCTTGAGCTCAACTATCGCACGGGGGCGTGGGACATATTCGCATCAGGCACCATAGCCCGCAACAACAGCCTCACCAAAGGCTCGACCATAAACACCCTTGACGACGACGGCCGCACGGTGACCGTCGGTAGCACCAACCGCAACGCCTATCCCGCCAACACGGGGACACTTAAAACCGGATTCAACTATGGACGCGAAGGGCTGTCGTTCGGTGCCTACTGGCGGTTCAATCCCGAACGGGCCGACTATACCAACCACGGCAGCGAGTGGATGGATGGCGAGGAGCCCCTTGCCCGCGACATCAGCCGTGACATACACGCCCGCTCGCATCTGGTGTCGGCATACGCTGACGCCACAGTGGGAGGCGGGTATCACCTGCATTTCGACGGCGACTGGCGTGTGTCGCGCTCGTCGACCGGCGCATCGACCACCTATCCCGGCGGGACGGTGGCTGACGTAAATTCCTCAGACCTGCGGCATACGTCGCTCTGGGCCGGGAAAATGACTCTGGATTTCCCGCTGTGGCACGGTCAGTTCACCGCAGGGACTCAGGACTCGTACACCCGCACATCGCTCGACTACCGTATGCTCAACGCCGGGGTGGGGGAGTACATACCTTCCTCGCAGACGCTGGCGCGCCAGACGGCACTCGCCGCATTTGCCTCGTGGGAGAGGGGGTTTGGGCCCTTCGGGTTGCGCGCCGGGCTCAGATACGAGTATGTCGACTACAGGTTTGACGCCGACGGCAAGCGCGACAACGACGTAAGCCGTCGCGACCACCTCCTGACACCAGACGTGTCGCTCAGCTATAATCCTCGCGAGGATGCCGGAGTGACCCTGAGCTACCGCATGTCTACGGTGCGTCCGCCATATTCGCAGCTCACCGGGAGCCTCACATATACCGGGCGACATGAGATTGAGGGAGGCAATCCCCGTCTGCGCGACGAGCGGATGCACCACCTGCAGCTCACGGGCATGTGGCGAGATTTCATCCTCCAGGGCGACCTCACGCGCAACCTCGACACCTACGCGTTTGTCAAGCGCCGCTATCCCGCGCCGACCCTGCAGTTGCTGATGCAGCCTGTCAACATCGACGTCACCCACCTCGACCTCTGGTTGGTATGGAGCCGCCGGATAGGGTGCTGGACTCCTAACCTCACCGCCGGGCTGCATCGTCAGTGGCTCGGACTCGGCGCACAGAGATATGACCGCCCGACATTCTCATACTATGCCGAGAACATGTTTACCTTGCCGTGGGGACTGACACTCACCGCCGATGCCCACGGCAACAGCGGTGGCGACATGCACACCAACCGTTTTGCCGCCTCGTGGTTCACCCTCGATGCCGCGCTGGTCAAGACGTTTCTCGACAGGTCGCTGCGGGTACGTCTCGCCGCCACAGACATATTCAACACCGCCCGCAGCGACTGGAGCATGAATACCTGTGGTGTACATGTTGACAAGCTCCAGAGCCCCGACAACCGTGCTGTCACGCTGACCATCACCTACACACTCCGTCCCCGCCAGTCACGCTACAAAGGCACCTCCGCCTCCCAGTCAGAACTCCAGAGGCTATAACCTCCAACCGTCTGCAATAATATCGGCCGATTGATTGTTATAGAATCAGTATGGCCGATATTTTGACACCCGAGCAGAGGCACCGCTGCATGGCGGCGATCAAGGGCAGGGACACCAAGCCGGAGATGCTGGTGAGGAGGTACCTGTTCGCCAAAGGGCTGCGCTATCGTGTCAACAACCGCAAGCTGCCCGGCACCCCCGACCTGGTGCTTAAGAAATACAGGACCGTCATATTTGTCGACGGTTGCTTCTGGCATGGGCACGAAGGGTGCAGGTACTACCGTCTTCCCAAGTCCAACACTTCCTTCTGGCAGGCCAAGATAGACCGTAACCGCAACCGCGACATCTGCAACGACGCCGAGCTGCGCGACCTCGGATGGCGTGTCATCCGCATCTGGGAATGTGACATCCGCACAAAAGCAACCCGCGATGCCGCCCTCGAGCGGCTATATCGGCGCATCACCACCCCCGCCTCACACTACTACCCGCCCCAACCCGCCCTCGCCGCCGAACCCGAAGCGGAGTATGGCATAAGTGAGCCGCAATTATAAAAAATCCGATAAAATCGGGAGGTTGGTGGGAATTTGGCGGATAGATTAGGGTTTCTGAGGTTTTTTGAGTAATTTTGCGGTTTGAAAACACGATACGACTATGAGATTTGACGAGTTGGAGCTTAGCGATGATGTGCTTGACGCTCTGGACGCCATGAGGTTCGGAGAATGTACGCCTATTCAGGAGCAGGCTATCCCGGTTATTTTTGAGAAGCGCGACCTTATAGCCGTGGCCCAGACGGGCACCGGCAAGACTGCCGCCTATCTGCTGCCGGTAATAGACATGCTGGCCGATGAGCCGGCTCCCGAGGCGGTGAGCTGTATCGTCATGGCCCCGACACGCGAGCTGGCACAGCAGATAGACCGTCAGCTCGAGGGATTCTCGTATTATCTCCCCATCTCGAGTGTGGCCATCTACGGCGGTACGGACGGCAAGGAGTTCGCACGCCAGCAGAAGGGTCTCAAGAACGGTGCGGATGTGGTTATCGCAACTCCGGGGCGTCTGATAGCCCATCTGCAGCTCGGCGGAATCGACCTGAGCAAGGTGCAGTATTTCATCCTCGACGAGGCCGACCGTATGCTCGACATGGGATTCTTCGACGACATCATGCAGATTGTGAAGCATCTGCCCGAGAATAGGCAGACGCTGATGTTCTCGGCCACGATGCCCCCGAAGATACAGCAGCTTGCCAAGGCTATCCTAAAGGATCCCGCCGAGGTCAAGATTGCGGTGTCGCGTCCTACGGAGAAGATTGCGCAGAGTGCATGTGTGGTCTATGAGAACCAGAAGACCCCGGTGCTGCGCCATCTGTTCAAGACGGTGAGCTCGCAGAGGGTCATCGTCTTCGCGTCGTCCAAGCTCAAGGTCAAGGACCTTGCCAAGCAGCTCAGGCAGAGCGGCTGGAAGGTCGGCGAGATGCATTCGGACCTCGAGCAGGAACGCCGCGACGAGGTGATGCACGATTTCCGTGCCGGACGCATCGACATACTCGTGGCCACAGACATCGTGGCGCGCGGCATTGACATCGACGACATATCGCTGGTGGTCAATTATGACGTGCCCCGCGAGGCCGAGGACTATGTTCACCGCATAGGGCGCACCGCCCGTGCGGGGGCCGGTGGCGCTGCCGTGACCCTGGTCAGCGAGGGGGACATGCGGTGGTTTGGCAATCTCGAGAAATTCCTGGGCTATGAGGTGGCCAAGCGCGAGCTTCCCGCCGACCTCGGCAAACTGCCGGTCTATGACCCCGACAAGCGTCCTGCGGGACGTGGTGGACGTGGCCCCTCGGGCCGCAACCGCAACCGTCAGGGCCGGGGTAAGGCACAGGGGAACAACCGTCCGACAGGCGACCGCCCGCGCCGCGAGGAGCGTTCGCAGCCCAAGCCCCGTCCAGCCGCCCCACAGGGGAGTGCACCGGGAGAGGCCGCACCCAAGGGGCGCAACAATTCGCGCAACAGACATCATCATAACAAGAAACGCAATAATCCGCCTACAGAATGAGACACTCTATCGTCGCAATGACCGTATTGGCGCTGATGTGCGCCGCCCCTCAGGGAGCAGCCCGGATAACCCGTCTGCTGCCCCCTCCTGCACCAAGGTCTATAATCTATAACTATGTTCCGGCCGACACTGTTGCCGCCGACAGTGTTATGAGCGGCGAGAATGAGGAGGGCCTGATGATGTTCTTTGACGATGACATCGTAGAGGCTGACGATTCTCTCGACCTCCCCGAGATACTCCCTCCGGCCACACAGCTGCAGGCATTCCAGCTCAGGCCCGTGGTGTTCGACCATATCCGTGTCTTCACCGACTCGCTTGTGCTCGACACTCCGCATGCAGTCGACCCGGGGTACGCCGACCCCTATGCGTTCGACTGGATAAACGAGGAGGTGCTTCGCTCTGACCTGCTCACACGTACCCGCCAGTGGTATGTGGTCAACTATCCCGATAGGGTGATGTATGACGAGAAGTTCCTCCCCGAGCCTCCTAAGAAATATACCGCGACCATCGACCCCGAGACCGCCTCGATAGTGCTGAAGGAGGTCATAGCCCTCGAGGCTCCCAAGCCCGGGATAGAGACCGAGATCAAGAAGCGTCACTGGCTGCGCAAGTTCAATGCCGACCTGCAGTTTTCGCAGGCATACGTCTCGCCAAACTGGTATCAGGGCGGCAACAACAACCTCAACGCCCTGCTGAACCTCTACTATCAGGTCAAGCTCAATCCGGCCTTCCACCCGATGTGGATATTCGACAACACATTCCAGTATAAGCTGGGCATGAACAACGCGCCCGACGACGAGCTGAGGGATTACTCGATATCCGAAGACATCTTCCAGTGGAACATGACCGCTGGCTACAAGTCGGCCAGACGGTGGTACTACTCGGTGTCGGCCATGTTCAAGACTCAGTTCCTGAACAACTACAAGTCCAACACCAACGACCTGAAGGCAGCCTTCCTCTCGCCCGGCGAGCTCAATGTCGGTGTCGGTATGACATACGCATACACCAATCCCAAGAAGACATTCACGTTTGACGCGTCCATATCACCGCTGTCGTGGAACATGAAGACCTGCACGCGCCGCCGGATGAATGAGAAATCGTTTGGAATCAAGGAGGGTCGCAAAGTGGTGAACGAGATAGGTTCGAGCGCCGAAGGGAAGCTGTCATGGAAAATCTGCGACAACATATCGCTGCGCTCGAGGCTCTTCATCTTCACCGACTATGACTATCTGCAGAGCGACTGGGAGAATACCCTGCAGTTTGCCATCAACCGCTTCCTGTCGACCCAGATATATGTGCATGCCCGCTACGACTCGACCACAAAGCGTCCCGAGGAGGACAGCGACTGGCACAAGTTCCAGCTCAAGGAGATACTCTCCTTCGGGTTCAGCTATAAATTCGGGACACTCTGATTGCCGCAGTCCCCGGCCTCTCCATTCCCTCAAAAAAATATGCGTTCTCTCCTTACTGCCATACTGCTTGCCTTGTGTGCCTTTGGCCTCGATGCCAAGGGTGTGCTCGATACGGTGAGCCGCGACGGCACGGTGCTGCCGGGATTCCGCGAGGACTCGGTGCGCGCCCGTATGTCGGCGGCCCCCCTGCATGATGTCGAGGGGCTTTGGGAGGTAGCCGGAGAGGGGTCTCTGATGGCGGTCGAGCGCATCTCGTCCTCACCCGACCTTTATGTCATGGCCGTGGTGAGGGGGACTGACTCCGCACTGCGTCCCGGCACTGTGATGGGCTACCTTACGCCCGGCGCCGCGAGGGGCGAGTTTGACGCCCGCATCTATACATCGTTTACAGACGAGGGCACGCTGCTCACGCGCCCCGACAGATACTCGGCCCGGCTTGACGACGAGGGGATTTTCCTCAGTGTCAGGCCATACGGGCGTATGTTCAGGGTTAACTGGTGGCGTCTGCTGCTGCCATATATGTACCGCTCGCTCGTCACTCCGCTCGAACGTCCCAAGGGGAGTGCCGAGGGGTTCCGCCGTGTCTATCCGCCGCCGTCGAGGCCGCTCAATCCGAGGTATCTGTGATGAGGTGGGGCTTTGTCGCAGTGATGTGCGCCGTCTGTGTATGTGCGTCTGCCGATGATACCATGTCGCGGGGACTCCATGTGTCGCGGGCCGTGCAGGAAGCGCGCCATGCGGCACCACCCGACACCTTGCGAGGTGCGGTGTGCGACTCTGTCATCCTCTCGGGCTACGACAAGCCCCTGCGTGCTTCGCGTGAGACAATCTTTGCCACAAGCAGCCTCGATGCCGCGGTCACGGTGGTCGGTATCAGGCTGAGGTATAAGGATATGGCCGGGCGTGTGCTGCACGAACGTACCGTATGTGTCCGCGTCTTCGTCGCTCCCGGTGAGACAAGGATGCTCTCGATACCCACCTGGGACACCAACCGCAGTTTCTTCTATCACCGCGGACCGCGCCCGCGTGTCTCGGGCGTGACGCCATACGATGTCGAGGCCGCGGTGGTATATTGTGTAACAGAATAATACGTCTCAATATAAAGCAAATGACTCAGTTCCTCATCTCACATAATCTTCTCGGACTCACCATAGGGCTTTGCACCTTCCTCATCATCGGCCTGTTCCATCCTGTTGTCATCAAGTGCGAATATCATTTCGGCGCCCGTTGCCGGTGGTGGTTCGTCGTGCTCGGCATCATCGGTGTCGCGGGCGCCCTGAGTGTCAGCGACATCTTCTGGTCATCGCTGCTCGGTGTGTTTGCGTTCAGCTCGTTCTGGAGCGTCGGCGAGATAGCCGAGCAGGAGCGCCGTGTGGCCCGCGGCTGGTTTCCGGCCAATCCGAAGCGCAAAAACGCCGGAAAGTGAGTTTTTTTACTTAACTTTGCAGAAATTATCCTCACCCGAACCTAAATGGCAGAATATTCATATATCCATATAGCGCTGCGGGGCCCTGTCCAGGGCGCCACACGCACCATATACAGCTATCCGGCAGACGACACGTCAGATGCCGGATGGGAGACCGCTATGGTCGAGCCGGGAGCCGCCGTGAAGCGTTTTCTCAACGCCACGGAGTGCTATGTGCTCCAGAGCTCGGCACAGGGCCATTATATGTCGCTCATCACCCGCGACCCGGCAGACGCCTCGCGCTGGATGATGGTGTCGATGCTCATCGACAACGGATGCTCGCTCACCGGGCGCCAGGCCCTGGCCGCGCTGACCAATCTCAAGAAGGCCCTTGTCGACGAAAATGACCTGCGCGAGGAGGCGGTGGATGTAGCCCTCATAGAGGCTCAGGTGCCACGGCTTCCCGTCAAGCTGAAATCGTGGACCTATGAGGTCCCATCATCTCTTCCTGACGGCGAAGGTCAGGAGAATGCCGAGGCCGGATACCGCACATATATCTCGACCTCAGAGCTCGAGCAGATTTTCGCGTTCCCATCGCAGCCCGAGTATGCCCGTTTCCGCTGCGTGCTGGTGGTCTCGGCCACTACGTCGCTGCGCCCGGGTGTCAAGATGCCGCGCATCACGGTGCCCATCCGCAAGCAGTACACTGTCGAGTGCCCCGAAGGTGTCAGGGCCTCGAAATCACTTGTATATGACGGCGACAAGCTCGAGCTGACCTACGAGAAGGAGGGCTATGACTCGCACACCGAGACAGTGACGGTTGGGCAGCCCTCGGCCTACACCAAGATAGACGGCCCCGTGCTGCATGTGCGCACGGCGGCACAGACCGGCATCAGGTTTGTGCGCCATGTCAGGGTCAAGGTCGTGTCAAGCAAGGGAGGAGACCTCCGCGGCTACACCATCACGCTGAATGGCCATCTCATCAATACGATGACTCCGTACATCGACTTTACGCCGCGCGACTTGCCCGAAGGCGAGGATGTCGACATACGTGTGGAGTCGAACAACTATCATACGCTTAAGCTCAAGATTCCTTCGGCCGAGATACTTACCACCGACGAGCTGACCCTCGAGCTCAGCCCGGTCGAGCAGACCGTGACGCTGCGCCTCGATTTCGGCGACGGCAGGGTGTTCAGTCAGGACATCACCATAGAGAAGAACACCTCAGAGTACAACCGTCTCCACTCGGGCAATTTCCACGGGTTCCGCGCCCACCGTCAGGTGACCTCCGACAATACCGAGGTCTATAATGTCGACGTGCGTCTCACCAATCCTCCCGTGGCACCCAATTTCGAGACAGGGCGCGATGTCACCGCCTCTGACAGCGAGACACGTCCCCGCTCGCCGCAGTTCGACAACATCTCTGACGAGAGCGTCGAGGAGAAGCCCCGCATAGACACTACCCTCCCGACCGCCGACAGCGACGTGGCCGATGATGCGGGAGATGACTATGATGACGACGATACCCCTGCCGGGGGCCGTAGCATAGGCCGTAAAGGTATGAGGTGGATAGTCGGTGGTGCCGTGGCTGTCATAGCCGTGGTGCTTGCCGCGATATTCTGGCCGGAGTCGGGCGACAGTCCGGTGGACAGCGCGGCCCAGGCCGACAGCATAGCTGCCGCCGATGTGGCTTCACAGCAGCAGGCCCCGGTGCCTGTGGCTACTCCCGAGGAGAAGGCCGATATCGAGTATCTCAACGGCAATGCCGTCTGGAATCTCACCCGCCTCACCAGTCCTATGGGGCAGGCGCTTGCCAAGGCAATGACCGACGGCGACCTGAATGCCCTGGCTCAGAACGACTATTTTGCCGTGCGCGGACGCTGTACCAACGCACAGGCCACACAGATTGTAGATATGGCTTGGACCGCCATCGGCTCGCCCAACGCCCGCGGCAACTCGCGCCGTCTCAGCGAGGCTGCCAAGAAGGGTGACATAGACCTGAAAAAACTGGTCGAGAGCATGGCCAAGGTGCGTCCCAGCGAGAATCAGAACACATCACCCCGTCCACAGAAATGAAAAGCATAGAAGAAGTACAGGAAGAGATTGTAGACGAGTTCACCTCGGTCGACGACTGGATGGACCGCTATACTATGATAATTGAGGAGGGTAACACGCTTCCCCCCCTCCCTGAGCAATACCGCACACCCTCGAATCTCATCGAGGGATGCCAGAGCCGCGTGTGGGTCAATGCCGAGCTCACTCCCGAGGGTCGCATACACTTTGAGGCCGATTCTGACGCCCTGATTGTCAAGGGCATCATCGCCCTGCTGGTCAAGGTGCTCGACAACCGCACTCCCGACGAGGTTATTTCGGCCGACTTGCATTTCATCAATGACATCGGCCTCGGCGAGAACCTGTCGCCAACGCGCTCAAACGGCCTCCTGGCCATGATAAAGCAGATGCGCCTCTATGCCATGGCCTTCAAGGCCAAGGAGGGCCTCTGACACTCCGTCAGCAGACAATCTTAAAATCAACAATATACAGAAAACCATGAAACTCAGAAACATCACGTTAGCCCTCGCCCTCGTTACAGGGCTGCTGGCACAGGCCAAGTTCACGACCTGGCCCGACGGGACCGCTGTCTCAGACTGGTTCAACGACACCAAGGCCCCCGCGCTCTCAAAGCTCGGCAAGCAGTATGTGGTGACCGAACACGGCGTACAGGCCGGCGACAGCACCGTCATACAGACCGAGGCCCTGCAGGGTGTCATCGACAAGGCTGCTGCAAACGGCGGAGGCGTCATCGTCATCCCCGAAGGCACATTCCTGAGCGGCTCGCTCTTCTTCAAGCCCGGCACCCACCTGCACATCGCCAAGGGGGGCAAGCTCAAGGGCAGCGACGCCATCACCCACTACAAGATCATCAAGACCCGTCTTGAGGGTCAGACCATCGACTATTTCGCAGCCCTTGTCAATGCCGAGGGTGTCGACGGATTCACCATCACCGGCGAGGGTATGATTGACGGCAACGGCCACAAGTTCTATGACGAGTTCTGGCTGCGCCGCAAGGTCAACCGCAAGTGCACCAACCTCGAGGCCCTGCGTCCCCGTATGCTCTATGTATCCAACTCCAAGGATGTCACCGTGCATGGCATCAAGATGGTCAACTCGGGCTTCTGGACCAACCACCTCTACAACTGCAGCCGCATCAAGTATCTCGGTGTCACCATTCTGGCTCCGACCGACGGCTATCCCAAGGGCCCCTCGACCGATGCCCTCGACCTTGACGTGTGCAACGACGTGCTGGTGAGCCAGTGCTACATGAATGTCAACGACGATGCCGTATGCCTCAAGGGTGGCAAAGGCACCTATGTAGACACTATCCCGGGCAACGGCCCCGTGAGCAACGTCATCATCGACCGCTGCTCGTTCGGCAAGTCTAACGCCGGTGTCACATTCGGCAGCGAGGCGTGGAATTGCTCTAACGTCATAATGAAAGACTGCAAGTTCAACGGCACATATCACGTGCTGCTCTTCAAGATGCGTCCCGACACTCCCCAGCAATACCGCAACGTATATATCGACGGCGCCACCGGCACAGTGCGCAACGGTATCGAGGTACAGACCTGGACACAGTTCTTCGACAAGGTAGCCCGTGACCCCATGCCCCCCTCCGGCGTCGACAACGTGACATTTGTCAACGGCAAGCTCGTCTGCACCCGCGAGTTCTATAAAGACCGCAAGACCGCCGACTATACGCTCAGGAACTTCACCTTCCGCGATGTATGGGCCACCGCTCCCGACCCCACATTTGACACCTCAAATATCGAGAACGTCGTGGTCGAGAACGTCACCGTAACCCTCCCCGAGAAGAAATAATCAACCGACCCCATCCCACCCCCGGGCACGCCGATTCCGACGTACCCGGGGGTGCTTTTACGTCCGACTCATGGGTATATGTCGGTATGGGGATGCGTTGATTTAGCTTGGAGGCTCCCATATTTGTACACGTTGTTGCATATTCGGAATGTATATGGGTACGTATGATGGAGCTATATTTCCCAACCTTTGTGAATCACGGTTGATTGGAAAAAATCATATGAATTGGCCGACATAGGCACGAAGGAGTGCCTCTTTTGAACGTTTTTTGTCGGCGCCATACACAAAATAATATGTAAAGAACTCTACAAGCCCTTTATTCATAGCTTGCAATATGTTGAATCCTTTTCGTGCCGAAATAACACTTTTAATTAATCCTCCTCCCGAGAATTTACCGATAAATGAGCCTTTAATATCTTCGAATATTGTTAGGCCCTTTATTGCGTTAAGGCAGTCTTCTTTCATATAGGACATTAAGTCATATATATCGCCATCCCCGAAGGTTGGGTAATATCCTGAATAGTTATTTTTATATGCCTGCAGTGCTTGGTTGATGTGGTGAATCCTGTCATATAATAGTTTGTCACATATTTCTTTTTTTACAGGATTGAGCCCTAAAAAATCAGGCATTATGCAGTAAATGACCAAACTGTAGGCGTCTTCCTCGGAAATATTCCTGAAAATTTCGTCAACAACCGCTTTCACCATCGAAGGGGATAAAGATTTCCTACTGGTTGTATCTGAGGATGAAGAAGAGAAAAGTTTGTAGGCTCCGTATGCTAACGCGGTAATCCAAATTAGGCCCAACACATCGTCATTGGAATCATTAGTGCTGTTATCAGACATAATTAAAGAGAATTAGGTATGCGAAATAAGAATTTCTATTAAGATTCTTCCTGGTAATAAGGAGTGAGTAACTTAAGATGTTTTCCGTGCAAAGTTAAGAAAAAATTAGAAATAGTATGTCATAAATAGTAAGTGGATTTTAAGGATATTAGTAATTTTCGATTATCGTGTTGTAGATTGTAGCTCTGCATCCGCAGGGCGTAGAAATGAGGAATTAGAAGAGGCTTAGCTTTTTCTAAGTCCTCATTTCTCATTGAAAAAAGCCCCGCATGAAGCGGGGCCGCAGGTGATAATGATTAGTCCTCCTGCTATGTATATTACTTGTCGTGTCGGATGGTGTGGAGGAGGTGGCCGTCGCTGTCGAGCATGTTGAGGCGGAGGTGGCGGGAGTCGGCGGTGAGGACGGAGAAGCCTGTGGCGTCGCTGCAGTAGACGGTGCCCTCTGTCGCGGCTGGTTTGCGGCTGCGGGAGCCCGAGGTGTTGACGACATAATCGGTCTGCGAGCCGGGACGCCTGATGTGCTGGAAGTTGTGGATGTGGCCGCAGATATACATGTCTACCTTGTGGCGGCGCAGTATAGTGTCGACCCTTTTCTGCATGTCGGTGCGCTCGGACTCCGATTTGTCCGTGTCGGCGTAGATGGGATGGTGGCCCACCACGACAGTCCAGTCCTCGGTGGCGTCGGAGAGTGTCCTGTCGAGCCATTGCAACTGTGCCTCGGCATCCTGCGAGGCCGCGTCGGGATAGGTGTCGGTCTTCTTGCGGTATTTGTCGATGAGGGGAGTGGTGTCGATGAAGACTACCTTCAATGATGTGCCGCCGTCGCTGAAGGTCTTGCTGTAATAGCGTGCGGGCATCTCCCAGCGGCGCGATACCTCAGAGTAGTCGAGTACGGCCTGTGTATTGCCCCGGTATTCATGGTTTCCGCAGATGGGATACCAGTCGACCATGAGCTCGGGGTGTGAGTATATGAGCTCATAGTTTGTCATCCAGAGCGGGTCGCTGACGCTCTGCACACCCTCGTAGTGGTGGGTGTCGCCGAGTGCGAGTACCGCGTCGGGCCCGATGTTGTCGGCCACCTCACCCATGGTAGCGGCCACTTTCTTCTGGTCGTAATAGCCGTTTCGTCCGAGGTCGGAGACCACGAGCAGGTTGATGTCTCCCTTTGAAATCTCATTCTGTGCAGGTGCGGCCAGTGCCGTGAATAGGGTTGTCGCCGCGAGAATCAGTTTGCGAATCATATCTTAGATCTGTGTTTAGAATGTTACCTTGAGTCCTCCGTTAAGTTTCACGCCATAATATTCCTGTTGCATGGTGTACTCCTTGCTCCCCTGGTAGTATCGCAGTGGCTGGTTGAGCAGGTTGGTGCAGTCGGCAAACAGTGTGAACCGTGTGCGCCGCCCGAAGGTGTAGCTGACGTTGAGGTCCATGTATTTCACGGCGTCATAATAGCGGTCGTAGAATCGGGAGGCTCCCATCTCGTCGATGAACGATGAGGCGTAGTTGAGCGACAGACGGGCCGACAGACTGTGCTTCTCGAAATAGAGCGAGAGGTTGGCGGTATGTTCGGGTGAGCCGGGGAGGCTGAGGCCTTTCTCGTCCTCGCGTCCCTCGAAATTGAAGTCTGTGACGCGCGAGCGGGTGTAGGTGTATGTCGCATAGAGCCCGAGGCATTTCATGGCGGGTGTGATGAACCCGAAATCGCGCTGCCATGCGGCCTCGATGCCGAATATGTTGGCGTTGCCTGCGTTCTTGGGCTGTGTGAGCTTGGTCCAGAGGTTCCCCTCGTACTCCTTGTTATATGCCACCTCGTCGACAATGAATCCCTCGATGCGTTTGTAGAAGATTCCGGCCGAGACGAGGCCTACCGATTCCCAGTAATATTCGGCATTGAGGTCGAGGTTATGCGAGAGGGTGGCCTTGAGGCCGGGATTGCCAATCTTTATCTCGTTGTCGCTGCGGCTGATGTTCATGCCGGGGACGAGGGCCGAGTATTTGGGTCGGGAGATGGACTGGTTGTATCCGGCACGGACGAGGAGCCCCTTGTCAACCTCCCATTTCAGGATGAGCGAGGGGAGGAAATTGACATAGCTCGAGCTGTGAGGTGCGGTGGGGGAGACGGTGGCGCTCTCGTCGTCGTACACCCGGCCGATATAGCGCAGTGAGGTGTTCTCTACACGCAGGCCCCCGCTGAAGTTGAGGTTGTCTGACAGGCGCGAGTCGATGCGCACATATCCCGATGTCACGTTCTCGCGGGCATGATAGTTTCCCGCAAGTTCCTCGGGCACCTGTTCGCACTTGAACATGTCCGGGTCATCGAGCCGCAGGGAGCCGAGAAACTGCTTGTCGACGAATATTCCGGGCTGATAGCGTGCCGAGGGCATGAAGCGCGATGTGTTCTGGTCGACGGTGTGCGAGAATGCGTCTGCGTTGAAGGATTTCTTGTCGAGCGGTGTGTATTCATAGTAGTCTATCTCCTTGTCTTTGGTCTTGTTGACAAACTTGAATCCGAACTTGATTTTCGACCTGTCGCTCAGTGCGGCCTTGAAATCGACGGCAGCCTTGAGATCGCGTTCCACTATGTCTTCCTGTTGCTGTGTCAGTTCCTTGAGCGAGAAGCTGTCGTCGAGTGTCATCACCGACCCTTCGAGCGGAGTGGCGAACGGCTCGCGCGGATTGGAGAGATCGAAACTGAATTTCTGGGATTTGAGGCGATAGTCGATATAACGCTCGTTGGGCCTCTCTTCTGAAGCGCGGGCGTATCCCAGTTTCCAGTCTATGCCGAAGATGCCGAGCCTGTTCTCGCCTCCGATGGTGAAGTCCATGGTGCGTTGACGTTCGAGACGGGCGTTACGCTCGTCATCTGAGCCTCCTTTGGTCTGCACGCGCACGTCGGCCTTCCCGTCGGGAGTTATATCCTTGAGCGTAGTGCGGTATCGGTTCTCCCAGTCGTTGCGGTTGTTGAATATCCCTTTGAACCAGATTTTGTTGAAATCGTTGAATTTCCAGTCGAGTGACAGCGAATAGCTCTGTCGCTCGCGTGTCACATAATAGCGGCGTATCTGATAGTCGTTTATATAGGTGTTGCCGTTGTCATCCTTCTCCCAAAGAAATTCGGTGTCGTATGACCCCGCGGGAGCATTGTTGTATGATGCGGCCACCATCACCCCGAGACGGTCACCGAAAAACCGGTTGCCCGCCGTGAAGCCGAAATTCATCTGCGCCTTGCGGCTTATCCAGTTGTATCCTGTCCCGGCTGTGGCGGCGAGAGTGAACCTGCGCGGCGAGTTCTTGGTCACGAGGTTTATGGAGCCTCCGATGGCGTCGCCGTCCTGGTCGGGGGTGAGGGTCTTGCTGACCTCGATGGTCTGGATCATGTCCGAGGGGATGAGGTCGAGCTGTACATTGCGTATGTCACCCTCGGCCGACGGGATTCTCGAGCCGTTGACCGTCACCGAGCTGAACTCGGCGGGAGTTCCGCGCACCTGTCCGAACCGGGCTTCTCCTTGGTCATACTGCACGTTGATGCCGCTGATGCGCTTGAGGGCGTCCCCGATGTTCGAGTCGGGAAATTTGCCTATCTGGTCGGCCGAGACAACGTTGGTGACCCCGACGTTGCTGCGCTGTGCGTTGATGGCCCTCTGCTGGCCCGAGAATACTCCCGTCACCACCACCTCGTCGAGACGGTTTGAGGTGTCGGACATGACAACATCCTCGGTGACACCCGCCGCGGCGATGAGCACCGCCCTGTCTATCGGTGCAAATCCGATGTAGGATACCTGCAGGCGGTGGTTGCCGGAACTGAGGTTGGCGAATGAGTAGAAACCCTCGGCATCCGAGACTGCGGTGTGGCGGTCGCCGTCGAGCCTGACTACGGCTCCGGGCAGCGGGTTCATCTCGTTGTCGAGTATCCGGCCCTTGAGCAAGGTGCCCGTCTGGTTTTCTGCAGCCATGGCGGTCAGTCCTGAGGCGAGCAGTAACGCGATGAATGAGACTGTTTTTTTCACTGTGTCTGTGTTTAGTGTTTTCTCGCTGCAAAATTCCCCAATTATTGTTTCATCATCTTTTCATATTTGTTGAGTTTTTGTGAAATGACATTTTCCGTGTCATGTATGATGGAAATGACATCCCGAATGACATATTTTCATGAATCGCGCGGGTGTATTTTTATTAATTTTGCAGTCGTGAAACCATAACCTGAAATCCTATGCTACGGAAACTTCTTCTCCTTTTTGCTATCGTCATGTCGTTGCCGTCGGGTGTGTCGGCCCAGTATCAGGAACACAAGGAGTCGGCGCGGGCCACCAACCGTCCTTTTGCCGAGATTGCGGATATGCGCCGTATACCGTTCAATGACGGCTGGAGGTTCATGCTGGTCACCGACAGCAGCCGCACCGCAGATACAGATTTTGCGGCGCCGGGACTTGATGACTCCTCGTGGCGGACTGTGGACCTGCCGCACGATTTCCAGTTCGGACTGCCGTGGATAGAGCAGGGGAGCAAGGCGCGTGGATTCAAGCCGATGGCCGAGGGGTGGTACCGCAAGTCGTTCCGTGCCGACCCGACATGGCGCGGACTTGACGTGGCGCTCGATTTCGGGGGACTTATGTATTATGGAGATGTCTATCTCAACGGCCATAAGGTGGCCTCGACAGACTATGGCTATGTAGGTTTCGAGGCTCCGCTGTCGCGCTATCTCGACTATGACGGAGATAATGTCGTCGCGGTCTATGCCTCGACAGGGACGGAGAAAGGTTCGCGCTGGTACACGGGCGGGGGACTGTTCCGCGATGTGTATCTCAGTGTCAGGAATCCCACGCAGATAGCGCGTCATGGCGTGTTCATCTTCCCCGAGGTCGGTGACAGCCTCGACCGTGCCGACGTGGGCATATCGGTAGAGGTCAACGGATGGCGCGGTGCCGGAGTGGAGGCCGTGGCCACGGTCTATGCTCCCGACGGCAGTAAGATTGCATCCGTGTCGGCGCCCATGCCCGAGAACGACAAGCATCAGACCGTCGAGGTGAGGATGCCCGCGGTAGAGGTGCTGGAGCCTGAGCTGTGGAGCCCCGATACCCCCGTGCTCTATTCGGCTGATGTCAGGCTCGTGGCCGGAGGTGAGACCGTCGACAGCGTGCGCGAGAGTTTCGGCATACGCAGGCTGGAGTTCTCGCCCGAATACGGATTCAGGCTCAATGGAAAGAAATTCTTCATCAAGGGCAACTCGGGTCACCATGACATGGGGGCTCTCGGTGCGGCCTCATACGATGCCGCCATCGAGCGGATGATGCTGCGGCTGAAGGAGTTCGGATATAACGCCATACGCTGCTCGCACAATCCATACAGCGAGAGCTTCACCCGTATTGCCGACCGTGTGGGGATGCTGGTCATCGACGAGCTCATAGACAAATGGAGCGACAGGGACTACTGGGCCGGACGGCGACCCTTCACCGAGATATGGTACACACTCATACCCGAGTGGATAAAGCGCGACCGCAATTCGCCAAGCGTCGTGATGTGGAGCCTCGGCAACGAGCTGCAGATACGCGAGGACTGGGCCGGATTCAAGGGGCTCAACGACTATGGGGTGACGACATACCGCATATTCGACACCCTCGTCAAGCGTTTCGACCCCACGCGCAAGACCACCGTGGCCATGTTCCCGGCCCGTTCGGGTGGCATAGCGCGCAAGGATTCGGCATGGCTCACCCATCTCGATCCCCCCGAGCTGGCCTGCGCCACTGAGATTGCCTCGTTCAACTATCAGTCTGCAGTCTATGACGAATATATGCGCCGCCGGCCCAATCTGATACTCTTCCAGAGCGAGGCCGAGACCTCGGCACTGCTCGAGCCGTACTATAACATGGACCGCGACCGCACTGTGGGCATATCATACTGGGGCTCAATCGAGTATTGGGGTGAGTCTAACGGATGGCCCAAGAAGGGTTGGAATTTCTCGTTCTTCGACCACACGCTCAATCCCTATCCTCAGGCATGGCTCGTCAAGTCGGCCTTCATGCCCGATGTCCCTACGGTCAGAATCGGAGTCATCGCGCCGGACGGCGGTGAGACGGTGAGTTGGAACGATGTGAATGTAGGCCGCGAAGGAGTGACTGACCACTGGAATTTTCCCGAAGGCTCGGTGCTCAAGGTTGTTACCTATACCAATGCCGCGGCGGTAGAGCTTATTGTCAACGGCAAGAGCCGGGGCATACGCCGTAATGACGCTGTCGAGAACCGCCGCCGCAACATTGTGGAATGGGACGGCATAGAATATGGCCGCGGCGGAGAAATCAAGGCTGTGGTACTCGACGAGGAGGGGAAGGCCATAGCGGAGCATGTGATGCATACCGCGGGTCGCCCGTCATCACTCGCTGTCACACAGTCGAAGCGCGTAATGGCCGCCGATGGCCGTGACCTGATGTATCTGGATGTGACCACTGTCGACCGCAAGGGGAACCGCGTGCCTGGGTTTGCCGAAGAGCTGACCGTTTCGGTCGAGGGTGCGGGAACGCTGCTGGCGCTTGACGATGCCGACCACTATACGGAACTGCTGTTCGAGGGCGTCGACACGAAGAAGATGCGCAACGGACGCATGCAGGTCATAATCCGCGCCACCCATACCCCCGGCCCCGTCAAAGTCCGTCTCACCACCCCCACCCTCAAAAAGACCCACACCTTCATGGCCGAGTGACGCTGAATCAGGTGGATGGTGCCTATCCTGACGGGCGATCAGAGATTTATCCGGGGAGGGGTGGCTGTTGTGTCGGAGAAAATTTGTAATTTTGTACTGATATGTCGAGGCTCACCTACATAAGTCTTTTCAGCAGTGCAGGCGTGGGGTGTTACGGATTCAAGCAAAACGGTTTTGAGTGCGTGGCAACCAATGAGTTGCTGCCCGTGAGGCTTGACGTGCAGCGGGCCAATGCCAAGTGCCGCCGCGAGTCGGGATATATTGAGGGTGACATCACCACCGATGCCGTGCGGCAGGCTCTCCGCGAGGAGATTGCGCGCTGGGAGCGCGAGGAGGGGCTGGAGCAGGTGGATGTCGTGTTCGCGACACCTCCGTGCCAGGGGATGTCGACGGTCAACTATAAGAAATCTGAGAATGAACAGGTGCGCAACTCGCTTGTGGTCGAGGCCATAAGGCTCATAAAGGAGATCAGGCCGAAGGTGTTTGTGTTCGAGAATGTCCGCGCCTTCATGAAATCGGTCTGCACCGATATGACGGGCTGCGACATGACCATCAGCGACAGCATATACTCGAATCTTGCCGAAGAGTATAATATCTACTCTAAGGTAATAAATTTCAAGGATTACGGTGTCCCGTCGAGCCGTCCGCGCACCATTGTCATCGGCACACAGAAGAGCCTGCTGAACATATCGCCCCTCAATCTGTTCCCCACCCGGTGCAGGGAGATAACGGTACGCGAGGCCATCGGCGACCTTGCGCCGCTCGGGTTTGCCGAGCGCGACGGTGCCGATCCGCTCCATTTCGCACGTCCCTATCCCGACTATATGCTGCCGTGGATAGAGAATCTTGCCGAGGGGCAAAGCTCGTTCTCGAATCCCGATGAGACGAAGCCATATAAGATGGACTGCTATGGCAACCGGGTGATACTCAAGGGGGCGTATATGGGCAACAAGTACCGACGCCTCTACTGGGACCGCCCATGTGCCTGCATAGCCACCCGCAACGACCAGCTTGCAAGTCAGGACACCATACATCCGCGTGACCCGAGAGTGTTGAGTATCAGGGAGCTGATGAGGCTCATGACTATCCCGGACACGTTCAGGTGGTCTGACCGTGACGATGAGCTCACGGCGGATAATGCCGGGGAATATCTCAGGACGCACGAGCTCAACATACGCCGTTGCATCGGCGAGGCGGTGCCTACCCATATCATAGACGACATAGCGGGCAAGATCAAGACGATGCTCGCGTTCGAGGAGTTTGTCAAGGCATATTATGCCGGGAACGCCCCCGAGCCTGACCGCACTAATTTCTATATAGACACTTTCCTGCTCGAACAGGAGCAGGGGGAGGCCGCTGCCAAGAAGAACGGCGTGTTTTATACCCCTCAGAGCGTGGTCTTCAATGCCGTGAGGAGTGTGGTGCCGCGTCCGGGCCCGGTTCGCATCCTCGAGCCGTCGGTGGGCCTCGGCGCATTCTTGCCGCAGGTATGCTCGCTATTCTCGGATTGTGACGAGATAACTGTCGACGCCGTAGAGATAGACCCCGCGACGGTGGAGCGGTTGCGAGAGTCTCTGGCCCGGCTGGAGCTGGGGTGCAATGTTCGGCTCAATTTCATAGTGTCGGATTTCCTTGAGTTCGAACCCGAGGGAAGGTACGACTACATCTTCACCAATCCTCCATACGCCAAGTCTGCCAAGCCATATAAGGAGATACGTGGCGACAGATATAAGACCAAGAACCTGTTCGCCCTGTTCATGGTGCGGTTTCACGGCTATGCCGACGACATAGTGTGCGTGATACCCAAGAATTTCCTGATGGCCGACGATTTCGAGGCCGTGCGCCGTCTGTATCAGGATTTCCCGATAGTCTCGGTGTGCGATTTCGGTGTCAGGTATTTCCGCAAGGTCTTCATCGAGATTCTTTCAATACATTTCTCAAGCGGCCATACCGGCACGTTGCGCGTCACCGACTTTGTCAACGGGCGCAGCTACGAGCATCCCCAGGGATATATCTATCACGACCGTCTGTGGCTGATATACCGCAACGGGTTCTTCGACGATTTCATCTCGCGTCTCGAGCTCGGATGTTTCAGCTCGTTCAGGGACAGGCAGATAACCAATCCAAAGCTCTCGTCCCACGGCCGGGTGAGGGTGCTGAGGTCGAAGAATATCCTCGATGACGGCAGCATAGCCGACATCCCCGGCTATGACAGGTATATCGACGACCCGACACCGTTCAAGGTCGCGTCATATCTCGGCTCGGGCGCCATCATAATGCCGAGCTTCACCTACAACACACGTGCCACACTGCTCCCTCCCGGCACAATACCTAACGGAAGCATCGCTGTGCTCACCCCGCTCAGGGAGGGCATGGAGGTAGACCTGCCTTTCTATGCCACCACAGAGTTCCGTGAGTATTACGGCATCGTCAAGAGCTATTCGCGGTTCACGCTCAACATCGACAACTGTTCACTTTATTATATAGGCATACGCAAATGACACAATTCAATCCGGATATCGCAGACATGCTCGCCTCGCGGTTCCGTGACCTGACTTTCGAGAAAGACGGAACTTCCGGCTATGCCGTGGCCGACAAATCATACGGCTTCGACACCATCTATCTTGCGGCGCGCTTCATATCGCGTTTCAGCCGCGACGGATACTATCACAAGCACGAGCTCGTGGCCAAGTCCGACGCATATTTCCGCGACCTCTTCATGCTCGGCAACACCGGTCAGGTACCCAACTACATGACCGAGTCGCTAGCTCTGTTCTGTTTCACAGGAATCCTCGAGAAGCAGAAAGGGGGTGTTTACCGCGTCGTGCTCAACTATGCCAACCGGCAGAACATGGTGACCCGAGAGTGCAACGTCAAGGAGAGCATCACCACACGCTATGATGTCGCGGTCAACGTCAATGGCTCGCGCGGTGCCAACAGGATTCCAAAGCGCAACGGCTACATAGCCGAGCTGTCGGAGCCCTATATCCTCGCCACACTCGGCCCCTATCTTGCCGTCGGAGGTGAGGTCTACATGGATGTCGAGACCCCGGACACATTCTATGCCGACGTGACCGATGCCAAACTCGACACCCTCGATTCCGCAAACGAGACCGGGAGCGCCCGCGAGCGTATGCAGCAGAATCCCTACCGTCCCACCGCACCCGGACGGGCGCGCACATTGCAAGGCGTATTCCGTGACGGATTGCGCCGCACGATGCACGAGTGTCCGCTGTGCGGGTTTGCTATCGGCCCCCTTCTGGTTGCCGGGCATATAAAGCCTTACGCCCAATGCGATGACCCATATGATGCGGGCAATTCGGAGAACGGATTGCTGCTGTGTCCCCTGTGTGACAGGCTGTTCGAGGACGGAGCCCACATCACCGTCGACAGCTCGACGGGGCGTGTCATCTATGACTCGCACGTCGGCGCAGAGCCACGTCTGCGCCATCTTGTCGACGACGCATATCTCCCCTCAGTCTATCTCACCGACGAACGCTGTGCCTACCTCGCCTGGCACAACGCCCGCTTCTACCACAAACACCCCGACCACCTCGAAGCTCCGGCGGGAGCATAGTTTTTGCCTGTGGTGTTGGGGGTGTGGGGTTATTTGACTATCTTTGCAGTTGCATTAATCCAAAAACGGCAACAGACAGATGGAGAACCATCCCGTAACCGACCGCGCCGACAGCCTGGTCATCATCCCTACCTATAACGAGAAGGAGAATGTCGAGGCGATAATCAAGGCAGTGCTTGGCCTCGAACAGCGGTTTGACATACTTATCATCGACGACAATTCGCCCGACGGCACCGCCGGGATTGTCCGCGGCCTCATGACCGCCCACCCCGGGCGTATCGAGCTGATATGCCGCAGCGGCAAGCTGGGGCTCGGCACGGCATATATCGAGGGCTTCAAATGGGCCATCGCCCACGGATATGAATATATCTGCGAGATGGACGCCGATTTCTCGCACAATCCCGCAGACCTGGTGCGGCTGCGCGCGGCGTGTGCCGACGATGGTGCCGACGTGGCCATCGGGTCGCGCTATCTCACGGGCGTCAATGTGGTCAACTGGCCCATGGGGAGGGTGCTGATGTCGTTCTATGCCTCGCGCTATGTGCGCATCGTCACCGGGATGCCCGTGCACGATGCCACAGCCGGATTCGTATGCTACCGCCGCCGCGTCCTCGAGGCTCTTGAGCTTGACAGGATACGGTTCAAGGGGTATGCGTTCCAGATTGAGATGAAGTTTCTGGCACACAAGTACGGTTTCCGCATCGTCGAGGTGCCGATCATATTCGTCAACCGCGTGCTGGGGACATCCAAGATGAGCTCCGGCATTTTCAGCGAGGGACTTTTCGGGGTGCTCCGCCTCAAGTGGAGCAGCCTCTTCACCAAATATCCTGACTATTCGGCATGAGAAGACTGTATCACAACGCCATCATCGTCAACGAGGGGCGCGAGTTTCCGGGCTATGTCATTACTGACGGCGACATCATAGCCGAGGTGGGCGAGGGGAGTGCCCCTGCCGCCGGGCCCGAGTGCGAGATGGTCGACTGCCGCGGCGGACTGCTGATGCCCGGCGCCATCGACACACATGTGCATTTCCGCGAGCCGGGACTCACCGAGAAGGCCGACATCGCCTCGGAAAGCCGTGCCGCGCTGGCCGGAGGCGTGACATCGTATATCGATATGCCCAATACCAAGCCTCCCACGGTGACGGTTGAGGCGTGGGAGGACAAGATGGAGCGTGCAGCCGCGACATCGGCGGTAAACTATGCCTTCTTCATCGGCGCCACCGACTCGAATCTCGACGAGCTGCTGCGCGCCGACTATACCCGGACGGCGGGTGTGAAGCTCTTTCTCGGTTCTTCTACCGGGGGGATGCTCGTCACCGACGAAGATGCCCTCGAGAGGCTGTTTGCCTCGGCCCCGGCCATCATTGCCGTACATGCCGAGGACGAGCGCATCGTCACCGCTGCCCGTGAGCGGCTTAAGGCCGAATATCCCGACGGAATCCCTGTGAGCATGCACCCTGACGTGCGTCCGCGCGAGGCCTGTGTGGCTGCTACACGCCATGCCATAGCCCTGGCCGAGAAGACCGGGGCACGCGTGCACATCTGTCACATCTCTACCGCCGACGAGCTCCGTATCATTGCCGATGCCAAGGCCCGCGGCGTGCGTGTCACCGCCGAGACATGTCCCCAATACCTTCTCTTCGACTGCACTGACCTCCATACGCTCGGGGCACGTGTCAAGTGCAATCCTGCCATCAAGGATGCCTCAGACCGCATCGCGCTCATACGCGAGCTGCGTCCGGGGGGCGTCATAGACACCATCGCCACCGACCATGCGCCACATCTGCCCGCTCAGAAGGAGGGTGATGCCCTCACCGCCGCCTCGGGAATGCCTATGGTGCAGTTCTCCCTCCCGGCGATGCTCGACCTCGTGACCACTGACCCGGATGCCGAGGGATATGTGACACCCGCGCAGGTTGTCGAGCTGATGGCCCACGCCCCGGCGAGGATATTCGGCATAGAGCGGCGTGGATTCATACGTCCCGGCTATTATGCCGACCTGGTGCTGGCCGAGCGTCTGCCACTCCCGGGCCACAAGGTGACCGACGCCGATGTAGTGAGCCGCTGCGGCTGGACCCCCATCGCCGGACGGGTACTCGGATGGAAAGTCACCACCCTCCAGCACACAGCACTACCTCTTTCTTTTAATGAGAAACCTCTTTAATTAGAAATTAGAAATTAGGAATTAGAAATGGCAACCGGAGCCCTTCTAATTCCTAATTTCTAATTAGCAGAGCGGCGGAGCGGGGGGATTTCTCAATAGCAGAGCGGCGGAGCCGCGGGGATTATCAGAAACCCCATGCGCAGCATGGGGACAGCGAGCCCACCTTGCGACTGAGCCTCGGCGAGGCGATATTATGGTAAATCCGATGTCTGCAACCATAATATCGCCTCGCCGAGGCTCTATAAGTGTGATATGCCCTTCTCCCCACACTGCGTGTGGGGTTTCTGATAATCCCCGCGGCTCCGCCGCTCCGCTAATGACGAATTAGAAATGAGAAGGGCCCCGGTTGCCACTACTAATTCCTAATTCCTAATTCCTCATTAAAGAGGTTTCCAATTATTTCAGTAGTGGAACGAGGATCCTCCAAGGAACTCCCTGAGCAGGGATGTCGGGGGGATGAGGTGGGATGATATTGGCGGGAAGACCGACAGGAAGCGCCTCAGCCTGTGGGCCTGGGCATATTCGGGGCACGACCGCGGCACCGTGCGAAGCACCCGCTCGGCCTCGTCGCGTATCACGCTGAGCTCGAACAGCAGCGACGAGTTGAACATCGAGTCGGCGTTTTCCTGATAGGGGAATATCCATTTCTCCTCGCCGCGCCTCACGCTGGGCCATCTCTTGATGGTCGACAGCGGCGACGTGCCGCGATACTTGTAGTCGCGTATTATGCGGCGCAGCAGGCGTGTGTCGGTGGTTGATACCCAGTTGTGCTCGTCGACCGAGATTGTGGTCAGCGCCGACACATAGATTCGGTATTTCATCCTCTCCTCCAGGCGTGATGTCAGCTCGGGGTTGAGGCCGTGGATTCCCTCGATGAGCAGTATCGAATCCTGGCCGAGGCTTATGCGGCGCCCTTTGAACTCGCGGCATCCACGCTCGAAATTATATGTCGGAAGCTCGACCTCGCCCCCCTGCGTCAGCGTCACAAGGTGCGAGTTGAACAGCTCGAGATCGAGTGCATACAGCGACTCGTAGTCCAGCTCGCCGTCCTCGTCGAGGGGCGTGTGGTGGCGGTCGACGAAATAGTCGTCAAGCGAGATCATCACAGGCTTGACCAGGTTTGTCAGCAGCTCGATGGCCAGGCGTTTGGTGAAGGTGGTCTTGCCCGACGACGAGGGTCCGGCTATCAGCACCACCTTGGCGCCACCGTCGCGGAAGCGTCCCGTCACCTTGTCGGCAATCTCGCGTATATATTTGGCCGACAGAGCCTCGGCAACGTTGACCATCATGGCGCTCTGTTTCGACTCGACCATGGCCCTCACGTCGGCCACACCCGACAGTCCCACTATATGATTGAACTGCTGATAGTTCCTGAACGCCTTGAACAGCTTGGGCTGGGCCAGCGGCGTGGCCGGACGCGTCGGGTCGGCAGAGTCGGGGGGGAGCAGCAGGAATCCGTCTTCGTATGGCACGAAATCGAATACCCCCAGCATCCCCGTCGACAGTGCCATCGGCCCGAGGCAGGTGTCGTGGAGGCCTCCCAGCGTATAATAGACGGTATAGAGCTCGCCCAGTCCCTCGAGCAGCCGAACCTTCTCGTCGAGTCCCTGGGCCCTGAACATCTCCACCACCTCGGCAGTAGGGCTCTCTGAGCGCACTATGGGCATGTCGGCCTCGACGATGCGCCGCATCTCGGCGCGAATCTCGTCGGCGGCCTTCCACGGCAGGTCGACGCCGCTCACGGTGCAGTAGTATCCGCGCGACACGGCATTCCTTACCCTCAGGCTTGCTCCGGGATACAGGCGGTGTACGGCCAGATAGAGCACGAAACACAGCGAGCGGACATAGCAGCGCGTCCCCGAGGGGGATGTCACCGGCAGGAATTCTACCTGTTTTGGCGCGTAGAGCGGAAACGACAGGTCTTCGTCTTTATTATTGACGCGCGCGCATACGGGCGCGAATCCAAGTGGTTCGGGCAACAGGCTCACGAGCGAGCCGACGGTGGCGCCACCCTCGACATCGAGCGTGGCCGGAAGATTGGTGATTCTTATCTGCATATCCTGAGGTGTGTGATGGATTGTGGATATTCTCTTGTTCTCGTTATCACGTGTTGCAAATATAACATCTTATACCATATAAATCGGGATAATTAAGTATTTTATGGTTAATATATGTTAAATGCTTGTTTTGTAGATAGATTCGTTCTAATTTTGCAGGTGCATACGGCGCAATATACGACATGTAAGACACATTGCAGACCTATCCGTATATAACGAGTATTTCTAAAACAACCTAAGTAAACCATTTGTTTCCCGGTGGAACACACGCTCACCGCTCAGACAAACCTGAAACCCGAAAATATCACAACCATTCATTTATGCGACTAAAGACACTGATGCTTACAGCATTGGCGGCAGGGACGTTGCTCACGGCATGTCAGGCAGACGACATACCGGGCCCCGACGCCAAAGAACTCTACACACGCGACTTCATAAAGAAGTTCGGCGCGTTCGACCCTAATCACGACTGGAACATGGCTACACAGGCCGGTGTCACCGTCACCAGCGCCCGTCCCGCCGACATCAAGGTATACGCCGACGTCAGCGGCGTCCGCTACCTCTTCGGCACCTTCAAGGGTGTCACCGGCACCCGCACCCTCAATGTCGACGTCCCCAAAGGCACCGACCGCCTCATCGTCAAGGCCAATGGCCGCACACATGAGGTTGCACCCGGCGCCTCGCTCACCCTCGACTCGCGGCTCGTCACCGAGGATGGCACTGACGGAGTGCTTTCATGGCGCAAATCCCGGCAGCGAATGCTCCCGACCACCGGTCTTGACCAGCTCATAGAGCAGTATCCCGAAGAGGAGCAGAATCTCGGCATAGGTCAGACGTCGTTCTATTTTATTGCCGATGGCGAGGAGCATACTTTCTATCCCTATTATTGGTATACATCGGCTACACATATTCTTGGCATCTATTATCTTCCTGACCCTGACAGACCCGATGAAATTGTCATGCAGGATCTCTATTATACCAAATCAGGAGAACTGAAGCATAGTGCCGGTGCATGCAATCCCAAGATAGAACCCACTGACTATAAGGTGGGTGATGTCCATATGTATGGAGCGACTAAATATACATTGGATGATTGGAATGCCATAAATGTCTTTCCGGGACTTGAGGTCGTGTCGGGCGCTGTCTCCAATCCTAATGCCCAGATGCAATTGTGGACTGATGCGGATGGCAACAAACTTTTCCAGGATGATGAGATTGTCACATATACTTCTGAAAATGCCGTATTGAAGACCGCTAACGGATATATTTCCCGCGTGTTTTTTTCAAATTATATATTTACCTTAACTGAGACAGTGACGTCGCCCTATCATTCTGATTTTACTGCTGACGAATCAGGCTTTGAGCCTGCCGTCGCAACCAAATCTTATGAAGGTGCCCGGCATATTGCCGCTACAGGTATAACTTATCGCCTAAAGAAAGGGACATATTATGGTTTCTATATCAAGGTAAATAAATCAGGCACTCCTTTCTTTACCGAGGAAAAAGGTGAGGATGGGATTGTGACGGCGCAGACACCGAAAGAGGAGCAGGATTATGATTTTGTCATTTTCTCGCAGGCAAGCCGTAATGCGTCTTATGTCGATTCGCATACCGATGCTTCCGGCAATGACCGAAATAAGACTATCCGCGAGAAGACTTGGGCTGATAAGGAATGGTGGGATGAAACTAAATTCTCTTCTCTCGACAAGACTGCGTATGCATCGTGGGCTTCTGTAAATATGGGTGGTCATAGTTATTCCATGTTTGCGTTCGAGGATTGGGATGCTGAAACAAACGGTACGGGTGCCGACCTCAATGACCTTCAGTTTGTATTTGAGACAGGTCTTGAGCCCACGACTGTAGTGCGTGAGATTCCCAAGCCTGAGATACCCTCGTTCATGTGGATTATCGCTGCCGAGGATCTCGGTATCACTGATTTCGATTTCAATGACGTCGTGTTCGGTGTGACAAATCCTGAGGCTGATGAGGCTACCGGCGAGAAGACTGTCGACATAGTCCCGTTGGCGGCAGGTGGTACACTCCCGATTTATGTATATTATAAGGACGAGCAGATTGGCGGTGAGTTCCATTCGTGGTTCGAGGGCACACATGCGTCAACCACAGCCATCAATGTCGGCGGATATTCCGCTGCTCCCAAGAAACCTATCACAATCTCTGTCGACGAGGATTTCACCCTTGCTCACTGTCAGGGTGTCAAGGATTCTAATATGGGTGGTTTCACCATCAAGGTTGAGAAGCAGGGCAGTTATGAAGGAAATATCATCACCGCGCCCGATATCTCGGCGGGTGTTATGGAAGCTCCTCAGATGATTTGTGTAGGCACGAACTGGTATTGGCCTAAAGAGCATGTATATATAGGCATACCCTATGAGGGATTCGAGACATGGTGCACAGCTCCCGCCGAATGTAATGACTGGCATAACGGAGAGAACGTCCCCGACGAGCATAAAGACAAAATCGTCAAGCACAACTATGGAGGCACCTCCGGCGGCGGCGACACCCCCGACCCCGGGCCGGATAACCCGGATGTTCCTGTAACTCCGACGGGTGACCAATATGTACTTACTGCCACAAAAGTTATTCATCCATTATGGGGCACGGACACGTATTGGCAGTTCCAATATGACATCTCTCAGGAAATAATGGATAAGATAGCTGAGGCAAAATCAGTAAGGCTTAAATTAAAGACAGATGATTCTGTTGGCTATTGTCAGATAGGCACAACGGAAAATGGATTTGACTTTCATAATGGTCAGTCCGGGACAGGTTGTCCATCCGAAATAACCATAGTGGCACGTGATTTTAAAAATATATGGGCCAATTTCTATGGATGCCCGGAAGCAGATTTCAATATTATTTTGACACTCGTGATAGAATAAGCATCCTGTCTATATAAGGAGAGCCGCATCTTTTTTGAGGTGCGGCTCTTTTGTGTGCGTATGGTTAGGGTTCAGCGGGCAGCGCCCGCGGTGTTGCGTGGTCCGGGGGGCCGGAATGGCCAAAACTGCCCTTAAATCCCCCTGAAACACCCGGAAAGTGTTAAATAAGTGTTAAACCGCGGTAAAAATTTGGCAAGGGAGAGAAAAGTGCCTACCTTTGCACTCGCTTTTCGGGAGCGGCCCTCCGAGAGAGGAGGTGCAAGAGTAAGAACATACGATGATGCCGATTGGTTCGGTCCTCAAATGTTAAAACTCTGTTAAAATCCTTAAAACTCTTGCGGGTTCGGAAAAATGTCCGTAACTTTGCAGAGCAATTCTGAGGCCCTCCTCCGAATGGCGAGAAGAACATTGAAATATTTGCAACTGAGTAAGTACAAGAGACGAGTACTGCCGCAAGGCAGGCAATGAGATCTCTGTCAAATTCCATACTAAAGACCGGCGTTTACAAAGAACACGACAATCAAGTCATCCGGGATCAGGCGAGGCCGTAGCGGAATCTCCG
>DAAQ01000018.1:5606-52469 GCA_001701225.1 Bacteroidales bacterium H5 | reverse complement strand
ATTTTATCGCACCAGTAATAATGAAAGATTAAAGTTTAAAGATTATAGATTAGAGATTAAAGACTAAAGATTAAAGATTAAAGATTAATTCAAGGAGGATAAGATGATAGGTTAGATTATTGAGCAATGAGGTTGACCGGACTGATGTCTGTCATTAAGTCTTCAGACTTTAAACTCCATTCTTTAAACTTTAATCTCTAATCTTTAAACTCTAAACTTTAAACTAAAATTGTAAACATCATGCTAAAGGAGATAAGATACAATTTCAAGTCGCAGCCGGTGATTGCGGCGGTCACTGTGGCCGGTACCGCACTGAGCATACTGCTGGTGATGGTGGTGGTGATGACGCAGCAGATCAGCGTAGCGCCATTCTCGCCCGAGAGCGGACGCGACCGTTTCCTGCACTACCGCCATCTGTCGTTCGGCAACAAGGAATGGGGCGACATCACCGAGAGCAATTCAAACGGCCCCATGAACCTCAAGGTTGTCAAGTCGCTGTTCTATCCCCTCGAGACTCCCGAGGCTGTGACGGCATATGCTGTCGGGAATGCGACAAAATCTGTGGGTGTGACCGGCGACAAGCCCCATTCGGTCGATGTCCGTGAGGTAGATGACAGATATTTCAATGTGTTCGATTTTACATTTGTCGACGGCAAGCCTTTCACCCGGGCTGACTTTGACGCCGAGCTGCCGCTGGCAGTCATCGACTCGAACGTGGCCCGCAAGCTCTTCGGCACCGAGAACGCCTCGGGCAAGGAGTTCAACCTCAACGGCGCCCCCTATCGGGTGAGCGGTGTGGTGAAGCCCGTGAGCCCTCTGGCCTCGAACGCCTACAGCCAGGTCTGGCCAAACCTGACATCCACACCACTGAGCCGCGAGAGCTGGTCAGAGCTGGGTGGCGGACTCAGTGTCACGATGCTCGCCCCCGATACCCCCACGGGTATGGCCGATGTGCGCGACGAGTTCAACCGCCGTCTGGACGAATATCAGAAGGAGATTGGCGAGGCCGGGTGGGGCATCGTCAACCGCAACCGTCCCTACACGCAGGAGAAATCCATGGCATCACATGGCGCGAATGTGGAGCCCGACGAGAAGGGTGTGTTCTGGCGCAATATACTCATCTATACTATACTGCTCCTTGTGCCCGCCATCAACCTGTCGAGCATGACCCAGTCGCGTCTGCGCCGCAGGGTCAGCGAGATTGCCATACGCCGTGCTTTCGGGCAGACACGCATGTCGGCGGGTATGTCGCTGGTCGCAGAGAATATGGTCATAACCCTCGCGGGTGGTGTCCTCGGGCTGCTGATGGCCGTGGCGGTGGCCTTCTGGTTTGCCGACGCCCTCTTTGCTCCCGGCTATGTCAGGCTGCATACCGGCACCGTGGTCGAGCCCTCGATGCTTCTGCAGTGGTCTACCTTCGGGCTGGCGTTGCTGTTCTGTTTCATACTCAACCTCCTGAGCTCGGCCCTCCCCGCATGGCGCATGTCGCGCGTGCCACTGGTAGAGTCGCTGAAATCATAAAATTAATACCCAAAAAACTTATGTCAACTCTGATAAAACAGATCCTCACCGAGTGGAGGTCGAATATCTGGCTGGCGGCCGAGCTGCTGATTGTCTCTGTGGTGCTGTGGTATATCACGGCATGGCTGTGGGGCATGGTCAGGATATATACCGCAGAGCACGGTTTCGATATAGAGCACTGCTATCTGCTGACGTTTGATGTTGTCAACGAGAAGAATCCGTCGTTCATAAAGCGCGAGAATGCCGGACGCGGCGTGCAGGAAGACAATATCGAGATACTCAACCGTCTGCAGCATCATCCGATAGTCGAGTTCGCCTCGCTCTCGCAGAACTCGCATCCCTATAACGGTTCGAACTCGGGTGTCTCGTTCTGGACAGACGACTATGAGGTCAACCACAACTATGTGGTGCGCCGCATGGTGACACCCGATTTCGTCAAGGTGTTCAAGTATCGCGGCACACGCGGAGAGACACCCGAACAGCTTGCCGAGATGCTGCGCAAGGGTGAGTTCCTTCTGTCTGACGGATATTTTACCGACAAGGAGAACAAAAAGATTGATATGGTTCCGCTGATAGGCAAGGGGCTCTATAGCGACATGTATGACACCACCGTGACCCACAATCTTGGTGCCGTGCTCGTGCCGCCGCGATATTATGACTTTGCCATGTATGGCCTCACCGGCGTGATGTCCCCTATAGAGAACGAGACCGACGGATGGTACAGATGGATGAACGAGTTTTGCATCCGTGTGCGTCCCGAGGCCGACAAGAATGTGCACGAGACGCTGATGGACCAGGCCGAGACCCTCTTTCACGTCGGCAACAAGGTGCTTGTCGATGTCACATCGTTCGACGACGTGCGCGAGTCGTTCGGACGCGAGAATATGCAGTCTGTGCGCAACATGGTCATAATCATGGTTTTCCTGCTTGTCAATATCTTCCTCGGACTGTTGGGCACATTCTGGTTCCGCACGCGCCAGAGGGCCAGTGAGATGGCCATACGCCTCAGTTTCGGTGCTACACCCGCCAAAGTTTTCCGGCGTCTGCTTGGCGAGGGACTGCTGATACTTGTGGCTGTCACCCCCATCGCGTTCATCATAGACTGCCTGCTCACATATTATGATTTCAACGACTATGTGAGGGCCGACGAATTCGGCCTCACGGCTTCTGCGGCCCTGCTGACATTCGGCCTGATGGCCCTGATGATTGTGGCCGGAGTATGGTTCCCCGCCTCGAAGGCTGCCCGAATCGACCCCGCCGTCGCCCTGAAGGATGAATGATAAAAATCTGCAACTGTAATGAAACTCCGTAACATACTATCCATAGCCTTTATGCTCTGCGCTGCCGTCTGTACGGCACAGCAGACCGTGACCCTGACCCTCGACGATGCCATCGCGCGCGCCAGGACCAAGAGCGTGGATGCCGCCGTGGCCCTCGACGAGCTGCGCACGGCCTACTGGCAATACCGCACATACCGTGCCGAACTGCTCCCCGAGGTGAGCTTCGAGGCCACCATACCGAGCTACAACAAGAAATATTCGCTATATCAGAACTCTAACGGCGATTTCTCGTTCGTGCGCAACAACTATCTTGACATCGCCGGGACGCTGTCGCTGACACAGAACATCTGGGCCACCGGCGGTACGGTATCGGTGAACACACAGCTCGACTATCTCAGGCAGCTCAGCGGCACCAAGTACAACCGCTTCATGTCTATCCCCGTCGCCCTCACCCTCAACCAGCCCATATTTGCGGCCAATACCATCAAGTGGGACCGCCGCATCGAGCCCGTGCGCTATGCCGAGGCGAAGGCCAAATACCTGAGCGCGACCGAGGAGGTGGCCATGAAAGCTATAACTTATTTCTTCAACCTGCTCGCCGCACGCGAGACCGTCGAGATTGAGCGCCAGAACCTCGAGAATGCCACAAAGCTGCTCGAGGTGGCCCGCGTGAAGCGCGAGATGGGACGCATCAGCGGCAATGACCTGCTGCAGATGGAGCTGAACCAGCTCGACGCCCGCTCGGCCCTGACCGATGCCGAGAGCAACATGAAGAACAATATGTTCAGCCTTGTCACCCTGCTCGACTATGACGAGGACACCCTGCTGGACCTCGTGTTGCCCGAGAGTGTTCCCGATGTGGATATCACGTATGCCGACGCGCTCGACAAGGCCCTGGCCAACAACCAGTTCTCGCACAACATACGCCGCCGCCAGCTTCAGGCCGACTACGAGGTGGCCAAAGCCAAGGGTGACCGCCGCCGCATCGACCTGTTCGCGCAGGTCGGATACACCGGCGTGGGCAACCATCCCGGCGACGCATACGACCGCCTCAAGGACAATCAGGTGGTCGAGATAGGCTTCAAGATACCTATCCTCGACTGGGGCAAGCGCGGCGGCAAGGTCAAGGTGGCCGAGAGCAACCGCGAAGTCACCCGCAGCCGTCTCAGGCAGGAGAGTCAGCAATTCAATCAGGACATCTTCATACTTGTCGAGCGTTTCAACAACCAGCGCGGTCAGCTTGACATAGCGTCGAGGGCCGACGAGATAGCCCGCAAGCGCTATGACACCAATGTCGAGACATATATGATAGGCAAGATCTCGACACTCGACCTCAACGACTCGCAGGTTAAGAAGGACCAGTCGCGCAAGGAGTATGTCCAGGAGCTCTACTATTACTGGTACTATTTCTACCAGCTCCGCTCGATAACCCTCTACGACTATCTGCGCAACACCCCCCTCAGCACCGACTTCGAAAAAGCCGTGAAGGGAGTATAGGTTAAGGGTTAAAGGTTAAGGGTTAAAGGGTTATGTTATAGGACATATAAGATTTATAAGAATTATAATTTTTATAAATTTTATAAAAATTATAACCTTTAACCCTTAACCCCCCTCCATAAACTTTCCCCTCCCCGGATGTGTTAATTTTATAAAACATCATCACATCCATGTTAAGAAAGCTGTTCTTCATTATGTTCGCGGCTGTCGCGGGGTTGTCGGCAATGGGTGCCGACCCCCTGACAGACCGGTTCAACGACACTCTGGCTACCTCCAACAAGATCGTATTCATCGACGGACGTCCCGCACCCGACGAGATGCAGCGTCAGATCGATTCGATACGTCGTGAGATTTCGGTATTCTATTACGACCAGTTCCGGCATTTTCAGGATCCCGGCGCACCCTATTTCCTGTTCATGAGCAAGGATGCGCAACTGGCCATGGGTATAGGCGGCTGTGTGCGCATGCGCGGATATTTCGACTGGGGCGGCGCTATCCCGTCGCCGGGTTTTGCGCCCATGCTGATACCCATGACCCCGAATCCTGCGCAATCGAAGCATTTTGACACCACTCCCGCAGGTTCGACGCTCTTCTTCCGCGTCCTTGGACGCAACAAGGCTCTGGGCGACTATCAGCTTTATCTCGAACTGAATTTCAACGGCTATCAGAGACGCGATCTCCATCTCAAGAAAGCATACGCCATTATCAATGACTTTACGGTGGGATATGCCGAGTCGACATTCTCAGACCCGGCGGCGATGCCACCGACTGTAGATGCCCAGGGCCCCAACAACAAGATGTCGCCTTCGGCGGTGCTGGTACGCTATATGCCTGTCATAAAGGACAGATGGGTCCTGGCCGTATCGGCCGAGACTCCGCAGGAACCGGCTATCGGCCTTGACGCCAAGGACGTCGAGAAGGCATACAACTGGATGCCCGACTGGGCGGCCTTCGTGCAATACGAGTGGGCCCGCGGCCAACATGTGCGCCTGTCGGGTATAGTGCGCACGTTGCCATATCGCGACATCCTCGCCGGGACAAACCGCAATCCGGCGGGGTGGGGTGTACAGTTCAGTTCTGTGGCACATCCCCTCGCGCCGCTCACTACATACGTCACCGTAAACTATGGCCATGGAGTGGCAGGTCTCGGGGGCGATCTCCTCATGGGCAATTATGACCTTGTAGCCGACCCCTCGACTCCCGGACGCCTCTATGCTCCGGCTTCATACGGATGGTGTCTGGGCCTGCAATATAATATCCGGCCCAATCTGTTTGTCAGTGCATCGGCCTCGCAGGCGCGCTATCTCCCCTCGTCGGCCGTGAGCCCCGACGAATACCGTTATGGCCTTTTTGCCGACGTCAACGTGTTCTGGAACCTTACCCCCCGTATACAGGTCGGCGCAGAGTTCGACTGGGGACTCCGCGCCAACTTTTCGGGCGCACACCGCTCCGCCCGCAGGGTCGGGGCACTGTGCCAGTTCTCGTTCTGAGGTTAAAGGTTAAAGGGTTATAAGATTATGGGACATATAAAACTTATAAAACTTATAAGATTTATAAAACTTATAACCCTTTAACCTTTAACCCATAACCTTTAGCCTTCCTGCAGGGCTGCCTTCATCTTGTCTACCATGTCGGCATATTCTGCATCGGTCAGGTAGACCTCGCCCGGATTCATGCGGAATGTGCCTCCGTAGTCGGGGCCGTCGACATACTTGGGCGCGAGGTGGAAATGCAGGTGCGACAGCTTGTCGCTGTATGCGCCATAGTTTATCTTCTCGGGATGGAACACCTTGTCCATGGCACGGGTCACGCGGGTGACATCCTTCATGAACTTGTCGCGCTCCTCGTCGCTCAGCTCGAAGAGGTCATTGACGTGACCGTTGTAGGCCACGAGGCAACGACCGCGATAGGTCTGCTCCTTGAAGAGGAAAACTCTCGATACGCTCAGGGGCGCAATCTCGATCATCAGGTTGTGCAGTGTCTCGTTGTTGGTGCAATAGAGGCACTCTTTAGGGTCGCTATACATAGAATTTAAGGTTTTAGAAATGTTGACTGCTGCAAATATAAACATAATTGATGAGGTAGACAAATATCGGAGAAACAGAATAATTTTTGTTAGAAACTGACCTATTTTTATGTTATAAAAGCTTAAATTTCTTTGGCATCTCGGTTTATAGCCCTACCTTTGCAGCCGTTTTTGACGCAGAATCAATCATTTAACTGTTTTTCTATGAGAAAATTCATCTCCGTAGCCCTTGCTGCCTTCATCGGCATCGGCAGTGCGATGGCCGAAGGCTATCAGATCAACACCCTCTCGGCCAAGCAGCTCGGCATGGGCCACACGGGCATATCACTCCCTCTCGGCGGCGAGAGCATGTTCTTCAATCCCGCCGGCATGGGATTCCTCGACAAGACCATAGACATCTCGGCGTCTGTGACAGGCATCCAGCCCACATGTACCGCCACGGTCGGCGATAAGGAGTATGAGACAGACTGCCAGATGTCGACTCCGTTCAATATCGCGGCGGCATTCTCCATCTATCCCAACCTCAAGGCCGGAATATCGGTATATACCCCCTATGGCAGCTCGATAGACTGGACCCAGAACTGGCCGGGAGCCGTGCTGACACAGAAGGTCAACCTCAAGGTATTCACCGTGCAGCCCACATTCGCATGGCGTCCCATCGACAAGCTCTCGATTGGTGCCGGACTCATGGTGTCGTGGGGTACTGTCGACCTCAACAAGGGTCTTGTGCCCGCATCTACCATGGATATGGCCATCGGCGTACTCAAGGCTATGGGACAGCTCCCCGAGGGGACACCCGCTTTCGGTGAGACCACTCCGGCATCGGTCAACCTCAACGGCAAGTCACAGCTCGCCGTGGGCGTCAATCTTGGCGCGCAATATGAGATTGACGACCGCTGGCGCGTGGGCGCGTCATGGCGCTCGCAGATGGGCATGAAGGTCAAGGCAGGCGAGGCCTCGGTCGAGTATGCCAACCAGATTGCGCAGGGTGTCCTCGGCGGTACGCTCGACCTGCTCAACGAGGCCAATTTCAAGGCCCAGATGCCGTGTCCCTGGGTATTGGGTCTCGGAGTTTCATACAAGCCCATCGACCGCCTCACCCTCGCCCTCGACGGACGTCTCACGGGCTGGCACGCATACAAGCGCCTCGACATCGAGTTCCTGGCCGAGCAGCTGCGCCCCTACGACCAGCATATCGACAAGAAATACTCCAACTCATGGTGTTTCTCGCTGGGTGGTCAGTTTGCCGTCACCGACCGCTTTGACGCCCGCCTCGGACTCATGCTCGACACTACCCCCGTCAACGACGCATACTACAACCCCGAGACACCCGGCATGACCAAGGTCGAGCCTACCGTCGGCCTCTCGTTCCGTCCCGTCAAGGGGCTCTCCGTAGACCTCGCATTCATGTATATCCACGGCTGTGGTGCCAAGAACACCTCGTGCGAGTATAACGACCTTCTCGGTGCCAAGATGCTCAACGACTATGGTGCGCTGGCACAGCAGATGGGATTCAAGGCAACACAGACATTCAGGGCCGACTATAAGCTCCACGCCTTCGCCCCGTCGATAGGTGTCAGCTATAGTTTCTGACAGTGCAAAAAAATGTTAAGATGATTGTCTGTTATGGGAAAAATGCTTATCTTTGTAATAAGCAAATTCAACAGTAACACAAACAAACATCAGAACCTATGAAGAAGAAATTCATCTGCACAGTGTGCGGCTATGTACACGAGGGTGACGCAGCCCCCGAAAAGTGCCCTATCTGCGGTGCTCCCGCATCCAAGTTCAAGGAACTCACCGAGGGTGAGGCTCTCAACTTTGTCACCGAGCACGAGATTGGCGTGGCCAAGGGTACCGACGACGAGATGATCGCCGACCTGACCGCCCATTTCAACGGCGAGTGCGGCGAGGTAGGCATGTATCTTGCCATGTCGCGCCAGGCCGACCGCGAGGGCTATCCCGAAATCGCCGAGGCTTTCAAGCGCTATGCCTTCGAGGAGGCCGAGCACGCTGCCAAGTTTGCCGAGCTCCTCGGCGAGTGCGTATGGGACACCAAGACAAACCTTGAGAAGCGTATGGCCGCCGAGGCCGGCGCAAACGAGGACAAGATGCGCATCGCACGCCGCGCCAAGGAACTCAACCTCGACGCAATCCATGACACCGTACACGAGATGGCCAAGGACGAGGCTCGTCATGGCCAGGGCTTCCAGGGTCTCTACAACCGTTTCTTCAAGAAATAATCCCTGACCCCGCTCAGCATACCTTCAGCCCCGCCGCCCCCCGCGACGGGGCTGATTGTGTATATACCAAAACACCGCCCCCGCGGCCTCTGGTTGAGGGAGGGGGCGGGGACGGCTTGGCGCCGTGATGGCGCCGGAGAGAAAATTCACGCTTGTGTTGTCGTGATATCGAGGAGTCTCTATTTCAGTTTGTCAGACAGGTTGTGTGCTGCCTCGGCTATTGAATCGAGGGCGCTTGCGGCTCCGGCCTTCACCTTGTCGATGATGGGGGCTGCCTTCTCTGCTGCCTGGTCCTTGAGGTCAGCGGCTTTGTCTGCCAGGTCGGCGGCCTTGCTGGCTGCCTGTTCCTTGAGGTCTGACACCTTGTCGGCCAGGTTCTCCTTGGCCTGATTTACGGTATCGGCCAATTCCTGTTTGTCTACCTTGGCCTGTGCCTTGGCGGCTACCTCGGCTGCGGTGGCGCTGACTTTTGCGGCGTCTGCCGACATTGCTGCCGCAGCGTCTGCTATCTTCTGATCTTTATAGTCCATGATTGATGAGTTTTTGAGTTGATGTTTCATCAGTTCAAACAACTCACCTATGTGATAGGTTGACGCCGCAGGGGTGAAAAAATGTTATAATCAGTTCTCCTCAGCCGCCTTTTTGACCTGTTCGTCAATGAAATCGTGCAAGTCGACATCCCTGTATTCCACTGTGCGGGCTGCTATGATTCCGGCATGGGTGGAGACGTTGCTGAATGCCGCCATATCCTCGGCGTACCCGATGTCGCCGAGTGTGCCGTTTATGCCATTATCCACCTTCCAGCTATACATCATCCAGTTGTAATAGCTCTGCGAGACGGATGAGACCCCTATCCGCACCGATGCGTGATGCCCGCTGTCCTCGTCGGTGAACGTATAGGACGAGTATCTGCCTCCGTTGAATATCAGCCGCAGGGGGTAGGTGCGCCCCGCAAAACTGTGCGACGTGAAGAACAGGTTGTCCTCGGGCTCCCCGCCGAATACCGCCTCAAGTCCCGAGATATGTTCGGAGAAGAGCGGTTCGGCGTTATAGTTGAAATCCCATAGCCACAGCTCGGAGTTGGAGAGTCCCCCCTCGCCAAACGCAGTCATGGTGGAGCAGCCTATATAATAGAGCAGCGAACCGTCTCCGCCCCCGAGCGGCAGTGTGATGTCGAGCATGAGATAGAGATTGACAACATCCTGCGTGTAGGGGTCGTCGTCGCTCCTGTAGACGGTGCATCCCGTTGCCGTAGCGCTATATTCGGGGATGCCGGCTTCGGGTGAGGGAGGGATGACGACCTCACCGCTGGCGTCGCCGTACACGGGGCTGACCGCCTCAATGCGTATCGTCTCTCCAGGGGCGGGGCAATAGCTGCCCCGATAGGTGAGGTCGTCGGTGAATGTCAGTGTCTCCTTGAGCTCGCCGTCGGCATAGAGGCGCACCTCGGCGTCGCGCACAGTGACATCCCTTTTGTGGTTGTTGTCATAGGTGTAGACCTGCGAATAGTACCAGGTGTGCGTCACCCTGGCCTCGACGGGCTCACCCGCGGTGATGATGCTGTTGAGGCACAGTACGGGGTCGCTCGCGAGCTCCAGTGCGACATCCTCGTAGCAGCCGCTGGCGAGGAGGGGAAGAATGAGGAGAGAGGCATATCGGGTGGTTTTGTTCAGAATTTCCATGTGTATGATATTGACGGGATGATTGGGATTGAACGTATTTTCTGGAAGACGGTGTATCCGTCGCGCTCGCCACGGCGCAGGCCGATGGTGTTCATGTGGCAGTAGGCATTGTACAGTCCGAAAGTCCAGTAGCCGTGGCGTGTGTGCCGGACGGCCGAGAAGTCGAGACGGTGATAGAACGGAAGCCTGAAGTTGTTGACCTCGCCCGCGAGCGGGACACCGTAGGCATAAGCAGACCCCGATGCGCCCGGGTCTTCCCACATCTGTGTGGCGAGGGTAAAGCGGTTGCCCGTCATCCCGGTCCATGCCACGTTGAGGTCCCACCGCTCGGAGGCCTTCCAGTTCAGGAGCACGTTTATCTTGTGGCGGTTGTCGCAGCGTGCCGGGTAGGTGTGACCTCTGTTGCGTCCGGCAAAGGTGCGGTCGGCCCACATGAGCGAGTAGGCTATGTGCCCGGTGAGGCGTCCGGCGGTCTTGGCAATCTTCAGGTCTATCCCCTTGGCCGAGCCGCGGCCCGTGGTGAGGGTGTTGTCCCACTCCATGTGTGGCGGCACGAGATAATAGTCGTCGCGATACTCGACGAGGTTGTGCATCCATTTCCAGTAGGCCTCGGCCGAGAAATGAAACTTGCCTCCGATGCGCCGCGACAGGCCAAACGAGATTTTGTCGGCTGTCTGGGGCTTGAACTGTGAGGTCACGGGTACCCAGCGGTCGGTGGGGAGCGATATGAAGCTCTGGTTGAGCTGATGCACATACTGCACCGTGCGGCTGTATGTGGCCGAGAGTGTGGCGTCGGGACGCGGCGACCACTGCAGCGAGGCGCGTGGCGAGATACCGCCGCGTGTCTTGCCGTCGATGCCGAAGAGGCTCAGATGTATCCCTGCGTCGGTGCGGAGCTGTGGCGAGACGGTCCAGAGGTCGCCGATATAGAGGTTCGCCTCATTGGCGCGGTAGACTGTGCCGTTGTCTATGATCTCGGCCACCGATTTGTCTGTCTCGGTATGGCGTGAGCCGCGGTCGGGCAGGAAAGAGTGCCGTGTATAGCCTCCGCCGAAGGTCACGCGATGGTCGTGGCGCGGACGCCAGTCGAAATCGGCGCGGAATATCCAGTCGGTTATGTCATTGTCGCTCGTCTGCTTGTTGCGGGTCCAGGTCAGGGCGCTCTCCTGCATCTGTGCCGTGTTCATCGAGTGGTTCATGTGCGACGAGTAGCGCGAGTAAGCTGCAGTGAGCTCGCCGAACAGGGTGGGGGAGAAGACATATTCGAGACCCGCTTTGCCCACGATGTTGCCCCACCGCATCCTGATACGCTCGTCGTCGCTCCACTGTCCCTCCTGGCTCTCGAGGTATTTGCTGCGCAGGGCATCCTCGCCGTAATAGAACATGAGGTGCGCGCTTGCCCGCGACGAGAACCTGTGGTTGACCTTGGCGTTGACGTCGGTGAAGTCATAGCCGAACCTGAATTTGCCGTCGTCTGCGATACCGTTGACTATACCGGTGAATGTCCCGGACATCACGCCGAGCCACGAGCGTCTGACGGCGACCGAGTATGAGGTGGTGCCCTTGTGGATGGGGCCGTCGATGTTGAAGGCCGCGGAGGTCAGGCCTATCTTCAGCGAGCCGTGATGCGAGGTGAGCGAGCCGTCGCGGGTATGTACGTCCATGAACGACGACAGCCTGCCGTCATACTTGGCCGGGAAGGCCGACTTGTAGAAGTCGACACTGCGGATGGCCTCGGTGTTGAAGGCCGAAAAGAGTCCGCCGAGATGGTTGACCTGATAGAGAGGAATATTGTCGAGCATATACAGGTTCTCGTCGGCATTGCCGCCGTGCACATGCATCGCGGCCAGTCCGGCAGTCCCCGCGCTGACTCCGGGCTGCAGCTGCAGCGTCTTGATGACGTCGCTCTCGCCCAGCAATACGGGGGTGCTGTTGATCTGTGCCGACGAGAAGGTGTATGGATTGTTGCCGTCGCCCGACAGGGTCATATCGGTCGGCGTTCCGGTGACCACGACCTCGGCGAGCTGGTTGTCAGGCTCCATGCCGAGGTTGACAACCGTGTCGTTGCGCGACTCGAGGCGCGGCGAGAGTGGCGCGAAGCCCGTATAGCGCACCTCGGCCTCCCTGTCGGCTGCCGGAACGGTGAGCGAGTAGAACCCTGCGGCATTTGAGGTGGTGGCGGTTCCCGAGGGGAATGTCCGTATCACCGCCCCGGGCAGAGCCTCGCCTGAGGCAGCCTCGCGCACGAACCCGCTCACCCTCTTTGTATGTGTCACCGAGAGGGCCTTGCGCCGCCTCAACGTGACGTTGTTGCCCCTGATACGGTATTCTATGTCGGTGCCGTCGAACATCCGCCCCAGCACACGCCCAAGCGGTTCGTTGCCGGCATGTACCGATACCTTGAGGCCGTCGAGAAGCCCCGCCGGATAGATGAAATTGGTGTCTGTCTGCCGCATTATCTCGGCAAACACGCTCTCGGCGCTGCGATGGTCGGCGTTTATGGTGACATCTGCGGCCATGGCCCCTGCGGCCCACAGCAGCGCGGGCAATATCAGTGATTTTCGCATGGCTCGATGTGCATACGTGTACCAAGAAGCTCGTTGATTGTCTCGATGAGGTCGGCTGCGGTGCCCTCATAGCTCAGAGTGAGGCGGTAGGTGCCCTCGGGAACATCTGCCACCCTGACGGCATAGACGCGCTCTATCTCGACCACGACCTCGGCGAGGGTGGCGTCCTTGAACTCTATCTTATGCGATTGTGCGGGTGTGGCGGTGACCTGTGCCGGGGCCGATGTAGTGGTCTCTGTGGCAGGTTTGCTGTCGAATGCGGGGAGTCCCCATTTCAGCATGCAGGCCGAGGCCGTGAGGACGACAGCGGCTGTGACCGCCGCGGCTGTCCGGCTGATGCGCCACGTTATGTGCCCGGTGGCTATCCCGAGCCGCTGCCATGCCTCGCCTCGCGAGAACGCCCCGGCCCTGTAATGCCGGCTCACGAACCGCAGGCTGTCGTTGAATTTCTTTTCGTCAAGCATAGGATGTGATTAGGATGTCTTACACCCCTATGACATCCCACCTCCCCAAAACCCCTATGCCCGGAGAGAAAAATTTCAGAAAAATTTATGATGGATTATCTTTCAAAATTGTGTACACTTTCTTGTACACAATTTTGTTATATTATTAGAAAATGCCTATATTTGTATCAGTTTAAATAAATATGAGTTATGGAGGTATTATCAGTAAGAGATTATCGGAATAATCTGTCTGCGTCCTTTGACAGGGCAGATGAGGGGGAGCGTGTTGTCGTGCGTCGTAAAAATACCCTTTATGCCCTTGTCCGCATCGGTAGTGAAGATGTGTCGCTCTCTCCACAGCAACAGCGTCAGGTGGACGAGATGACCGAGAGCATCAGGCGTAGTTGGAAGCAGGTTAAACAGATGGAAGCAGGTGAGATACCCGTCAAGTCTGCAATGGCGTTTATAGATGAGCTTTGAGGTTTCTACTACCGGTGAGTTCGAGAGTCAGGCCAAGGCTTTGCAAAAGCGTCACAGGTCATTCAAGAATGATTTGAGAAATTTGGTTCTTTCTCTGGCTGAGAATCCATTTCAGGGTGTAGAGCTTAGCCCCGGCATACGCAAGATACGCATGGCGATTACCTCTAAGGGCCGTGGAAAATCTGGAGGTGCGAGAGTTATAACCTACACGGTAGTTACAGCCGAAATGGAAGGTCGGGTGTATTTGATGAATGTCTATGACAAGTCTGATTTCTCAACCGTAGAACTGTCCGTAATAAAAGACATTGCAGCGGGTCTGAAATGAAATCAGATTTAATCCTTACAGGAACGGGAGGAAGAAGACTTTGGCTGTGCCGGGGGTGAGGGTGGCGCGGAGCTGTCGGAATGCTTTGGTCATCTGGTTCTCGACGGTCTTGACCGATATGCCCAGCTCTTCGGCAATCTCTGCGTTCGGCATTCCGTCGCGCTTGCTCATCAGGAATATCTCGCGGCACCGTTCGGGCAGACGCCCGATTGCCTCCCACAATTTGGCATCGCGCTCTGAGGTGTCTATCTCCTCGTCGGGCACGTCGGCCATCGCTTCGAGGCCCAGGGTATGGCTGTCGCCCGACATACGTCTGATGGCGCCGTTGCGCACGGCGCGGTAGAGGTATGCCTTGATGTCGTGGATTGTGGCGCCCGACTCGAGTATCTCCCAGATTTTCATGAAAGCCTCCTGTACGATGTCATCGGCGTCGTCGGTGTCGCCGCAAAGCCTCAGCGCGAACATGGAGAGGGGCATATACAGGCGGTCGAACACCTGCTTGAACTCGCGTGGCGACATCACTCTGCCTCCCCGCCGATCCGGAATATCGAGAAGTTCACCGACCCGTAGGCGCGATGCTGCATGAAATGCGGTAGTGATGAGAAATCGTATGCCTTGGAGTGCTCCATGACGAAGAGGCTGCCGGGACCGAGCAGCCCTGACGAGAGCACCGCGCCGGGTATCTCGCCGAATCCGGGCATGTCGTAGGGAGGATCGGCAAACACTATGTCAAACGGTCCGGCGCCGCTGTCGCGGATATAGCGCACGGCGTCGGTGCGCAGCAGGCGCAGGTTGTCGTCGTGGAGCTCGCGCGCCACCTTCTCGATGAAGCGCGCCTGTGTGGCTGCCTTCTCGACCGATGTGACCGACGAGGCGCCGCGCGACAGGAATTCGAACGACACGGCACCCGTCCCGGCAAAGAGGTCGAGGCAGCGCGCCCCCTCGATGTCTGTCAGGTTCTCGATGACGTTGAAGATGTTTTCGCGGGCAAAGTCTGTGGTGGGACGTGCCGTGATATTGGTGGGCACGTCAAAGCGGCGGCGCCCGTATTTTCCTCTGATTATTCGCATAACGGTGTCACTATCAAGTCGAACGGTGCGCTCAGTGCCTCCATCCCGGCCTTGAACATCTGGGGCGGGAAGATGACGGGCATCACGCGGGCTATATATTGTCTGAGCAGGGGTGAGAGCTCCTCGCGCAGCGGCTGGTGACCGGTCAGGAGCATCTCGTCGACCTGCGGGTCGAGGCCGAGGCTGTCACGTGCGGCCATGATGTAATACAGTGCGTCTATGGTCTTGTCAAACCTGAACGTGTTGGCCATGAGCAGGTGTGGCCCGCGCAGTATCAGGATATCCATTGAGCCGGGACGCAGGTTGGCTATGGCGCGCACCGAATTGCCGCGCCCGGGACGGGCGGCGAAATAGCGGGTCAGCGGTGCCAGATGGCAGTCGGTCTGAAGCGTTGACGGGAATGTGCGCCGCATGAATCCGGCGAGAGCCGCGTCCATACCCCACACGAATGTCGAGTTTGACGTGCCGTTGGCCGACACGCGGGTCTCACCCTCGTAATCGGGCCACTGCAGCCCGAGCAGCCGTGCGGGCTCCTCGATCTCTGACGGCACGGTGAGCATCCTCTGTGACTCGACAATGCAGTATGCGCGGCGGAAATCGGCCAGCAGCAGCGGATTGTCATAGATGGCATCCTCGAGCATCCCCATGGGCTGACGTGTGGCCGAGACGAGCGGGAATGAGCGGTAGATGAATGAGTTGTCGCTCACCACACTGTATATGGCCACGTCAAACCGCTCCCTGCCGACACGCATCAGCAGATTGCATATCGAGGTATCGGCTATGAGGTCTTTGCGGAGGGATTGCATGGATGTTGGTGGAAATTGATAAATATATGCTGTATAAGGCCTGCCATAAGACTTATAAGACTTATATGTCTTATAAAACTTATCAGCCCTATCAGGCTTACCGGTCCTATCTTCTACTCGCTCAGTGTCCCCAGCTCGCGTATGGAGCCTGTGAGGGGATTGAAATGCAGGTATGAGGGTAGTTTCTTGGCGGTGAACAGGCCCGGGTCGAGTCCGAAGATGACACCATACTGCGCCACGTCAAACGATGCCGTGGCCAGACGCTGACCCTCGAATGTCAGTTCGGCGTCGGCTGTGCCAGGTATGCGGTAGGCCACGCCTCCCTTGGGGAAGGTCTTGGGCTCACCCTTCTCGTTGACCGGCAGGGTGCCTGTGGATGTCGGGGTGACGGTGAGATAGATAGGGGCGCCCGAGAGGTCTGAGGCATCAACAAGGCCGTTGAGTGCCGACAGACGGGCCACTACAGTGCGTCCGGCCTCCGACGGCTCGGCGGGGATGGCCACATCATAAGTCCTGACCTCGACTGATGTCTGTGTGGTGCCGAGGAACATTGCCGTCAGGGCTTCCTCCTGACGGTCTATGCGGGCCAGGGCCGTCTTCATGGCGTCGCCGTCAGAGGGCATCGCGTCGGCCTGGCCGGATATGATGTCGTTGCGCACGGTGCGCAGCTCGTATATCTTGGCTGCCGCGAGCTCGGCACGCTTGGCCGACGAACGGCTCTGTATCATCTCGGGTGTCACTGCCTGACGGGCCTCCGCGCTCTCGAGTATGGTGGGCTCGGCCTGACGGGCCTCGGGAAGGTCGGTCTCCTCCATGTCGCCGGTATACTCCGTGTCGTTGATGCTCACGGGAAATCCCTGGTCAGATACCATTATATATGTGCCGTTGCCACCCTTGAGCGTGACGAGATACTGCTCGCCGGTGTCGGCCACAGCGGTGGGGACGATTACGGCGTCGGTTATCTTCCAGCTCACCGAGGGGGTGAGTATCGGGTCGGCGTTGAGATACTTGCGGGCATACTGATAGAACTCGCCCGGTGTGCGGACGGTCTTCTCGGCTGCCACAGTCACCTGCAAGGAGGTGAGGGGGAGGGTGTATATCAGCCCGTACTCGCTGGCCTTGGTGGCGGTGAGCTTCTGGGTAGACTGCGCCTTGACGGCAGGTGCGGCGCCGACGGCAGCCGCGAGGAGCATAAGGAAGAGCTTTTTCATTGCATTATCATTTTGATGGCACGTCCCGTGGCCTCGGCTATGTCGAGCCCGGTCACACCGTAGTCGCCATGAGTCCCGGCCGCGATCTCGCCTGCCAGGCCATGTATATATACTCCGGCCACCGACGATGTCTCGGGCTTGTAGCCCTGGGCCATGAGAGAGGTGATGATGCCGGTGAGCACATCGCCGCTTCCGGCGGTGGCCATGGCGGGAGTACCTGTCGAGTTGAAGAACACCCTGCCGTCGGGACGCACGGTGGCCGTGCAGTGGCCCTTGAGCACGATGATGCACTTATATTTGCGCGACACCTCGATTGCCCTGAGCAGACGTGCCTCGGCCGAGCTCTGCGCCCCGAACAGGCGGTCAAACTCGCCCGCGTGAGGCGTGAGTATGGTGCAGGGATGCAGATGGTCGAGCAACTGGGGATTGCGGGCCAGGATGTTGAGGCCGTCGGCGTCGATGACCATCGGGCGCTTGATGCTCTTGACCAGCGTCTCGAAGGCCCCGCGTGTGGCGTCGTTCAGCCCTATGCCCGGACCGACACCCACGGCATTGTATGTGAACCTCGGCGTCATGTCCGAGATGACGATGTCGTCCTTGTCTGCCGAGAAGAGCGCCTCGGGCACCTGGCCCTGCATGACTGGAAACCCGAACCGGGGCGAGTGGACCGTGAGCTTGCCCACGCCGCTGCGCAGGGCACCCTTGGCCGCCATCACCGCAGCCCCCATCATGCCGTAGCTCCCGGCATAGAGAAGCGCGCTGCCATAGTCGGCCTTCGACGAGAACATGCCGCGTGGCTTGAGCACGGCGCGCACGTCGTCGCGCTCGACATAGAAATATTTTGTCGGGGTCTCCTCGATGGCCTTCTTGCTCAGGCCGATGTCGATGACCTTCCACTCGCCCACAAGCTGGGCGTTGTCGGCAAGGAAGAATGCCAGTCTCGGAAACTGGATGGCCAGCGTGAGGTCGGCATGTACCACATTGCGGGCTATGATGCGCGCGTTCCAGTCGCCGAACATACCCGACGGCACATCTATCGACACCACCGTCGCTCCCGACTCCGAGATATTGCGCACCAGCATGGTGTATCCGCCCGACAGCGGGTCGCGCAGACCCGACCCGAACAGGCCGTCAATGACAAGATGCTCGGGAGTTAGCAGCGGAATCTCGGCCCTGTCGCGAATCTCGGTCATATCGAAGGGGAGTCCCACCGCCAGCAGCTCGCGATAGCACATCAGGCAGTCGCGCGAGAGCGAGTTGCCGTTGAAGTTGAACAGCAGCACATGCGGACGGAATCCCGCCTCGATCAGCAGCCGGGCCACGATGAGCGCGTCAGCCCCGTTGTTGCCCGCTCCGGCGAAAATCACTGTCGGACGTGACGGACTGAAACGGCGCATTATCTCTGAGGCGATTCCCTCGGCCGCGCGGTGTATCAGCTCCATCGAGCTGATTCCCTCATCCTCGATGGTAGCGCGGTCGATGGCGCGTATGTTGTCTGTGGTAAATATCTTCATGAGTCCCGGGTAAGTTTTGGCACGCAAATTTACAAAACCTATCCGTCAAATGCAAGAAATAATCCCTCTATCCGAAATAATAGCGGGGGCGGTGAAAAATTTTGCGTAGGGTTGTGGCGCTGTGAAATAAAATCGTTACCTTTGCGGTGTCAGATTACCGCAGCACTCACCGCAGTGCTGCCGGACATTGGTTGTATGCCCTGGCATACGGCCTTTCAGTCTGAGACGTTTATCTATGCTCAATCCTTGCGATACAGAACTTCGCAACTTCTAAATCTCAGTACAAGGAATAAGGCAACGGTAGATGTCCAGGGGTATGTAGAACCCGGTTTGCGCCGCCCGACAGTCAGGGCGGCGCACATGGCCGTTTTTGCATATGACGTGGGCTTCTGCGTTGCTCGTTCTGCTGAGATGGGCAATGCGAAGGCCTTGTATCGGAACGAGTCAATGACAGTTTCCCACGTCTCATGTTTTAACCAACCGCATCTATCGGGAAACATGATGCATCTGCTGCTATGAAAAAATTTTTAAAGTTCTCAGCGCTTACCCTATCATTCATCACCTTATCCATTCCGCCGTCAGTCGCTCAGGAAGCGGATTTTCAGGGAGACGGCTCATTTGAATCTCCCTTCATCATTGAATTTGAATCCGATTTCGCGTTGCTCTTGCAAAGGATGGAGAAATATGAGTCTTACACCAAGGGCCGTTATTTTGCCCTGGGCCGTGACATCCGTGTCAACGCCGGAGTGCTCGGGAGCGATGGCTCGCTCTCGGCTGACAGCCTTAGGTTCCGCTCGTGGACTCCTGTCGGGAAGGAATCGTATGGCAGGGAGTTCCAGGGCCATTTTGATGGCCGCGGCCACACAGTGTCTGGCATCTATATCAACGACCCGGAGGGTAAGAACCTCGGGCTCTTCGGAGTCATAGCCAAGGAAGGTGAGGTACGTAACCTTAGGCTTGCCGACAGCTATATATGCGGAAACACCTATGCCGGAGGTATTGTGGGCCTATGCAAAGGCCGTGTGACTGAATGTGAGAGTTCTGCCACAGTGGTTGCCATGGGGGCCACGCACGAGGCCGGCGGAATAGCCGGAACCATACAGGGCGATGGCGTAATATCAAAATGCATCAACAGCGGATATGTGTATGGCATCACATATCCCGATGAGCTGGGATATGCCTATAACTGTTCTACGGGAGGTATTGCCGGAAGTGGAGCAAGGGTGGACAGCTGTGAGAACCGTGGTGCCGTCACTGCAATCGGCTGGGGGGCTGCAGGTGGAATCGCCGGATCCATCAGTGGAGGCAAGTATATTGACGGATGTGTCAACCGCGGTTCAGTGACGAGCGAATCGAATGATAACGTCGGGGGAATTGTCGGCACAAACTGGGCTACAGTCTATAACAGCCGCAACTATGGTGAGGTCTCTGCGACACGCCCCGGTGCATGCATAGGGGGTATTGCCGGAAGGAACTCTTTCAACGCGAGGGTCAGCGGTTCCGAGAATTTTGCCGACATCAATTCGGATGTCGACAGCGTTTTTGTCGGCGGTATAGTCGGAAACCTTGATGGCGGACGGCAGGGCAATACATATTATACTCCCAAGGTCTTCACGAGTGCCAACCACGGTTCCATCTCGACCACCAGCCCGAAAAGCCAATGCGGCGGTGTTGCGGGCCGAAGCTATTGCGGCGAGATGCACCAGTGTCATAATGACGGTGACGTTACCAGCCTCGGTATGGCAGGTGGCATATTGCCGAAAGGCGAATTCCATACCCATATCTATGAGAGTGTCAACGAAGGTGACATCTCTGGTCTGCGCAGCACGGGAGGCATCGTTGGCAATATCAACGGAGAGGTCCGTGACTCGCGCAATTCGGGCCTTGTATCGACTCTTGAGAAGAATACCGACTGCGGAGGCATCGTGGGATGGCTTTCCGGCTCATCGGGCATTGTCCGCTATTGTGTCAATAACGGCGAGGTGACATCAGGCATGCATGTCGGCGGCATAGTCGGCAATAACGAATCACGTTCTTCAGTCATATCGAGCTATAATGCGGGCTATGTACATTCAGCTACGGAGGGCTCGCGTCTTGGTGGCGTGTCTGCCGGATATGGTTCTTTGAGCAACTGCTATAACGCCGGTACGGTTCAGGCCGACGCTCCCCGCATCATGATTGGCGGTGTCACCAACAACCTTTGGGTGAGCTGGGACGGCCACGGCAACCGTTCGGGCAGCACTGCGGTCAACTGTTATAATTCAGGTGATATAATAGTCGGGTATCCCGGATGTACTGTAGGCAACATCGCAGCAGTTTACGAAGAATATAACAAATCGTTCCTGTTTGACAACTGTTATTATCTCAAAGGCGCGATATATGGAACCGGATATCTGTATGCCGACAGTCTTGTCAATACGGACGACATCAAGAATCTAAAGGGAATAGACAGTGAGGATTTTGCCACACTTGCCGGGTCGATAAACAAGGTGGACTATCCGTGGGATTCAAAGCCCTATATACAGGGTCGCTGGAGGCCACTGCTTGTCCGCAATGATTATGAGGGCGCCCCGGAGCCCATGTCATATTTCGATGTCCTTACATCGGCTGGCGATACTGTATATGTCGATTACGGATTGCCGTTGGGCAATGAGTTTTTCCATACCGATTCTGTCGGTCCGGCGCTTGATGCATATAATGTCGCATACGAAGGGGCAGTCAGGAAAGGGATGCTTGTCGATGGCGCTGATTTCCTGCCTGCCGAAGGGATACAGGTGGCCAATCTGAGATACATACGTCATGTGTCCGAGGGGTTCAATTGCGCTTATCTGCCATTTGCCGTAAATCCTGACGATTTTCCTCTCTCGGTTGAGATGTCGGAACCTCTGAGGTTTGAGGGAGACACCCTAAGGCTCTGTCAGATTTCTAATGCAGCTCCATTCAAGCCATTCCTGTTTGAAGGTGGCGATATGCCGGGATATTGGTTGTGTAGGCAGTCTGACGTGACAATCGCGACCGCCACTGGCGCCGAGGATGCCGGAGACCCGCTGATTGTTGGGTGTGCCTCTCATCTCGACAATCTGCCTGCAGGTGCCTATCTGCTCTCGGCAGACGGGCTGTCATTGCGACGTTCGTCAGGGTCGGAAACCGTGAGGCCGTTCCGGGCTTATGTCTCTCTCCCTGACACTGCCCCCGGGACAGTCGGACTTGCATACGACAGCAATACGACCTTGGTTATGGACGCCGTGTCCCGGCCTGTCGACAATGTATTTCCTGACGGCCTGTCTGTGATTGTCAACACCTCTTCCCGAGAGATTCCTGTCGATATCTATTCGGTCAACGGCATGCTTGTCAAGAGTGTGATGACGCATGTTGGACGCAACGAGATACCTGTTTCCATTCCGGGCGTCTATATCGTACGCCTCTCAGGCAAATCTTATAAAGTGATGTTGCATTGATACAATTATGCTAATACCGGGACAATCGCCCGGTATTATCCGTTACATCTCCCCGGATGCGGTACCGATACGGTACTGCATCCGGCTTTTTTTGCCCGGGAGGGATTTTTGTTGTAATTTTGTGGGTAAGATGGTTTTAATATGACAGAGTTTTCCGAACGACATATATCTGCGCGTCAGGGTGTGCTTGCGCTGTCGCCCATAGTGGTTTTCCTCGTGATGTATCTGGCTGTCTCGGTTGCGATAGGCGATTTCTACCGCATGCCGCTGTCGGTCGCGTTCATTACCGCGTCGGTGTGGGCTGTGGTCATAGACCGCGGGCGTCCGCTGGCCAAGCGTATCGAGACCTTCTCGCGTGCGGCCGGGAGCTCGAACATCATCTATATGATATGGATTTTCATCCTGGCGGGGGCGTTCGCGTCGCTGGCCAAGGAGATCGGGGCAATCGACGCCACGGTGACGGTCACGCTCAAGTATCTGCCGCGCCAGCTACTGCTGCCGGGACTGTTTGTGGCGGCATGTTTCATCTCGCTTTCCATAGGTACCTCTGTCGGGACGGTGGTGGCCCTGGTGCCCCTTGCCGTGGACCTTGCAGCGACCGGGGGCGAGAATGTGCCGCTGTTTGTGGCTGCGGTGATGGGGGGCGCGTTCTTCGGCGACAACCTGTCGTTTATCTCTGACACGACGATTGCCTCGACCCGTACCCAGGGGGTGGCCATGAGCGCCAAGTTCAGGGCCAACCTGCGCATAGTGCTCCCGGCAGCTCTCGTCACGCTCGCGGTCTATGCGGTGCTGGGGGCGTCGGTGTCGACCGTGGTCCCCTCGGGCCATGTGAACCCGTGGCTCATCCTGCCGTATCTAGTCATAATAGTGCTTGCGCTGACGGGTCTCAATGTCACCGTAGTGCTTGTCTCGGGCATCCTTGTGGCTACTGTGATAGCGGTGTGTCACGGCTATCCGCTCATAGACCTTGCGGGATATATGGGTACGGGCATCGACTCGATGGGCGATCTCATCATCATCACGCTCCTCTCGGCGGGTATGCTCGGCATAATACGCGAGACCGGGGGAATCGACTGGCTGCTGCAGCAGATGAGCCGCCGCATACGCGGCCCTCGCGGAGCCATGGCTGCGATAGCGGCCCTGGTCTCGGCGGTCGATGTCTGCACGGCCAACAATACGGTGGCCATCCTCACCGTGGGGCCTCTGTCGCGCCGCATCGCCGAGCGTTATGGCGTCACGGCGCCCCGCACGGCGAGCCTGCTGGATACCTGCTCGTGCATCATGCAGTGCCTTCTGCCCTACAGCGCGCAGACCCTCCTTGCGGTCGGGCTCGCGGGCATCAGTCCGGGCGCGCCGTGGCCCTATCTCTACTATCCCTGGGCGCTGGCCGTCACGGTCGGGGTGTCAATACTTTTCAGCAAGACCAACAAACATAAATGACCTTAAAGATATGATAGAAGAAATCCTGAGACACAACCGCGAGTTTGTCGAGTCGGGGGCATACCGCAAGTTCGAGACATCCAAGTATCCCGACAAGCGCATCGCCATCGTCACATGTATGGATACCCGTCTGGTCGAGCTGCTTCCGGCAGCGCTCGGCATACGCAACGGCGACGTGAAGATGATTAAGAATGCCGGGGGCACAATCACCAATCCGTTTGACTCGACCATGCGCTCGCTGCTTGTGGCGGTCTACGAGCTTGGTGTCAACGAGGTGATGATAATAGGCCATACGGGATGCGGTGTCCAGGGTATGGATTCGGCCGAGATGCTGCATCTGATGAAGGAACGTGGCGTCGACGAGGAGCATATCTCGCTGATGCGTCATTGTGGCATAGACCTCGACGGATGGCTGCACGGATTCACCGACACCGCCGAGGCCGTGCGCGAGACTGTCGACCTCGTTGCCAATCATCCCCTCATGCCTCACGACATCCGCGTGGCCGGATACATCATGGACTCCACCACCGGCGCGCTGGAGAGCCTGTGATATAAAAAGGCAGGTCGGACGGGTCAGACAGGTCTGACCTGTCCGACATCACTCTACCGTGATGCCGATGCGCTCGATGTTGCGGAGGGTGTCGAGGCGCATGATGTGTCGCACGCCGACGGGGCGCGTCAGGTCTATGTCGGCGCGTGGTTTCAGCGTAATCTCCCTCTGATAGGACGACCCGAATCCCGAGCCGAGCCAGCGTCCGTAGATGTCGGCGAGGGGCATGTTCACCGTGTCGCGATAGAGGTATCCCGTGCCGTGGTATGTCACCTCGAGCCACAGGTTTGAATATGGATATGCCGCCGAGTGCACCACTCCGAGCAGCAGGGCGCGGCTCACTATCGAGTCATTGTCGGTGAGGGTGGTGTCGGCGGGTATCAGCGACAGTGTGTCGCCGTATGCCCATCCCTCTGAGGGCAGGGAGGCCCAGCGGCTATAGTCGCGCTCCCCCCTGCCGCACGAGGCGGCAAGGAGGAGGCAGACTCCGGCTATGATTGCGGGAAGGGTTTTCATTGTCACTGCTGTGGCGGTTGCTGGTCTGGAGTGCGGAATGCCTTCGGAACCCTGTTTGGCCTTGGCTGTTCCGGCTTGGGTTGCTCGGCCTTGGGCTGGTCGGTCTTGGGTTTCGGGGGCTTGGGGCCCTTTGGCTTCTGTTTCTGCTTGGGTTGTTGTGGCTGCTGTTTGCCCTGTCCCTGCTGCTGCGGCTGCTGGGGTTGCTTGGGCTTGCCCCCGTCGGCGGCCGGCTGCTTGCCGTCGGGCTGTGCGGCGGTGGCTGCGGGTTTCTTTTTCTTTTTCTTCTTCTTGGCGCGGTCGAATCGTGTGAGGTCGTCCTGCGACGCGAGGTCGAGGGGCTTGGGTTTGGCAGTGGCCTTCTCGTCGTCTTCGCGCATCAGCTTGAGCGGCTTCTCGCCGCGCTTGTTCATCTCGATGACCTCGAAGGCGCGTGCGGCGTCGATGGTGACGAGGTTGGCTGCAATCGACTTGTCGGTCGAATAGGTTATCTCCTTCTTGAAGATGTCGGTCTTGAAATGATAGTATGTCGAGTCGGCTGTCTCGAGGCGTATCTCGCGTCCGGGCAGATAGCGCGAGCTCTCGACGTATGTGTCGACCTCAAAGTTGAGGCAGCACTTGAGCTTGGCACACTGCCCCGCCAGTTTCTGCGGGTTGAGCGATATGTCCTGATAGCGGGCGGCGCTTGTGCCGACGCTGACAAACGAGGTCATCCAGCTCGCGCAGCACAGGGGGCGTCCGCACGGCCCGATGCCACCGATGCGTCCCGCCTCCTGGCGGGCACCGATTTGCTTCATCTCGATGCGCACCTTGAATGTCTCGGCCAGTACCTTGATGAGCTGCCGGAAATCGACACGCTCGTCGGCGATATAGTAGAATATGGCCTTGTTGCCGTCACCCTGATATTCGACGTCGCCTATCTTCATGTTGAGCTTGAGGCTCTCGGCAATCTTGCGGGCGCGTATCATGGTGTCGTTCTCGCGGGCGCGCGCCTCCTCATATTTCTCGAGGTCTGCGGGCTTGGCCTTGCGGAACACGCGGCGTATCTCGGCGTCGGACTTGACCCCGGCGCGTTTCATCTGTATGGCCACGAGCGGCCCCTTGAGGGTGACGCACCCTATGTCGTGTCCGGGCGACGCCTCGACGGCCACCATGTCGCCCGGCTCTATGTCGAGCCCGAGCGAGTTGCGGTAGAATCCCTTGCGGGTGTTCTTGAACTGTACCTCTACGATGTCGAATGTCGAGCCCGGTACCGCCGGAATATCCTCGAGCCAGTTGCAGCAATGCAGTTTGCCGCGCGGACAGCGCTTATTTCTGTCTTCCATGGCGCGGGGATTATTTTGCGTAGCTTACGGAACGGGTCTCGCGGATGACTGTGATCTTGACCTGGCCGGGATATGTCATCTCGTCCTGGATGCGGCGTGCTATCTCCTCAGACAGCTTTTCGGTCTCCACGTCGTCGATCTTGTCGGCGCCGACGATGACGCGCAGCTCGCGTCCGGCCTGGATGGCGTATGTCTTGACCACGCCGGGATATGATAGGGCAAGCTGCTCGAGGTCGTTGAGGCGCTTGATATATGCCTCGACAATCTCGCGGCGGGCGCCGGGACGGGCGCCTGAGATGGCGTCGCACACCTGGACGATGGGAGCCAGCAGCGAGGTCTGCTCAACCTCGTCGTGGTGGGCGCCGATGGCGTTGCATATCTCGGGCTTCTCCTTATATTTCTCGGCCAGTTTCATGCCCAGCAGTGCGTGGGGCAGTTCGGGCTCCTCGTCGGGCACCTTGCCTATGTCGTGCAGCAGTCCGGCGCGGCGGGCCTTCTTGGGGTTGAGGCCGAGCTCGGCGGCCATGATGGCGCAGAGGTTGGCCGTCTCGCGCGAGTGCTGCAGCAGGTTCTGCCCGTAGCTCGAGCGGTATTTCATCTTGCCGACCATGCGGATGAGGTCGGGATGCAGTCCGTGTATGCCGAGGTCGATGGCCGTGCGCTTGCCGGTCTCGATGATTTCCTCCTCGATCTGCTTGCGCACCTTGGCCACCACCTCCTCGATGCGGGCGGGATGTATGCGGCCGTCGGCCACGAGCTGGTGCAGGGCAAGGCGGGCAATCTCGCGGCGCACGGGGTCGAAGCCCGAGAGGACGATGGCCTCAGGGGTGTCGTCGACGATTATCTCTATGCCGGTGGCAGCCTCGAGCGCGCGGATGTTGCGTCCCTCGCGGCCTATGATGCGGCCCTTGATTTCGTCAGAGTCGATATGGAACACGGTCACCGAGTTCTCGATGGCTGTCTCTGTCGCCAGACGTTGAATAGACTGCACCACGATGCGCTTGGCCTCCTTGTTGGCCGTCATCTTGGCCTCGTCCATGATGTCGTGGATATATGCCGCGGCGGCTGTCTTGGCCTCGTCGCGCAGGCTCTCGACAAGCTTCTCCTTGGCTTCCTCGCACGACAGGCCCGAGATGTGCTCGAGGGCCTCGCGGGCCGAGCGGGTGAGGCGGTCAAGCTCCTCGCCCCTCTGCTCGAGCACCTGGCTCTGTGCCTCGAGCTCGCGGCGCTGCTGCTCGTTCTCGTTGCGGTTGCGGGTATTCTCGCTTTGCTGCTGGTTCAGCTGGTTCTGGCGCTGTTTGATTTTCTGCTCCTCGTTCTGCACCTTCTGCAGGCGCTGCTGGGCTGTCTTCTCGGCCTCGGCCTTGATGCGCAGCTCCTCTTTCTCGGCCTCGAGCAAGCGGTCTTTCTTGATGATCTCAGCCTCACGGCGCGCGTCTTCGACTATTGTTGCGGCAGCCGAGCGGGCTGTCGATTTCTGCCAGACAAGCAGGGCGGCGATGCCGATGGCGATGCCTATGAGGGCGGCGGCGATTATTATGATTGTCTGCATTGTTGGGATGATGGATGGGGTAGGGGATGATTGGGGTTAAAAGGGTTTATATATAAAAACAGCACATACCGGCCTTGGCTCGCGTATGCCGTCATGACGACGGGCGCGGAGCGGGTCGGGCGTGCTCGAAACCGCTGTCCCGGACGGCGTGTGCCGTCGATGTCCGGGAGGGGGATATTATTATATATATGTGTCAGTCGCGGATTATGCTTCTGTTGAACCGTCTCGCGGGGACGGATTGCGGTTGTTGCGGCTTGCGGTCAGATGTCGCGGGGTGTCGCGGGGGTGTCTGGCCTTACATCCTCGAGCAGAAGGTCGTCAAACGAGCTCTCGAGCCCGGCGAGGACCTTGCCGAGGTTTTGCGACGCCTCCAGGTTGCTGTAATACAGCTGTGCAAACCTGAATGTCACCATCGCCAGAATCTCTGCGGGCGACTTGTCGCTGAACTCCTCCTTTGCCGACCATTTCTGCCATAGCTCGTTGATGTTGGCTTCGGCCCGGCGGGCGGTCTCCTCCTGGTCGCGCGGGATGCGCAGGGGGATGCGCGGCAGGTCGGCTATTCGGATGGATATGTTGATTATGCGGTCGGAATTCATCAGATGCTTAACCGTGCGATACACTTGTCGATTTCGCGCACTAAATCCGAGATGAACGCCCTGGTCTCCTCTACGTCGCGGTGGTCAGGCACAAGCACCGATGCCACTTTCAGCCGCTCTATCTCGCGGTCGCGGTCGGCTATCTGCCTCTCGAGCGAGCGAATCACGGCGGTCAGTTCCTCAATCTTCCCGTCGGCCTGGGCTTTGCTCTGCTGCAACGCCCTGTACCGCTCGGTGAGCAGACGGGCCTTGGCCTTGAGGTTGTCTACACGTTGATAGAGGTTGTCGGCCATTCGTTCTCAAATTTTCACAAAATTACGAATTTCCAACGGATACGGCGCAAGACAGGCGGCGATATTTTTATCGCCGCCTGTCGCTTTAACTAATTTTAAGTTAATTTAAGGGGTCATTTCACCACGGTTTTCCTTGTGAACCCTCCCGAGGTCACCAGATATATCCCTGCGGGGAGGTCGAGGACGGTGGTCGAGCTTATCGTGCCTGTGTACCACACCGCTCCGTTGGGGCTGCACACGGTGATGCCGAGGGGGAGGCCCGAACGGTTCTCGATGACAAGCTGCCCGTCGCGGCAGTAGGCGTCCCATGCGTGATACTCGAGCTCTGCCACCGCACTCGCGGCATAGTCGGTGGCCTCGATGTCGTCGATGGCTATGCGGCGTCCCGACAGGCGTGTCAGGCGCATGCGCACCATGCCGGTTTCGTTGACGGTTGCCGAGTACTGCTGCCATGCCTCGTCGCCGATGTCAAACCGTTTCGCCTCGTGCCATGTCAGCCCGGCGTCGGCCGACACCTCGAGGGCTACCTCGCCCCCTTCGCCGTTCCATGCCTTGGCGTGGAATGTCACCGTGCCGATGCCGTGCATCCTCGGCTCGGCCATCTCGATGCGGCTGTCGACCCCGGCTGTCTTGTGCATGCGCAGGCCCTGGGCACCCGAATGGACGTCGCGCGGGTCGGTGCCGACGAGCGCGCCCACCACATTCCATGCACATGCGGCGCCCTGATAGTAGCCGCCGTCATAGCTCTTGAGCTCGGAGGGGGCCTCGAATGTCTCGATGAATGTCGGTTCGGCGGCAATCACGCCCTCGACGGTCACATCGTCGTTGACATATGCCCCGGCCGTGGCAAGCAGGGTGGTGGTGTACGAGCCCGCGGCGTCGCCGTGCATGCGCAGGTAAAATCTGTCCTCCTCGGCTGCAAGCGTGAGCGACCTGCTCCATGCCGACTTGTCGGTGCTCAGCTCGAATGGCGCGCTCACCGACAGCACTACGGGGTCGGAGATGTTCTCTATGTCGGCCAGCAGCTCGGCGGCTTCCGACGGGACTCCGGGCTCGGAGGTGAAGTACAGGTCGCCGTCAAACAGGAATTGTATCGAGGGAACCGGGGTCGCGGTCGTGACCCTGATCTCGTTGCTGCGCAGTCCCGAGGGTGAGCTCAGGGTGTAGGCATACTCTGTGGCGGGAGTGAGGTTGTTGACGGTGAACCGTTCGGTCGAGGCAGCCACGGGTTTGGGGTAGCCAGGGATGGAGGTGCCTCCGCAGGTCACGTCGAGGGTATAGTTGGTGCCCGTGGGGTCTATGCTGACCCAGCGTGCCTGAAATGATGTCTCGCTCACGTTGATGGCCGGGAGCGCGGGGAGTCCGTCGACGGCCTCGGCACGGAGTGTGACCGAAGAACGCGCCTCGCCCGAGGTGAGGACAAGTGTGCCTGCCGATGCGCCCGCGGATGCCGAGCGATAGCTGATGGCGAGCGCTGCCCCGGCGTCAGAGTTCGCCGCCGATGCCGCGAGTGTAGTCGTGGCGGCCGAGAATCCGGCTCCGCTCACGCTGACATTGATGTCTGTGGTGAGGTTCTGCCCTTTCACCGTGACGGTGTGGGTGCGCTCTATCCCTGTGCCGCACTTGCCCAGGTCTATCGCCGAACCGTCGGCGGGAGAGGCTATCGAGGGGCGTGCGACTCCCGACGAGCTCCATCCCGTGTCCTTGTATTCTCCCCAGATATGTTCGGCCATGTCGGGGTGGTCGATGAACGGATTGCGGTTGTGCTGGTAGGCATAGACAGCCTCGTTGCGCTCAATCTCCTTGCTGCTCACAGGGTCCTGGCGATGCCATTTCAGCAGCAGGTTCACCGCCCATGTCGTATAGACGGGATAGCGGTTTCCGGCCATCATGTCGCTCGACCATCCGGCAATCCTGTCGTTATAGCATGCCGCCATATAGAAATATGTACGTGCGAAATCACCCTTGTACTCGTCGTCGGGCTCGAACACCGTGCCCGAGTAGCCCGCGAATGTCGACGTGCCCAGCTTGCCGAGTGCCAGTATGCTGCCGTTTGGAGGCAGCGTGGTGCCGTTGGCGCACTCGCCGTATGGGTAGTTGCTGCGCTGTCCGTTCACCTTGCCGTCGGTGGGATAGACGTGGAATGCGTCGCTCTTCATCGGCTGTCCCTCGCTGAACCAGCTCTTGGGCATCGAGTGCTCGCGGTTTATGCAGTCGCCCACATATTTATAGTTGCCGCATTTCTGCTGGCCCACGGTCCACTGCTTGGTCGAGTACATGTCCCAGACCTTGCCGTTGGGACGGACATCAGATGTCTTGTAGACATTCCACAGGCCGTCATACCCCACATTGGTGTGCGGGCCTATCTTGTCGCACAGGGCCGAGAGGAGCGCAGCTCCCTTCTTGCCCTCGCAGGCCGAATAATATCCTGCCGGAGCCTCTGCCCATCCCGGGAGGGCTCCTGATATGCCCGCGGCAATCACCGCAAGCCACATATCGAATCGCTTGATCATTGTTGCTGTCGTGTTTCCTGATGGTTGTTATAAGGAAAAGCAAAGTTAGCAAAAATCCCGCTCACCGACAAAATTTCGGATGGGCGTGTCGCGCATGGCATCGGGGCCTGTCTTGAGCCGGTTGGCGGGATGCGAGGCGATAGCGCTGTGTATCAATGAGTTTATGGCGATGGTCCGAGGCTGTGATAAAATTTTTGTGAAAAAAGTTGCCGAAAAATTTGCACGGTTCGGAAAAAGTGCCTAACTTTGCATCGCTTTAAGCAAGAAAGGGCGCTTAGCTCAGCTGGTTCAGAGCGTCTGCCTTACAAGCAGAGGGTCGGGGGTTCGAATCCCTCAGCGCCCACCACGACAAAAATCTTTCTTGCTTGATGCATTCCCCTTGAGGGGCGCTTAGCTCAGCTGGTTCAGAGCGTCTGCCTTACAAGCAGAGGGTCGGGGGTTCGAATCCCTCAGCGCCCACCAACATAGCCGATTCCTGAAAGGGTTTCGGCTATTTTCATAACTGACTGACAATCACCATTAACAAAACCGCCCGCACGACATGATTACCCAGGAACAGCTCAAGGAGACCGCCGAACGCAGGGACTCGCTGAAAAAGTATCTCGACATCGACAACAAGAGAATCCAGGTCGAGGAGGAGGAGCTGCGCACACATGTGCCCGATTTCTGGGAGCATCCCGTCGAGGCCCGCGCCCAGATGAAGAAAATCAAAGACCTCCAGGCCTGGATCGAGGGCTATGAGGAGGTCGACAAGGCTGTGGGCGAGCTTGAGATTGCATGGGATTTCATCAAGGAGGGCCTCGTCGAGGAGGCCGAGCTCGACAAGCTGTATGCCGATGCCGTGAACCTGATAGAGAACCTTGAGCTGAAGAACATGCTGCGCCGCGAGGAGGACAAGCTCGGCGTCGTGCTCAAGATCAACTCGGGCGCCGGGGGTACCGAGAGCCAGGACTGGGCGCAGATGCTGATGCGCATGTATATGCGCTGGTGCGAGGCCCACGGCTATAAAATCTCCATCGCCAACCTGCTCGAGGGGGACGAGGCCGGTATCAAGTCGTGTACTATCAATGTCGAGGGCGATTTCGCATACGGATACCTCAAGAGCGAGAACGGCGTGCACCGTCTGGTGCGCGTGTCGCCATACAACGCTCAGGGCAAGCGCATGACCTCGTTCGCGTCGGTGTTCGTCACCCCGCTCGTCGACGATACCATCGAGGTCAAGGTCGACCCCGCGCTCCTGTCGTGGGACACATTCCGTTCGGGCGGCGCCGGAGGACAGAACGTCAACAAGGTCGAGTCGGGCGTGCGTCTGCGCTACCAGTTCACCGACCCATATACAAGCGAACAGGAGGAGATTCTTATCGAGAACACCGAGACGCGCGACCAGCCCAAGAACAAGGAGAACGCCATGCGTCAGCTCCGCTCGATACTCTATGACAAGGAGTTGCAGCACCGTCTTCAGGAGCAGGCCAAGATTGAGGCCGGAAAAATGAAGATAGAGTGGGGCTCGCAGATCCGAAGCTACGTGTTCGACGACCGCCGTGTCAAGGACCACCGCACCGGCCATCAGACCGCCGATGTCGGCGGCGTCATGGACGGTGACCTCGACCCCTTCATCAAGGCATATCTCATGGAGTTTGCCGGAAACGAGGAGTAAGGCCGATAGATTAAATTATTTCGGACGGGTCGGACTTGTCAGACGGGTTCGACCCGTCTTTTTCTATGAGAAGCTATATCGCCTATAATGTCATTGCGGGATTTATTCTCGTCGCATATCTCCTGGCCGTTGCCTCTGGCGGGGTGGGGGAGTGGCGTCTTCCGGCGCCTTCCGATGATGGCGCGTGTGTTGTCACGGGGGTGCTGTTCGCGGTGCTGTATCTCGGTCTGCTCGGTGTCTGCGCTGCTCCAGGCCGCTTCAATTTTCCTGTGCGCACAGGTGACATGGCGCATGACCGTGCGGTGATGCGCGCCGCTGTCGGACTGACCAACCTCTGCCTGATGGCTGTGCTGATTCCTCTGGCAGCCTCGGCCATGACGGGAGATGCGTGGTGGCTGTGGATTGTTTTCATCTTTGCCGCATGGCGGGCCGCGCTCTTCCGGATTATCGGAAATCGTCCCGGGCGACGAAAGCGTAGAAGCGACGAAAAATAGTTGCGGAAGTGTTTGGTAATTAGAGAAATAATTTGTAATTTTGCATCGCTTTAGGAGAAAACCGGCGTCACGGCAAAGCTAACAGTCTGATAGTTAGCGGTGTCGAGGCGACGGATGTGTGCGGAAGGCACCTCTCTGCGAGCGTCAGAAAACATAGAGCAAAACAACAATCACCATATAAAGTCAAACAAAAGAAACTAAGATGCCTACTATTCAGCAATTAGTCAGAAAAGGCCGTGTAGCTCTTGAGGACAAGAGCAAGTCACCCGCGCTTGATTCATGCCCCCAGCGTCGTGGCGTGTGCGTGCGTGTCTACACCACTACCCCCAAAAAGCCTAACTCAGCCATGCGTAAGGTTGCCCGTGTGCGCCTCACCAACGGCAAGGAGGTCAACAGCTATATCCCCGGCGAGGGCCACAACCTCCAGGAGCACTCGATCGTGCTCGTGCGTGGCGGTCGTGTCAAGGACCTTCCCGGTGTGCGCTACCACATCGTCCGCGGTACACTCGATACCTCCGGTGTCAAGGACCGCACCCAGCGCCGTTCAAAGTATGGCGCAAAACGTCCCAAGGCTGCCAAGAAATAATCGGGTCAGCACTGAAAGACTTTAAAAACCATACACGACGCTCCTTTTCTGAAGACTAAGAAGCAATCATTTTTAAAAACAGAGTCGTAAACCCCTCGTTTTTGATTTGATTGGAAGGCTAAATCAGGTTGAGTAAACGTGCTCCCGGAGGGGAGGGCGTTGAAGATGAAAGATGCAGCAGCCAAGCAACCAAAAACAAAAATCTAAACAAAACAATGCGTAAAGCAAAGCCCAAAAAGCGGGTGATTCTCCCCGATCCCGTGTTCAACGACGTGAGAGTCTCCAAGTTCGTCAACCACCTCATGTATGACGGCAAGAAGAATACCTCGTACACCATCTTCTACTCGGCTCTCGAGCTCGTGAAGGCAAAACTCCCCAACGAGGAGCGCACCGCCCTCGAGGTCTGGAAGAAGGCCCTCGAGAACGTCACTCCCCAGGTCGAGGTAAAGTCCCGCCGTGTAGGCGGCGCCACCTTCCAGGTCCCCACCGAAATCCGCCCCGACCGCAAGGAATCTATCTCGATGAAAAACCTTATCCTCTATGCCCGCAAGCGCGGCGGCAAGACCATGGCTGACAAGCTGGCTGCCGAGATCGTCGACGCTTTCAACGAGCAGGGCGGCGCATACAAGCGCAAGGAGGATATGCACAAGATGGCCGAGGCCAACCGTGCATTCGCTCACTTCCGTTTCTGATCACCTCTCCCTTCGCGGAAATAACAGCAACAAAATCATTTAGATTCTCAAGACAATGGCTAAAGACGACCACTTGAAATATACGCGCAATATCGGCATCATGGCCCACATCGACGCCGGTAAGACCACTACCTCCGAGCGCATCCTCTTCTACACCGGCCTCACCCACAAGATCGGCGAGGTGCACGACGGTGCAGCTACAATGGACTGGATGGAGCAGGAGCAGGAGCGCGGTATCACCATCACCTCTGCCGCCACCACCACATTCTGGAAATATGATGGCGACCAGTACAAGATCAACCTCATCGACACCCCGGGACACGTCGATTTCACCGTCGAGGTAGAGCGTTCGCTCCGTGTGCTCGACGGCGCTGTCGCAACATTCTGCGCCGTGGGCGGTGTCGAGCCCCAGTCGGAGACCGTATGGCGTCAGGCCGACAAATATAATGTGCCCCGTATCGGCTATGTCAACAAGATGGACCGCTCGGGTGCCAACTTCTTCGAGGTTGTACGCCAGCTCAAGGACGTGCTCGGCGCCAACCCCTGTCCTATCCAGGTGCCCATCGGCGCCGAGGAGACCTTCAAGGGTGTGGTTGACCTCATCCGCATGAAGGCTATCTTCTGGCACGACGAGACCATGGGTGCCGACTACTCTGTCGAGGATATTCCCGCCGGTCTTCAGGCCGAGTGCGAGGAGTGGCGCGACAAGATGCTCGAGAAGATCGCCGAGTTTGACGACGCCCTCATGGAGAAATACTTTGACGACCCCTCCACCATCACTGAGGAGGAGATTCGCCGCGCCCTGCGCACCGCCACCCTCAAGATGGAGGTTGTGCCCATGATCTGCGGCTCGTCGTTCAAGAACAAGGGTGTGCAGTGCCTGCTCGACGCAGTCTGCGCATACCTCCCTAGCCCCCTCGACTCGGGTGCCGTAGAGGGTACCAATCCCGACGATCCCGACCAGGTGGAGACCCGCGAGCCCTCGAGCGAGGCTCCGATGTGTGCCCTCGCGTTCAAGATTGCCACCGACCCCTATGTAGGCCGTCTGACATTCTTCCGCGTCTACTCGGGCGACGTTGTCGCCGGCTCGTATGTGCTCAACAGCCGTTCGGGCAAGAAGGAGCGCGTTTCGCGTCTGTTCCAGATGCACTCAAACAAGCAGAACGCCAAGGAGATGATCGGCTGCGGCGATATAGGCGCAGGCGTAGGCTTCAAGGATATCCGCACAGGTGACACCCTCTGCGACGAGAACCACCCCATCGTGCTCGAGGCCATGGAGTTCCCCGAGCCCGTTATCGGCATCGCCGTAGAGCCCAAGACCCAGAAGGACCTCGACAAGCTCGGCGTTGGCCTGCAGAAGCTGGCCGAGGAGGATCCCACCTTCCGCGTAGAGACCAACGAGGAGACCGGCCAGACCGTCATCTCGGGTATGGGCGAGCTTCATCTCGACATCATCATCGACCGTCTCCGCCGCGAGTTCAAGGTCGAGTGTAACCAGGGCCGTCCTCAGGTGACATACAAGGAGGCAATCACCAAGCCCGTCGAGCTCCGCGAGGTATTCAAGAAGCAGACCGGTGGCCGCGGTAAGTTTGCCGACATCATCGTGCGCGTAGAGCCCGCCGACGACGATTTCGAAGGCTCGCTCCAGTTTGTAGACGAGGTCAAGGGCGGTAACATCCCCAAGGAGTTCATCCCCTCGATCCAGAAGGGCTTCACCACCGCCATGAAGAACGGTGTGCTCGCAGGCTATCCCCTGGACCGTCTCAAGGTCACCGTCATCGACGGCTCGTTCCACCCCGTCGACTCTGACCAGCTCTCGTTCGAGCTCTGTGCCATCCAGGCCTTCAAGAAGGCTTCGGAGAAGGCCGGCCCCGTGCTGCTCGAGCCCATCTTCAAGGTAGAGGTTGTTACCCCCGAGGAGAGCATGGGCGACGTCATCGGCGACCTCAACAAGCGCCGTGGCCAGGTAGAGGGCATGGAGACAAGCCGCAGCGGTGCTCGCATCGTCAAGGCCAAGGCTCCCCTCGCCGAAATGTTCGGCTATGTGACCGCCCTCCGTACCATCACCTCGGGCCGCGCCACATCGACCATGACCTTCAGCCACTATGCCGAGGTCAGCAGCTCGATCGCCAAGAGCGTGCTCACCGAGTGCCAGGGCCGCGTAGACCTCATCAAGTAAGAGACACTTTCATTCAACTAACAATATGGACCAGACAATCAGAATCAAACTCAAGTCCTACGACTACAACCTCGTTGACAAGTCGGCCGAGAAGATTGTGAAGACCGTCAAGGCCACCGGAGCCGTCATCTCGGGTCCCATACCCCTGCCGACTCACCGCCGCATCTTCACCGTCAACCGTTCCACCTTCGTCAACAAGAAGGCCCGCGAGCAGTTCCAGCTCTCGAGCTACAAGCGCCTGATCGACATCCACAACTCGACCGGCAAGACCGTGGACGCCCTCATGAAGCTCGAGCTCCCCTCGGGTGTAGAGGTAGAGATCAAGGTCTAACCGACAAGACTTGAGAACAAATTCAACAAACGAAACTCCATCAGTTCACATTTTCTAAATCAAAGAGAAATGCCAGGATTATTAGGAAAAAAAATCGGAATGACATCCGTTTTCAGTGCCGACGGCAAGAACGTGCCGTGCACTGTTATCGAAGTAGGCCCCTGCGTAGTTACTCAAGTGAAAACGGCTGAAAAGGATGGCTATGAGGCAGTGCAGCTCGGCTTCGAGGAGAAGAAGGAGAAGCACACCACCGCCCCCATGGCCGGCCATTTCAAGAAAGCCGGAGTAGCTCCCCAGCGCCACTTGGCCGAGTTCAAAGGATTTGGCGAAGAGGTCAAGCTCGGCTCGACCGTGACCGTCGACCTCTTCAGCGAAGGCGACTTTGTCGACATCCAGGGTACATCCAAGGGTAAGGGCTTCCAGGGCGTTGTAAAGCGTCATGGATTCGGCGGCGTAGGCCAGTCTACCCACGGCCAGCACAACCGTCTGCGCGCACCCGGTTCGGTCGGCGCCTGCTCTTATCCCGCCAAGGTGTTCAAGGGCATGCGTATGGCAGGCCAGATGGGCAATCAGAAAGTCACCGTACAGAACCTCCAGGTCGTTCGCGTGATGCCCGAGCACAACGTACTCATCATCAAGGGTTCCATCCCCGGAAGCAAAGGTTCAATCGTTTTAATTGAAAAGTAAATGGAAGTCGCAATATATAACATAAAGGGTGAGGACACCGGCCGCAAGGCCCAGCTCTCCGACGAGGTATTCGCAGTCGACGCAAACGAGCACGCAGTATACCTCGACGTCAAGCAGTATCTCGCCAACCAGCGCCAGGGCACACACAAGTCCAAGGAGCGCTCCGAAGTATCCGGCTCCACCCGCAAGCTGCACAAGCAGAAGGGCGGTGGCGGCAGCCGTATCGGCGACATCAACTCGCCTGTCCTCGTAGGCGGCGGACGCGTCTTCGGACCCCGTCCCCGTGACTACCGCTTCAAGTTGAACAAGAAAGTGAAAGAGCTCGCACGCCGCAGCGCACTCACATACAAGCTGCAGGACTCGCAGATCATCGTGGTCGAAGACCTCAATCTCGACGCCCCGAAGACTAAAGATTTCGTAAATTTTGCTAAAAATCTTAAAGTCGAGGGCAAAAAGATTCTCTTCGTTTTACCGTCTGAGAATAAAAACGTAACTTTGTCTGCCCGTAACGTCCCCGACGCCAAGACAATGGTTGCCTCGGACGTCAACACGTATGCTGTGATGAACTCGAACGCCGTCATCATCTCTGAAGGCGCTCTCGAGGTCATCAATAACCTTTGAGCCAAAACGAGAAAACAAGAGCAAACATGGACATCACAATCAAACCCATCGTGACCGAGAAGGCCTCCCGCCTCAGCGAGAAGGCCAATCGCTACACCTTCGCCGTTTCTCCCGAGGCCAACAAATATGAGATCAAGAGCCTCGTCGAGAAGCTCTACGGCGTCAAGGTCACCCGCGTGAACACAATCAACGTTCGTCCCAAGAACAAATCTCGCTGGACCAAGAGCGGCCTGCTCCGCGGCAAGACTGCCGCCTGGAAGAAAGCCATCGTCGACCTCGCCGAAGGACAGACCATTGACTTCTATAGCAACATCTAATAAGAAATGGCAGTAAGAAAATTCAAGCCCACCACCCCGGGCCAGAGACACAAGGTTATCGGTGTATTTAAAGGTACCATCACTGCTACAACACCGGAGAAATCTCTTACAGTCGGCAAAAAAGCATCCGGAGGCCGCAACGCCGAAGGACACCTCACCACCCGCTACCTTGGTGGTGGCCACAAGCGCAAATACCGCATCATAGACTTTAAGAGAAACAAGGACGGCGTTCCCGCCGTCGTCAAGACAATCGAGTACGATCCCAACCGTTCGGCTCGCATCGCCCTCCTCTACTACAAGGATGGCGCCAAGGCATACATCATCGCACCCAACGGACTCAAGGTAGGCGACGTCCTCCTGTCGGGACCCGAGGCACAACCCGAGGTAGGCAACTGCCTCCCGCTGGCCAACATCCCCGTAGGTACGCTCGTCCACAACATTGAGCTGCGTCCCGGCCAGGGAGCCTTCATGGCACGCTCGGCCGGCACATTCGCCCAGCTCATCTCGCGCGAGGGAGCCTATGCAATTGTCAAATTACCCTCCGGCGAAACACGCAAGATCCTCGCCGCATGCCGTGCCACTGTAGGCGTTGTCGGCAACTCCGAGCACTCGCTCGAGCGCTCAGGCAAGGCCGGCCGCTCACGTTGGCTCGGACGCCGCCCCCGCAACCGCGGCGTAGTCATGAACCCTGTCGACCACCCCATGGGCGGTGGCGAAGGCCGTGCTTCGGGCGGTCATCCCCGTTCGCGCAAGGGCCTCTACTCGAAGGGTCTCAAGACACGTGCTCCGAAGAAACATTCGTCGAAGTACATCATCGAGAGAAGAAAGAAGTAATCTGACATTCCAAACAACGCATACCTCATGAGTCGTTCATTGAAAAAAGGCCCGTTCATCAGCGTCAAGCTAGAAAAGAAGGTCGCAGCAATGGAAGAGAGCGGCAAGAAGTCGGTCATCAAGACCTGGAGCCGCGCATCCATGATTGCACCCGAATTCGTAGGCCATACATTCGCTGTCCACAACGGAAACAAATTCATCCCTGTCTATGTGACCGAAAACATGGTCGGCCACAAGCTCGGCGAGTTCGCTCCCACGCGTACTTTCCGCGGCCACTCCGGCAACAGGAAGAAATAATCTCGGGCCCTGATATAAATAATTCAAACGTCAAAAAGAAAGAATTAAAATAAAATGGGTGTAAGAAAAAGAAACTCAGCAGACCTCAGGAAAGCCGAACAGAAGAACATCGCTTTCGCAAAGCTGCTCAACATACCCACCTCGCCCCGCAAGATGCGCCTCGTGGTCGACATGATCCGCGGCGTCGAGGTCAACCGTGCCCTCGGCATCCTCAAGTTCTCGAACAAGGAGGCCGCCGCACGCGTCGAGAAACTTCTCCGCTCGGCAATCGCCAACTGGGAAGCCAAAAATGAGCGCAAGGCTGACGACAACGAGCTCTACGTAGCCTCCGTCATGGTAGGCTGCGCCCCCATGCTCAAGCGTCTCCGCCCCGCTCCCCAGGGCCGTGGCTACCGCATCCGCAAGCGCGCAAACCACGTGACCCTCATCGTCGACACAATCGAAAACAAAAACGCCAAAGCTTAACAAATGGGACAGAAAGTAAATCCAATCAGCAATCGCTTGGGAGTTATCCGCGGATGGGACTCTAACTGGTATGGCGGTAAGAAATACGGCGATACCCTGCTCGAGGACTCCAAACTCCGCAAGTATCTCAATGTCCGCCTTGCCAAGTCAAGCGTTTCGCGCATCGTCATCGAGCGCACAATGAAACTCATCACCATCACCATCTGCACCTCGCGCCCCGGCCTCATCATCGGCAAGGGCGGCCAGGATGTCGACAAGCTCAAGGAAGAGCTCAAGAAGATCACCGACAAGGAGGTACAGATTAACGTGTATGAGGTGAAGCGCCCTGAGCTCGATGCCCAGATTGTGGCCTCGAACATCGCCCGCCAGATCGAGGGCAAGATCGCCTACCGCCGTGCCGTCAAGATGGCTGTCGCAGCCACCATGCGCGCAGGTGCCGAGGGCATCAAGATTCAGATCTCAGGCCGCCTCAACGGCGCCGAGATGGCCCGCTCCGAGATGTTCAAGGAAGGTCGCACACCCCTCCACACCCTCCGTGCCGACATCGACTATGCCCTCGTAGAGGCCCACACCAAGGTCGGTGTCATCGGCGTCAAGGTCTGGATCTGCCGTGGCGAAGTCTATGGCAAGCGCGATCTCGCCCCCAACTATACCAACGGCCAGAAAGAGGCTCGCGGCAATCAGGGTGCTTCAGGCGCTCCCCGTCGCGGCGGCTTCCGCAAACCCAAAAACAACCGTTAAACCCACAACTGATTCATTCCCATGTTACAACCCAAGAAAACCAAATTCCGCCGCTCTCAGAAAGGCCGCATGAAAGGTCTCGCGCAGCGCGGCAACCAGTTGGCCTTCGGTTCGTTCGGCATCAAGACCCTCGAGTCTAAGTGGATCACCGGTCGCCAGATAGAAGCCGCCCGTATCGCCGTAACCCGCTACATGCAGCGTCAGGGCCAGATCTGGATTCGCATATTCCCCGACAAGCCCATCACAAAGAAGCCCGCCGAGGTCCGAATGGGTAAAGGTAAAGGTAACCCCGAGGGATATGTGGCACCCGTCACCCCCGGCCGCATCATCATCGAGGTCGAGGGCGTACCCTTCGATATCGCAAAAGAGGCTCTGCGCCTGGCAGCACAGAAGCTCCCCGTCACCACAAAGTTCGTCGTTCGCCGCGACTATGACCCAACCCAAAACGTGTAACCTATCATGAAGAAAGAAAGTTTCGCTGAAGTTACCACACAGGATCTCCGCGACCGCCTCGAGCAGATGGAGCTTGACTATGCCCAGCTCAAAGCCCAGCACGCCGTCTCACCCCTCGACAGCCCCGCTAAGATCACCCGCGCGCGCAAGGACATCGCACGCGTCAAGACCGAGCTCCGCGCTCGTGAACTCAACAACAAATAACCCCACACCACAATGGAAAAGAGAAACCTCAGAAAAGAACGCATCGGGGTCGTTTCGAGCAACAAGGGTGACAAGACCATCACCGTCATGGTGAAGTGGAAAGAGAAGCACCCCATCTACGGCAAGTTCGTGAACAAAACCAAAAAGTACCACGCCCACGACGAGAAGAACGAATGTTCTGTCGGCGATACCGTCCGTCTCATGGAGACAAGACCCCTCTCCAAGACAAAGCGCTGGCGCCTGGTCGAAATCATCGAAAAAGTGAAATAAACTATGATACAGACTGAAAGCCGTTTAACCGTCGCTGACAACAGCGGTGCCAAGGAAGCCCTCTGCATACACGTGCTCGGTGGCACAGGACGCCGCTACGCCTCAGTAGGAGACATCATCGTCGTTTCCGTAAAGAGCGTAATCCCCTCCTCTGACGTCAAGAAAGGAACCGTCTCTAAAGCTGTAGTCGTCCGCACCAAGAAAGAAATCCGCCGTCCCGACGGATCCTATATCCGCTTCGACGACAACGCCTGCGTACTGCTCAACAACGCCGGCGAGCTCCGCGGAACCCGTATCTTCGGCCCGGTGGCACGCGAGCTCCGCGCCGCCAACCAGATGAAGATCGTTTCACTCGCACCCGAAGTCCTCTAACCGTCGTCTTCACGACAAACCGTCAAAAACAGTCAAGTAATGCACAAGTTACATATCAAGAAGGGCGACAACGTCTATGTTCTTGCCGGCGACGACCGCGGTAAAGAGGGTCGTGTGCTCAAAGTCCTCGTGAGCGAGCAGAAAGCTATCGTGGAAGGCATCAACATCGTGACCAAAGCCACAAAGCCCAATGCCCAGCATCCGCAGGGCGGCCTCGTCAAGAAAGAGGCTCCCATCGCCATCTCCAACATCGCGCTCATCGACCCCAAGACCGGGAAACCCACCCGCATCACACGTCGCCGCGAGGATGGCAAAGTAATCCGAATCGCCAAAAAATCAGGAGAGGAGATTAAGTAATGAGCACCCAGACCGTAAAACAGGACTATAAGGAACGCATCGTTCCCGCCCTCACCGAGAAGTTCAGCTACACGACACCCATGCAGGTGCCCAAGCTGAAGAAGATCGTAATCAACCAGGGTCTCGGCGCAGCCACCCAGGACAAGAAGATCATCGAGACAGCCATCAACGAGCTCACCGCCATCACCGGCCAGAAAGCTGTGGCTACACTCTCGCGCAAGGATATCTCTAATTTCAAGGTGCGCAAGAAGATGCCCATCGGCGTCATGGTTACACTGCGCCGCGACAAGATGTACGAGTTCCTCGAGCGTCTCGTCCGTGTGGCCCTCCCCCGTATCCGTGATTTCAAGGGCATCGACTCGAAGCTCGACGGCCGCGGCAACTACACCCTCGGCATCACCGAGCAGATCATCTTCCCCGAGATCAACATCGACGCCATCAACAAGCTCATGGGCATGAACATCACCTTCGTGACATCGGCCAACACCGACGAAGAGGGTTACGCTCTGCTCAAAGAGTTCGGTCTCCCTTTCAAGAACGCCAATAACTAAGCAACACTCCTATGGCAAAAGAATCCATGAAGGCCCGCGAGGTAAAGCGCGCCAAACTTGTGGCCAAGTACGCCAAGAAGAAGGCCGAGCTCAAGGCTGCCGGTGAGTATGAGGCTCTCCAGGCACTCCCCAAGAACGCCTCGAGCGTACGTCTCCACAACCGCTGCTCGATCACAGGCCGTCCCAAAGGCTACATGCGCCAGTTCGGCATCTCGCGTATCCAGTTCCGCGAGATGGCATCGGCCGGCCTGATTCCCGGTGTCAAGAAGGCTTCGTGGTGATCGCACCGCGCCAGCATCCCTGACAGCAACCTCAGACGACATCGGCGGCCCGGGAGTCGTTACCTCTAAGCCGCGGGCGCGGAGCCATACAGCCGGCCTCACCGGTCCTCAGTCCTCCAGCCCGCGACGGCCGTCCGACGTCGCGAAGGGGTCGCCCCTCCCCCCGGGAGAGCGACACCCTCCGGAACAAGACTCCCTCCTCCACCTCAAGTCACGACACAGTGAGTATTAAATATTGTTGGGACAATACCCCAATCAATTTAAACAGCAACAACCAATGACAGATCCTATTGCAGACTATCTGACAAGATTGAGGAACGCCATCAAAGCCAACCACCGCGTGGTTGAGATTCCGGCCTCAAACTTGAAGAAGGAGATCACCAAGATCCTCTTCGAACAAGGCTACATCCTCAACTACAAATTCGAGGAAGGCGAGAATCCCGCCGGAACCATCAAGATCGCCCTCAAGTATGATCCCGTTGACAAGGTCAACGCCATCAAGTCGCTCGAGCGCGTATCGCGTCCCGGCCTCCGCCGCTACACCGGCTACAAGGACATGCCCCGTGTGCTCAACGGCCTGGGCATCGCCATCCTCTCCACCTCTAAAGGTGTAATGACCAACAAAAAGGCCCGCGACCTCAAGGTAGGTGGCGAGGTCCTCTGCTACGTTTACTAATCAAAGGAGGAATCGAACATGTCACGTATAGGTAAAGCCCCCATTGAAATCCCCGCCGGTGTCACCGTCACCCTCGATGCCCAGAACGTAGTAACCGTCAAAGGTCCCAAAGGCACACTCACCCAGAAAGTAAATCCCGACCTCACCGTCACTGTCGCCGACGGCCATGTCACCCTGACACGTCCCTCTGACGACCGCGAGCACCGCGCACAGCACGGCCTCTACCGCGCCCTCATCCACAACATGGTCGTAGGCGTGTCGACAGGATACCGCAAGGAGATGGAGCTCGTAGGTGTGGGCTATCGCGCAGCTGCCAACGGCCAGGTGCTCGAGCTCTCTCTGGGCTACTCTCACGCCATCTATATAAAGCTCCCGCCCGAGGTTAAAGTCGAGGCCAAGACAGAGCGTAACAAGAACCCCCTCATCATCCTCGAGAGCGACGACAAGCAGCTCCTCGGACAGGTCTGCGCCAAGATCCGCTCTCTGCGCAAGCCCGAACCCTACAAGGGCAAAGGTATCAAGTTCGTCGGCGAAGTCATCCGCCGCAAGTCCGGCAAGTCGGCAAGTGCCAAATAACATCAACACGTCAAGAAAACTATGGTATCTAAGATACAGCGTCGCAATAAAATCAAAGCCCGCATCCGCGGCAAGATTTCCGGCACCGCAGCCCGTCCGCGCATGACCGTGTTCCGCTCTAACAAGCAGATCTACGTACAGCTCATCGACGACCTCGCCGGCAAGACTATCTGCGCCTCCTCGTCCAAGGGTATAGAGGAAGGCACCAAGTGTGAAATCGCAGCCAAGGTCGGCGAGGCCATCGCCCAGAAGGCCATCGCCGCAGGCGTTACAGAAGTGGTCTTCGACCGCAACGGCTACCTCTTCCACGGCCGTGTTAAATCACTCGCGGACGCCGCTCGCAACGGTGGCCTCAAATTCTAATCGACATCATGGCAGTAAAGAACAACAAAGTTAAGTCCGCAAGCGACCTCGAGCTCAAAGACCGCCTCGTAGCCATCAACCGTGTCACCAAGGTGACCAAGGGTGGCCGCACATTCACTTTCGCAGCCATCGTCGTTGTCGGCAACGAGAACGGCATCGTGGGCTGGGGCCTCGGCAAGGCCAACGAAGTCCAGGCAGCCATCGCCAAGGGCGTGGAGGCAGCCAAGAAGAACCTCATCAAGGTGCCCGTGCACAAGGGCACAATCCCCCACGAGCAGGTAGCCAAGTTCGGCGGCTCGCGCGTAATCCTCAAGCCCGCCTCGCACGGTACCGGTGTTAAGGCCGGTGGCGCCATGCGTGCCGTGCTCGAGAGCGTGGGCGTGACCGACGTGCTCTGCAAGTCGAAGGGTTCTTCAAACCCCCACAACCTTGTCAAGGCGACCATCGCCGCCCTCGGCGAGATGCGTTCGCCCGCACAGGTTGCCCAGAACCGCGGCATCTCTGTCGACAAAGTGTTTAACGGCTAATCTCATCATCGAAATGGCAAAAATCAAAATCACCCAGATCAAGAGCCGCATCAACGCTCCCGCAGTGCAGAAGCGCACTCTCGACGCCCTCGGCCTCAAGAAAATGAACCACTCGGTCATCCACGAGGACAACCCCTCGATCCGTGGCATGGTACAGGCCGTGCACCATCTCGTTGAAGTGACTAACGCCTAAATATAAACAATCCCTTAACTCACCACAATGGATTTAAGCAATTTAAAACCCGCCGCCGGCTCAGTCACCCGCAAGACCCGCATCGGCCGCGGTCCCGGTTCCGGCAAAGGTGGCACATCCACCCGCGGTCACAAGGGAGCGAAATCCCGTTCGGGCTACTCCCGCAAGATCGGCTTCGAAGGCGGCCAGATGCCCCTTCAGCGCCGTCTCCCCAAATTCGGCTTCAAACCCCTTACAAGAACTGTCTATAAGGCTGTCAACCTTGCCGAGCTCGAGGCTCTCGCAGCTCAGGCCAACCTTGACAAGATCACTGTCGACGTGCTCGTCGAGGCCGGTCTCGTCAACGGCAAGCAGCCCGTCAAGATTCTGGCCGGCGGTGCGCTGACCAAGAAGCTCGACGTCGAGGCCAACGCCTTCTCGGCAGCTGCCGAAGCCGCAATCACTGCTGCAGGTGGCACAGTGACCAAACTCTAATCACCCCCTCTCCCCACATGAGATTTATACAAACCCTTCGTAATATTTGGACCATTGAGGAGCTGAGAAAACGCATTCTCGTCACTCTTCTGCTGGTGCTCGTCTATCGCCTGGGATGCTACGTGGTTCTGCCCGGCATCTCGCCCGAAGACCTCGACGCCCTGTCGAAGTTCACCAACAAGAGCGGCCTGATGCAGTTGCTCGACATGTTCTCGGGCGGCGCTTTCTCGCAGGCTTCCATCTTTGCCCTCGGTATCATGCCCTACATCACTGCATCAATCGTGATACAGCTGCTCGGCATGGTACTCCCCTCCTTCCAGAAGATGCAGAGGGAGGGCGAGAGCGGACGCCAGAAGCTCAGCCAGTACACCCGCTATCTCACTGTGCTGATACTTCTGCTTCAGGGTCCTGCATACCTTGTAAATCTCCAGGTCCAGGTGAGCGCTGCTACGGGCAGCGCCCACATGGGCTTTTGGACTATAGCCTACCTGACGGTCATCCTGGCTGCCGGCTCCATGTTCATCATGTGGCTCGGCGAGCGCATCACTGACCGCGGCATCGGCAACGGTATCTCGTTCATCATCCTCGTGGGCATCATCGCCCGCCTCCCGGGAGCACTCTTCTATGAGTTCACCTCCCGTCTGCCGGGGTCTACCGGCTCGCAGGGTGGCCTCATCATGTTTGTTGTCGAGATTATCCTGCTCTTTGCCGTCACCGTCGGCGCCGTGCTGCTGGTGCAGGGCACACGCAAGGTGCC
>DAAQ01000018.1:0-5589 GCA_001701225.1 Bacteroidales bacterium H5 | reverse complement strand
CCGCCAGTACATCCCCCTCAAGGTCAACGCAGCCGGTGTGATGCCCATCATCTTCGCACAGGCCATCATGTTCATCCCCATCACTCTGGCCGGCTTCGGCAGCTCGGAGGGTTCGTCGGGATTCTATGCAGCGTTCTCCGACATCAACGGATTCTGGTATAACCTCGTCTATTTCATCCTCATCGTGGCGTTCACATATTTCTATACCGCCATCACGGTGCGTCCCACCCAGATGGCCGAGGATATGAAACGCAACAACGGATTCATCCCCGGCGTGAAGCCCGGCAAGAAGACAGCCGACTATCTCGACTCGATCATGTCGCGCATCACACTGCCCGGCTCAATCTTCCTGGGCATCGTGGCCATCCTCCCCGCCTTCGCACGGTTCTTCGGCATCTCGCAGAATTTCGCGCAGTTCTTCGGAGGCACCTCGCTGCTCATCCTCGTGGGTGTTGTCCTCGATACTCTCCAGCAGATCGAGAGCCATCTGATGATGCACCACTACGACGGCCTGATGAAGGACGGAAAAATCAAAGGTCGCACCACCGGCTCAGCCTATTAATCAACCCGTAAAGAAGAAAAATCGGTTACAGCAGGAAATATTTCTTCAATGATCTATCTCAAGACTCCCGAAGAAATCGAGAAAATGCGACAGGCATGCACACTCGTGAGCCGCACACTTGGCGAAGTCGCCAAGTGGGTGGCTCCCGGTGTGACTACCCGCCACCTCGACAACATCGCACGCCAGTTCATGCTTGACAACGGCGGCCGCCCCGCCTGTCTGGGCTATGGCGGTTTCCCGGCCACGCTCTGCATTGAGATCAACGAGACTGTGGTCCACGGCTTCCCCTCGGGGCGCGAGCTCCGCGAGGGCGACATCATCGGTGTCGACACCGTGGTAGAGCTCGACGGCTATAACGGCGACATGTGCTATACCTTCCCCGTCGGGGAGGTGTCGCCCGAGGTGATGGCCCTGTGCCGCACCACTAAGGAATCACTCTACAAAGGCATCGAGGCAGCCCAGGAGGGACGCCGCATAGGCGACATCGCCAATGCCGTCCAGACATACTGTGAGAAGCGCGGATATACCGTGGTGCGCGAGATGTGCGGCCACGGCATCGGACGCAAGATGCACGAGGACCCCGAGGTGCCCAACTATGGCCGTCGCGGATGCGGCCCCGTGCTCAAGAAGGGCATGTGCATCTGCATCGAGCCCATGATCAATATGGGCAGCCGCAACATCGTCATCGGCGAGGACGGATGGACATGCCGCACCAAGGACCGCAAGCCCTCGGCGCACTACGAGCATACCATCACCATCACTCCCGAAGGGCCCGAGATACTCACCACCTTCGACTATGTCAAGGAAGTGCTCGGCGAGAGATATATCTGAAATGACTCCACCTGTTCTATAACGTAACGAAACAATATGGCAAAACAAGCTGCAATCGAACTTGACGGCACCATCGTCGAGGCTCTGTCTAACGCGATGTTCCGCGTCGAGCTTGAGAACGGCCACGAGATCACGGCCCACATCTCAGGCAAGATGCGCATGCACTACATCAAGATACTGCCCGGCGACAAGGTAAAGGTCGAGATGTCGCCCTATGACCTCACAAAGGGCCGTATCTCCTTCCGTTACAAATGAGCCCGCACGGCGGCACATAACCGAAACCAACCATCATTTCAAAATAATCAATCAAGACAATGAAAGTAAGAGCATCTGTCAAAAAGCGCACTCCGGACAGCAAGATCGTCCGCCGCAAAGGACGTCTTTACGTCATCAACAAGAAGAACCCTAAATACAAGCAGCGTCAGGGCTAATATCGCCTGATAGGGGACAGAAGCATGGAAATGGCGTCAACGCAGCCGCTGATTAGTTAAATTATTAGAACGATTCCTAATTAGTGTTGCGTCGGGGCGTTTCCGCGTCCTCATTATGCGAAATTAGTATTAACTTTGCAAAAAATTTAAGTCAACTATCTATATGGCAGTAAGAATCGTGGGAGTTGACCTCCCCCAGAACAAAAGAGGTGAAATCGCCCTGACCTATATCTTCGGTATCGGTCGCAGCGCAGCGAAGACCATCCTCGACAAAGCCGGAGTAGACGTCAACATCAAGGTCAAAGACTGGACCGACGACCAGGCCGCCAAGGTGCGCGAGGTAATCGGCTCGGACTACAAGGTTGAAGGCGACCTCCGCAGCGAAATCCAGCTCAACATCAAGCGCCTCATGGACATCGGCTGCTACCGTGGCATCCGCCACCGCAACGGTCTTCCCGTGCGCGGCCAGAGCACCAAGAACAACGCCCGCACCCGCAAGGGACGCAAGAAAACCGTCGCTAACAAGAAAAAAGCTACTAAATAATCTCGTAATATGGCAAAAAAGACTGTCGCCGCAAAGAAAAGAAACGTCAAAGTCGACGCTGCCGGCCAGCTGCACGTCCACTCCTCGTTCAACAACATCATTGTGTGCTTAGCCAACTCGGAGGGTCAGGTAATCTCCTGGTCTTCGGCAGGCAAGATGGGCTTCCGCGGCTCCAAGAAGAACACCCCCTATGCCGCCCAGATGGCTGCCCAGGACTGCGCCAAGGTCGCTTACGACCTGGGTCTGCGCAAGGTCAAGGCATATGTCAAGGGTCCCGGCAACGGACGTGAGTCGGCCATCCGCACCGTGCATGGCGCAGGTATCGAGGTCACCGAGATCGTAGACGTGACTCCGCTGCCCCACAACGGCTGCCGTCCTCCCAAGCGTCGCCGCGTATAATATATACCGCAACCTCCCTCCATCCCCTCGCCGTACATATACAGCATAGGCCGGCCGTGATAGCCAATCATCAAAAAGGCTCTTCTTTCATAATCCTTCAGGCCGCAGCTACGGCGAAACCGGTAAATTCAGAGACAACTTAATTTACTCAACCAACCTCCGTCTGCCCGACACGTCGGTGTGTCCCGCGCAGCCCGCGCGATGAAATATATTCAGGCCACATTCAATACCACCTCTCTGTGGCCGCGGCTGTCACTCCTGAGCCGCCGGGACATCGAGACAAGGACAGGCAAACCATCCAAACAACCAATCAAACAATGGCAAGATACACAGGTCCCCGCACCAAAATCGCCCGCAAGTTCGGCGAACCCATCTTCGGTGAGGACAAAGTCCTTACAAAGAAGAACTATCCCCCGGGACAGCATGGCCTCAACAAGCGCCGCAAGACCTCTGAGTATGGCGTACAGCTGCGCGAGAAGCAGAAGGCCAAATACACCTACGGCGTTCTCGAGAAGCAGTTCCACAACCTCTTCGACAAGGCATCGCGCGCCAAGGGTATCACCGGCGAGATCCTGCTTCAGCTCCTCGAGAGCCGTCTGGACAACGTTGTATACCGTCTGGGCATCGCTCCCACCCGTGCTGCCGCCCGTCAGCTGGTGCTCCACCGTCACATCACCGTCAACGGCAAGGTTGTCAACATCGCCTCTTACAGCGTGAAGCCCGGTGATGTCGTAGGTGTCCGCGAGAAGTCAAAGTCTCTCGAGGTCATCGGCGACGCCCTCGCAGGTTTCAACCACAGCAAGTATCCCTGGCTCGAGTGGGACGAATCGCTCAAGGCAGGCAAGTTCCTCCACGTTCCCGCACGCGAAGACATCCCCGAGAACATCAAAGAGCAGCTTATCGTCGAGTTGTATTCTAAATAATCAATTAAACTAAGATCCATGGCTATATTAGCATTCCAAAAACCTGACAAAGTCCTAATGTTGGAAGCCGATAACCATTTCGGCAAATTTGAATTCAAGCCATTGGAGCCTGGTTATGGTATCACCATAGGCAACGCCCTGCGCCGCATCCTTCTGTCGTCGCTCGAGGGCTTTGCCATCTCGTCGATCCGCATCGACGGCGTCAAGCACGAATTCGACACCATTCCCGGAGTCAAGGAAGATGTCACCAACATCATCCTCAACCTCAAGAAGGTCAACCTCAAGCAGACCGTCGAGGAGACAGACTCCGAAAAGGCCTCCATCACTGTGTCAGGCAAGGAAGAGTTCACAGCCGGTGACATTGGCAAAGTCCTCGCAGGGTTTGAGGTCCTCAATCCTGACCTTGTCATCTGTCATTTGGATCCTAGCGCAAGCTTCACAATCGACCTCACAATCAATAAAGGCCGTGGATGGGTGCCCGCCGAAGAGAACGAAGACCCCAACGCTCCGGTCGACACTCTCGCAATCGACTCCATCTACACCCCCATCAAGAACGTGAAGTATACCGTGGAGAACTTCCGCGTTGATCAAAAGACCGACTACGACAAGCTCACACTCGAAATCACAACCGACGGTTCCATTCTCCCCAAAGATGCCCTCAAGGAGGCCGCCAAGATCCTCATCTATCATTTCATGCTCTTCTCCGACGAGAAGATAACCCTCGAGACAGACGAGCAGAACAACGAAGAGGAATTTGACGAGGAGGTGCTCCACATGCGCCAGCTCCTCAAGAGCAAGCTCGTCGACATGGACCTCTCGGTCCGTGCCCTCAACTGCCTCAAGAGCGCAGAGGTCGAGACCCTCGGAGAGCTCGTCGTCTTCAACAAGACAGACCTGCTGAAGTTCCGCAATTTCGGCAAGAAGTCACTCACCGAGCTCGACGAACTCCTGGCCAACCTCAACCTCTCCTTCGGAATGGACATCTCCAAATATAAACTTGATAAAGAGAAATAATCAACGATGAGACACAATAAATCATTCAACCACCTCAGCCGCAAGAAGGCTCATCGCGACGCGCTGCTGGCCAACATGACAATATCGCTGATCATGCACAAGCGCATCTTCACCACTCTTGCCAAGGCCAAGGCTCTCCGCGTATATGCCGAGCCCCTCATCAACCGCGCCAAGGTGGACTCAACTCCCAACCGCCGTCTCGTGTTCTCGCACCTCCAGAACAAGGAAGCCGTCACCGAACTCTTCCGCGAGATAGCTCAGAAGATCGCCGAGCGCAACGGCGGCTACACCCGCATCCTCAAGACCGGCAACCGTCTGGGCGACAACGCCAAGATGTGCTTCATTGAGCTCGTTGACTACAACGAGAACATGCTCAACGACAAGGCTGCCAAGAAGGGCGCAGGCCGCACTCGCCGCTCGCGCCGTTCGGGTGCCAAGGCCGAGGCTGCTCCCGCAGCTCCCGCCACCGAGGCTCCCGTGGCCGAAGAGCCCAAGGCTGAGTAATCACTGCTCCGTAACCTCACAGACCGCCGCCGGCCACAGGGNNGCGGTCTTTACTTATATCCTCATCCCATGCCTCAGTCTTCACTCACCCCCCGCGAGCGTCGCGGACTGCTCGCCCTCACGGCCATCCTGATATGTGCCACACTGCTGCTGTCTGTGCGCAGATGTGACACTGTCTCTGTGACCCCTCACGAGACGGCAGACACGCTTGTCGTGACAGTCGATACAGTTGTCCGGCCGGTGCGGTCAGAGCGCGTCAGGAAGCCCCGCAGGGCCAAATCACAGAAACGGCAGACGCCCCCTCCCTCCTACCGCAGTCCCCTCGACGAGCGCGTGGATGAGTAGATATGTGGATATATATAAAGACCTCCGCGGCCATAC
>DAAQ01000009.1 GCA_001701225.1 Bacteroidales bacterium H5 | reverse complement strand
GGCGATGGAGCCCCGCGGATGCGGGGCGTGGCCTCAATAGCCTCGGGGCTTGCCCCGAGGTATGGGATGATACGTGATTTGCGGCCCCCGCACGGGGGTCGCGGCACATAGCCCGTGATGCGTAGCACGGGGTAGCTCCTTGGTAAGCTCGGAGCGGCGGAGGGCCTCCTCCGATAGACAAATCTCGCGGACACCACCGGTCATCACGCCCTGTATATGACTGATGTACATCTCCGAGGCCCGTTTATATCGGTATCTCTCCCCCACACCATCGCCGTGTGCAGGATGCACGTCCGTACGGGCTATCCTGTCACACGGCTCGATGTGGGGCTTTCCACATATCGCCGCGTCGCGGCTGAGGATTCTGCGACGCCCTCACAGCGAGCCATCCTCATGAGGCTCATAACCCTCTCAGTATCACTACCCCACACTGTGTGTTGGGCTTCTGATAATCCCCGGCCCTCCGGGCCTCCTTCGATAGGCGCATTGAAATTTTATGTTGAAAAATATGTTTATTAAACATTTTTGCTTACCTTTGCGTTGTAATAATAAACAGAGATTATATTAACTAAACAACCGACTGAAATGAAAATCAAGGAAACCCTCCATCGCCTCGGCGACCTTTACCGCGAGGCATCTGAGATGATTTACAGTAATCCACTCAATCACTGAACGCTTAATCTACAAATGTAAAAAAACAATCGGGGGGGGACGATGCACGAAGCATCGTCCCCCCGGTCGTCAATACTCTTCCACATCGCATATTACCTGAGGTGAGGCCTCCGATGACCGTGACCATCCTGCCGGGATGCCTACGTCGATGGTGTATGTGTAGCTCCGTCCCGGCTCCCAGCGGCTGTCGGGAGTCGCGGCTGCGACCTCGACGGTGGCTGTGCGGAAATCAACCGTGGGCCATACCTGTTCGCCGGTCTCGGTGTCGACAACCTGATAGAGCACGTCAAACAGTGTCGCCTCCCATCCCGGATGGTCGGTGCCCGACTTGAGGGTGAAGGGGATGAAATAGCAGTCGCTGCAGACGGTCTGTGGTTCCGAGCCAAGGGCAAGATAGCCGTCGGCCGATCGCCATAGCTCTATGCGCGTGTTAGTGGTATTGTAGACCTGCCAGCAGTCATAAAGCTCGCCGATGCCTGTGTCGGGCGCGGTGGTGACATGGGGATACTGGAAATTGCCGTAGTCGGCGTAATTGTTGAGCCAGATTGCCTTGACGCGGGCGGTGCGTCCCGGCAGGTTGCATCTGAGGCGTATGTTGACGCGGGCCATGGCATGACGGAAATTCAGCTTGAGACGCCCGGATGTCTGGTTGACGTCGGTGCGCACTGCCACCAGCAGGTCGGTAGATACGTCGTCGCGTGCCGAGAAGGGTATTATGTGCTCCCACCATGCATTGTTGTTCATGGTGACCCATGCCGGACTGACGGCATAGAAGTCTACCGTCTCGCCTACAGGCCAGTCTACGGGCGGAGAATATTCCCATGAATTGAGTCCTGTACGGGTCACGGTCACGTTGTCCATCAGCATCTCATATCCCCACTCGTTCTGCCTGTAGGCCGTGACCTTGAAATCGGTGATATTCAGTGTGGTCGTCGGCCCATTCTGCCGGGCTTCGGCCTCAAAGCCGACCTGGCACGGAGGTACAGGCTGTGCGGGCTCGTCGTCCGAACAGCCTGTGGCCACAAGGGCCAACAGCATTATCGTCATGTTTCTTGACAGCATCGGTATGGCAGATAGTATAATGATAGCCCGGGACGAGAGGCCGTGACGGCCTGACACCCCGGGCAGACATGATATTGCCGACGGCACCATGCGGGGTGCGTCATTTATTCGATTTCCATGCCCTCGAACTGCTGATATTCGTCGACCGTGATGTCAAACTCTATCTTGCCGCTGCCGGCCGGAACGCCGATAGTGATGTTATAGGCGTATGCCTTGCCCGGCTCCCAGTGTGTGGCTGACGCCTGGCCTGAGGCATTGAGCGGGAAATACAGGTAGTCCTCGGCCTGTCCTGCAGGCCACAGCTTTACGCCCGAGCTCTCGTCATAGACCGAACAGAGCACCTTGACGTATGCGCCGCTGTAGTCGGGAGCCGACTCGGCGATGTCCTGCGGGATGACGAACTCATAGCCTGTCGAATTGATGTTCATGTAGCTGTCGGTGAGGACGACGGTCTCGTTCTGCGAGATTACGGCATCGGCGGGAGATGACTGGTCACGCCATACACCCGAGACTGCCGACTCCATTGATGTTGTCTCGTGCGGATAGTTGAACGAGCCTTTGGTGTTGACGGCGGTGACGGTGACACCCTTGACCTCGACCTTGAGGGGAGACTGGGTCGAGGATGCCTGACTGCGCTTGAAATTGAATGCCAGGCGTGACAGTGCGTGACGGAAATTGATACGGACGGGGTTGGTAGTCGCTCCGAGCGTCACCGCATAGAGCAGGTCGGTCGTGCCGTCGGTATTTACATATCCCTTGATGTCGGGCTCCGAGGGATTGCTCTGTGTGCCGTCGCCGACCATAGGACTGACGCAATAGAAATTGACCGGCTGGCCGTCTGCCGGCCAGTAGATGACGGGCTGCGCCTCCCATGCGGTTCCGGTGCGGCTGACGCTGACACCGGGCATGTATTCCTTGCCATCGACAAACGTCCATGCATAGAACTGGCTGATGGTGCCGGTGGTCGTGGCTGCACGCTGTGCGCGGGGCACCGTTACATTGAAGCTGACCTGATTGGCGGGACCGGTTGCAGGTGTGTTGTCATCGTCGCTCGAGCAGGCGGTGAATCCTAATCCTGCCGCGGAGAGGAGGAGAATGGCGGATGTGATTCTCATAATTATATGTATATTAAAAATTATTTTTTATGTCTTTGGTCTGTAGGGGGTATATCTACGGTATGCAGAGTCGTATGCGTGAGTACGTGAGTAAAACACGGGAGCTATGTCGAAAGTTCAATCTCGACCACCTCCCAGTCGTCGACGCCGACCTCCACCCCTGTGCCTCCCGACGTCTCGATGTGTGGAAACTCAAGACCTCTGAGTCTTATCTCCACGTCGATCGGATTGGGGGCTGAGTCTACGGTCTGTGTCACGTCATACTCGTAGAGCATGCGCCGGCCGTCGCGCAACAGGGCATAGATGGTGAGCATGCACTCCCCGCGGTCGTCGATGCGCCCGAATCCGAGCAGCCAGCCCCCGAGCTCGGACTCGGCTGTGCGGCGCATCCGGCCGGGGACGGTGACCTCGACGGGTATCATGGCTCCGTCAGAGAGTATGCGGCCCGCGGTGAGCCCGGATATGGCCATGGACACCTGCGCTGCGCTCTCTATATTGACGACCTCCTCGACTGTGACCCTGTAGCGGGCTACCAGAGGCCGTGGTGACAGTGTGATGGACTGTTGACCTGACGTGCGCACGAAACCTCCGTCAGAAGCTCCCCACACCGCATCGGGCTGCGACACCACGGGCTGCTCCTGTTCGGCCTCTCGGCGCGGGGGCTGGGAGTAGGGATAGTCGGCCGAGAGTCCGTCGGTGAGGCGTGCGGGGCGTGTGGTGATGAGTGCTGTGGCATAGTCGTCCTGATTCTCGAAGAGGACTGAGCCGGTATCGTTGTTGAAGCATACCACTCCATAGTCTCCCTGCCCAAGCGCTACGGCATCTCCCTGCGGCCCGGTCTCATATCGCCAGTAGCTGCCTCCGTCCACAGGATAGAACAGCACCGACATCCCCTCGGGGCGTGCGGTCGGGTCGGCACTCCAGTCGAAGGTGACATTGAGCTGCCCGTCATCATTGATGCCGCAGTTGGGGTCGGGATATTCAAAGATGCAGGCACACAGCGACAGCCCCGCCGCAAGTGCGGCGAGACGGCACCCCGTGAGGAGAAGGTGCGTGCGATGTGCATGTCGTGGTCTGTAGGTCATCGTCAGTATAACGCTCGGGAGCGCCGGTAGGTTTTGACGGAGATGTGGCCCGGAATGGTTTCATTAAAAAGTATTAATGGCGCAGGGAGTGTCGTGCGGATTTCGTAACTTTGCGGTTAATTATCTTCACAACTGTATGAATTCGCGAGGTTCCTTTTTCGGTCAGATACCCCCTGTGACCAAAAATCTCATCATCATCAATCTCATAGTGTGGCTGGCGATGTTCGTGCTGCCCGGACGTCTCGGTGCCGGGCTGGAGGATTTCGGCGGACTGCATTATTTCAAGGCGTCGGATTTCAACCCGCTCCAGCTTGTCACATATATGTTCATGCACTCGACGGGGAGTTTCGCCCACATATTCTTCAATATGTTCTCGCTGTGGATGTTCGGCATGACTCTCGAGCGTGTCATGGGCAGCCCGAGGTTCCTGTTCTTCTATATCTCGTGCGGCATCGGTGCCGGACTGATACAGGAGCTGACTTGGGCGCTGACTTGGGAGAACACCTTCGTGCCGCTTCTGGCCAACTCCAACGGGCTCGATTTTCCCGAGGCACGCGAGGCACTGCACCAGATGATGGCCACACCTCAGGGCGAGGCTGTGGTGAGCGGATGGCTCAACGCGCTGGTGACCATAGGCGCGTCCGGCGCGATATATGGCATCCTCCTTGCATTCGGAATGCTGTTCCCCAACGCTCCGCTCTATCTGTTCTTCATCCCCGTGCCTATCAAGGCAAAGTGGATGGTGGCAGGCATGTGTGTCATCGAGCTGCTGATCGGACTCAGCGAGGCGGCCGGACGTCCCGACGGAGTGGCGCATTTCGCCCACCTCGGCGGCATGATATTCGGGTTCCTGATGATTCTGTACTGGAAGAAGAAGGGCACCTTCGGAGGAGGCTGGAACAATGGTGGCTATTGACCGTATGCGGGCATCGTTTGGCGCCGCGTCGATGCCCCTGAAGCTGATATGGATAAACGCGGCGATATTCGTCGTCCTGAGGCTCGCGGTGGTCGTGGGGCTCCTGTTCGGCGCCCGTGATCCGCTGCATGCCGTGCTCGGCGCCGTCGAGCTGCCGAGCCGCCTTGACATGCTGGCGCGCGCCCCGTGGACGCTGGCCACGTATATGTTTGCGCAATACGATGTGCTGCATATACTGTTCAATATGCTCTGGCTATACTGGTTCGGCACGATGATGCTCTATCGCTGCACACCGGCGCAGATGCTTGTGCTATATGTCTATGGTGGTATCGGCGGGGCGGCCCTGTTTCTTGCGGCATACAATCTGCTGCCCCTCTTCGATGGCTCGACAGGTATGCTGATAGGCTCGTCGGCCTCGGTGATGGCCATAGTGACCGCCACCGCAATACTGATGCCCGATTTCGGCATGAGGCTGCTCTTCATAGGTGTGGTCAAGCTGAAATGGATTGCCCTGGCCACAGTGGCCCTTGTGCTGCTTGGTGTGAGCGGTGCCAATGCCGGAGGTGAGATTGCCCATGTCGGAGGCATCCTCACGGGCGTGGCCTTTGCGCTCTGTCTCAGGCAGGGACGCGACATCACACGTCCTGTCAGGGAACTGTTCAGCCACACCAGACGACGTAAGTCGTCACCGGCCCCTGCGCCGACCATAGGGGATGACGACCGCCGGGACCTCGACGCCATCCTCGACAAAATCAAGCGCTCGGGCTATTCGGCCCTGACCCCCGCCGAACGCCGCAGGTTATTTGAGGTCAGCAGAAACATAAAATAGGTTATGGGGTTATAATGGTTATAGGGTTATAAGACCTGTCAAATCAAAATATAAGTTTTATAAGAATTATATATCTTATAAAATTTATAAGAATTATAAGATTTATAACCCCATAACCCTATAACCCCGTCCCCTCATCCCCCTCATCCAATATGTCAGTTCATCCCATACATAGATTCCTCACCAGGCCTGGCATGGCCACTGTCCGGGCCGTGGTCGTGGGCCTCAATGTAGGGCTGGCCATGACCACGGTATTCGCGGCCTATGGCGGGTCTATAGACCCCGCCGTCTGCGTCTTTGCCTCGCTCGCTGCCATGGCGCTTCCCGCCGTGCTGCTGGTGGGGCTCATCTTCGTTGTGCTCGACCTGCTGCTGTGGCGCAAGGCCGTATGGCCCATCCTTGTCGCGTGGGTTGTGTCTCTCCCCCCGATACTCGCCTTCAGTCCCGTCAATGTGCATGTCGGTGACCTCACTGAGTCTGAGAAAGAGCGCTCGTTTACATTCATGACCTACAATGTGCTGCATTTCTGGGATTTCCGTGGCAATGTGCCCGGCCTCGAGAGCAACGCCACCATAGACTTTATCCTCGACGAAGACCCCGACATCGTGTCGCTGCAGGAGGCCGACATGATAAAGGAGTGGCCTATGTGGCGCATCACCTCGGCCCAGTTGCGCCGCCTCACCGAGCGCTATCCATTCCGAGTGGTCGGCCTGTACGACCAGTTCTCGGTGCTTTCGAAATATCCTTTTACGGTCGACCGCATACAGGTGCCCGAGAAGATGAAGACGCGTGTCTCTTTCTACCGCATCAGCATGCGCGGCCAGGTGCTCCATCTTGCCAACTGTCACCTGCAGTCCATAGGCCTCGATCCCTCCGACAAGGCCCTATACCAGAGTCTTTTCGACAAGTCACCCTGGGCCGAGAGGGTGATGGCCCGCGAGGTGCGTGAGGTAAAGACCAAGCTGATAAGCAAGCTCCGGGCCGCATTTCTCGAGCGCAAGCAGCAAGCCGAGTTTGTGCGCCACTGTGTCGACTCGATAGGGGGGAACTGGATTGTGGCGGGCGATTTCAACGACATCCCCTCGTGCTATGCCGTGCGCACCATCATGGGCGACGACATGCACGACGTCTATGCCGAGGAGGCTTTCGGTCCCACCATCACATATCACGGCAACAGGTTCTATTTCCGCATAGACCAGATGCTCTATAAGGGTGATTTCGATGCCGTGCGCATCAGGCGTCCCAAGATACCCTCGAGCGACCACTATCCGCTGGTCGCCACCTTCGTATTTGACGAATAACACCAAACAACATATCAGGATTCACATGAAACCAATCATCACAGCCGCAGCTGTCGCGGCGGCACTGACAATCCCACAGGCCATGCACGCACAGACTGCCGAGAGGGTAAACCCCTTCACCGTGTCATACACGACACCCTACGAGATTCCGCCGTTCGACCAGATTACCTACGACGACTACCTGCCCGCACTGCGCAGGGGCATTGTCGAGCAGCGCTCGGAGATTCAGGCCATTGCCTCCAATCCCACCACCCCGACCTTCGACAACACCATCCTCGCCATGGAGAAATCGGGCGAGCTGGTGGACAAGGTGATGCTGGTATTCGCCTCGCTCGACGAGACCGACAACACCCCCGAGATGCAGAAGATCTCGGAGGTCGCATACCCGATGTATTCCGAGGCCTCGGACGATATTTCGATGAACGCCAAGCTCTTCGGCCGCATCAAGTATCTCTATGAGCACCGCAACGACCTCGGGCTCGACAAGGCCCGCATCCGCGCCATCGAGGCCGCCTACAAGAACTTCACACGCAACGGCGCCCTGCTCGACGAGGCCGGGAAAGCCAGGCTCAAGGCCGTGAACAAGCGTCTCACCGACCTCTACCTCACCTTCAACAAGAACCTGCTCGCCGCCACAAACGCCTGCGAGATTGTGGTCGATGACGAGAGTGCCCTCTCGGGCATCCCTGCCGGTATCGTGGCCACCGCCGCCACCGAGGCCAAGAACCGCGGCAAGGAGGGCAAGTGGGTCTTCACGCTCCATGCCCCCAGCCGTCTGCCGGTGCTCAAGTATGCCGACAACCGCGACCTGCGCCGCCGCATGTACGAGTCGTATCTCTCGCTGGCCTCCAAGGCCCCCTATGACAACCGCCCCGTCATCGCCGACATCGTGCGCACCCGCGCCGAGAAGGCCCGTCTGCTCGGCTTCAAGGACTATGCGTCATATATGACCGACAATGTGATGGCCAAGACCCCCGAGGCCGCCACAGACCTGCTGATGCAGATATGGGAGCCCGCTACCGCCCGCGTCAAGGAGGAAGTTGCCGAGATGCAGACACTCGCCGACGCCGAGGGTGCCGGAATCACCATCGAGCCCTACGACTATTACTACTACTCAGAGAAGGTCAGGGCCAAGAAGTTTGACCTCGACGAGAACGAGGTGAGCGCATATTTCTCGCTCGACAACGTGCGCAAGGGCATCTTCACCCTCGCCGAGAAGCTCTATGGCGTCAAGTTCACCGAGATGCCCGACGCCCCCAAGTACAATCCCGAGGTCACTGTCTATGACGTCACCGACGCCAAGACAGGCGAGCATGTCGCCGTCTTCATGACCGACTATTTCCCCCGCGCCTCCAAGCGCCAGGGCGCATGGATGAGCGAGTTCAAGGGCTCGTATGTCGACCCCAACGGCAAGGTCGGACGCCCCATCATCTATAACGTAGGCAACTTCACCCGTCCTACCGCCGACACCCCGGCCCTGCTCACCATCGACGAGGTGCAGACCATGTTCCACGAGTTCGGCCACGGCCTCCACGGCATGCTCTCGCGCGCAAAGCTGCGCTCGCAGAGCGGCACCAACGTAGACCGCGACTTTGTCGAGCTCCCCTCGCAGATAACCGAGCACTGGGCCCTCGAGCCTGAGCTGCTCAAGGATTTCGCCTTCCACTACAAGACTGGCGAGGTCATCCCCGCCGAGCTCGTCAACAAGCTGCAGGCCGCCTCGACCCACAACCAGGGATTCATGACCACCGAGCTCGCTGGAGCCGCACTGCTCGACCTCGCATGGGGCGCCCTCAACCCCGCCGAGGGTGACAAGGTCGATGTCGACGCCTTCGAGGCCGAGGTCGCCAAGAAACTCAACATGCCCTCGCAGGTCGCCTACCGCTACCGCTCACCCTATTTCAAGCACATCTTCGGCAGCGACGGCTATGCCTCGGGCTACTACACCTACCTGTGGGCCGAGGTGCTTGACACCGACGGCTTCGAGCTGTTTGCCGAGAAGGGCATCTTCGACCCCGAGACCGCCAGGTCGTTCCGCGAGAACATCCTCGAGATGGGCGGCAGCGAAGACCCCATGGAGCTCTTTGTCAAGTTCCGCGGCCACAAGCCCTCGGTCGACGCCCTGCTGCGTCACCGCGGACTCCTCCCCGACAGCAAGACCGACGCCAACCTCAGCACCCCCGGTGGCAAATAATCCCCGCCAGACCCGCTGACTGCATACCACAGGCGGTGCGTGGCCCCCGGGCCCGCACCGCCTGTGTTTTTTGCCAAACAATCTCATTGTCTGTGTGTTATAGTTGAAATAACCTGCTTAACGATTCAGAGATATGTTTGACAATAAGATTTATTTCGACTGGAGTCCGACGGTGATTGCCATCACCGTGTGCGTATTTGTCACTCTGGCAGCTATCATAGGCGTGTGCCTCTACAGAATCTTCTCCGAGAAGCCTGTCCGCTTCTTCTCGTGGAACGGTGCGGCGGTGGTTGTGTGCATCGGCGTGGCCTGTTCGCTTGTTGTGGGTATGCCCATATCGTTCTCTTATGGCGAGGGTGGTGTGAGAATCAACAAGGTCCTCTCGACCACAGTCATCCCGTCGGCCGACATCGAGTCGGTGCGGGTAATCCGTTACGGCGACCTCGGCGATGTGACGAGGGTCGACGGCAGCGGCGGCACGGGTGGCTATTTCGGGCTGTTCCACAGCTCGGTCATCGGCGACTACAACTCGTACATCTCCGACCTCTCCGACCCCATGCTTTCAATCTCGACCCCGCAGGGCATCTACATCATCAACGCCAAAGACGCCACCGCCATCGCCCGCACCCTGCGGTGAGGGGTCAGAGCAGGGTGATACGTGTCTGTATCTCGTCCATGATGACCTGCGTCCATTTTTCTCCGACTCCGGCTTCCCGGGCGAAATTACGGTATTCTTTTGCGGTCTCCACGCAGCTGTCTATGATTGAGCCGATATTGCGTATGTCATGGCTGCGGGCTGCCTCGATGATGTCGGCGCGTGTGATGTTGTCGGACTTACCGTTGACTGTCAGTGAGTGGCGGTTGATATAATGTGGCGCCGACGGGTCGACGGTGAATGTGTAGTCGTAAGCGGGCGCCACATGCCATACGCCGTCCCTATCCATGAGGAAGCTGAAATTCTTGTTATGGTCGTCGATGTTGCCGGTTATCACATTCATGACCATCTGTCTGAGAAGCGATGATATTTCCCCGGGCGGTATTCCGATGCGCTGGGCTGTGCCGAAGAGCGATTCGTAGCTGTCGGCAAGTGGATTCATTGCGGCGAGAGTCTGGATATGTACCTTGTGTCCGTCGCGGCGGTCGAATCTCCGTGTCAGGAAATGTGTCTCCCTCTCGCCTGAAAGCAGCATGGACGGCATCATGTTGAGCCCGGCCTCCTGTGCCATGAGATAATAGCTGTACTCTATGCGGGTGGTTGGTGCGTCTATGTGCTCGTCAAACTTGATTATCATGGGCTCGAATCCGGGGACAGGTGACGGCACTTGTCCTGAGTAACATTCTCCTGTCTCGTGATTGAGGTTGATGAGGGCCTTTGGTCTTCTTCCTCCGGCTGAGGTCCCGACCCGGAACAGACTCTCGACTGCGAGGTCGGGATGCAGGGCGCCCTTGAAGTCGTTGGCAATCCTCAATGCCTCGGCTGCGAGACGGTGCAGTTCTTCAATCTCGACCTTGAAGGGGGTATCCATCTCCTTGGCAGTCGGTGGTACAAACTCCAGGGCTCCCATACCGCGGCTCCCTATATATGCCAGCCGGTCAAGGGAGGACAGGTCGTGCTTCTTGATATTGTGCAGCCGTGCCCATTCCGCAAAGACCCGGTTGCCCCAATGGTCGGGGAGCGAGTCTGCGATAAACGAGGGGAGACCTCCATATATCTTATCCTCTTCGGGATAGACGGGAAGGGTCCCGGCCGCCAGTGGGCCGTCGAGAGATGCCTGAAGTGGGGCTATGTCGAGGGCGTGTGACTTGAATCCCTTGTCGAAATAGAAGCAGAATTTTTCGGCATATCTGTCTCTGTATCCTACCAGTGTCCCTACCTTATGGCCCCAGAGCATTACGTCCAGATTCGCTGTCATTTCTGTTTCCTCCTTACATGTTTGGGGACTAGCTTATTGATTTGCTTGAGGGCGAGGGGGGACATCGGGAGCTCGGGGAGCAGGTCGGCGACGCGGCGCTCCATCCCAACCGTGCGCAGCAGGGATATGAAATTGCCGAGTGTCATGTTCGGCTTTACCCCCTGCTCGAAATGGCTTATAGTGGCAAGTCCGACCCCTGATTTTTCGGACATCTCCTTCTGGCTCATGCGCGCGGCGAGACGGTATGATTTCAGCCTCCGCGCCAGGAGTTGCATCAGCTCGTAGTTGGTGACATAATCCGGGTTGGTCATAGATATATGTATTTTATGACTATTTATGCGCAAATATAGCGATAAATATCCATATATGACTATAAAGATTAAATAAAAATCATGCCTGTGAGAGGTTTGTGCCCTCGGATGGTGAGATGTATTTGGATTTTTTCGCGGCTGATATGCGTGGGGGAGGAAATTTTTTATTAAATTTGTGATTGTAACATGGCCTCATGTGGCCGTAGATTTAGTTTATGAGAATCAAATTGCTGATATTCAGTGTGTTGATGCTTTTGGCCACTGCCGCGAGGGGTCAGGAGCAGACACCGACATATTTCCAGTATCCCATTGTGCCGGACTCCATAACGTCGTTCAACGGGCGTTGTGACTATCTGGCCGAACATTTTTTTGATTTCTGCGACCTGACCAAAGCTTTCTCCAACCGCGCCAAGATGGGGCAGGAGATCAACGTATATCTGACCATCATCTCGAATGCCGACCCGAAGGTGGCCGACGCAAATGTGCGCAAGCTGATGAAGAAGCTCGAGAAGCAGCCCAAGGACCAGCTTCAGGTGGCCGAGATTGCCGAGAGCAGGCTCTATGGTGACTCAGCTGAATTTTGGATTGATAATGTCTATCTGCCGTTTGCCGAGTCTGTGGCGGCCAACAAGCGCATCGACAAGGCTGAGAAGGCCCGTTTCGGACAGCAGGCCGAGGTGTTGCGCAATTCGCTTGTGGGCGAGCCGGCGGCTTCGCTCGAGTTCACCCGTCCCGACGGTAGCAAGGGTGTCCTGACACCCGACTCGACCGAGGTGACGGTGCTCTTCTTCAACGACCCCGACTGTTCGGACTGCCGCATGGCGCGTCTGCGCCTCAGCGCCGACATCTCGACCAACGAGCTCATCGGCGAGGGTAAGCTGAAGGTGGTGGCAATCTCGCTCTCAGAGCCCGACGAGGCATGGCGCGAGTATGCGTCGTCGATGCCCTCCGAGTGGACTGTCGGCGCGGCCCCCGACGCCGACCTGATATATGACCTCAGGATGGGTACCCCCGACTTCTATGTCCTCGGGCGCAACAACCGCATACGGTTCAAGCATATAGACATCAATCAGATGCTCGATATATCACGTCAGCTCAAAAAGAGATAAAGGAAGACACGCCATGCTATACTCACCCATCGTCAACTGTTTCCTGCGGCTCACGGGATACACATACACCAATCTCGGGCGTCTGTTCATGCGCCTGTTCGTGGGCATAATGCTGCTGCAGTTCGGCATACGCCATCTGGTCAATTTCAGCCTGCTCGCCGACACGTTTCCCGCCGTATTCGGGATGACCTCGACGACATCGCTGGTGCTGATGATAATAATCGAGACCGTGTGCTCGCTGCTGATAATGGTCGGCTTCCTGACCCGTCTGTCGACCATTCCTCCCATCATCGCCATGTGCTGCGCCGAATACTACATACTCCACGACATGGTGCCCAACCTCCCTGTCTACGGCCTTGACAGCACGGATCCGGGCTATCTTCCCATCATGTTCATCGGCATCTATATCTGGATGCTCATAGCCGGGCCCGGCAAAATCTCGCTTGACTATTTCATATCGCTCTACATCATCAACGCCCGCGGCAAGGACGAGGAGGAGGAGCTCGAGGATGTATGACGCCGCCATGAGAGTAGCCGTACTTATATCAGGAGGTGTCGACAGCGCCGTGGCCGTGCACAGGCTTGTCGAGCAGGGGCACGACCTGCACCTGTTCTACATACGCATCGGACTTGACGACGGGCGTGGCGACTGCTCGGCCGAAGAGGACATAGAGATGTGTCAGGTGATAGCGCGCCGCTACGGACTGCCGTTCGATGTGGTGTCGCTGCACGAGGAATACTGGGACAATGTGATGCAGTATGCCCTCGACACCGTGCGCAAGGGTCTGACCCCGAATCCCGACGTGATGTGCAACAAGATGATCAAGTTCGGATTTTTCGAGGAACGGTGGGGCCATGAGTTCGACCGTACAGCCACGGGCCACTATGCCACCACGCATGTCATTGACGGCCTCACATGGCTCGGCACGGCCCCCGACCCGGTCAAGGACCAGACGGATTTCCTCTGCCGCATATCATACAGCCAGCTCAGCCACCTGATGTTCCCCATCGGCGACCTGCCTAAGGCGCGGGTGCGCGAGATTGCCATCGAGACGGGGATGCCCAACGCTTTCCGCCGCGACAGTCAGGGCATCTGTTTCCTGGGCAAGATAAATTATAACGATTTCATACGCCGCCACCTCGGCGAGAAGCCGGGCCCCATCATCGAGATTGAGACGGGGCGCAAGCTGGGACAGCACAGAGGCGTGTGGTTCCATACCATCGGTCAGCGCAAGGGGCTCGGCCTGAGCGGCGGCCCGTGGTTTGTGGTCAAGAAGAACGTGCGCGACGGTGTCATCTATGTCTCGCGCGGATATGATACCGAGAAGCAGTTCGGCCATACCCTGCATCTCGACGAGATGCACTGGCTCACGCGTGATCCGTGGCCCGGAGCGTGCGACAGGGTGGAGATACAGTTCAAGAACCGCCATACGCCACAGTTCCTCCCCGCCACGCTGAGCCGTGTGGCCGACGGTGAATACGTGATAGAGAGCCCGGCCCCCGTGCAGGGGATTGCTCCGGGTCAGTTTGCAGTCATCTATACCCCCGACGCGCGCCTCTGTCTGGGCAGCGGAGTCATAACGGGGCGTAACGTAATGTTGTGAAAATGGAAAACGACAATCCCCAAGACTCCGGCAACCGCATAGCGCTGCGTGTGCTCGGCATATCATACTCGCAGGTGCAGACCGGTGTGTTTGCCCTGATACTGGCCCAGGTCAACGGTCCCTACCGTATCCCGGTGATGATAGGCGCCGCCGAGGCCCAGGCCATAGCCATGAAGATGGAGGGAGTCACGGCACCGCGCCCGCTGACCCACGACCTCTTCCCCGGCATGTGGAAGGCATTCGGCATACGGCTGGTCGAGGTGACGATATACAGGTTCGAGGACGGGGTGTTCTATTCGGAGCTGATCCTTGCCGATGCCGGACGCACCATCACCATAGACTCGCGCACATCAGACGCCGTGGCGCTGGCCATGCGCACGGGTGCCCCCATATACACCACTCCCGAGGTACTGGCAGAGACCGGCTTCGAGATGGAGGAGATTGACATCCCCGACGACGGGGTTGCGGCGCGCGCCGGAGAGGTCCGCGAGTCGCGCACGGTGCCCCGCGAGGAGAACCTGGCCATAAGGGAGCTTGAACGTATGCTGGCCGACCTCATAGAGCGTGAGGACTATGAGGAAGCCGCCCGCATCTCGGCCATACTCAAGCGCAAGCGCGAGGCCGGAGAGCCCGAAGACCCGGAGATTGAAGACGACTTACCTTACTGAAATCATACAACCCGCCATGTCAAAGATCAAACCCATACAGGTGCGGCTCGCCGCAATGAATTTCCTTGAGTTCGGCGTCTGGGGTGCCTATCTCATCTCGCTGGGCAATTTCCTCGGCTCCGCAGGGCTTGCCACCAAGATCGGCCTTTTCTATGCTGTCCAGGGCATAGTGTCGCTCATCATGCCCGCCATTGTCGGCATTGTCGCCGACCGCTGGATACAGGCGCAGAGGATGCTGAGCCTCTGCCATGTGCTGGCCGGAGCTTTCATGGCATCGGCCGGAGTATATGCCCTCACGGCCTCGCAGGTCGAATTCGGGCCACTATTCACGCTCTACACCCTCTCTGTGGCCTTCTTCATGCCCACCATCGGTCTCGGCAACTCCGTGGCTTTCAATGCCCTGACCCGCGACGGTCTTGACACCATCACTCATTTTCCGCCCATCCGTGTGTTCGGCACCGTGGGTTTCATCTGCTCGATGCTGTTCGTCAATTTCACGCAGTTCCAGACCAATGCCTATCAGCTCATAACCTCCGCCGTGCTCAGCTTCTGTCTCGCGGGCTATGCATTGACCCTCCCGGCCTGTCCCGTCAACGCCTCGTCGTCAGGCTCGCTTGCCGACTCGCTCGGGCTCTCGGCTTTCAAGCTGTTCAAGGTCAAGAAACTTGCCATCTTCTTCATCTTCAGTATGTTGTTAGGCGTGTCGCTGCAGATAACCAACTCGTATGGCAACATCTTCATCACCTCGTTCAGCGCCATCCCTGAGTATGCCGACACATGGGGTGCGCATAACGCCAACGCCCTCATATCGCTGTCGCAGATCAGCGAGACGCTGTGCATACTGCTTATCCCGTTCTGCCTCAAGCGGTTCGGCATCAAGGGAGTGATGCTCATGGCCATGTTCGCGTGGGTGTTCCGCTTCGGGTTCTTCGGGCTCGGTGACACAGGCTCCGGCCTGTGGCTGCTCGTGGTATCGTGCATAGTCTATGGCATCGCGTTCGATTTCTTCAATGTCTCAGGCGGCCTCTATGTCGACCAGCAGACCTCACCGTCGCTGCGCTCGTCGGCCCAGGGACTCTTCATGATAATGACCAACGGCATCGGCGCGACCGTCGGCACCCTCGCCGCACAGGCCATCGTCAACAGCCTTGTGTTCTCGCAGACCACCCCCGAGGCACAGCATGCCGGATGGACCACTGCATGGTATATCTTCGCAGGCTATGCCCTCGTCGTCGCCGTGCTCTTCTTCTTCATATTCAAGGATACCAAATCTCCCACTGCCGCCGAGGCTCGTGCCTATATCGAGGAGACCGATTCAGACCCCGAGGGGATGGCAGAAGACCTTAAGAAATGATACAGTTCTATTCGCCCGACATCCTCGACACCCTGCGGCTGCCCGAGAGTGACTCTCGCCACGCCGTGCGCGTGCTGCGCATGACCGAGGGGGACGAGCTGCAGGTGGTCGACGGACGCGGTGGCGTACATCGGTGCCGCCTTGTCGACGCCCACTCCAAGCATGCCGCCGTCGAGGTCATAGAGACTGTGGAACAGCCTCTGCCATGGTCGCAGCGCATCGCCGTGGCCGTGGCTCCCACCAAGCACATGGACCGCATGGAGTGGATGGTCGAGAAGATGACCGAGATAGGTGTCAATGACATCATTCCCCTGCTGTGCCGCCGCAGTGAGCGCCGCGAGCTCAAGTCCGAACGGCTCGAGAAGATTGCCGTCTCGGCCATGAAGCAGTCGCTCAAGGCTGTGTGCCCCACGGTCTGGCCCCTCACGCCGATGCGCGATGTGATGGGGCTGATGCCAGATGCCCAGCGTTTTGTAGGCTATTGTGACCCCTCGGTGCCCCGGCTCGACATGGCCCGCGCATACCGTCCCGGGCGCGATACCCTCATTCTCATCGGCCCTGAGGGTGATTTCGACCCTGACGAGATACGCATGGCTCTCGATGCCGGATTCGTCCCCGTCACCCTCGGCGACAACCGTCTGCGCACCGAGACAGCCGCCCTCTATGCTCTTTCGGTGACACATATTGTGGATTCATTATCAGGCGATTAAATATTTTTAACAAAATATTTTCGCGATTATTTGGCCATAAGCCAAATAATGCCTAACTTTGCACCAATGAAAACAACATCGCGGGATGGAGCAGTGGTAGCTCGTTGGGCTCATAACCCAAAGGTCGCAGGTTCGAGTCCTGCTCCCGCCACCAACAAGAGCGAATCGGAAATCAAATTTTCGGTTCGCTTGCTTTTTATTGCGTTTTAGGCTAAAGAGCGAAGAGGGCGTGCAGCGTATCGGTTACAGCCTGCCTCTCAGGCTCGGAAATCTCGCCGAAGATTGCGATTATCCTCGTCTTGTCGATGGTCTTTATCTGGTCGAGCATCACATAGCTCTCGGCAGTCAGACCGCTCTGTTCCGTAGCCTTGACAGTGACCCGCGTAGGGATTGCCCGAGGGTGAGATGTGAGGGGAGCGATGATGATTGTCTTCAAGGCAAAGTTCATCTCGTCGGGCGATATTATCAGGCACGGCCTTGTCTTCTTCACCTCATGGCCTACGGTAGGGTCGAGATTGACCAGTACCAGTTCGAATTTCTTCATATCCTTTCGGTCAGTTCTATGGCCTCGATGTCTATATGGTCGGGGATAAGTTGCTCGTCCTCTCCCTCGGAGGCGTATGCGGCAAACGCATCCGCCCACCCGTGACGCGCCGATGTGGCCTTGGTTATGGTTATGGCATTCTCCCGGTACTCGATATTTATAGGCGAGCCCTTCTTGAATCCCGCTTCTGCGGCGATGTAGCGGGGGATGATTACCCCTACCGACGTGCCCACCTGTGTTATGCGTGCTAACATGACCAATCTGTTTTATATATTGTTAATAACTGCAGTTCAGAAAGATGCCTCTCTTATCCGAACACCGCAAAATTACACAAAGTTCCGGGATATTACAATATTATTATAATAATTAATCCCGGACGAATCAAAAAAGGTTTACTGTATGTAGTAAACTTTTGCAAAAATCGCCGGAAGTTTGCTATATGTAGTAAACTTTTACTATATTTGCGGGAAACTTACTACATACAGTAAACTTTATGGTGCGGATACCCAAGAACATAATCAGGCGCGAGGCATATCTTGCAAGGCTACGCCCGTTTGTCAACAAGAATATAATCAAAGTATTGACCGGGCAGCGGCGTGTTGGCAAGAGCTATCTGCTGTATAATGTAATGGAAGAGATTCTTCGCGACAACCCCGAGGCCAACATAATATTCATAAATTTCGAGGATTTCAAATACCGTCCGCTGACAGACCCGGAGAAACTGTATGAGTATCTTGATGCTAAGGTCACGGAGGAAGGGATGAGCTATATCTTCATAGACGAGATACAGGAGGTAAAGGAGTTCGAGAGTGTCATAACCTCATTCTTTATCCGTGACAACTGTGACATCTATATCACCGGAAGCAACTCTCACATGCTGTCGGGCGAACTGGCCACCAAACTCACGGGAAGATATATCGAGATTAAGGTATACAGCCTGAGCTATGGTGAGTTCCTGACATTCCATGGCCTTGAGGAGGGTAGGGAAGCCCTGGAGAAATATGCGCGGTATGGCGGGTTGCCTTATCTGCGCAATCTCGAGCTGACTGACGCCGTAGCCGGAGAATATCTTAAAAGCGTCTATTCGACAATCGTCTATCGCGATGTGGTGGCACGTTATCAGATCAGGAACACCTCGACACTCGAACGCCTTGCGCAGTTCATTGCCGAGAACATCGGAACCATCTTCTCGGCAAAGAAAATCAGCGACTATCTCAAATCGCAGCGCATAGCCATAAGTGTGAGCCAATTGCAGACATATACGGCCTATCTCGCATCGTCATTCCTGATTCATGTGGCCCTGCGGTATGACCTCGTTGGAAAGAAGATATTCGAGATTGGCGAGAAATACTATTTTGGGAACCTCGGGCTTCGCAATGTCCTCACGGGATTCCGCGATGCCGACCGCGGGAAGATTATGGAGAATCTTGTGTACAATCACCTGCTTTTCCTCGGTTATGACGTAAAGATAGGGAGCATCGACAGGCAGGAGGTCGATTTCGTGGCCATACGCGACAACGAATATCTATATATACAGGTAGCCCTGCGCATAGACAGTGAGGAGACAGCACGCCGCGAGTATGGCAACCTCCTCGCCATCGGCAACAACTATCCGAAATATGTCGTGACCGAGCATGGCTTTGGCGGAAATACATACGAAGGCATAAAGACACTCTCCATAAGGGAATTTCTCATGTCCGAGATATAGAAAATGGCCGGATGTACGGGAAATGGCGGGGTTTTTGAACATTTTGGCTTATAATGGCCGGAATCTCGGAAATTTGCTGTAAATTTGCACTTTCGCTTCACTTTAATTCACATTTCGCTTCATCAACATGTTTAAGAACCAACCGTTGGGGCTGTATGTGCTGTCGCTTGCCAATACGGGCGAACGATTCGGCTATTACACCATGCTTGCAATCTTCCTGTTCTATCTGCAGGCCAAGTTCGGACTTGACTCTACGTGGACAGGTCAGATTTTCTCGATTTTCCTTGCTCTTGTCTATTTCATGCCCCTCGTCGGTGGCTGGATTGCCGACAAGTGGAGTTTCTCAAAGTGCGTTGTCTCGGGTATCGCCGTGATGTTTGTGGGCTATGCCCTGCTTTCGGCTCCGACTCCTGTGCGCTCTGTGGGCTCGATGCTGCTCCTCTTCCTTGCGCTTCTGCTTATCGCATCTGGAACAGGTCTCTTCAAGGGCAACCTGCAGGTGATGGTTGGTGACCTCTATAACGAGCCCAAGTATGCCGCCAAGCGCGACTCGGCCTTCTCTCTCTTCTACATGGCCATCAACCTCGGCTCGATGTTCGCGCCTATGGCTGCCATCGCGCTGAAGAACTTAGGCCTGCGTAGCGCTGGATATGCCACCAACAATCCCATGGCCGCCACGGTGTGCAACTGGTGTCTTGACACACAGAATTTTACGGTGATGCCCACAGACCCCGACAAGCTCAAGGCTATGACGGAGTTCGCCATCCAGAACGGTATGTCGCAGGGTGGTGATGTCGCTGCATTCCTCTCTGCATACCTCACCGATTTCGCCTCACAGTGTCAGGTGACTTTCACATCGCTTGGCGAGTTTGCCGAGAGCTATATCACGGCCTTCTCGACAGGTTGCTCATACGCCTTCGCCCTGGCCTGTGTGTCGCTCATCGTCAGCTTTCTCATCTACAGCCTCGGCCGCAAGACCTATGCCCACATCATAGTGGATAAGAAGAAGGTCGCCGCCGACGGCAAGCCTGCCGTCAACTATGGTCCCGAGCTGACTCCCGAGCAGACCAAACAGCGCATCGTAGCCTTGATGCTGGTGTTCTCTGTCGTGATTTTCTTCTGGATGGTATTCCATCAGAACGGCCAGGCTCTCTCGGAGTTCGCAAAGAGCTGTACGGCTCCTGACGCCACAGGGTGGACGCGCATCGGATTCAACATCTGGGCCCTTGTCTGCATCGCCGGAGGTGTCTATGCCCTGTTCAGCCTCATACAGAGCACCACGTTCAAGGCCAAACTCATCTCGGGTGTCGTGCTCATAGCTCTTGCAGGGGTTCTCGTACATATCTACACAAATACTCCCGAGGTAGTGACCGGAATCGACCCCGCCGTCTATCAGCAGTTCAACCCGTTCTATGTGGTTGCCCTCACACCATTCTCCATGGCATTCTTCGCATGGCTGGCACGCAAGGGCAAGGAGCCCTCGGCACCCCGCAAGATCGGTTATGGCATGATATTGGCCGGAGCGGCTTACTGTGTGATGGTGTTCGCCTCGCTCGGGCTGGTAGGCACCAATGGCGCCGTGTCGCCCAACTGGCTCATCTCGACCTACCTGCTCCTGACATTTGCCGAGCTTCTGCTCTCGCCCATGGGTATCTCGTTTGTCAGCAAGGTCGCACCTCCCAAGCTCAAGGGCTCCATGATGGGCGGATGGTTCGCCGCTACCGCCGTCGGCAACTACCTTGTGTCGATACCCATGATGCTATGGGGCAAGATCTCTGTTGCCGCCATCTGGGGCATCCTCATCGTGCTCTGCGCCCTCTCGGCCATCTTCATCTTCTCTGTGATGAAGAAGCTCGAGGCCGCTACCTCAGACACTCCCGCGCCCGCGGCCAAGGCCGATGCCCTCGAGAATGTCGAGGATGACGCCATCTGACGCTGCGCCTAATCTTATGATACAGGTGTGGGACCGGCCACAGTAGGCCGGTCCCACACTCGTGATTTTTTCCCGCGTCTCTCAGACGAGGGGCGACACCATCGCGGCGACATCCGTGTCACCGAAAAAGTCGGCTACTGTGAGCCAGATAAGCAGCAGCGCTATCAGCACCACGACGCCGATGATGAGCCAGATGTTCGTTGAAGATTTCTCTTTACTCATAATCAATAACAGTTAAAACGGGGTTTGCATATCTGATATTCAAACGCCCGGAGATGTATAAAAGTTCTATATGAGCGAGTACAACCGGATGCAGCTTGTCAAGCGACGCTTCTTTGCCATGCGCAACGGCATCGTGGCCGATGCCCTGCGCCGTCTCTCACCGTCATACCGCATGATATTCGGCCTCAACCTGCCCCAGATAGCCGAGGTGGCCGCCTCGGTGCAGCCCGACGCGGCCTTTGCCGAGGAGCTGTGGGCCGACCGCCGCACACGCGAGAGCCTTCTTGTGGCGCCGATGATATACCCGGCCGCCGAGATGGACGAGGCCACGGCCCTGCGGTGGATGTGCGACGTGCGCGACACCGAGGTCGCCGACGTGCTGTGCCACCGTCTGCTGCGCCGCCTCCCCTTTGCGCGCCGTCTTGCCGAGGGGTGTGCCTCGTCCGAGTCTGACATGCTCCGCTATACCGCCCTGCGCCTGATGCGCAACATAATGAATCAGGATGCCGCCGCAGCCGCCGCGATGGCGCGCCGCGAGCTCGACAGGGACGTGCCCCTGACACGTGCCCTGTGCCTCAACATAATAGATGAAACGGAATTTTTACTTGAACCGGATAATGAAAAATAGTACCTTATTGCTCCTCTCGCTCTCGCTTGCCCCCGCCGCTGCGGCTGTCACGCCCCCGGTCGAGCCGGCGGATACGGCCTATGCACTCTCTGAGGTGAGGGTGACGGCCATCAAGCAGGCCTCGTCGCTGCTGCGTCAGCCCGTGTCGGTGACCACTGTCACCCCCGAGGAGATCAGCCGATATGCCATCGAGAGCATGAAGGGAGTGAGCGACATCGCGCCGAACTTCTACATGCCTGACTATGGGTCAAAGATGACCTCCTCCATCTATGTGCGCGGCATCGGTGCCCGCATTGACCAGCCGGCAGTGGGCCTGAATGTCGACAACATACCGTATCTCAACAAGAATGCCTATGATTTCGACATGGCTGACATCGAGCGTATCGAGGTGCTCCGCGGCCCGCAGTCGACCCTCTATGGCCGCAACACCATAGCAGGCCTCATCAATATCTACACCCTCTCGCCCATGAACTGGGAGGGTGTGAAGTTCAGCGCCCAGGGGGGCTCGTATGCTTTCTCGCGCCTCTCGGCGGGAATATACAAGAAACTCAACGACCGTCTGGGCATGAGCCTGAACGCGCACGGAGGACACAACAACGGATATGAGTACAACGCCCACGACGGCTCGCGCTGTGGCGAGACAGAAGATGTGTCGCTGAGGTGGAAGACCGTATGGCGCCCCTCCGGGAGCGTCTCGGTCGAGAATGTCGTCTCAGGCGTCCACTCGCGCCAGCACGGCTATCCCTACGTGTTCGAGGAGACTGGGCAGGTCAATTATAACGACACCTGCTTCTATCGCCGCTGGGGCCTCACCGAAGGGCTTTCGGTCAAGTGGATCACACCGCATTTCACATTGGCCTCGATTACAGGCCTGCAGATGCTCCACGACAATATGACGCTCGATCAGGATTTCCTGCCCGACAGCTATTTCACCCTTACGCAGCGTCAGCACGACCTCAGTGTCACCCAGGATGTCGTGCTTCGCGGCACCGCCGGAAACTACACATGGCTTGCCGGAGTGTTCGCCTTCTACAAGCACAACCGCATGATGGCCCCCGTCACATTCAAGGAGGACGGCATTGACCGCCTGATAGTCGGCAACATCAATCCCAATCTCCCCCCGGGCATGGCCCTGAGGTGGGATGACGACAGTTTTGTGCTCGGCTCGCGATTCCGCACCCCTGCACGCGGGGTGGCCCTCTATCACCGCAGCTCATACGCCGCCGGGCCCTTCGACCTTGCCGTGGGACTCCGTTTCGACTACGAGCATACATCCATGAGCTACCTGAGCGATGTCAACACATCGGCGACGATGTACAGAGGCCCCGTGGCGATAGGTTCGAAAGAGATTGACATACATGACAGCGGCAGGCTCAAGAAGACCTTCCGCGAATTCCTCCCGACATTCTCCGTCACCTTCAACCACAACAACTCGGCCTTCTTCGCCCAGGTGTCGCGAGGCTATAAGGCCGGAGGATTCAATACCCAGATGTTCAGCCAGATTCTCCAGACCAAAATGATGTCGGTGATGGGCGCGCCTCCCGAGATTGATGTCGACGGCATTGTCAGCTATCTCCCCGAGACATCGTGGAACTATGAGGTCGGAGGACATTTCTATATGGACCGCGGCAGGGCCTACGCCACCTTCTCGGCATTCTACATCGACCTGCGCGACCAGCAGGTGACCGTATTCCCCGAGGGCACGACCACGGGGCGCATGACCACCAATGCCGGACGCACCCGCTCGCTGGGTGCCGAGCTGACGCTGCGCTATAACCCCACGCCCAAGTGGGTGTTCAATGTGGCATACGGATTCAACCGCGCCACATTCCGTCATTTCAACGACGGGCAGTATGACCTCTCGGGCAAGCGCGTGCCCTATGCCCCCGAGAACACCCTTTTTGCCAGTGTCTCCTACCTCCAGCCCATCTCGTCAAGGCGCGACATACACCTCATCGTCACACCCGACGTGCGCGGCACCGGGTCGATATACTGGGACGAGCGCAACCTCTACCGCCAGCCCTTCTATGCCGAGGTCGGCCTGGATGTCGGCATACGCTGGCGCACCATGCTCTTTGAGGTGTGGATGAAGAACCTGACCGACACACGTTTCAACGTATTCCGCTACGAGTCGATAGGCAACACGTTCTTCCAGCGCGGCGCACCCTTCCACTGGGGCCTCAGGGTGAGGTTCGACCTCAAGGATTTCAGGATATGACATCGGGCCGGAAGAATTTCCGGCCCCCTGAATGACAAAAAAGGAGATAACCTCACGGTCGTCTCCTTCTTCTTAACCTATTTTTCGTATCTTGTTATAAGTAGCTATGTAAATTACACACGCTGGTTTAACTGGAGGCAAAGGTACAAACAAATATGAAAAATTACCCCCCCCGGGTGTGTTAAAAGTTGTTAACGAGGTTGCATTTTATTTCGGTTGCAATATCTTGACAAGATCACGCATACCTGCCGAGGCGATTTCGGGTATCACCGTGACGTTAGATGGCACATGGGCGGGGTTCGGGTCGATATAATAGACCGGGATGCCAGGGCGCACATAGTGCAGCAGGCTCGCGGCGGGATAGACGGCGAGCGATGTGCCTATGACCACAAAGATGTCTGCCTCGGAGGCCCATTCGATGGCACGCTCTATGTTGGGCACCGCCTCCTGGAAGAACACGATGTGCGGGCGCACAGGGTCGCCATACTTGTCGCGCGAGTCGACCGTGGTCTCGAGATGTTCCTCGTCAAGGGTGTAGATTCGGTCGGGGTGGGGGATTGAGCGCACCTTCATCAGCTCGCCGTGCAGGTGCAGCACTTTCGACGACCCGGCCTTCTCGTGCAGGTTGTCGACATTCTGGGTTATGACATAGACGTCATACCATTTCTCGAGCTCGACGAGGGCCTTGTGTGCAGCATTCGGCTCGCACTTGACGAGCTGCTTGCGGCGATCGTTGTAGAATTGGTGTATCAGGGCCGGATTGCGTGCGAATCCGTCGGCCGAAGCCACATCCATCACGGGATAGTTTTCCCACAGGCCCCCGGCGTCACGGAATGTGGTGATGCCGCTCTCGGCGCTGATGCCCGCGCCCGACGAGATGACGAGTTTCTTTTTCATAGAGTTGAGAGTGTTGGTTGGTTTGGGATAGTTGGTCTAGTTCAACTATAAAAACTATGACCATTATAGTATTATCGCTTTTGCCTGAAGAATTGTTTCATCAGGGCGGCACATTCGTCGGCGAGGACACCGGGCGTGACTGTGGCTCTGGAATGGAAGGGGTGCCTTTCGCCCGTATAGGTGTGATAGCCCCGTTTGTCGTCTGCAGCACCGTAGACTATCCTTGACACCTGCGCCCACCCGAGGGCGCCGGCGCACATCAGGCACGGCTCGACTGTGACATAGAGGGTGCATCCCGTCAGGTATTTTCCGCCCAGGGTCGATGCGGCGGCTGTCATGGCCTGCATCTCGGCGTGTGCCGAGACATCGCGCAGGGCTTCGGTGAGGTTGTGGCCACGTCCCACGATGCGTCCGCGTGGCGACACGACGACCGCCCCGATAGGTATCTCGTCGGCCTCGAGGGCACGCCGGGCCTCGTCGAGTGCCACGCGCATATAGCGCTCGTCACTTTGGGCCTGCGGTGTCATTGGCAGTGGTTGTCTCTTCGGTCTCGCGCATCTGCGGAAGGTGCCATCCGTAATGTAGGGCACCCCAGCGCAGGAACAGTATCACGGCGGCACAAAGGCTCTGGCACAATAATGCGCTGCCGCCGCACAGCGCCACAATCCAGTAGACAAATCCACCGGCCAGACAGGCGGTGGCATAGATGTCCTTGCGGAAGAAGAGGGGCTCCTCGTTGATGAGAACGTCGCGCAGGATGCCGCCGAACGCTCCCGTAATCATCCCCATGACAATGGCAACCCACATCGGGAAACCGTACATGAGGCTCTTCTCGACACCCGTTATGACGAACAGTGTCAGGCCGATGGCATCGAACATGAACAGCGAGCGCGACGACGAGGTGAGGACCCTCTTGAAGAGGCACACGATGAGGAATCCGAGTCCCGTCACGGCCAGATACATCCATGAGGCCATCCAGAAAACCGGCGCTCCAAGCAACAGGTCGCGTATGGTACCTCCGCCACAGGCCGTGATGACGCCGATGGTATAGGCCCCGAACCAGTCGAATCTCTTGCGTGCGGCGAGACGTATGCCGCTGACGGCAAAGGCAAGCGTGCCGAGGACCTCGATGACGAACAGCAGCAGCTGACTTTCCATTCAGATCAGATATGTATCCTTATTTGTTTATGCCGGGACGGCTCCATCGGCTCAGATACTTGCGTATTGCGCTCATGGTCTTCTCGCCCGGCAGGGCAGGTGTGATTGCGGCGAGGAGGATGTCGCGTATCTTCGATGGCTGCTCGCGGTCGTTGATGCGCGACGGGTCCTCGGACTCCTCGCTGTGATAGGTCTTGACCTTCTGCTCGCCCGTTATGACCGCAAGGGCATTCTCGGCGAGCGACTTGAGCTCATCCTCGCCCGGATATACGAATATCGGGGCTATGAACGAGACATGCTCGGCCATGAAGTCGGTGATGCGCTTGCTCTGGGCCATGCCGCCGGTGATGAGTATGGCGTCGATGTCACCTTTGAGCGCGATGGCCATGGCTCCGATTTCCTTGCACACCGAGTATATCATCGAGCGCACTACCAGCATGGCGTGGAGGTCGCCCTTGTCGATGCGCTCGAGCACGTCGGGCACCGATGTGCTTCCTAAGTGGGCCATCATTCCACCCTTGCCGTGTACGAGCTTGATGAGCTCTTCCTCGGTATATTTGCCCGAGAAGCAAAGCCGCACCAGCGGGCCGGGAGGGAGTGAGCCTGAGCGCTCGGGCGAGAAGGGGCCGCAGCCGTCGAGGGCGTTGGTGGTGTCGATGACACGCCCCTTGCGGTGCGCGCTCACGGTGATGCCGCCACCCATGTGGCACACGATGAGGTTGAGGCTGTCATACGCGCGTCCTGTCTCCTTGGCATAGCGGCGCGCTATGGCCTTCTGGTTGAGGGCATGGAAGATGGACTTGCGCGGCAGCTCGGGCACGCCGCTAAGGCGCGCATACGGTATCATCTCGTCGACCACCACCGGGTCGGCTATGTACGACTTGACCCCGATCTCGTCGGCTATGTCGCGTGCTATGAGTCCCCCGAGGTTCGAGGCGTGCTGCATCGGGGCGTTTATGAGGTCGCGGCGCAACTCGTCGTTGACCTCGTATGTACCGCTCTCGACGGGGCAGATGATGCCGCCGCGCCCTATCACGGCCGACAGCGAGCGCAGGGGTATCCCGTTATCCTCGAGTGCCTTCTCAATGAGTCCCTTGCGCCATGCGAACTGTTCGGACAGGTGGCCGAATCCGGCCAGCTCGTCGGGCGAGTGGTGGATGGAGCGGGTGAAGATGGGTGTGTTGTCGTCATAGACGGCAAACTTGGTCGATGTCGACCCGGGATTTATGGCGAGGATGCGGTGAGACATGGGTGAGGATGATTTTTCAGTTGATACTAAGGCAGGCCAGCGCTATCGAGTAGAGCTTGGTCTTTGGCGTGTCGCCGCGCGAGGTGAGCACGCACGGCACACGTGTGCCTGTGACCATGGCGGCTATCTCGGCTCCGGCCATGTGGGTGGCCGCCTTGAAGAAGACGTTGCCGCTCTCGATGTTGGGGAAGAGCAGGCAGTCGGGCTCTCCGGCCACACACGACCCCTTGACCCCTTTCTCGGCCACGACCTCGGGATAGAGCGCGACGTCGAGCGAAAGCGGGCCGTCGACACGCACGTCGCCGAGCTGGCCGCGGTCGGCCATCTTGGCGATGATTGCGGCCTCGGTCGACGACGGCACCCCGGCGAGCACCTGCTCGGAGGGGGCGATACACGCTATCTTGGGTGTCCTGATGCCGAGCAAGCGGGCTGTCGAGGCAAGATAGCCTATTATCTTGAGTTTCTGTTTGAAATCGGGTTGCGGTATCACTGCCACGTCGGCCACGCAGAGCAGGCGGTCGCGTCCGGGGAGCTCTACGACAGAGACATGGCTCAGCAGACCTCCCTGCGGGAAGAGTCCGGCCTCCTTGTTGAGTATGCCGCGCATATACTTGTCGGTGCTGACGAGCCCCTTCATCAGTATGTCGGCGTTTCCGGCGGCGACATCGGCAACGGCACGCGCCACACAGGCGGTGTCACCCTTGATGTCTGCAATCTCGAATCCAGAGGCGTCGATACCCTCTTTCTCACAGACCCCGAGCACGATGTCGCGGTCGCCATATATGACGGGTGTCACTATTCCGGCTGCTGCGGCGTCGGCCACGGCATGGAGTGTATGTGCGTCCTGTCCGTATGCTACGGCCAGGCGGCGCGGCCCGCGTCGACGGGCCTCTTCGACAAGGTGTGCGAGGTTTGTGAGCATGGGTATGTATGTCGGGTTATCAGTCGTTGACGATGAGCAGGTAGTAGTTCTTCTTGCCGCGCTGTACCAGGATGTACTTTCCGGCAATGAGCATCGACGCGTCGGCGGGAGCGTAGGGGTCGGTTATCTTCTCCTTGTTGATGGAGACGCCGCCACCCTGCACCATCTTGCGCATCTCGCCCTTCGACGCGAACACTGGGGCCACCTCGGTGAGCAGGTCGGCCAGCTTGATGCCCTCCTCGATTGCCGAGCGGGGCACGTTGTGCTGGGGCACACCCTCCATCACGGCCAGCAGCGTGGCCTCGTCGATCTTGTGCAGTATCTCGCCGGCCTTGTTGCTGAAGAGTATCTGCGATGCCTCGACGGCTGCCTCGTAGTCGGCTGCCGAGTGTACCATGGTGGTTATCTCCTTGGCCAGACGCTTCTGCAGGGGACGCTGTCCGGGGTCTTCGGCCTGGGCCTTGACCAGCTCCTCGATCTCCTCGCGGGTCAGCGACGTGAATATCTTGATATATTTCTCGGCATCGGCGTCAGAGACGTTGAGCCAGAACTGATAGAACTTGTAGGGGGATGTGTAGCGCGGGTCGAGCCATACGTTGCCGCTCTCGGTCTTGCCGAACTTGCCGCCGTCGGCCTTGGTGATGAGGGGGCAGGTGAGGGCGTATGCCTCGCCGCCGACGGTGCGGCGGATGAGCTCGGTGCCGGTGGTGATGTTGCCCCACTGGTCCGAGCCGCCGAGTTGCAGACGGCACCCCTTCTCCTTGTAGAGGTACAGGAAATCATAGCCCTGGCAGAGTTGGTATGAGAACTCGGTGAACGACATGCCCTGCTGCGACTCGCCGCTCAGGCGCTTCTTCACAGAGTCCTTGGCCATCATGTAGTTGACGGTGATATGCTTGCCCACGTCGCGGATGAAGTCGAGGAACGAGAATTCCTTCATCCAGTCGTAGTTGTTGACCATCTCTGCGGCGTTCGGGGCGTCTGAGTCGAAATCGAGGAACTTGGCCAGCTGCTTCTTGATGGCCTCCTGGTTGTGGCGCAGGGTCTCCTCGCTCAGCAGCTTGCGCTCCTGGCTCTTCATCGAGGGGTCGCCGATCATGCCTGTGGCGCCTCCGACAAGGGCGATGGGCTTGTGTCCGGCGCGCTGGAAGTGCTTCAGCATCATCACGCCCACAAGGTGTCCTATATGCAGTGAGTCGGCCGTGGGGTCGATGCCCAGATAGGCCGTGGTCATTTCTTTCTTGAGTTGTTCGTCTGTGCCCGGCATCATCTGGTGTATCATGCCGCGCCAGGTCAGTTCTTCAATGAAGTCCATTTATGTATAGTGGTTATGTTTTTTATTTCTTGGGTTGTTTCCCGCCGTCGATGGTCACTATCGAGCCGTCGGGACGGTGGGTGAGGGGTGTGACCTTCATGCTGCGCAGCGACGACACGCCACCCGAGGGCGCGCTGTCGTGATAGAACAGATACCACTTGCCGTCAATCTCGGTCACGGCCTGGTGGGTGGTCCACCCGGTGACGGGGGTCATTATCTCGCCGCCATAGACAAATGGCCCGTAGGGTGAGTCGCCCACGGCATAGCAGAGCAGGTGAGTGCCACCGGTGGAGTAGGTCAGATAGTACTTGTCGCCATACCTGTAGACCCACGGCGCCTCGTAGAAGCGGTGAGGATCTGACTCAAGAAGCTGATTGCCCAGCGAATCGGTTATGATGACGGGGCGGGGTGCCTCGGCAAGCTGCGTCATGTCGGCCGACAGACGGGCCACACGCGGCGGCACGGCGGTGTCACCCTTGGCCGGACGCGTGGCGCACTCCATCAGTGTGTTCGAGCTGTCATAGCGGTGGTTCTGACCTCCGGCCAGTCCCCCGAAATAGAGATAATAGTCGTCACCGTCGCGATAGACCGCAGGGTCGATGCTGTATGTGCCCCGGATAGGGTCGGGCATCGCCTTGAAAGGGCCCGCGGGGGTGTCAGCCACGGCCACGCCGATGCGGAAGAGGCCGTTGAGGTCTTTGGCCGAGAAATAGAGATAATATTTCCCGTTCTTCTCGGTCATGTCGGTGGCCCACATCTGCTTTGACACCCAGGGCACATCCTCGATAGAGAGCACCGCACCGTGGTCTGTGACCTCGGCCGTCATCGGGTCACCCTCGAGCGAGAACACATGATAGTCGCGCATGTCATAGTGCGCGCCGTCGGTTCCGTCGGTCACGGGCGACGCCCAGTCGTGCGATGTCACGATATAGGTCTTTCCGTTGAACACGTGGGCGGCGGGGTCGGCCATGTAGTCGGCCGGCCACAGATAGCGCGATTCCTGTCTGGCGGGAGTGGCGGCTGTCATTGCGGCCGCCGCAGTCAGGGCCGCGATGGCGAGTATATTCCTCATCTATGCTGTCTTTATGGTATTGCTGGTGGCGGATCAGGCGAGGTCGGCGAGAGCCTTGGCTATGCGGGCCATGGCCTCGCGGATGTTGTCGTCGGATGTCGCGTAGCTCAGGCGGATATATCCCTCCATGCCGAATGCGCCTCCGTCGACGGTGGCCACATGGCCCTCCTCGAGCAGATACATAGCCAGGTCGGCAGACGAGGCTATCTTAGTGCCCTTGGGTGTGGTCTTGCCGATATATGCGCTCACCTCGGGGAAGAGGTAGAAGGCACCCTGCGGACGGTTGACCTTGAGGCCCGGAATCGCCGACGCCAGCTCCACCACCAGGTTGCGGCGGCGCTCGAAGGCGCGGTTCATCTCGGCCACGCACTCCTGCGAGCCCGTATATGCGGCCTCGGCTGCCTTCTGGGCTATCGACGAGGCGTTAGAGGTGTACTGTCCCTGCAGCTTGGTCACGGCCTTGGCCAGCCACACGGGAGCGGCACAATAGCCTATGCGCCAGCCTGTCATGGCGTAGGCCTTTGACACGCCGTTGATTATGACGGTGCGGTCCGCAGTCTCGGGGAACGAGCCGAGCGACGTGAAGCCGTCCGTAAAGTTGATATGCTCGTATATCTCGTCGGCCAGAATGATGATGTCGGGGTGCTTGGCCAGCACGTCGACAAGACCCTGCAGCTCGGCACGCGAGTAGACAGACCCCGTGGGGTTCGACGGCGAGCAGAGCAGTATCATGCGTGTCGCCGGGGTTATGGCTCCCTCGAGCTGTGCGGGCGTAATCTTGAAATCCTGCGTGATGTCGGCGTTGACAGCCACGGGGATTCCACCTGCCAGCTTGACCATCTCGACATAGCTCACCCATGCGGGCATCGGGATAATCACCTCGTCGCCCGGATTGATGGTGGCGAGGATGACGTTACAGAGTGCCTGCTTGGCACCGTTAGACACCACAATCTGCTCGGGAGCGCACGCCACGCCGTTCTCGCGCGACAGCTTCTCGCTGATGGCCTTGCGTAGCGACAGATAGCCCGGCACCGGGGTATAGAAGGTGAAATTGTCGTCGATAGCCTTCTTCGCAGCCTCCTTGATATGGGCCGGAGTCTCGAAATCAGGCTCGCCCACCGAGAGGTTGATCACATCGACGCCCTGAGCCTTCAGCTCATTGCTTTTCTGGGACATGGCCAGTGTGGCCGACGGCGCGAGTGCCTGCACCCGCTCAGATACATGAGTCATCATAAACGTAGTTTCTAATTTCTTGCAAAAATAACAATTATTTCTTATCCCTGCAAAATGATGTTTGTCTGTCGGACACGAAAACGCCCCCCGCAGGGCCGGGTGGGCTTGCGGGGGGCGTGATTGGGATGGTGACCGAGGGGTCAGAGGCGTATCTTGGCGCTTGTGCCCTCGGCTGTCACGATATAGAATCCGTGTTCAAGCCTGAAGCGTGTCTCGCCACCGTCTGAGGCTGCATAGGCAATCAGGGTGCCGTCGAGCGCGTAGACGCGTATCTCGGCGCCGGGACGTACGCCCGAGACGATGAGCTCGCCTCCTGTGACACGTACCTGCATGGCGGAGGGTGCCACCACGCTCTCCTCAACACCGCTGTTGGGAACCACGGTGATGTTGACGCTGTCAAAGAAGCCCGAGCCGTCCACACAGCTTGCGCGCACCAGCTCACTGCCGGGTGCGATGGCCGTGATGAGGCCGTCGGGTGTCACGGTGAGCACCTGCTCGGTCGGCGAGGCATACGGCGCGCTCCACTCGAGACCCTGGTATGTACCTGCGGGATAGACGGTATAGCCTATGCGCAACTGCTCGCCCACCTGCATGGTGTGCATATTGCCGGTCTCGAACTCGATGGAGGTGGCCATCACCTCGGAGTAACGTATCTCGAAATCCTGCGTGCACGACACGCCCGAGCCGTCACAGGCGGTGGCCTTGACGCTGATTATACCGGGCTGCAGATAGTTGAGACGTCCGTATGCGTCGATTGTGGCATTCTCGCTCCCTGCCACAATCTCCCAGTTGGCACGGTTGATTGTGGTGCCTGCGGGCATCATGGCGGCGGTGAGCATGTTGCGCCTGTCGGCCATGAAGAGCAGGTTGCTGCCCCTGGGGCTTATTATGGCGATGCTTCCGGCCAGGATTGCGTCGCGCGCGTCGGCCGAGCAGACAACATTGGAGCGTGCCGCACTCTCGGCGCTCCTTGCGGCACCGCGTGCCTGTTGCGGAGCGGCCATCACAGTCTCGACGGCATAATACACGACGCCTCCCGGCTGCAGGTCGGTGTACGAGCTGATGTTGCCGCTCACGGTGGCTATGACGCTCATATGGTCGGGCGACGTGCCGCGCAGTATGCGGTAGCTCTGCACTGTGGCACCCTGATAGAGGCTCCACATCAGGTTTATGCCATCTCCGAGAGCCTTGTTTACCTGAACATGGATGGGCTGATGGGCCTCGGAGTGCATGGTCTCTCCATAGGGGAGACGCCACGAAATCTCATAGCGCGACGGCATGACGGCACCATTGCTGAGGAGGTCGGTGTATGCCCCTGTCTGGGGGGCCACCTCTGCGGCCAGAGTGAACACGCCAAAGCTCTCTGTCTCGCGGTATATGCGCACGGAAGCCACCTCGGCGGGAATCTGCGACGCATCCCAGTGTACGGAATAACGCATGTTGTCTCCGCATGCCACGCGGGCTATGGCGGGTTCACCTCCATCGGTCACGGTTAGGGCGCGCTCGGCTGTGCCGTCACCCTGGCTGCGGGTAATGGTACGGCGCAGGGTGTAGCTGCCCGTCTTGCCGAATGTCAGATAGATATCAGACCCCTCTATGCGGCTGATGACATCCTTGAACTGACCTATCGGCTTCCACTCGCCGCCGGCATAGCTCACCTCCCATGTGCCTTCGGCACCGTCGGCCACAAGCACCGATGCTCCGGCAAATACTGACGCGGGAATTGAGAATGAGGCGTCGGGTGCGGCAATGACCATCGTTGTGGCCACCTGCTTTCCTCCGGCTGTGATCTTCTTGAGGCCTTCGGTATGCCAGACGACGTTGTAGCGGCCACCTCCGGTGTGGGATGAGGCTACGGCCCCTTCGCCGAAATCAATCTCTCCCACAAAGTTGGTGCGTACATCCACAGCTATGACCTTGTCGAGCATTACTGTGGTGGGTATCTCCATAAGGGCTGATTCTTCGACAGTGAACAGGAGGGTTTCCGAGAATTTGCTGGCTGCCATGTGCGTGTCAACACTCTGGAGCTTTATCTCATATTCTCCGGCGGGTATCGAGGCTATAGGTATGGTGAACCTGGTCGAGTTGAGCAGACGGATGGGCTGTGGCAGCGGCATGTCCTCGTTGCCGCCGTTGAGGGGCGAGATTATGTAGGCGTTCTCACCCTCGGCACCGCGGCGCTTCACGGAGATATTGTAGCGCAGTCCCGTGGCGCGGGTCTCGGCGTCGCTACCCGCGTTCCATTCTATCACGACACCACGGCTGCTCTGCGATGCACGCAGTCCCGTGGGTGGGGTGGGGCGTTGGTTGGGCGCGGCTAACAGATACTCGCTTTTGTACGAGCGCATGTTGCCTGTTATGCTTGTGAATGGTGTGTCGTCGGTTCTCTCCCTCTCGGCATGTGTGGCATACGAGTGGTCGACATATAGGTAGACAGGAATGGTATAATTGTTCTCTATGCTTACCAGCATGTCGAGGACACCGTCATTATTGAGGTCTGCGACACTGTTTATGCTGCCGAAGGGCTCTCCGTCCGGGCACTGCACCATGGTCGGTGCGCTGCCGTCACCCCAGTATATACGGAGATACTCGTCATAGCTCGTCACGCCGAATGCATACGAGGCCGCACTGAACAACATGTCGGCTGTGCCGTCTCCGTCAATGTCGCCCACATACTGCAGACGCACATCCGAGCTCATAATTTCTACCGGGTCGGCAAACCTGTATCCGTCGATATTCTCATGATACAGGATGTGGTACCGCCGTGCGTCGTAGTCCCATTTGGCCTCGAAATAGTCTGTCAGGCCGTCTCCGTTATAGTCGTATGTGAGGGTACCGACTTTGCGTCCGATACTTGTCACTGTAGTGTAGTCGCCCGAGTTTATGGCGTTGTCGGTGTCGGCATATCCGTCGTTATTCAGGTCGAGGGTCCATGTACCTTTTGTCACTCCGACAAGTGCCTCCATGTCACCGTCGCCCAGGTTGCGAAGCACATCATTAGAGCCGATTATGTCGGCGAGACCGTCACGGTCATAGTCGAAGGTAATGCCTGAGTAGGCCTTGCTATTGAACATGCGGCGGTATTTCTCGAATGTTCCGTCAGGCTTCTGAATATGAAAACCGCCATAATTGTTCAGTTCCAGAATACCGTCGCCGTCGAGGTCGATGGCGTTATAGAAAGCTATGCCGCTCTCATGAATTAATATGCCCTGCGGATTCACCTCGACCTTGCGGGTGGCTGACGCACTGTTGCCGGCGGCATCCGTGGCGGTGAGTGTGACGGTCTTGGTTCCGGGTGTCCCGAAATTCAGCGATACCCTCTGTGTGGCCTCATCCACGATGCTCACTGTACCACCCTCCGAGCAGCTCCAGGTGTATGTAATCCCCTGTATGGGGCCATCCTCAACCCACGCCTCAAACGGTTTACCTGCACCATGGAGCAATGCCTCCATGGCGATAGCGACGGGGGGACGCGTGTTCTCGAATGTCGCGGACGGGCTGAACTCAGACCCGCGCCAGCATGCGTCGACTACCTGATATGACACATAGATGCGTCCCTGCGGCCATGTCGATGTGTCGTAGACCTTCTCGCGGGCATATCCGTTGGCTCCGTCGGCAAATATGCGGCGTGTGCCGTCGGCAAGGGCGTTGGCCGCCACAATGTCGGCTGCACCTTCGCTCGTGCCCACCCTGAGCTCGTAGGTCAGGTCGGCCGTGGGTGTCTCGGCATCGCTACCCGCAGGCCACCGCACACTGAGACGTCCTGTCAGGGGGTCGAAAGACAGCTCGGGTGCAACGGGACGTGAGGGACGGCTGTTGACTCCCCACGACGGGTCTGTGGCCCAATGGATGATATTGGGTTCCATGTCGCGGATATATGACATCCGGCCATCGTTCGCTATCGGGACAACAGTGCCGAGACTTTCGTAATAATTGCTGTTCGCTTGGGTTATCTCGATAATCTCGCCGAACTCGGTTGCTGATTTCAGCTTTACGGAGCAGAGCTTGTGGTCTTTTGCAAACAGTATTTCATATTTGCCATCGGCATCCACATCGACTATGCCCGAGAATTGGGGCAGATAGCCTGAGATTAAATCTATGTTGTTGGTAAGGTATTTTTCGTGTTTGGTGAATTTTGAATTGCCGAGATTCTCTATCACTGCGATATAATAATCGTAATCAGATCCATTCCTCGAAGATGCATATACCACAAGGTCGACATCTCCGTCACCATCGACATCACATGCGCCTAATACAGAGCCGGAGAATCCCCTGTATGCCATCACGGCCTCGGAGGGCTGCCCGCGACGCTGCAGATAAATCTTGAGACCGTCATCCTCGACGGTCACCATGTCTATCAGTCCGTCGCCGTCAAAGTCGCGTGCAAGTTTCACTGAGGGTGCGGAGGTGTAGATGTATGTGCGGTCGGCACCTGTGTTCAGATAAAGGGTGTTGGTGCTGTTGTCCTTTTTGACAAGCACGTCAGTGAGACCGTCGGCGTTGAAATCGGCAAATGTGCCTGTTCCCTCTGTCGCGATTCCGCCCCCGTCACGGCCAAACATATCACCCATTCCGGGGATTCCTTCGCCGCCGGTGCTGAGTTTCAGTTCCGAACGTACCCCCTCGTATTGTTCAGGGGTCAGCAGCCTGAGGGCATCGAGACGCGGATTGCCGTCTTTCCCTATGGTGTAGACGTCGCTCCCATACATGAAATCATATTTGCCGTCAAGGTCATAGTCGGCTGGTACCAGTGAGCGGCTGTAGTCATTGTCCTCTATCAGTACCTGCTTGCCTGTGGCATCATATCTGGTCAGACGGTTGCCGCTGTTTGTGAGGCTATAGATATTCCCGTCAGGATATATGGTTGTCATGATTGGGTTGGCATTTGTTGCGCTGAATATGCCGTCTCCGTTTAAATCGTAAAAGCTCTCGCGAGATACGTAGCGCTGGTCTCGGTCAATGATGGTGAGGTATGGGTCCCATGGCCCGGAGGCATTAGTGCTTGACAGTTGGTATAGAAGACCTTTTACACTCGCATATTGGATAGAGGATGTGGTGTTTGTCCTGATATTTAGTTCTATGCCCATACTGCCCGGAGGAAGATAGCAATAGCCCTGCTCTAAATCTCCGACGAGAGGAAGAGGGGTAAGATTGCCGTCTGCGTCTATCGAGCGGGCTGTTATGTCTGATACGTATTTAGCATAGTACCCTAAGTCGACTATCCTCACGCTCTTAGTGAAAGTATGGCGTATTATACCCGTGTATGAATCGCCGTCTTGGATAAGATTGAATGTTCTCCGTTCAATTGTGCCGAGAATCGCTTCGGATTTAGGGTCAATTTTTTCTTTGGTATTTTCTTCCCCTACAGGCTGGTCGAATATCATGGCGTGATAGTCCTGGTCGTAATAGCGTCTGAACCGCAGATAGCCGACAGTGTGGGGTAGAAGCCGGACGTTTCCATAGCTGCCGATGGACACGCCGGATGTCGGGAAATAGCTGATGTCCGCATAGTTGATTCCGTCATAGCTGTACTCGCAGGTCATATTGTTGATCCAGAGTCCGGGGTTGGCAATGGATGTCAGGTCGGGAATCTTGACTGTGTAGATTGTTCTGTCAGAGGAGTCAGTTGTCCATTCGCCTGACGCGGGCATCTGCGGGCCGTTGGCCTTGTCGAGCAGCAATGGGATCCCCTCGGGAACCGCCGCATGCGCCGACAGCACTGTCATGGCCATCAGGATACACAATAATCGTAGTCTGTGTAGCATGGTATTGTGGTTGGTGTTTCTCTGGCACTCCCCATCCTTCAGAGCACCGGGTACAAAAAAAGCGTAGGACGGGTCCGGTTTATCTTCACGGGGCATCGCCAAACGCCTACTTCTAAATAAACAGTCCACTCCCACGCCGTTCGGTATATCGGCCCTCGGACTGAGGGAGCAGATATGCGAAAAGCATGAGCAATCTCGAACTGCTTTATCCTTAGAAGTGAAAAATTTGGCGATTTTCGTGAAAGAATAAAGCTCGAAACGCTTTAAATTAATAAATTATGTCATGCCGGGGCACTCTTGCCCACGACGCTGCAAATATATACAAAAGAATCCTAATCTCCAAACCCCACCCCATAAATGGCAGAAAATATGCGGGTGGCACACCGTGAGAGGCACGAAAAGTGGGTGTTGCAGGGCCCCAAACCTATGTGAGCGCCCCGCGGATACGGGGCGTGGTCTTAATAGCTTCGGGGCTTGCCCGGAGGTATGAGATAATGTGTAGTCTGCGGCCCCCGCACGGGTGGCGCCGACGAGGCGGAATAGATAACAACGGGCGGG
>DAAQ01000035.1 GCA_001701225.1 Bacteroidales bacterium H5 | reverse complement strand
GATATTATGGTACCATAATATCGCCTCTCCGAGGCTCTTAACTCTCTCAGTATCACAGTCCCTACACTGCGTGTGGGGTTTCTGATAATCCCCGCGCCTCCGGCGCTCCTTCGATATTCCGGGCACGGGCCGTCAGAAGGCAGCTGACTTCATGGTGAGTCCGGTTGTCTCCTGGAGGCCGAACAGCAGGTTCATGGTGTGGACGGCGTTGCCCGCGGCACCTTTGAGCAGATTGTCGATAACGGCCGTGATGAGCAGCCGCCCGTCAATCTTGTCGAGGTGGATGATGCACTTGTTGGTGTTGACAACATCCTTGAGGTCGGGTATCTTGGAGGTGATGAACGTGAAATTATGGTCTGAGAAATACTCCTGATAGATCTTTATGACCTCCGGGAGTTCGAGGGGGCAGTCGAGATATGTGACGGCCATGATGCCGCGCGAGAAGGGACCGCGCACCGGCACCATGTGCAGCCGGGCGCTGAAGCTCTGCTGCATGGCACGCAGGGTCTGCAGTATCTCGGCCTCCTGGGTGTGGCGGAAGGGGCGGTAGACCACGGCGTTGTCGTTGCGCCACGCATAGTGGGTGGTGGGACGCCGCTCGGCCCCCTCGCTGGTGGCACCGGTGAGTACGGTGGTATGGATGTCGGAATTGAGCAGGAGGTTCTTGGCCAGCGGTATCAGCGACAGCTCGACGGCCATGGCGAGGCATCCGGGATTGGCCACGCGCATGGCTCCGCGCACCATAGGCTTGCGGTTGAGCTCAGAGAGACCGTAGACAAAGTCGTTGTCGGGCCCTTCGAGACGGTAGTCGCGCGACAGGTCTATGATCTTGAGGTGCGCGGGGATGGCGGTCTGGGCCAGAAACTCGCGTGTCTTTCCGGCGGGACGGCAGCAGAAAAGCACGTCGATCGAGTCGAGGTCGATGGCCGACGTGAAATTCATGTCTATCTCGCCGTGCAGTCCCTGGTGTACGTCGACGATGCGCTGCCCGGCCACGGTGCGCGAGTGTACCCACTTGAGCACCACGTCGGGATGATTGATGAGTATGCGCACCAGCTCGCCGGCGGCATAGCCCGAGCCTCCGATGATTCCGACCTTTATCATGCCTCTCCGGGTGTCTTGATGTCAGCGATGCCGCGTTCGATGCGGGCTATGGTCTCGTCGGGGCCCATGAGCTCGGTGATATCGAAGATGTGGGGGCCCTTGCACTCGCCCACCAGACAGAGGCGGAAGGCGTTCATCACGTTGCCGAGGTGATAGCCGTTGTCGGCCACCCACTGCAGCACGATAGGCTCGGCCTCCTTGCTCTTCCATGAGGGGAGGGCGCGCAGCACGCCGATGAGTTCGGTGAGGATGGCGGGTGTCTCGGGTTTCCAGCGCTTGCGGATGTCCTTCTCGGCATATTCCGTCGGGGCTGTGAAGAAGAATTTAGCCTGATCCCAGAGGTCGGCCACAAAGTTGATACGTCCCTTGACCATGCCGACAGCGCGGGTGATGTACTCGTCGCCGAACTCGGCGGGGTTGACGCCGTGGGCCTCGAGTACCGGCTTGAACAGTTCGGCCAGACGTGCGTCGGGGGTGTTCTGGAGATATTCGTGGTTGAACCAGCGTCCCTTCTCGTAGGCGAACTTTGCGCCCGAGCGCGAGCAGTGGTCAAACGAGAACTTGGAGATGAGCTCGTCCATGGTCATTATCTCGGTGTCGTCGCCGGGATTCCACCCCAGCAGTGCAAGGAAATTGATGACGGCCTCGGGGAGGTAGCCGCTCTCGCGATAGCCCGACGATATGGCGCCCGACGAGGGGTCGTGCCACTCGAGGGGGAAGACAGGGAATCCGAGACGGTCGCCGTCGCGCTTCGAGAGCTTGCCCTTGCCGTCGGGCTTGAGCAGCAGGGGCAGGTGCACGAAATCGGGGCGTGTGTCGGCCCAGCCGAATGCCTCGTAGAGCAGCACGTGCAGGGGTGCCGACGGAAGCCACTCCTCGCCGCGGATGACGTGTGTCACCTCCATCAGATGGTCGTCGACGATGTTGGCAAGATGATATGTGGGGAGGTCGTCGGCACTCTTGTAGAGCACCTTGTCGTCGAGGATTGACGAGTTGATGGTGACGCGTCCGCGCAGCAGGTCGTTGACCTCGACGTCGCGTCCAGGCTCGATGAGGAACCGCACCACATATGGTGTCCCGGCGTCGAGCAGGGCCTTCACCTCGTCTGCGGGGAGCGAGAGCGAGTTGCGCATGGACATGCGGGTCGATGCGTCATACTGGAAATTGGGCGTGGCGGCGCGGGCTGCCTCGAGCTCGGCGGGGGTGTCGAAGGCATAGTATGCGCGTCCGGCGTCGAGAAGCTGCCTGACGTGGGTGCGGTAGATGTCGCGGCGCTCGCTCTGTTTGTAGGGGCCGTATGCGCCACCCTCGCGCACACCCTCGTCAATCTTTATGCCGAGCCATGCAAGGGCCTCGTTTATATAGTCCTCGGCTCCCGGCACGAAGCGCTGTGAGTCGGTGTCCTCGATGCGGAGANNNTCCGTGACGGCGGGCGAACAGGTAGTTGTAGAGCGCGGTGCGCACACCGCCGATATGAAGGGGCCCGGTGGGGGAGGGGGCGAATCTCACTCTGACTTTGCGGTCCATAGATTTAGTTACTGTACTGTGGTCTTTGGACGGCAAAATTACGCAAATTTCACGGCATATTTAAATTTTAGAAAAAAAAGTTGTATTTTTGCCCTCTCAAAACCCCTGTCAGCCCATGGAAAGCGAAAAGCATCCATACGTCCCGGAACCGGCGATAGGCCGTCTGCCGTGGTATCTGGCCTGTGTCTCTAAGATGCGGGCCGAGGGGGTGGACTATGTATCGTCGACGGCTATCTCGCATCAGCTCAATGTCGACGCCTCGCAGATAGCCAAAGACCTCAGCTACCTCAATATCAAGGGGAAGACCCGCATAGGCTATGATGTGGCGCAGCTCGAGGAGGAGCTGAACGATTTCCTCGGGTTCCACCGCGTGCACCGCGCCGTGATGATAGGTGTCGGCAGCCTTGGGCGAGCCCTGATAACCGACTCGGGCCTCTCGCGCTATGGTCTCGACATTGTGGCGGGGTTTGACATAGACCCCGACGTCACGGGCACGGACATAGAGGGGATACCCGTCTATGACATGGCCCGGCTGCCCGAGCTGCGCGACGGCCTCGGCGCCGAGATAGCCATCATCGCCGTCCCCGCGGGCGTGGCCGCCGAGGTGGCACGGCTGTGTGTCGACTCGGGCATCAAGGCCCTGTGGAATTTCACGCCGTTCCACATCAAGGCCACACCCGATGTAACAATCCAGAACACATCCATATATGCCCACCTTGCGGTGATGTATAACAGGATGAAACAGCATTGACACACATGCAGATGACGATGGATTCGGCTGAATGCAACCCCCACCCGGACACAGTTTTCGACCTGCTGCGGTCGGGGGATTGGATGGACGGCTTTGCTGACGGAATCGGCGACGCCCTCGGCCGCTGTGCCGACCTCTGTTTCAGGCTCAACGCAACCCGGCCCTCCGACCGCGAGGCGCGCGAGGCTCTGGCGCGCGAGATATTCGGCTCGATAGGGAGGCGGTTCGTGCTGCACAGCCCGTTCCGCTGCGATTTCGGCTTCAATATACATATAGGAGAGAATTTCATCGGCAATTTCAACCTCGCGATACTCGACGAGGCGGATGTCACCATCGGCAACAACGTATTCATCGGCCCCAATACCACGCTCTGTACCATCATCCATGCCTATGACGCCGCCGACCGCAACGCCGGAGTGATGCGTGCGCGTCCGATAACGATAGGGAGCGATGTGTGGATTGCCGCCAACGTGGTCATACTGCCCGGCGTCACGGTGGGCGACGGGGCCATAATCGGGGCCGGAAGCGTAGTGACACATGATGTCGAGGCGCGCTCCATCGTGGCCGGGAACCCGGCGAGACTCATACGCCGTGTCACGGACGCCGACAGGTGCCGTACGGTAAGACAAAACCCATCGGAACGGAAATGAAGATAATACCTTTCAGCACCCTCGGGCCTGTGCCCGAGGCCGATTTCATGCCCGACTCGGCGCTGCTGCTGCCGGGGAGGCCGATGTTCTATCCCGAGGACGGGGAGAGGTGGCAGCTCCAGCCCCTCGTGGCCGTGCATGTCAGCCGCCTCGGCAAAGGGATAGCCCCCAAGTTCGCCACACGCTATTATGACGGCATCACCGTGGGCCTGCGCCTCACGCTGCAGGAACATCCGTCGCCCGGACTCCTGTCGGGGCTCGACTCGTCGGTGGTGTGCGGCGAATGGATGGCGCCCGACACTGTGCCCGCTATAATCGAGGCCGACATCAACGGTGCCCCGGTGACACTCATGGCGCGCCCCGACGACATCGCCGCCGCCCTTGAGGCTGTGAGCCGCCTCACCATCATGAAGATGGGCGACATCATACTGCTCCCTCCCGCGTGTGCGGCACTCCCGGCTACCCCCCGCACCCATGTCGAGGTGAGGCTGCCGGACGGGCGTATGCCGCTCAATCTGAAGATTGTTTGATATTGTCGGAAATTTTCACTAATTTTGCCCACCCATACATCATCACCTATTGTCTCACTTATCCATACAGAATTGGACACAGACCCTTTACCAGCCACTGAGGCTGTACTAAGCCTCATCCCTGACACTGTCCTGACGCCCCTGTGCTCGGTGGCGCCGATGGACGCATCACAGATAGTAGCTCTGGCGCTCGCCGTGCTCGCCCTGATTGTGTCGGGGTTCGTCTCGGGCAGCGAAATATCTTTTTTCTCACTCTCGCCTGTCCAGTGCGACGAGCTCGAGGAGGAACCCTCGGGGCGCAAGGTGCTTCGGTTGCTCGAGAAGCCCGACCGTCTTCTTGCCACCATCCTCATAGCCAATAATCTTGTCAATGTCACCATTGTCGTGCTCTGCAACTTTGCCCTCGGCCCCGTGTTCGACGGCATGAGCCCCGTGCTCAGTTTCGTGTTGCAGACGGTGATACTCACATTCCTCATACTGCTCTTCGGCGAGATACTGCCCAAGCTCTATGCCAACTCCAACAATCTCGGTTGGGCTAAGATGGCCGCGGGACCCCTTTCTGCCGCCGTCAGGCTCTTCTATCCCCTGTCGTCGCTGCTGGTCAAGAGCTCTGGCATAGTAAACAAGGTTGTGACCAAGAAAGAGGTCGCAGTGACCGCCGACGATCTGTCGCAGGCCCTCGAGATTGCCCAGGGGGTTGATGACTCGCAGAGCAAGGATATGCTCGAGGGCATCCTCAAGTTCGGCGACACCACGGCGTCCGAGGTGATGACCCCCCGTGTCGACATCACGGGACTTGACGAGGACCTCACCTTTGCCGAGGTGATGAAAGTTGTGATTGACAGCGGGTTCGCCCGCCTCCCCGTATATCAGGACTCGATGGACAACATCAAGGGCGTGCTCTACTCGCGCGACCTGCTGCCTTATGTCGGCAAGACCGAAGAACCCGGTTTCCGCTGGCAGGAGCTGATGAGGGAACCCTATTTCGTGCCCGAGTCGAGGATGATTGACGACCTGCTCGAAGATTTCCGCTCGCGCAGGGTGCATCTGGCCATCGTCATCGACGAGTTCGGCGGCACCCAGGGCATAGTCTCGCTCGAGGATGTGCTCGAGGAGATTGTCGGCGACATCGACGACGAGTATGACGAGGAGGAAAAGACATACCGCCGCCTCCCCGACGGGTCGTATGTGTTCGAGGGTAAGACGCTGCTCAACGATTTTTTCCGCATCACGGACATCGACAGCGAGAAATTCACGGCTGTAACCGAGGACTGCGAGACCCTGGCCGGTATGCTGCTGGCCATCAAGGGGGATTTCCCCAAGGAGAAGGAGTCGATAGCATACGACCGCTGCCGTTTCCTCGTGCTGTCTGTGCGCCAGCACCGTATAGTCAATGTGCGTGTCAAGGTGCTCGAAGGTGCCCCGGCGGGTCACGATGACAAGGATTGACGCGATGAAGCCCTCGCTCCTCACCCTCATACCGATAACCGGTCTTCTGCTGCTCTGCTCATGCGGAAGCGGTGATGGCGGACGTCATGCCGCGCCGTTGCCTCAGGCATTCCCGCGCATCGGGATGCCCGGCCCGGAATATACCGTGGCCGACACGCTGATGCACCCTCTGACGGTCAATGCCTCGGCGTTGCTGACCGCGGTGCGCCGCGACGGCGGCGAGTGGATAGACATATCCTATCCACAGTTCGGGCATGGACGCATCTATCTGACAATAAACAATGTGGCTCCCGGCAGGGAGGAGGAGATGCTGGCCAACCGTACCGAGCGCATGGCCCTCAATACAGGGGGAATGCCCGGAGAGCTGACCGAGCTGACGTCGCGTGGCGGATGGCACTGTTCAATGCTGCTGACACGCGGGTCTGTAACGACACCGGTTCAGGTGCTTGCCTCAGGGCCGGGGATGATGCTGTCGGGCGCACTGCATCTCTCGGTGCCTCAGACCACTCCCCCCGACTCGGTGTCGCCGGTGGTCGACGCCGTGGCCCGCGACATGATGGAGATGCTTAAATCGCTATGAGCTATCGGCTTTATCACACCAAAATCGAACAGGGTGACAGACATGGCCGACGCAGCCGCGAACGCGAGGCTGTGATGAGGCTCGTGCGCCATGCTTTCGGGCCGGATGCCGTGCTGACCCATGACCCCGACGGAGCTCCCCGGATTGAGGGGCTTGAGGGTGAATGGTTCTCGATAAGCCATTCGGCCGATAGTTGCATCCTCGCCGTGACACGCAAGGGGAGGATAGGGGTAGACACAGAGACGGCCCGCGCACAGCTTGTGCGCGTGGCGCCGAGGTTTCTGGCCCCATGCGAGGCCGTGAGCCTTGATATAGGGTATCTGCTGAGGATGTGGACGGCCAAGGAGGCTGTCTATAAGGCCGCTGGGATGCCGGGACTGGGACTTGACGAGATTGTCGTGTCTGATGGCCATGCACAGGCGCGGGGGATGCGCTTCAGTCTCGACTACCCCCTCCTGACCCCGGGGAGGGTTACAGCGGTGGCTGTGTGTGAGCCGTGAGGTTCATTTACGGCCGAAATCGGCGGGAATCTCACCCCATGCGGGGGTATTCCATGTCAGGATGGGGTTTGAATAGGTATTGCGCTCCAGCCATGCCATGGCGCGGTCAATCATCTCGAAAAGCTGTTCGTTCTCGGGTGTGCGCTGCAGGGTCGTCTTGACCTTGCGGTTCCTGACCCACGACCTCGCGGTGCGCGAATCGGTATAGATGGGGGTGTTGGGGCGTCCCTGCGACTTGAGGAGCGCGAGCCCGTGGACCAGCGCGAGGAACTCGCCGATATTGTTTGTCCCCCCCTCAAACGGCCCTGCATGGAAAATGGTCTGCCCTGTGCGCACCCACACGCCGCGATATTCGACCGGGCCGGGATTGTGCGAGCATGCGGCATCGACCGCGAGCGAGTCCTGGAGTATCTCGGGAAAGGCGTCATACGACTCGACGGGAGGTGAGTATGATGCTATCGACCGCAGCAGCTCCATCTGCTCGGCGGGATTGCCTCTGAAGGCCTCGACGGCCTCCTGTTGCGAGTTGTAGCTCTTGAACTTTGCGCCGGGATAGTTTTCGGTCTGAAGGCGGCACTCCTCCCAGGAGTCGAACACGCCGGTGGCGCGGCCCTCCCAGACGACATAAAATTTCTTGCGCGGTGCCATAGGGATCAGGATAATGAAAGATAGATGGCTATGTCGACTATGCGCACTCCCAGTGTCTCGGCTACGCGTCGGTTGACCGCCTTGCCGAAGAATGTCAGCGCGGCCTTCTGCATCCCCTTGGGGAGCTTGAGATGCCCGGCGGGATTCTCGGCGGTGTCGAGGCTGCCCAGGAATGTCAGCAGCGTGTTGCTCAGGGCCATCGCGGCGGTGCGGGCCACGGCGCTCCCGGCATGTGTGAAGCATACGCGGTTGGCTATGCGGGCCGAGCTCTCGATGGCCGAGGCCATGGCGAGGTCTACAGGGGTCATCGAGGGGAATGCCGAGCCATCAGAGCGGCCCGTGATGTCGAATGTCAGCACCCCCTTCTTCATCGCCGCCACAGTGTCGGCGCTGACGGCAAACGGCTCGGCGGTCGGCGTCACCACCACCACATCGGCGCTGTGCAGGGCGTTGCCGAGTGTGCGCGGATGGAGCGATGAGGTGATGACCCACGGGCCCAGCTCCTGTGATGCCCGGCGCAGCGAGTAGACGTCGTTGTCGAACATCCTCACCGTAGAGCCCAGTCCGATGGCCGAGCGTGCGGCGGCACAGGCCGCTATGCCCGAGCCAATTATGATGGTCTCGCACGGCACGATGCCCGCGACACCTCCCAGCAGGATTCCCTTGCCCCGCACGGCATCGGCCAGCAGTGACGAGGCTATGGCCATCGAGGCGCGCCCGTCTATCTCGGCCAGGATATCGGCGAATGGAGTATTGCCCCGGTCATCCTCCACGAGGTCGAGCGCCACGGTTATTATGTGGCGTCTGAGCAGTTCGGCCAGGCTGCGGCGGTTGCGGCATGCCGGCTCGACGAGGGTGAGCAGCATGGCCCCGCGGCGCATCAGGCGCACGTCAGACTCTGAGAGTGACGCCGGATATATCACCATGTCGCATCCGAGTGTCTCCTGGCGCCTGACTACCTCGACCCCGGCACGCTGATACGATGCGTCGGGATAGTGTATGGTCGAGGCGGCATCCTCCTCCATCCTCACGACATAGCCGCGTTCTATCAGCTGGGCCGCCCCCTCGGGGGTGAGGGGGAAGCGCCGCTCGGCGGGGTCGTCGCATTTTGGCAGTCCGATGGTTAGCTGCCGTCGGCCGACAGCGGTCTCGCAGGGCTGTTCGAGAGGTGTGGGATTGGACATGAGGTATCTATTTTAAGAATCTATCAATAAACTTTGTCACTGTCTGCTCTATCTGCGAGGCATCTTCGAGCATGGTGGAGTCGAATGTCGCTGAGGCTCTGGAGTAGTGCCTGTTGCGCTCTCCGAGCTGGCGCCCGATAAAGTCGCGAAGCTCGGGGTCTGTGAGCCGGGCTATGAGGGGCCGGTGGCTACGGGCGACGGCGAGACGGCTGAAAAGCCTCTCCTCGGAGGTGACAAGGTGTACGGTTGTCCCGAGCGAGTCCATCAGCTGCATGTTGTCGCCGAAACATGGTGTGCCACCCCCGCAGGCTACCACGGTGTCGCGGTCGCTGCCGTCGGTGGCGAGTGTCTCGACCGCCTCGCGCTCCATGGCGCGGAATGCACTTTCGCCTCTTGTGGCGAATATCCCGCTGATGGTCATGCCCGCGCGCTCCTCGATATAGTCGTCGAGGTCTATGAAACGCACCCCTGTGCGCGCGGCCAGCGCACGTCCCAGGGTGGTCTTGCCACACCCCATGTAGCCTATGAGGAATATTGTCTTTCGCATACTGAAATGCAAAAATAGCCCAAAATCTCCTTTTCGGCAAATTTTGTGCCCCCAAATTGATTTGCCGATGAGGTGAAAAAGATGTAACTTTGCGATAAAGTTTAAAGATTAAAGTTTAAAGTTTAAAGAGAGTTCGATGATGTCAGATTGGACTTTTCCTCTTTAAACTTTAAACCAACCGCTTTAAACTTTAATCTATAATCTTTAAATATAATGAAAGACTTCTTCAACTGGTGCCGGCGATATCTGTCGCTCACTCTCCTTGCCGCGGTTGTGGTGGGGGCGCTGGTGCTGTTCTTCAACGAGAACTCGCTGCTGCGCACCGTAGGTCAGGAACAGCGCATAGACGAGCTCCAGACCCGCATAGCCGAAGCCACGGACACCCTTGAATATTATCGCTCGCTCAACCGCTCGCTCAATACCGACAAGGAGACCATGGAACGTATCGTGCGCGAGCAGTATCACATGCAGCATCCCGACGAGGATGTATATATTTTTGAATAAACGACATATCACGCATGACAACATCATCACGCACATCCCTCTCCGTCATACTCTCGACCCTCGGCCTGCTGGCCATAATGGTTGCGGCCGCTCTGCCGCTGCTGCGCATGGCGCACGCATGGTTCGGCTATCTCTATGCGGCCGGGGCGGCCGTGCTGCTCGTGGCAAGGCTGATGGCTCCGGTGCCCGCGTCGGCACCCCTCAGGCTCAGGAGGCTGCTGAGGATGGAGGTATGGACGGCACTGATATTCGTGGCCGGAGCCGTGTTCACTCTCTTCCCTGTCGGGCGCGGCAACGACTGGCTGGCATTCACGATGGCCGGAGGTGTCCTCACGCTCTATACATCATTGATGATACCGAGGCAAAAAACAGTGAAAAATGACTCTGAGAAGTGAAAAATCCTGAATTTTTCTGAATTTTAAGAGTTAATTAGTACTTTTGTGGGTCAAAACCCATCCATACTGTCGCACAGTGGCCCTCTATCTCACCATTGACCAGGGCAACTCGGAGGCCAAGATGGCGCTCTGGGATGACACCCGGTTGGTCGACTTCCGCATGGAGCCGGCCCTTAAACCAGTACGTATCAGCGAATTTGTCGAAGGCCGCGGCCCTCTGGCCGGTGCCATCTACTGCTCGGTAGCGCGCGAGGATGTCAGCGTCGTGTGTCATCTGCGTCATATCTGTCAGCACACCCTGCGCCTCGGCCCGGAGACCCCTATCCCCCTGATAGTCGACTATGCTACGCCGCAGACCCTCGGGGCCGACCGCGTGGCCGCAGCAGTCGGGGCTTGGGCCGACCACAAGGGGCATCCGATACTTGTGGTCGATGCCGGGACAGCCGTGACATACGACCTCGTGAGTCCCGCGGGGGTGTATTGCGGAGGCAATATCGCCCCCGGCATATCCATGAACCTGCGCGCCCTGCACGAGTTCACCGCCCGTCTGCCCCTGGTGCCTTTCCCGACCCCGATGGCCGCCCTCGGCAGCCAGCTTTTCGGACGCGATACCCGCGGAGCCATAGCCCGTGGCGCGGTCGATGCCGTGAGGGCCTCGATAGCCTTCTACCGCTCAAGGCTTCCGGAGGACACCGTGATAGTGCTTGGCGGCGGATGCGGACGTCATCTGGCCACGGTATGCGATTTCCCAACCCATGTCGACGAACACCTCGTCAGCAAGGGACTAAACAGAATACTCATCTACAATGAACCATAGACACATAATCAAGTCCGGCCTCCTCGCGGGGCTTCTCGCTCTCCTCGCCCTCGCCATCCCGGCAGAGGCACAGGTCACCTCGAGCCCCTACTCGAAATATGGCTACGGTCTGCTCGGCGACAACGCCACCTCCGCACAGCGCCAGATGGGCGGCACCGGCTATGCCATGCGCTCGGGCCGTCAGATCAATGCAATGAATCCGGCGGCATACGCGGGGATGGACTCGCTGACTTTCCTCTTTGACATAGGCACCGACGTGTCTATGTTCTGGCGTAAGGATGACGCCGGGTCGCATCACGACTGGGGCGGTGGCATAGACTATGTGACCCTCCAGGCTCCTCTGAGCAAGACTGTCGGGGTCAGCGCCGGTCTTCTGCCATACTCGTCGGTAGGATATGCGTTCGGCTCGCCTATCGAGAACGGTGCTTCCGCACATCAGGGTGTCGGTGGCATCAACCAGCTCTATCTCGGTGCGGGCTGGATGCCTTTCAAGGGTTTCTCTATCGGATTCAATGCCTCGTATCTGTTCGGCAACATCACCAACGATGTATATGCCTATCTCTCGCAGGGAGATGCCGCGGTATTCGAGCAGAGGATGGAGGTGCAGGATTTCCATTTCCGCTTCGGAGCCCAGTACACCTATAATATATCGCGCCGCAACTCGGTGACCGTTGGCGTCACCTACGAGCCGGGCAAGGACCTGCTCGGCAAGACGTATGTGCTCAAGTATCTGCAGAACTCCACCTCCGATCCAGACACCATCGCTCCGGGCATCATAAGGCTTCACAGCCGTTTCTCGCTCGCATCCTCTTATGGCATCGGTGTGGCATACGACTGGAACAACCGCCTGCACGCCGAGGTCGATTTCACATATCAGCCCTGGAAAGACGCCAAATACACCCAGCTTGAGAATTTCTCGGCCACACGTCTCGACAACCGTTGGAAGGTTGCCCTCGGTCTGAGCTATATGCCCGACCTGCGCGGAGGCTATTTCAAGCGCGTCACATATCGTGCCGGCGTGTTCTATAACCGCGACTACATAATGGTCGGCGAAAATCATGTGCGCGACTATGGCGTGTCGGTCGGTTTCGGATTCCCCGCCGTGTCGTCGAAGACACTGGTCAATCTCGGTTTTGAGTACCGCAACCGTCAGGCTACCCCTGTGGCGATGCTCAAGGAGCAGTATTTCAACATCACGCTTGGCGTCAATTTCAACCAGGTGTGGTTCCTCCAAAGCAAGCTGCGCTGATGAGCCATCTGCGTTTGCTGCCCATAGCCGTAGCCGCCACTGTCTCCGTGGTGTCGCTTGTGGTGAGCGGATGCAACGACGACAAGCCTGTTGGGACTGCCGCCATCGACGCCGGTACAACTCCGACCATGACCACACGCGATGTCGAGACGCTCATATCAGATTCAGGTGTGGTCAGGTACCGTATCACAACCCCGATATGGTATGTCTTTGACGATGTGGACGACCCATACTGGAGGTTTCCCGACGGGCTGGAGCTCGAGAAATACAACGACCTCTTCCAGCAGGATGCGACAGTCAGGGCCGACTCGGCCAGATATTTCAAGAACAAGCAGCTCTGGCGCCTCGACGGCGGCGTGAGCATATCGAACATGGCGGGCGAGAAGTTCCTGACCGAGCAGCTTTTCTGGGACCAGCGCATGCACAAGCTCTACTCGGACTCGTTCATACATATCGAGCGTCAGGACAGAGTGCTCGAAGGGTACGGATTCGATTCTGACGAACGGCTGTCGCGATACACCATACGCCGGGTATCCGGCATATTCCCTGCCGGAGCCTTCAGGCCCGGCGGAGGACAGCGGGTACGCCCGGCCGACGCCGACACTGTGGCCGCAGAGGAGCAGCCGCAGCAAGAAGAATAATCACACAACGGACATGTCTACCTTCTGGATTCTCCTTACAGTCATATCACTTATATTCTCGGCTCTCTTCTCGGGTGTCGAGATTGCCTTCATCACAGCCGACCGCGTGCGCATCGGGCTCGACTCGTCGCGCGGCGGACTCATCAACCGTATAATCGGCCTCTACTACTCGCATCAGGAGTTCTTCATCTCCACCATACTTGTCGGCAACAACATCATGCTTGTCATCTACGGCATGGGTGCCGCCGCTATGCTCGAGCCGTGGATTGCCGCGCATATATCCTCAAACCAGGCTGTCATACTGCTGTTGCAGACCCTCATCTCCACCCTCGTCATCCTCTTCACGGGCGAGTTTATCCCCAAGTCCATATTCCGCATCAACCCCAACACGTCGCTCAAGGTGTTCGCTATCCCTGTCTACATCTTCTATATAATATTGTATCCTGTAGCCGCGTTCAGTTCGTGGCTCTCCAAGATGCTGATGAAGCTGGCGGGCATCAAGGCCGAGGATACCCGGCTCGGGGTACTCTCCATCAACGAGCTCAATGACTATCTCGAGACCAAGATTGACGACCTCGAGAATCCCGAGGAGGTGCAAGTCGAGAATGAGGTGAAGATATTCCACAACGCACTCGATTTCTCGTCGACCCAGTTGCGCGACTGCATGGCTCCCCGCAACGAGCTTGTGGCTGTCGACATCGACGAGACCACCCGTCAGCAGCTCTCGGACCTCTTCACCTCGTCGGGCCGCAGCAAGATATTGGTCTATAGCGGAGATATAGACAATGTGATAGGATATGTCCATGTCTCCGAGCTGTTCGACCCGGCGTCCGACTGGAAGAAGCACATCAAGGAGGTGCTCTATGCCCCCGAGACCCTCCTGGCCAATACGATGATGCGCCGCCTGCTCACCGAGAAACGCTCGATGGCTGTGGTGGTCGACGAGTTTGGCGGCACTGCCGGACTCGTGACCCTCGAGGATCTGGTCGAGGAGATTTTCGGCGATATCCAGGACGAGCACGACAAGAACGCCCTCACCGCCACGGAGGTTTCCCCCGGAGTCTACAAGTTCTCGGGCAGGATTGAGGTGCGTACGCTGCGCGATGAGTTCCGCCTCGACATCCCCGAGGATGACGAGTATCAGACCCTCGCCGGATATATCATGCACTCTACAGGTACCCTCCCGCCGTCGGGCGAGACCGTGGAGATTGACGGGTTGAGGTTCACGATACTCGAACGCTCGTCGACGCGTCTCGACCTCATAAAAGTCGAGAAAGATGAGGAGAAACGGGTAAACCTATAATTACATTATTTAACATAAATAGGTGTAAAATTGGCTAAATTAGCGAATTTTAACCATTAATACCTATTCTAAACAATAATTCACAAATTCAAGCTAATTTTTAAATAAAAATAATTTTACATTTCAAAAATTAGCACTACTTTTGGTGGCTCAATAGACGATGGGCCTCCGTCTGTGCGTCTTTTGGACATTAAGACCGCCTTTGCCATACTGTGTGCAGAGGCACCTCCAAACTCGAAATAATTCATTCAACACATCAAGTCTCAGTAACTAAAATCATGAGTAACACTACCGTAAAACCCGCCAACGGCAAGCTTGGCGTACTCGTAGTAGGTCTCGGCGCCGTCACCTCGACATTCATGACCGGCGTCCTGATGGCTCGCAAGGGCCTCGCAAAGCCCGTCGGCTCCATGACCCAGTATGACAAGATCCGCGTGGGCAAAGGCGCTGACAAGAAATATCTGAAATATGAAGACATCGTGCCCATGGCCAAGCTCGACGACATCGTGTTCGGCGCATGGGACGTATATCCCGCAAACGCATACCAGAGCGCCAAGTATGCCGAGGTGCTCCAGGACAAGGACATCGAGCCCGTCAAGGATGAGCTCGAGAAGATTGTCCCCATGAAGGCTGCCTTCGACCACAACTATGCAAAGCGTCTCAACGGCGACAACGTTATGGTCGGCAAGACCCGCTGGGAGATGGTAGAGCAGCTCCGCGAGGACATCCGCAATTTCAAGAAGGAGACCGGCGTTGACCGTGTCGTAGTGCTCTGGGCAGCATCTACCGAGGTCTATGTTCCCGTCGACGAGAAGACCCACGGCACACTCGAGGCTCTCGAGGCTGCCATGAAGGCCGACGACAAGGAGCATGTAGCCCCCTCGATGTGCTATGCATACGCAGCCCTCACCGAGGGTGCCCCCTTCATCATGGGTGCCCCCAACACCACCGTCGACATCCCCGCTATGTGGGAGCTCAGCGAGAAGACCGGCATGCCCATCGCAGGCAAGGATTTCAAGACAGGCCAGACTCTGGTGAAGAGCGGTTTCGCTCCCATCATCGGTACACGCTGCCTTGGCCTCAACGGCTGGTTCTCGACCAACATCCTCGGCAACCGCGACGGCCTTGTGCTTGACGAGCCCGCTAACTTCCGCACCAAGGAGGTTTCCAAGCTCTCGACCCTCGAGTCTATCCTCGTTCCCGAGGAGCAGCCCGACCTCTATGGCGCCAACTGCGGCGGTGCAGAGGAGGGTGGCCATCAGGGCTACTACCACAAGGTACGTATCAACTACTATCCTCCCCGCAACGACAGCAAGGAAGGCTGGGACAACATCGACATCTTCGGCTGGATGGAATATCCCATGCAGATCAAGATCAATTTCCTCTGCCGCGACTCTATCCTTGCCGCACCCCTCTGCCTTGACCTCGTGCTGCTGAGCGACCTCGCAGCCCGTGCAGGCCGTCATGGCATCCAGCGCTTCCTGAGCTTCTTCCTCAAGAGCCCGATGCACGACTACACCAAGGGCGAGGTACCCGTCAACCACCTCTTCAAGCAGTATGTCATGCTCAAGAACGCCATCCGCGAGATGGGCGGCTATGAGGCTGACGAGGAGATTGACTGATTTCCATAGCATCCAGACTTACGCCCCGCAGGCCTTCGGTCCTGCGGGGCGATTTTTTTGTCTGACAAGTCGGACTGGTCTGACAAGTCCGACCAGTCCAATTTGTCAATCTTTTGCTGATAAAGCCGATTTTTGTGGTAGAAAGATGCTATTTTGTTTAACTTTTTGTCAATCAAACGAAAATTATTATTAACTTTGCATCTTGCAATATCTATATATCATGTTCAAGGAGATTTTACTTACCACAGCATTTCTATCCATCGGTGCGGTAGCGGGGGCTTCTGAGTCCGTTGCCTCGCCTGACGGCGACATCCGTCTGACGTTCGAGCTTACGGACGGCGGTGTGCCCACCTACTATGTCGATTTCAAGGGGAAGCAGGTCATTGCTCCCTCGCATCTCGGGTTCGACCTTGTGAGCGAGAGCGGCCGTAACAGCTTCGAGCATCAAGCCAAGAAGGCCGCAGCCGACGCCCTGTCGCTGCGCGACGGTTTTGCCGTCGTCAAGACCGTGCGCGACTCCCTGTCGGAGACCTGGACCCCCGTGTGGGGTGAGGAGGCAGAGATTCTCAACCGCTACAACTCAATGACCGTGCAGCTTGACCAGACACGGTTTGACCGTAAGATGAACATCGAGTTCCGTGTGTTTGACGACGGATTCGCTTTCCGCTATGACTTTCCCGCACAGCCAAACCTCAACTATTTCGTGATAGGGGAGGAGAAGAGCGAGTTCGCCATGCCCGGCGACCTGTGGGCATACTGGATCCCCGGCGACTATGACACCCAGGAGTATAACTATACCAAGTCGCGCCTCAGCGAGATACGCGGACTTTTCCCCTCGAAGATAAACCCCGACAATGCGTCGACGACCCCCTTCTCGCCCACGGGCGTGCAGACATCGCTGCAGCTCAAGAGCGACGACGGCGTGTATATGAACATCCACGAGGCCGGTACAATCGACTATCCGACCATGCACCTCAACCTAAATGACACCACCATGGTGTTCACATCATGGCTTACCCCCGACAGCCAGGGCCGCAAGGGCTATATGCAGACCCCTGTCGCAACACCGTGGCGCTATGTGCTCGTCACCGACGACGCACGCGACATCCTGGCCTCGCGCATGGCATACAACCTCAACGAGCCCTCCAAGATAGAGGACACGTCGTGGATCAAGCCCGTCAAGTATATCGGCGTGTGGTGGGAGATGATCACAGGCGCCGGAAGCTGGAACTATACAGACGATGTGTATTCGGTGAAGCTCGGCGAGACCGACTACTCGAAGACCAAGCCCAATGGACGCCACAGCGCCAACAACGAGAAGGTGAAGCGCTATATCGACTTTGCCGCCGAGCATGGTTTCGACCAGGTGCTCGTCGAGGGCTGGAACGAAGGTTGGGAAGACTGGTTCGGCCAGTCCAAGGACTATGTGTTCGATTTCGTGACACCATATCCCGATTTCGACCTCAAGGCCCTCAACGAGTATGCCCATTCGAAGGGCGTGAAGCTGATGATGCACCATGAGACCTCGGGTTCGGTGCGCAACTACGAGCGCCATCTCGAGGATGCATACAGGCTGATGGAAGAGAACGGCTATAATGCCGTCAAGAGCGGCTATGTCGGCAACATGATTCCGCGCGGCGAGTATCACTACTCGCAGTGGCTCAACAACCACTACAACTATGCCGTGCGCAAGGCTGCCGAGCACAAGATCATGGTCAATGCCCACGAGGCTACCCGCCCCACAGGTCTGGCCCGTACATATCCCAACCTCATCGGCAACGAGAGTGCCCGCGGCACCGAGTATCAGGCCATGGGTGGCAACGACAAGAGCCATACGTCAATCCTCCCGTTCACCCGTCTGCAGGGTGGCCCGATGGACTATACCCCCGGTATCTTCGAGTTTGACCTCTCGACCTTCACACCATCCAACAACTCAAAGATTGCCTCGACCATACCCGGTCAGCTTGCACTGTATGTGACCATGTACTCGCCGTTGCAGATGGCTGCCGACCTGCCCGAGCACTATGAGAAGCATCTCGACGCCTTCCAGTTCATCAAGGATGTGCCTGTCGAGTGGGAGCGTTCGGTCTATCTCGAGGCTGAGCCCATGGAATATGTGACCATTGCCCGCAAGGACAAGAACTCTGACGAATGGTATGTCGGCTCGACCGCCGGCACCGCCGACCGCGAGAGCGTCATCAAGCTCGGCTTCCTCGACCCGGGCCGCAAGTACGAGGCCACGATATATGCCGAGGCTCCCGACGCCAATACCGTCGATGGTCAGCAGAGGTATGTCATCACAAAGAAGAAGGTCAACTCCAAGACTACACTCAAGAACCATGCTCTCGCCGGTGGCGGCTATGCCATCTCGATAAAGCCCATTGACTGAAAACAATAAAGAAATAGTTATCCATATAAGAAAAATGAAGAAAACCATCATCACACTTGCGACAGTGGCCCTCGCCGCATCAGGTGCCCAGGCCCGTTCTCTGTCGCCTGCCGAGGCTCTGGGCCGTGCCCTCGCCTCGCCCGACGCTCCCGCAGCTGTCGGCGCCATGCGTGCCCCTGCACGTGTGCTGCCCAAACTCACACTCAACCTAACAGCCTCCGAGGCTCCGGCCCTCTATGTCATCTCGCGTGGCGAGAACCAGGGTTTCGTGATTGTGTCGGCCGACGATGTTGCCGCGCCGCTGCTCGGTTACTCTGACGAGGCTGTCGATTTTGACAATCTTCCCGAAAATTTCAAATGGTGGCTCTCGCAGTATCAGGGCGAGATTTCGGCTGCGGTAGCCGCCGATGCCGACACCTACACCGATGCCGCCGCTGCCGGACGCGACAATATCGCCCCGCTGGTAACCACAAGGTGGAACCAGGATTCGCCCTATAATGACCTTTGCCCCACACTCGGGTCTACACGCTGCCCTGCCGGCTGTGTCGCCACGGCCATGGCACAGGTCATCAACTATCACAAGTATCCCGAGAAGGGTATCGGCTCGCACCGCTACCGCTGGAACGGCCAGAATCTGTCGTTCGATTTCGCCAATACCACTTTCGAGTGGGACAAGATGCTCGACAGCTATGCTGGTGGCGCAGGCACAGCAGAACAACGCAAGGCTGTGGCCACACTGCTGTATGGCTGTGGGGTGAGTGTCGATATGGGATATAAGGCCGAATCGTCGGGCGCATTCTCATACGACGTCCCCATGGCTCTGCGCGAGTATTTCGGCTTTGACCAGGGAGTACACTACGAGAACCGTCTGGTCTACACCTCGCAGCAGTGGGAGGATATGGTCTATGACCAGATCAAGAATGTCGGCCCGGTATATTACAGCGGCCGTGGCGAGTCGGGCGGTCACGCCTTTGTCTGCGACGGCTATATGGACGGCCTCTTCCATTTCAACTGGGGGTGGGGAGGTATGAGCAACGGTTATTTCCGTCTCAACGCTCTTGTCCCCGGCTCTCAGGGCATCGGCGGCAACTCTGACGGTTTCAACACCGACCAGGCTATCATCGCCGGAATCCAGAAGCCTCAGGAGGGCTCGCAGCTCGCTCCCCCCTCGATTGTCTGCAGCACCCTGCTCTCGTGCTCGGTGGTCGGCAATACACTGACACTCACCTCCTCCTTCATCAGCTTCAGCTCATATTCTGTTACAGGACGTATCGGTCTTGAGCTGCGCTATGCCGAGACCGGCGAGAAGTTCATGACAGTCAATTCGACGTCTAACTTCACTATGGCCCCCGGCAGCGGATACACAAACATCAAGATTTCCACCGGCCTTATTCCCGATGGTCATTTCTACGGCTATCCTGTGTTCACAATGAACGGAGTTTCTACTCCCATCAAGCTCTATGCGATGAACAAGGGCTATCTGGATATTGTGAAGGAAGGTGGCAAACTCACCGCCCAGAATGTTCCTGTGGGTAACATCACATACGGTCAGATGGAGTTCCTCTCGCCGTTCTATACCAACAAGCTCTTTGCCGTCAATATCCCCTATACCTTTACCTCAGAGACCGATGTGCTCTTCCCCGTCATCCCGCAACTTATAGATGCCTCGGGTAATGTCGTGGCCCTCGGCGAGCGTCTTAACGCCATCCTGACTCCGGGCGACGGTGTGATTGAGTATGCCGGATCATGGGTTAACAGCAATGGAACTGCGGCTACCGTCACTGCCGGTTCATACAAGCTGCAGTTCTGCACACTCTCGACCGATGGATATGAGGTGATAGCAGGTCCCGTCAACATCGAGGTTGAGAGACTGTCAGGCACCACCGTCATCCGCGTCAACTCGGGCGACTGGAGCATTGACAACAGCGAGTCAGTACCGATGGACGACATCAATATCAAGGCCAACGTGTTCTGCTTCTCAGGCTATTATGCCGGAGCAATCACCGCCAAGATATTCGAGCATGGCGATGCATCCAATCCCCTCTCCTCGTTCAGCTCAAGCAACATCTTCATGACAGGTGGCGAGCGCAAGGATGTGACACTCCATGGCGAGATGCTCAACGGCATCCCCGGCAACACATACGACGTATATCTCTATAACGGCACTACCCGCCTCACCAGCGTCAGCAAGAGCTTTGTACTTGGTGCAAACAGCGGCATCGGTTCTGTCATCGCAAGTGACGCAGAGGTTCCTGTACTCTACTACAACCTGCAGGGCCAGCCTGTCGAGAATCCCGCACCCGGCACAGTCGTGATACGCCGCCAGGGTGACAAGGCCGAGAAAATACTTGTGAGATAATGGCCCGTCCCGTAACCATCGCAGCTGCGGCCGCCCTCGTGGCGGCTGCGGCGGGCGGTTGCCGTCCGTCGGCCTCGGTGCCCTCGACCGACNNACAGTGTCATCCCCGCCGAGCCGATATCTGTCCATGACAGCAATCCCTCGATAGCCATGTTGCCGCGTCAGCAAATCTACCGCACGTCGGCACCGTCAGACTCGCTTGTGCCTGTCAGCATCGCCGACGGCCATGTTGTGGGATTCCCCGCTCCGACTGACCTGCGCGGTGGCATGCCCGAGCGGCTTGCCGACGGATGGTACCTTGACCATCGCGGCGTCAATATGACCACGCGGTTCACCACATGGACCTATGCCGAATACATGGCAATGCCCCACGCCCCGTCACCCGGCGAGATATTGAATCATCTTGACGCCGATGTGGCTGTCACCGAGATTGTTGCCCTCCCCGGCACCGTCGGCTCGGTGTCTGTGGCCGAAGCCGACTCGCTGATACGCGCCGGCCTCCCCGGATGCAAGGTGGTGTATGAGAGATAGATTGGGGGGTAAAGGTTAACGGTTAAAGGTTATGGGGTTATGAGATATATAAATAACATTAATCACATTAGCCCCATTAGCCACATAAATCACATAAATAACATAAGCCACATATCCCACATACACTATGTCTGAACACGAAGATAAGCGTGCGCGGTTCTGCGAGCTGTTGCGCTCGACGGGCCGCGAGAATATCGAATATGTCATCGAAGACCTCGAGGCATGGGGATTCTTTGATGCCCCGGCGTCTGTGAAGAATCATTACAACTTTCCGGGCGGACTGCTGGCTCACTCGCTCAGTGTCTATGACGCTGCCGTGATGCTGCGCGAAGGGCTCATCAAGGCTCGTCCAGACCTCGAGGCCAAACTGCCGATGGATTCGGTGATAATAGCATCTCTGCTCCACGACACCTGCAAGGCCAACATCTATCGCATCGTGACGCGCAAGCGCAAGAACGAGATAGGCATGTGGGAAGATGTGCAGGAGTATGAGGTGAACTATTCGAACCTCCCGATGGGGCATGGCGAGAAATCTGTGGTGATGCTGCTGCGCAGCGGTCTGGACCTCGAGGACGACGAGATACTCGCCATCCGCTGGCACATGGGCCCCTGGGCAGTGGACAACACGCAGATCGAGCAGGACCGCAGCTACCGCACCGCTGTAGCACAGGCCCCTCTGGTACCCCTGATCCACACTGCCGACACCGTATCGTCGCAGTTGCTGGAGAGGGATAACTGATAGTCCTTTATAGTTTTTCTATTTGAACTAGTCCAACTAGTTCAAATAGAAATCCGCTAATAAAAAATCAGCGGCCGTCTCGTCGGGGCGGCCGCTGACATTTTGTCTTGGCTGGGTGGATTAGCCGTTGAATTTCTTCATGCGGGCGATGAGGTCGAGCACCTTGTTCGAGTAGCCGATCTCGTTGTCATACCACGATACAACCTTCACGAAGGTAGGAGTCAGCTGGATACCGGCCTTCTTGTCGAAGATTGATGTGCGGGTGTCGCCGAGGAAGTCGCTCGATACGACGTCGTCCTCAGTGTAGCCGAGGATGCCCTTGAGCTCGCCCTCGGATGCAGCCTTCATGGCCTCGCAGATCTCGTCGTAGGTAGCGGGCTTGGCGAGGTTGACGGTGAGGTCAACTACAGATACGTCGAGGGTGGGGACACGCATCGACATGCCGGTGAGCTTGCCGTTGAGTTCGGGGATAACCTTGCCTACAGCCTTTGCAGCGCCGGTCGACGAGGGGATGATGTTGCCCGAGGCAGCACGGCCGCCGCGCCAGTCCTTCATCGAGGGACCGTCTACGGTCTTCTGTGTTGCGGTGGTCGAGTGAACGGTGGTCATGAGGCCGTCGAGGATGCCGAACTTGTCATTGAGCACCTTGGCGATGGGGGCGAGACAGTTGGTGGTGCAGGAAGCGTTCGATACGAACTGCTGGCCGGCATAGGTGTCGTCGTTTACGCCGCATACGAACATGGGGGTGTCGTCCTTCGAGGGAGCCGACATAACCACATATTTTGCGCCGGCCTCGATGTGGGCCTGTGCTTTCTCCTTGGTGAGGAAGAGACCGGTGGACTCAACCACATACTCGGCACCAACAGCACCCCAGCCAATCTCGGCGGGATTCTTGCAGGCGGTCACGCGGATGGCCTTGCCGTTGACGATGAGAAGGCTCTTCTCGAGATCGTAGTCAACGGTGCCGTCGAAATGACCGTGCATTGTGTCATACTTGAGCATGTAGGCCATGTAGTCGACGGGAAGGAGGTCGTTGATGGCAACTACCTCGATGTCATCGCGCTTGGTGGAGGCGCGGAAAACGAACCGGCCGATGCGGCCAAATCCATTGATACCTATTTTTGTCATAGTTGTTAAAAAAGAAAGTTTGGTTTTATCTTTCAGTGTTCTTTTGTCGAAATTTTCCTATCGGAGATCGCTATGTTGTTGAGACGTGGCGGTCTTGCGGTGTCCGCTCCGCCCGGCCCGAAGACCGGGCGGGGCTTTGACCGCCACAAAATTACGAATTATTTTTTATATACAAATGCCTTTTACATATAAAAAGTTGGCCATTTCATAGAACATTTAGGGCTTTTTGAGCATTGTTTTATTAAATTATGTTTAATACTGGTTATTGTAAAAAATAATCGCTAACTTTGACCCAAATTTTTCATTCTCAATCCTCACACTTTCCAAGCACTTAGGATATGTCTTTTATCAAGGAATTCAAGGAGTTCGCCATGCGTGGCAACGTCATCGACATGGCTGTCGGTGTTGTGATAGGCGCCGCTTTCGGCAAGATTGTGTCATCGCTGGTCGATGACATCATAATGCCCCTCGTCGGGGTCGCCACAGGTGGCATGAATTTCACAGACTACAAGTTCGTGATACAGCAGGCTGTCATCGACGGCCAGACTCAGGCTGTGCTGCAGCCTGAGGTGAGCCTCAACTGGGGCACATGGGTACAGACCATTGTCGATTTCCTCATAGTGGCATTCTGTATCTTTGTGGCTGTCAAGGCAATCAACAGGCTCAAGCGTGAGAAACCCGCCGAGGAGGCCGCACCCGCACCTGCCGAGCCCACCAAGGAGGAACAGCTTCTCACCGAGATACGCGACCTGCTCAAGGAGCGCAAGTGACACCACCGCAACCCTGCGGACATCCCCGTGGGCCGCGCCTGTGAGGTCCGGCCCGCGGGATACATACTTTGAATCAGATACCAAACTGTATAATACCATAATACCTTTGATGAAAACAAGATTTGCCGCCTTTGTGGCCATGCTTGCCTCGGGTGCGTTGTGCGCCATGGCAGACAGTGCGCTGACCACTGTGGTCGACGGCGTGACCGAGACCCGGGAGCTGGTCAGCATGACCTTCCCCGATCCCGAGACTGTGACCCTGCATTTTGCTGACGACTCGACCCTCGATGCCGACATCTCGCTAGTCACGATTGCCCTCGACCATAGCGGGGCATCGGCCATCGGTGAGGTGATTGCCGTGTCGGCCAAGACACCCGGAGTGTATAACCTGAAAGGCCAGCGTGTGGCCGAGTCTCTCGACTCGTCACTCGCTCCCGGCGTCTATGTGGCCGGAGGTCAGAAAATACTTGTGAAATAATATGGCTGTCTCTACAATATCACTGCGCGGCGCTGCTGCCGCACTCCTCATGGCCTTTGCCGCAACGGGCGCACAGGCCGTGACATGGGATTTCTCGACCCTCTCTGACGCCGACAGGGCCGCTCTCAACGCCGACACCGAGGCCTGGGAATATGACTCGGCCAACAACCGCTGGAAGAACAGGACATCGTTCACGGCCTCGCCCCTCATGGCCAACGGAGCCGAGCTCCAGCTCACTGCCGGACTGCGCTACACAGCCACCAAGGCCGACCAGATACGTGTCGACGACAAGAAACACTCCGTCACGCTCAACAACAAGGCCGCCTCGGTCACCATCACAGGGCTCAAGGCAGGCGACAAGGTGACGGTCTCGGCCCAGTCGTCAAGCAGCTCGACAGAGCGTATGCTCGAGTACACCAACCTGACTCCCGTGTCGGGCTTCACAAACTCGACAGACCGTCTTGACAACGTGGGCACCGTCATTGCCGACGGCGATGTCACCCTCCAGCCCACAGGCGGATTCTATGTCTACTCCATCACCGTCGACGGCGAGGGTGGCGGAGGGGGCGACACTCCCAATCCTCCCGTGCCTGTGAGCGACCATTCGGTCAGGATGAATCCTGATGCCGCACAGATGGCCCTCACCGTTGGCAACGACGTCAAATATTATGATACCGCCACACTCGGCGGCGTCAATTTCGACAAGACAACCGGGACCCTGGCCGTGACACCACTCCAGGGCGACTGGACCGACAGCTATGTGGCCAATGTCTCGGCCATCAGCTTTGCCAAGGCACGTCCCAACGATGCCGACGCCGAGATTACAGATGCCGGTATCCATATCACCGAGGCCCGCGGATGGCTCGAGAGCGTATATGCCGAATGGCAGCTCATCGGCAATGCCACAGGCTATGACGTATATATAAAAGGTGGCGACTATGCCGACTATACCAAGGTCGACAAGGAGCTTGTGCGCCTCTATGACACCTATGCCCGTGTCGACGTGCCCGGACTCCCTGCCGGGACATATTCGCTCAAGGTGGTGGCCACTGACGGCAACGGCGCCATATCCAATGCCGAGGGCATGGCCGACAAGATGCCTGTGCGCGCATACGACCGCTCCGGATTCGCCTTCAAGGACTATCCGCAGGGCGTGGGCGCATACGACATGGACGGACGCCTCAAGAAAGACGCCAAGGTCATCTATATCACAGCCAGGAACGCCAAGACCGTGACCTGCGACATCCAGGTCGGTGTCAAGAACGGCGCTCCCACCTACGAGACCAAGACAGGGTTCCAGGACATCGTGTATGGCCTGCAGAAGGGTCAGGAGACCCGCCCCATCTGCATCCGTCTCGTCGGTACTATCGCTGCCGCCGACATGGACCGCTTTGACTCGAAGGAAGAGGGCCTGCAGATCAAGGGCAAGAACGCCTATAGCCCCGTCAACCTCACCATCGAGGGTATCGGCGAGGATGCCGCCATCCACGGCTTCGGAATGCTCATACGCAACTGCACCGGTGTCGAGCTGCGCAATTTCGGCGTGCTCTGGTTCATGGACGACGCCATCTCCATCGACACCGACAACTCGCATCTGTGGGTTCATCATCTCGACCTCTTCTACGGCAAGCCCGGCTCGGCCTCCGACCAGGTCAAGGGTGACGGAACACTCGACATCAAGGGTGACTCGCAGTTCACCACTTTCGCCTATAACCGTCTGTGGGACAGCGGCAAGGCATCGCTCTGCGGCATGAAGGGCGAGACCGGCCCCAACTATATCGACTATCATCACAACTGGTTCGACCACAGCGACTCGCGCCATCCCCGCATACGCACCATGACCGTGCATGTCTGGAACAACTACTATGACGGCGTGGCCAAGTATGGCGTGGGCGCCGCAATGCAGTCTAACGCATTCATGGAGGGGAACTATTTCCGCCATACCAAGAATCCGGCTCTCGCATCCAAGCAGGGCACCGACATCAAGTCCGACTCCAAGGGTACATTCTCTGGCGAGGACGGCGGCATCATCAAGAGCTTCGGCAACGTCTACACCGACGGGTCGGGCAAGCCTGTCGACTACCATACCGCCAGTGTCGAGTTTGACGTCTACGAGGCCACCACGCGCGACGAGCAGGTGCCCGCCACAGTCAAGGCCAAGCAGGGAGGCCGCGGATATGACAACTTTGACACGGACCCCGCGCTGATGCACACCTATACCCCCGCTGCCGCAGCCGACGTGCCCGGCATAGTCATGGGCTACTATGGTGCCGGACGCCTCAACAAGGGCGATTTCAAATGGGAGTTCCCGGCGTCTGAGGATACGAACTCAGAGGTCATCGTGCCCCTGCAGAACGCGGTCAAGAACTATCAGTCCACACTTGTGGGAACCTTCATAGACTGATAATGTCTGAATAAATGTTAAAATCGGGAATGGTATGTCACTATTCCCGATTTTTCACGTCTATTGGATTATATGGCCGACATAAACCGCATATAAATTTCATTAATCAAATATTTCTACATGAAGCGATTCTTCAGCTTATCGGTGCTTGCGATTGTGGTTCTGGTGATGTTCTGCATCCCCGCCGCCGCACAGCAGGCTAACCCAATGATGGAGCCCCTGCCCGCCGACTCGGCCGTGCGCATAGGCAAGCTCCCCAACGGACTGACCTACTACATCCGTCACAACGAATACCCCAAGGGACAGGCCGACTTCTATATCGCGCAGAATGTCGGCTCGGCCCTCGAGCAGGACAACCAGCGCGGTCTGGCTCACTTCCTCGAGCACATGTGCTTCAACGGCACCACCAACTATCCCGGCAACCTGCTGCGCGACTGGCTCGAGTCTGTAGGTGTCAAGTTCGGCTACAACCTCAACGCCTATACCGGCGTCGACAAGACGGTCTACCTCATCAAGAACGTGCCCATCGCACGCGAGAGCGTCCAGGACTCCTGTCTGCTCATCCTGCATGACTGGGCCAACGACCTTACCCTCGCTCCCGAGGAGATCGACAAGGAGCGTGGCGTGATTCACGAGGAGTGGCGCCGCAGCAACGTGGGTCAGATGCGTATCCTCGAGAAGATTCTCCCCGACCTCTATCCCACCACCAAGTATGGCCACCGTCTCCCCATCGGCACGATGGAGGTTGTCGACAATTTCCCCTACCAGGCCCTGCGCGACTACTATGAGGCATGGTACCGTCCCGACCAGCAGGCCGTGATTGTCGTGGGCGACATCGACGTAGACCGTGTGGAGAACAAGATCAAGGATATGTTCTCGTCTATCGAGATGCCCGCCGACGCTCCCGCCCGCACCTACGAGCCCGTGCCCGACCATCAGGGTACCCTCTATGGCATCGGCTCGGACCCCGAGCAGCAGGCACTCATCGGCCAGATCATGTTTATCTCCGACCCCATGCCCCAGGAGATGAAGAACACTCAGATGTATCTCATGACCAAGTATGTCGAGGAGATGATCTCGTCGATGCTCAACAACCGCCTCAACGAGATGAGCTCCAAGCCCGACTCACCCTTTGCAGGTGCAGGTGTCGATTTCGGCGACTATATCCTCACCAAGGAGAAGGACGCATACGAGGGCTATGTGGCCGCCAAGGGCACAGACATCGTAGAGCCCCTCAAGGCACTTTATCGCGAGATGCTGCGCGCCCAGCGCGGCGGCTTCACCCCCGGCGAGTATGACCGCGCCCGCTCGGAATTCCTCTCGGCCCTCGAGAAGAAATACAACAACCGCACCACCGCCGAGAACGACACTTACGTACAGGAGTATGTAGACAACTTCACCGACGGCGAGCCGATGCCCGGCATCGAGACCATCTATCAGTTCTACTCGATGGTGGCTCCCATGCTCCCCGTCGACATGATCAACCAGATGGCCGCACAGTCGGTGACACCCGACAACCGTGTAGTCATGGTTGTGTCGCCCGAGGGCGAGGGCTATACCCTCCCCACCAAGGAGGCTCTCGAGGCCGCGCTTGCCGCTGTCGACGCCGAGGAGATTCTCCCGTTTGTCGACGAGGTGAAGAGCGAGCCCCTCATCCCCGTGGCTCCCGTGGCCGGCAAGATTGTCTCCGAGACCCAGGACAAGCAGTGGGGCGCAACCCTGCTCACCCTCTCTAACGGTGTCAAGGTGCTCGTCAAGCAGACCAAATTCAAGGACGACGAGATTCTCTTCTCGGCAGTGGCCAAGGGTGGCTTCGCTTCCTATCCCGCCGAGTATGCCAACACCATCATCTCGCTCCCCCTCACACTGCGCGCCAACGGCCTCGGCACCTATACGAACACCGACCTCACCAAGTACACCGCAGGCAAGCAGGTGCATGTAGACCTCGAGATCAACGGCTACTCGCGCGAGGTGTCCGGCTCGTCGACCCCCAAGGACCTCCCCACCTTCATGGAGCTCCTCTATATGACGTTCGTTGACCTCCAGTTCACCCCCGAGGAGTTCGAGGCACTGCAGAAGGCATACTCGGGTGTGCTCGCCAACCAGGAGAAGAGCCCCGAATATCAGTTCGGCAAGGTTGTCTCGAAGGCCCTCTTCGAGTCCCCCTTCCGTCAGGTCATCTCGGCTGCCGCCATCAACGGTGCCTCGCGTGAGCAGACCATCGAGCTCGCACACGCCATGACCGCCAACGCCGCAGACTTCTCGTTTGTCTTCGTCGGCAATATCGACCTCGACACCTTCCGTCCCCTTGTCGAGACATATATCGCCTCGCTCCCCGCCGATGCAGCCAAGGCTGTCAAGACCTTCCCCGCCTACGACCCCGCGATGTTCTCCAAGAACGGCACAGGCACAGACACCTTCGCCATCCCCATGGCTACCCCGCAGACCTATGTGGCCATCGTCGAGAAGGGTGCCGCTCCCGGCGCATATGATGCCAAGAACGCTTTCCTTGCCTCGATAGCCGGACAGATACTCACCAACCGTCTGCTCCAGACTGTACGCGAGGACATGGGTGCTGTCTACTCGATCGGTGCGTCGGGCCACGCCTCGCGCAACGGCTCGGATCCCTATCAGCTCGGCACTCAGTTCCCCATGAAGCCCGAGATGAAGCAGCAGGTTCTCGACTACATCTATGGCCAGTTCAAGGCTATGGAGAATGACGTGACCCCCGAGGAGCTCAACCCCGCCAAGGAGTATATGGTCAAGTCGTTCACCGAGCAGAAAGAGAAGAACAATCCCTGGCTCAACGCCATCACAGGCTGGTACACCAACGGTGTCGACACCTTCAACGGCAATATCGACGTGCTCAACGCCATCACTGTCGATGATGTCAAGGCATACATGAAGGCTCTCAACTCGGACGGCGACATGCGCACCGTCATCCTCGAGCCCGAGGCAGCAAAGTAAAAACGAAACCCTATAACCACCTCCGCCGCGCCGACCCACANNTCCCGGGTCGGCGCGGTTTTTTCATTGAGATAGTGGGTGGGTTATTATATGTTTTTAGTTAAAAACAATTAAAACAACCGTATATTTATAAAATTTAAATTATCTTTGCACAGATAATTCCGTATATAACGAGATTACCTACACTTACCTTAAAAACTGTTTTAACTAACCTTAATTTCTAACCCAATTTTTCCCAGATCTATGCGAAAAATTTTTACTCTGCTTGCTGCATTGGCAACAACCGGGGTGGTTTATGCTGAAACGGTCACTGCAACGTGGGCGTTCGGCGTAAAAGCTTCGGCGGTTGACCCAATTGCAACTGTATCCAGTACGGACATATCCGGTCAACTGACTGTCGGTTCAGAATTAACCGGTGGAAATCTGCGTACTGCAAAACCATCCACTGGCGACATCCCTATGACTGGCTATAAATCAAATGCTACTGCCGGCTATCAGGATGGAGAATATCTCGATTTTACAATCACTCCGGCTGCAACATTGCAATATGCGCCCACAAATTTATCGTTTAATGTGGCATGCTCTAAAAGTCAGAGTAGCCGCTGTTCCATTCAGGTTATCTCTGGAGAGGTAACGAAGGAAATTGCAGCAGAGTTTACTCCTGTAAGAGCGGACCAAGATGCGACAAAGGATGCCGACAGATCTTTCAATACGTCATTTGTCATTGAAGGCATAGAGCCGTCGATGTCTCCTGTTGTTGTACGTATATGTCTGTATGGAAGTGACAACAAAGAGCGAGAGGCTATGATTAGCGATGTGGTAATCACTGGAGATGTAACTCCAGGGGATACTCGTGATTCCGCTCCGCTGTCATGGAGTGCTGCCGAGGTAAAAGTGGCACTGGGTTCAGCTTTTGATGCTCCAGAGCTTTCAAACGAAAAAGCTCTCACTGTCACATATGCTTCATCAAATGAGGAAGTCGCTACTATTAGCGAGGAAGGCATTGTGAATCTCATGTCTGCCGGAACAACCGAAATTTCTGCTGTATTTGCTGGAAATGAAGAGTATATGCCTGCCACTGTGTCCTATACACTCAAGGTAATTGACCCGAATGCTATTGAAACTGCATGGCTTTCGTGGGAAAGTAGTTTCTCTCAGTCTGCAGTTTTGAATTTTGCAAATGGATTCGTACTGAATATGGATCTTTCCGATGGACAGGAGAAATACTATCAGTCGGGTTCGAAGACCTCGGAATTTATTACGACACCTGCCGGAAAGCTTAAAACAATAAAGGTTTCTAATGGTCGTGCCAATGAACTGGTTGCCCCGGAAGGAATGGTCATCACATCAATGACAATATATTCTATCTGGAATGCTGCAAAAGAGGGTGCTCGTGACACATATTGGAAATCGGTTGCAGGTGTAGATTATGAGTATAATGAGCAGACAGCAATCAATGTGACTGACGGTGCCACTCCCCATATTGATACCTACACCATCAATAATATGGAGAGAGTTTCTTTCTGCAATACTGGTGAGCAGGTAGTATTTGTAGTCTACGTGGAATATAAACTTGCTTCCGAAGTTATAGAGGCACCCGCTGCCCCTGTGATTGAGTGCGACGCTCTGAACGGTGAAGGTGAGATAGAGGGTCAGGGTGATGGAACACCTGTAACTGTAGCCTTCTCTCATGTCGATGGTGCAGACATCTACTATAATTTCACTCCTGTAGTGGCAGAAGAGACTCCCGACACTCCCGCAGAGCAGGATGCCGAGCCCACAGTCATGGTTGATGGTAAAGAGTACACGCTCTATACCGAGCCTATCACTCTTACAAAGGCCGGTGAACTGAGCTATTTTGCCCGCAAGAATGGTCTTGACAGCGAGATTAAGACCGTAACGGTTAAGAGTATTGCATCTGCCCTCTTCGAAATCAATGCCGACGAGAATGCACCTGTTGAGTATTTCAACCTCCAGGGCATCCGTGTCGCCAACCCCGACAACGGCGTCTTCATCCGTCGTCAGGGCAACACCGTCACCAAGGTGGTCAAGTAATAATCCCCATCCCCAAAAAACAATTGCGCCGACCCCCGGGCCGGCGCAATTTGTTTTGTTATATATTTTATCTCCAGACAGTAGGGTATGTGGATGAAATATGAAGAAGCATGTCGTGAAATTTCGTGTTCGCGGTATAGTTATCATTTTTTTTTGCTATCTTTGCCGTGTGGATATAGACAATAGCAAATCATCCGGGACTCCGAAACTTAAGGACGATGAGATTCTGAGGCCGTTTATGGAGTATCTTGAACCGGCTTGTATCAATATCAGGCCGGGTGAGAGCCTTATTGTATATCGCACCCAGGATCTCGTCCCGGTTGACGAGTATGGTCAGTCGCCCCGCCCGCGCAGAAAATTTGGGGAAGAGGCTTTAAAACAGAAACTCACCAATGAGGAAGTGAGAGCACTTACCCCTAAAAAACGTGAGAAGATAATGGGAGATTGGGGGCTCTCGTGTAATGATTCGGAAGAGTCAGCCCGAAAGAGCTTCCTATATACATATCAGAAACTTGAGAGTAAAGGCGCGTCAAAGGAGGATCTTGAGGCTTTTGTGCATGAGCGGGGAATTCATATCTGCCGATATTCGATTACAGTCGACACAGGTATAATCACTCCGTTTGACGAGCATGGGCATGCAAACCTTTATCTTTATGAGGGTGTTAATATTGAGAGTTGCAGAGATAAGGAATATAATTATACTACAATAGATTATCAGAGTGATGAAGACTGACAGGAATATAGCGTATGTGGGGACGCTCCAGGATTTGGGACGTCCGTATTCCATGCTGTTTATAGACAGGGTGGAGCGGCAGCTGTATATATTTGTCAGATTGTCTGATGGCAGTAGTAACCGCTTCTTGGCGGCGGACGTCTCGCCACATGAGGTTGAATCTTATATGAGTGAAGATATAGGACTTGTCAGCATACTTAACAGTAATCCATGTCGTTTCGCAACGATAGATGGTGACAATGTTTCTATTGACAATGAGAATCTGAGGGACTTTATACCTACCGACCGCATGATAAGGATGAATATGTTTGATCCTGAGTTGTGCGATGATGATGTGTGGCTTGAAGTCTTCCTTAAAAGACTGAATAGTAACCAACCTATAGAAATGGCCTGAAAAAATATGAATATCACAGTTGTAAATATAAGCAAAGGCCCGTACGAACTCAATAAGGAGGCACTTAAGGATGTGGAGTCAGGCAAGCTGTCTCTTAATGTCACGTCACGTCTCCGATATTCCACTGAATCGGATTATGTGGGCTTCCAGATAGACATGATGGTGATGCAGAAGAATACGCAAGTGTTCAAAAGCGGCTTCCTCATAGGGCTTTTGATGGAGGACTGGTCCATGGAGCTGAAAGCCGGACTCGACCTGAACACTCACCGTGAGAAGCTGCTTGATATATGCCGCACTGTCTGGCTCGTGGCGACGGGTATTGTGGCATTACAATCCTCCGAAGGTGATTTCGGAGGCATTATGCTCCCGTCGGTCAATTATGAGGATTTCAGCAAGGATGTAGTGCTGGTTCCAGCCGGTTCCGGCCAATAGCCAGCCATGTCCGGGATTCATTTTCCCGGAACAGATAAAGAGCGTGGAGGAACCGGCTACATGGTCAGTTTCCTCCACGCTTGATGTTTCAATATGTATTTTGTTTATTCCCCGACTTTCTCCCACAGGTACATGCGGTCGGAGGGGCGGATTTTGCGGGGGACTTTGAGCGAGAAATGCTGTCCCTTGGTGACCACGGGCACCGGGTCGTATTCGAGGCGCAGCTCTCCGGCCTCCATGATGATGGCGCCTGTGTCGGGGCCCGTGATGACTATCTCGTCGCCGGGGTGAAGCTCTCCGGCCTCGAGGATGAACTCGCCCACACCCAATTTGGGATAGTAGCGTACCCCCTTGGCTATGTATCGCTTGACGCGTGTGGCCGACGAACCGTATTTCGACGACCATTCGCCAAGCCGTTGCCCCAGATAGTAGCCGTCCCAGAATCCGCGGTTGAACACCTTGGATAGCTCTGTCTCCCACCCGGCGATGCGCTCGGGGGTGTATGTGCCGTTGCAGATGGCGTCGATGGCCTCCGAGTAGGCCTTGACGGTGAGCTTGACATACTCGGGACCGCGCGCGCGTCCCTCTATCTTGAATACACGCACCCCGGCATCTATCATCTTGTTGAGGAAATGTATGGTGCGCAGGTCCTTGGGCGACATGATGTATTTGTTCTCGATGTCGAGCTGGTCGCCGGTCTCGCGGTCTGTGACAGTGTATGCCCTGCGGCATATCTGGGTGCATGCGCCGCGGTTGGCGCTCGAGTTCATCTCGTGGAGCGAGAGGTAACACTTGCCCGACACGGCCATGCAGAGGGCGCCGTGGCAGAACATTTCGAGCCTCACGCGCTCGCCGCGCGGGCCGCGTATGTCGTCAGCCTCGATGGCATCGCTGATAGCGCGTACCTGCTCCATCGACAGCTCGCGGGCCAGCACCATGACGTCGGCCCACCTGGCCCAGTATCGCACGGCCTCGGTGTTGCTGACGTTGAGCTGGGTGGAGATGTGTACCTCGACGCCGACCTTGCGGGCATACTCGATGGCGGCGATGTCGCTGGCTATGATGGCTGAGATGCCCGTGGCGGCCACGGCGTCGATGACCTCGCGCATCCTTGGCAGCTCGGTGTCGTAGATGATAGTGTTGACGGTGAGGTAGCTCTTGACTCCGGCTTCGTCGCAGATGCCGGCGATGCGGCGCAGGTCGTCGAGCGTGAAATTGACCGACGAGCGCGAGCGCATGTTCAGCCCCTCTACACCGAAATATATTGCATCCGCTCCGGCCTCGATGGCGGCGTGGAGCGATTCGTATGACCCGACCGGGGCCATTATCTCAAAATCTTTGCGATCCACTTTTTTAATGAGAAATGAGGAATTAGGAATTAGAAATGAGGAGACAATTAGGAATGAGAAATGAGGAATTAGGAATTAGAAGGCGTTTCAGTCTTCGGGGGAGCCGTATTCGGCGAGGTAGGCGTCGGCGGCTTCGCAGAGCTCGTCATACCATGCCTGCCCGAAACGGGCGGTGAGGGGACCTTTCAGGAACTGGTAGACGCGCAGCCCCAGCTTGCGCCCTAATTTCTCGGCGGGGCGGCAGATGTCCCAGCGGTGATAGTTGACGGCGGTGAATGTCGGGTAGGTGGTGAGGCGCACGGGATAGAGCGCGCACGACTCTGGCTTGCGGAAACCCCCCGTCTTGCCCGCCGAGCATGCACGCTCGATAGCGCACTGGCATATCCCTCCGGGGGCATAGCAGGTATAGACGCAGTTGCGTCCGTCGACAATCTGGGTCACGAGGTCACCCTCCTCGTCGATATAGCTGCCCCCCTCCTCGTCGATGCGTTCGATGGCGCGGGGCAGCAGGTCGGGACGCAAGGTGGGCATCAGGGCCTCGATGGTGTCGCGTTCCGTCGGAGTGAGCGGGGCGCCCGCATCACCCTCGATGCAGCACTGCCCCTTGCACTTGTCTATGTCGCAGCAGAAATATCGCTTGATGAGGTCGAGCGACACAAGGGTATCCTGTATTTCAAGCATTGTTTCTTCGGTGGTTTCGGTCATGTTCCTGTTGTTATGGTCGAGACGCCTACGAGGCGGTCAAACCGTGTGCCGCGCGGTCGGTGATAGACCCGCACTGTGTACTCGTTGACGGTCTGATAGCTGTCCCCCTCGACGGGTGCGGTCTGCCCGCGCTCCGAGCCCGAGGGCACGAACAGATATTGATAGTTGTATGCTCCCTGTTTGAGCAGCAGCGACTGTTCGTAGCGCCCTGTGGCATTGTTCCACACCATGCGCGACATCGGGTCGAGGCGCCGCTGTGTGAGGTCGCCGTCGATGAATATGTCGCCATCCTCCATCTTCGGCATCTCGAGCGAGAAATGCGTCAGCACATAGTCGGCCTGTGTCGCCGGGTCGGCCACCTGCGTGTCGCGCACAAGAAAGCGTCCGTGCTGGGTCTGGTCATACAGATAGCCACGGCGCGGGGTGTCGGTGGCAAGTCCCATGTTGGTGACCGGGGCCTCGCGGTCTATCCACTCGACACCCATGCCGGGATAATAGAGCGAGACAGTCTCAAAGCGGCGGTATTCGTTTCCGGCCTCGAAGATGAGGGGGCGCAGATGCTCGTAATACACCCTGTCGCCCCCTACGCGCTGCGGGGTGACGAGCGTCACCTCATTGTCGGGACGCCCGTTCTGGGTGATGACTACCCGCAGGTCGGTAAAGGGGTCGTCGAGCCGCATGTTATGGGTGTCTATGGTTATGCCGAGCTGCTGGTGTGCCTCGTTCGAGTCTATGTCTGTGCGCGATGTCGCCGTGAGGCCGATGTTGGCCTCGGGTATCATCACCCCGAATCTGGCCTGAAGCAGAGTCGCATCGGGATCGCTCTCGTCATATACCCGCAGCAGGTAGTTGCCCGGCTGGGTGATGCGCATCTCGTCGTTGGGGAGGACGATGACATAGTGGACGTAATGCACGGTGGTGGCCTGCGAGAAATCGTATGTCTCGACCTGCCCCTCGTTGAATCCGTCCAGAAACTCAGACTCCACCAGCCCCTCGGGACGCCACGAGGCATCGCAGTGGGTGAGCGAGTAGCGCATGAAGCGGCGGTCGTCGGCCAGCTCGTCAAACTCAATCACCAGACGGTCGGCCGGGTCTGCGAGATTGATGACCGGCGGGGCATAGCGGTTGCCCTCCACATAGACCTCGAGTGTCCTGAAGGCCGGATGTAGGATACCCTGGCGCGTGTCGTCGGGCTGTTGTGCCGACAGCGACAGCGCCATGAGCGAGAGCAGCGATATGACGGCACACCTCACCATTCGATAGGCGTTTTACCCTGGGAGATAAGATACTGGTTGGCACGCGAGAAGGGACGCGAGCCGAAGAATCCTCTGGCCGCGCTGAGGGGCGAGGGGTGGGGCGACGAGATGACGCAGTGGCGCGTGCGGTCTATGAAGGCCCCCTTGCGTTGGGCGTATGCCCCCCAGAGGATGAATACCAGACCCTCGCGGCGTGTGGCGAGCTGCTGTATTGCGGCGTCTGTCAGCTCCTCCCATCCGTGTCCCTGATGCGACCCGGCACGTCCGGCCTCGACGGTCAGCGTGGCGTTGAGCAGCATCACGCCCTGACGTGCCCAGCGGCTCAGGTCGCCCGAGAGGGGAGGGGTGATGCCCAGGTCGTCGTGAAGCTCGCGGTATATGTTCTGCAGCGAGCGCGGAATCTCGACACCCGGATTGACCGAGAAACTGAGGCCGTTGGCCTGTCCCGGCCCATGATAGGGGTCCTGGCCGAGTATCACCACCTTCACGTCGTCGAACGGACAGGCATCAAAGGCCGCGAAGATACGTCCCGCGGGCGGATAGACGGTCTGCGTGGCATACTCGTGGCGCACGAAATCGGTCAGCGCCTTGAAATAAGGCTTGTCCCACTCCGCAGCCAGCGCACTCTTCCATGAAGGTTCTATTCTGACGTCCATATCGTTTTTTTTTGCAAAAATACAAAAAAAAACGATGCGTACCTATACCGGCACACACCGCATATACAATCTCCGGGAGATATGTTGGTCAGGAGTGCTCGTGTACAATCCCGGCCTTACACAATAGATGATGTCCCCATGCCATCAGGCGGTTGAGGGGCTTGAGGTTGTGGACGGCCAGGAAGCGTAGCATCCGGTAGTTCCGTTCGTGAAACATGTGGGCCGGTATGTCGAGTCCGTATCTGCGCCAGCGGTCAACGTCAAGTGTCTCGTATTTGTTGAGCAACGGTCTGATGGCAGATACAAGGCGCTGCCTGTAGCTGTCAATGAATCTTGTGTCCGAGAGCATGGGGGCCAGCATGTCAAATACTTTTAGCTCGGAGTTGACACTACGTATTGTCTTGGCCGCGGTTAGGCTACCGATATTGCTGCGGTTGTAGTGGTATAGCGGTTGCCCGACGTATGCCACTTTTTCTGTTATGAGATGCATCGGCACTGTCACGGCCATGTCTTCAAGCAGGCTCACGTCTTCGGGAGCCTTGAATCCGTTCGAGACATAAAATGACCTCCTTACCATACGGTTCCAGATATAGCCCTCGACTTTGCCGCCTGAAAGCATCTCGTTTATCATGTCGGTCTGCCCGAGTGTGAAATCCTGGCGCCGTGTCTCGGTTCTGTCCCCATACTCCAACAGATAGTCACAACCCACAATGTCGGCGTCTGTCCTGATGGCTTCGTTGTACATCAGTTCATACATCGTCGACTCAACCCAGTCGTCGCTGTCGCAGGCTATGATATATTCCCCTTTGGCCAGATGTATGCCGTCTATGCGCGATACGGCCAGGCCACGGTTGACGGGATGATCATATACCGTAACACAATCTTTTCGCCTGGGATATTCCTCAAGTATCTTGCGCAGTACACCTATGCTGTTATCGGGGGTACAGTCATTGACAAATATGAATTCGATGTCATCGAGTGTCTGGCCGAACAGTGAGCGGACGCAGCGTGCGATATATTTCTCCACGCCGTAGACCGGTATTATGACAGAGACTTTGGGATGGTCCATCAGCAGATGAGGTTTGTGCGTAGATAGTCAAATGCCTTGATGCGTTGTGCCACTATGTATGCGTCGGCAGCCGCATAGTCAATTTCCATCGTGTGCGGAGCTTTCTCCAGTACATCTTTTTTTGATATGGCCCTGTCCGACAGACCATAGTTCTGCAGTATCTGGTTCATGCGCAGGTCAGTGTCGCCGTCAAATGCCCAGACAGGAACATGGAATATCAAGGCGAACAGCAGGGCATGGAATGAACCGCTCAGCACTGCGTCGGCATTCTTCACAAGATTGAGGAACTCCAGTGGCCCGACATCCAGCCGTGCCTTAAGGTGTCCTTTGACGCGCAAGGATACCTCATGACGGTAGTCCGTGAGAAGCGATGTCACCACTGGCAGATTAAGTGATGATGACAGGTGTTCGGCCACATCATACATCCCATCTCGCCGATAGGGAGTGTAGAAGAACAGATATGGATGCTCTATCAGTGGCTTTGGGGCTATGAGGTTATTCCATACCGAGATCTCAGGAAGCAGGGCTGGGTCGGGAAGTATGACAGGCTCTTGGCCGGTCAGTTCGGTGATGAATCTCTGTGTGCCACTGTCGCGGACACTTATGGCCTTGAAATCCTTGACAAATTCTCTCACGCGCCCGGCCTCAATGTCGTGTGAGAATGGACCTATGCTCGATGAGTATGATATTTTTTGTGCCGAGTCGGTAAAGTCGAGATAGTATGCCCAGTTGAAATCCCTGCACCGTGTGTTCCAGCACTGGTCACTGCCTGTGACATAGCAGTCATATCTCTTTGTCAACTCGCGGGGATCAGACACCTCGGGTGTCAGCGTCAGGTTCTCGGCCATGAACTGCTCGAACAGGTCATATTTACGGGCAAGCTGCCAAGCGTATCTGTCAAAAAACATCCCGAGTCCGAGATGTCCTATTCTGCTTTTAAGGCTCCGTCTGCGTGGATCTGTGTACATGCGCCGCTGGGCATCAGTGCGCAAGTTTATGATTTCGTTCTCTATGCCGAGCGACTTTATCACTTGCTGCAGGGAATAAGCCTGAAGCATTGAGCCGTAATTATGGCATGCGTGGAATGTTATTGTCGCCGAAGTCCTCATCTGCCGTTGTGTCCCTTGGGTTTCAAATTCATATACAGTTTCTTGGCCGCGGTGATGATGGTGTATGCCCGGAATGGGCCGATTGTCGCGGCCAGATACCGGAACACCTTTATCTCGGGTCTCTTCCTGAACGGATGCATGAGCTGAGAGTTGCCTTCTATGGCTTCATCGACAGGACGCTCGCACAGATTCATCAATGTGCCGAGCCGATGTGCCATCGCGTGGCCTTTTGGGGTGATGGGTAGTATCAGCGACAGTCCGTGCGGATGATCTATGAGCTTAGGAAGCGGTTTCTTTCGGCCATATCCCCAGAAATCACCTATCGTCATGTCGGAACAGCGCTCAGGCCGTGCGAATGGACAGACATAGCAACTGTTTCTGAAAGAATATCCTTTCAGAAATGAGTCGTAATAGATGTCCCTGATGCCGTTGCCGTAAGTATCCGGGGAGTGATAGAGAATGTCGGTACCTTCTTTTCCTATATGTTCTACCTTTAGCCGGAAGATATTCCCATCGCGGAATGATATGCGGTCGACCATGTGGAGATCGCATCTGTGTCTCGTCAGGTCATCGTGGAGAAATTTCAGTGATGGGATTCCGTGGCATACAAGGTCTACAAGCAGCAGATTGTCCGGACGATTCCTGAATAGGGCCTTGATTGTGGCGCATTGGCATGGAGTGCCGATAAATGTCACCGGGAGGGAGGCACGGACATCCTGACGCAGTGGCCTGAAGATTTCGGAGAGGTCGCTGCGCACATATTTCGAGCCTTGCAGTTTCGCGAGGTCTTCCACGCATGTCACACGGATATGCCTGATGTCAGATCCGGGCAGTGATGCGCAGCCATATACAACTCCCCCGTCCGTCAGTGTCAGTCTGGAGATGGCCATGGCTGCCCCACCTGAGGTCGATGCCTGATATTGTTCCGGGTCATCAATGACGGCGGCCAGAGCTTTTGCAGCAGGGTATAGGCCGTTGTCAATTAATGGCGGACATACTTTGCGGCACAGTCCACAGTCTATGCATACATCGGTGTTGATGTGTGGATAGATATGCCCGTCAGAGGCAGCCTGAAACGATATGCACTGTTTTGGGCAGATGGCCTCGCACCCTCCGCATCCTGTACAAATCTCATAGCTGCAGGTTTTATCCATATTCTCCGTACTATCTGTGCTTAAGTCTGATAGTTTTAAGTTTGTCAGTAATGGTTCTCCTCTCGTTGTGTGACAGAAGTATGAACCATGATGTGACTATTGCCAGGATGAGGGCGAATGCAAAAATCAGGATGTGCCAGCCAAGTCCGGAGTTGACATTGCGGAGAATCCAGGGGCCTGGAGCGGCTATGCCGAATGCCAGCATGACGGGAAACATCACTTTGCGGTAATATTCTGCGACAGGAAACCCGATAAGCCCTTTCAGATATAATATCCTGACATTATGTGTTATGAAATTGATAATGACCTTAGTCGTAATTACATAGACAGGGCTGTAGCCGAGCTTAAGCAGCAGGTATGCTATAGGGACGTTGAGAAATATGAGCGATGCCATGATCAGCATATAGTTCCTGATGTTTCCGGATGCCTGTGCCGAGGTCCACAATGGCCCGGAGAGTGCATCTATCAGGCTGAAAATAAGCATCAGTTGTATGAATGAGATAGAGTATTCAGGCACTTCTGTGAGCCACAGGTTGAGTATGGGCCTGCAGCATACGATTACTGGAAGTCCGAGCACGAAGAGCAGTATGAAGGATACTCTTGATGCCCTGAAGATGAGCGTGAAGAACTCTTCTTTATTGCCAGAGGCGAATAGCTTGATTATCTGTGGATTAAAGGCTGTCTGGAAATTGGTTACGAACGATGTTATTGCATTGCATACCTGAGTGGTTACACCCATTGCCGCATTGACCACTACACCCAGAAAGATATTGAAGAGGACATCAAGTCCCTGCTGGGCACCCACGTTGCTGATTGATCCGAGCAGATTCCATCCGCTGAATGATGTGAGCTCGCGGAACATATTGCGGTCCCACATCCTGACATAACGGCATGCTTCGAAACTCCGTCTCGTATAATACCAATGTGCCAGACAGACAATTACCGAGACGGTAAAGAGCGTGCCTACATATCCGATGAGGCGATGGGAATCCATCAGGAAAAGTACACCGACTACACCCAGTTTCATCAGAGCCTCGATAACACTGAGATATGCGAAAAAATTCATTTTCTCATGTGCGATTATGGCACTCCGGTAGGGTAGCTGCATCATCTGCACCATCAGGGTGAATATGGTGAACTGGTAGACGATATTGACTGTGGTGTGTGACGTCGTCGGAAACTTCATATATGTGTTGACAAACCACAGTCCCAAAGTCTCGGCCAATAAGAAGATGACCAGACAGAATATCATGTATGTATTGACACTCATGGAGAATATTCTCCTGAGCCCATGCATATCGTTCTTCCCGAGGTAAAACGAGAGGTACCTCTGTGTGGCTTGCGTCATGGCTCCAGCGAGGAACGAGAACATTATGATGACTCCACCGATTGCACTGTATGTGCCGTAGTCGTCGACACCGAGCAGTTTCAATATCAGGCGGAACGTGAAGAGCGAGACGCCCATAACGACAAGTTGCCGTATATATAGGAACAATGTGTTTCGGGCTATCCGTCTATTGGCTTCGCTCGGCATCTGTCTCTTGGTCGGAATTGGTGTCTTTAAATGTCAGGTAAGGGGTTCAACGTCGATGGTGTCGATGGAGACCGAGGCGCAGCCGAGGATGTCTATCCTCACGATGAGCTCGCTCTTTCCTTCGGATGTCCTGACGACCTCTCCCTCGAGGCCGGTGAGTTTGCCGCGGGCCACCCTTATGCGGTCATGCACGCGGTATGGTCGGCTGACGAATGTGACGGGGATGTCTGACTGGCCAAGCATGAAGCGCAGGGTGTCTATCTGTCTCTGCGGTATCACGGCCAGAGGGCTTGTGAGCGATGAGCCCCTGTCGGCTGCCTTGTTGGTCATGAACCTGTTGACATAGGGCAGGTTGACCAGCTCGCGCCGCTCGCGCTCGGTGCATCTCACAAAGACAAGCGCCGGGAGCAGTACCTGCTCTATGCGGGCACGTTTGCCGTTGCGCCATGTCCTGTAGACGGTCTGTGTGGCGACGTATGTCTCGAAGCCCAGTTTGGCGATGCGCTCGCCGACGGCCTTCTCGGTATTGTTGTTGACTATGGCGACAAACCATTTGCGGTTGTCCACGCCTACGGCGTCGCCAACGCCCGAGGGCACTGCCGCAACGCTTTCATCCTTAGGGCCTGTTGTCATCATTTCGGGTGTTTGAATCATGGTATTGAGCCTTAAGAGGTCTGAATGATAACACAAAATTACGAAATAATCGGTAAAACCACAGCATTTTGAAGAGAATAAATACATGTGTCCTACTCTCGCAAGGGTGTGGGATGGTATCGCGTGACTTGCAAATATTGTTAAAAATTTTCATAGGTCACGGAAAATCCCTACATTTGCACACCTCAATCCATCATGTCTCCGTAGTTCAATGGATAGAATATCGGATTCCGGTTCCGACGATTAGGGTTCGACTCCCTACGGGGATACTCAAAAGCGGCTTGCGACATCGTTCGCAGGCCGCTTTTGCCATTTGCAATACCTGATTTGTGGTATTTTGCGGGTGAAAGTGGGTGCAATGAGGGTGAACGGGCGGATTTTACCCCTGAATAGAGTATTGCCCGGGGATGCGGGGTTGTCTAATTTTGCAGCTGTAAAACCAATCGGCAGAAAAACCAATCAACGCTATAAATCAATGAACGCACGCATAGCAGCTGCACTGTTGGCCGTCGGCATGACGGCCTCACTCCCGGCGGAAGCCCAGCTCACCGTCGGTGGATATGGCGAGGCAACATACTCGTATAATTTCTATTCCGACGCATGGAACAGGTATAAGACTCCCGAGAATTTCAAGAACGACCACCACTCGCGCGTAGACCTGCCGCACGTGGTGCTGTATCTCGGCTATGATTTCGGCAAGGGCTGGAGCATGGGCACCGAGATTGAGTTCGAGCACGGAGGCACCGAGAGTGCCGTCGAGATGGAGGATGACGAGGGGGGCGAGTACGAGACTGAGGTCGAGCGTGGCGGCGAGGTGGCCCTCGAGCAGTTCTGGCTCCAGAAATCTTTCTGCAAGGCCCTCAACCTGCGTGCCGGACACATGGTGGTGCCTGTCGGCTCGACCAACAGGGCGCATATGCCGACAGAGTTCTTCGGGGTATATCGTCCGGTGGGTGATGCCACCATCATCCCCTGCACATGGCACGAGACAGGCATCAGCCTGTGGGGTCGTGCCGGGGCATGGCGTTATGAGGCCATGCTGGTGCCGGGGCTTGACTCAGACCGTTTCGGTCGCGACAACTGGGTGGCCGGAGGAGCCGGAAGCCCCTACGAGTTCAAGATTGCCAACGCTCTGGCCGGGGCCGCGAGGATTGACAACTATTCCGTCCCCGGCCTCAGGCTCGGTCTGAGCGGATATGTGGGCAACACATTCAGCAACACCCTCTCGCATCCCAACGAGCAGTGGGATGATGTGAAGGGCACACTCGCCATCGGTGCGTTCGACTTTGACTATTCGGATCACAATATCATAGCCCGCGGCGGTGTGACATGGGGGCATCTCTCTGATGCCGACCGTATCACGGCCTATAACAAGAAGATGCGCAACGACTCGCCGTCGCCCAAGACAAACGTGGCCTCTGAGGCTATCTCGGTCGGTGTCGAGGCCGGATATGACATCTTCGCGCCCCTCAAGGTCGAGGGACAGAAGTTATATGTCTTCGGACGCTATGACTATTACGACTCCATGCACAAGACCGACGGGGGTGTGCTGCGCTACGAATGGTGTGGCCGCTCGCGTGTGGCCGCAGGTGTCAACTATTTCCCCATAAAGCAGATTGTCGTCAAGGGCGAATACTCGATAGGGCTGATGAGGAAGCCCTACAACAACGAGCCCGCCATCTCGCTCGGCATAGCCTATTCGGGATTCTTCACACGATAATATATAAATCAATCAGATATGAACAAGACAATCAAGACTCTGGCCATGATGGCCATCGCGGCCATGACCGTGACGTCGTGCTCGGACGACAAGGATGACGAGCCGGTTTCTCCCGACGCACAGGAGAATGCCCTCAAGGCCATCGTGGCCGATTATGTTGACTGTACCGTCGTGCCCACATACCGCGGTCTGGCTGACGCATCGATGCGTCTGGCCGACATCTGTGACGCCATGTGCGAGGCCGGTCCCTCCAGGCTGACCACCGCACAGGTCGAGGAGGCCGGAAAGGCATGGATCGAGGCACGCCGCTACTGGGAGCTGAGCGAGGCATGGCTCTATGGCGCCGCCGCCGACTATAACATCGACCCCCATATCGACACATGGCCTCTCGACAAGGCCGCCATGGAGGCTATGCTCGGCAACCCCGCGCAGATGGCCCAGATGAGCGATCGCGAGAGCGCGGGCGAGTATGTAGGCTCGTCGCTCGGCCAGGGCCTGCTCGGTTTCCATGCCATCGAGTACATGATATTCGAGCCTTCGTCGGCAACCACTGCCACCACATCGCCCCGTCCCGTGAGCCGCTTCACCCAGAACGAGCTCTATTATCTCGCCGCTGTAGCCGACGACCTGCGCAACTGCTGCCTGCGTCTCGAGGCATCGTGGGCCGACGAGGGAACGGTCTCGAAGGAGAAACTGGCCATACTCGACGACGCCGAGCTGTCGTATGACAAGAACTATGGCACATATATGAAGAATGCCGGACAGGCCGGAAGCACATACGTCAACTTTGCCGATGCCGTTCAGGAGCTCATCGTGGGCGCACAGGACATAGCCGACGAGGTAGGCAACCAGAAGATAGGCAACCCCGTGGGCTCGGGCCTCGCAGCCGACCCCGACTATATCGAGTCGCCCTACGCCCTCAACTCGATCACCGATTTCATCGACAACATCCGCTCGGTGCGCCACGCATATATGGGCTATGTGCCCGTGGCAGGTGAGACCGAGAACTATATCAAGGCGCCCGCACATACCCTCAGCGCGTATGTCGCCTCTGTAGACCCTGCGCTCGACAACCGCGTCAAGGCTGCGCTTGACAACGCCCAGGAGTCTATCGCCAAGATGCGCGAGCCCTTCGCGTCGACATCGCAGGATACCTCCATGCGTCAGATAAACTTTGCCGCCGTCGAGGCCTGCAACGACCTCAACGACATCATGGACGAGCTTATCGACCTGATACAGAAAAACTGATTCCACTAACGGAAAACCTGAGAAGAAATGAGACAGATATATCCTTATATGCTCCTGGCCGCGACATTCGCGCTTGCGTCATGCTCGGACGACGATGCGGCTGACAAGCCCGAAGGCCCCGGGACAGGGAATGCCGACATGCCCGAGTGGTATTATGCCGGAGGCAAGTTAGGCACCTCGTTCATCACCACCTCGGCGGCCTTCGAGCAGCCCACGGCAGCAGTCGAGAATTCGGGGATGCTGGCCTCGTTCAAGCGCGGCGAGCAGCTTTTCGAGAAGAACTATGTCAGCAACACCGACGGTGTGCGCGGAGGTCTGGGGCCTATGTATATCCGTACCTCGTGCATGCACTGCCATCCCGGCTACGGGCACGGCAAGTCGCAGCCCGACGGCCCATTCCGCACCAACGAGACCGGCAACGGCTATCTTCTCGTGGTCTACAATCCCGCCACGCAGGGCTATGTGAACTGGCTGGCCGGTATGCCCCAGGGGCATGCGGTAGCTCCCTTCAAGGCTCCGCTCGACGAGGATCAGGTCATCATAAAGTGGCATGAGTACACCGATGCCCACGGCAACCGTTTTGACGACGGCGAGACATACAGCCTGCGCTATCCCGAGGTGACTATGGCTCCGACCGCCGTCTATGCCTACCGTCAGGGTGAGCTCACCCCCGAGCAGATGGGACAGTATGAGGTCAAGCTCGAGTCTACCATTGGCATCTACGGCACGGGACTCATCGACGCCATCTCTGACGAGGACCTCTACGCTCAGTATCTCAAGGAGGAGAAGGACGGGTATATGCCCAACGGCCTCAATCCGGCGGTATTCGCCGGAGGGGCATGGACAGGGCAGTATACATCGAAGGAGGTGTCCTCCGACAAGAACAAGTATCCCCTGAGATATACCTACGCCCTGTCTCGCGGCCCTCTGCAGGATGCAGCCGGAGCCAATGCATACTGGAACATCACCAATGTGACACGCTCTGACCGCCGCTATCACTACAAGGATGCCGGAGGCTACTATGCCCGCGCGGCCGCCAAGGACCCCGAGGTCCAGGCCGCCTTCCCGGCATATATAGCCAAGGTCGACCCCGAGAGGACACACCCCGAGTGGTTTACCGACGATGTTGAGCAGAACATACTCGCCTACATCAACTCGACGACCCTCCCTGCCGAGGCCACCGACCAGAACTATATCGACATGATGGTGTGGCACCGCGGTCTTGCCGTCCCTGCCGTGCGCGGCATAGACGACCCCGCCGTGCAGCGCGGCAAGGAGCTGTTCGAGCAGATTGGATGTGCATACTGCCACCGTCCGTCATGGACCACCGGCACTGACGAGGTGAGGGATCCGGCCCAGTTCTTCGGCGTGAACGCCGCCGCCGAGCGCGCGCTGCCCCGCTATCCCAATCAGGTCATCTGGCCATATACCGACATGGTGCAGCACAAGCTCCACATGGTCAACGACATCCGCAACGGATGGTGCCGCACCACTCCGCTGTGGGGACGCGGTCTGCACCGCAAGGTGACAGGCTCGCAGTATGACGACCGCCTGCACGACTGCCGTGCCCGCACCACACTCGAGGCCATCATGTGGCACGGCACCTCCGAGCAGAGCGACGCCTACAGGTCGGTCAACTCGTTCCGCGCTCTCTCCAAGGCCGACCGCGACGCTGTGGTCAAATTCCTTGACGCCATCTGATTTCTGTAAATGATTTCATTCATCCTTCTTTCGGTCATCATCCTCGCCCTCGCAGCCATAAGCTGCCTGGGCGGGGATGAGCGGCTTTATACCTCCGTCCCCATGATTGTGCTGTGGGGCGCGCTGGCCGTGAGTGCCATTGTCTATATCTTCAGGCGCCATCTCTACCGCAGATGGAGGGTTTTCGCCCTGCATCTGTCGTTCATAGTCATCCTCGCAGGGGGTGCCGTGACACATTTTGCCGGGACGTCGCAGACACTGCATCTCGGGGTAGGGGAGAGCGCCAAGGTCGGCCCTCTCGAGGTGACATTGCGTGATTTTGCCATAGACTATTATCCCGGCACCATGGCCCCTGCCGATTTCGTCAGCTCGCTCACCATCGACGGGCGCGACTGCACGGTGTCGATGAACAATGTGGCCGACGTGCGCGGCTACCGTTTCTTCCAGACCTCATACGACCCCGGTCTGACGGGCTCGACACTCACCGTGACCCACGACCCTGCGGGCACCGGTGTGACATACGCCGGATACGCCATGCTGTTCGTGTCGATGCTGCTGTGCCTGTTGCCGCGCCAGAGGGTGAGGAAAGCCGCGCTGCCCCTTGTGCTCTGCGCTATTTCAGGAGTTGCGTCTGCGGCCCCGCGCACCGTTCCGGCTGATGTCGCCTCGCGTATGGGCGACCTTGCGGTCTACCACAACGGCCGCATAGCCCCCCTGTCGACGATGGCTGCCGACATCACGCGCAAGCTCACAGGCTCGGCGTCGTGGCACGGACTCACTCCCGAGCAGTTTGTGGCCGGATGGCTGTTCTTCTACGACGACTGGAAGCACGAGCCCTGCATACTCGTCAAGGATGCCACCACACGCCGTGAGTTGGGTGTGGAGAAGTATGCATCGCTCGCATCGTTCTTCGGCCCCGATGGATACAGGTTTGACGATGCGCGCCATGCCGAGGCGAACGAGAAATTCTCGATAGCCTCGTCGGTCGCGGCCGGGTCGGTGTGGCGCATATTCCCGTGGCGTCCCGAAGGGGGTGCGATGGCCTGGTACTCGCCGGTCGACAATATGCCCTCAGAGATGCCTGTCGACGACTGGCACATAGCCCGGCACAGCCTCAACTATGTGGCCGGACTCGTCGAGGCCTCCGACTGGGCCGGTGTCAGCGATGCCGTAGACAAGATTGCGAGATGGCAGCGTAAGCATGCAGCCGATGTGCTGCCGTCGCGCACGGAGATGGCGTGCGAGCGGTGGTATATGGGCGCCGCCTCTACCCCGGTGCTTCCCGGTGTGGTGATGGTGTGCGGTGTGTTGCTGCTGATATTCAGGTTCCCTAAGACGGGATATGCCCTCTGCATTGCCGCTGCGCTCATCGTCCTCTCTGTGGTCGTGGCCAACTGGATTGCCTCGGGGCACCTCCCGCTTTCAAACGGCCACGAGACCATGCAGCTCATGGCTCTGTGCTCGCTGCTTGTGTCGCTATGGCTGGGGCGCAGACATCCCTCGTTCGTGTTACTTGGACTTGTTGTGGCCGGGCTTGCCCTGCTGGTGGCATGGCTGGGGCAGCGTTCGCCGCAGGTGACACAGCTCATGCCCGTACTGAATTCACCCCTGCTCAGTCTGCATGTACTCACCGTGATGCTGGCCTACTCGCTGCTTGCCCTGATGGCTCTGTCGGGCGTGATGTGGCTCTGCGGACGTCGTGACATGCTCTCCGTGGCGCGACGTATGCTCAAGCCCGCTGTCTTTCTGCTTGCGGCGGGGATATTCATTGGCGCGGTGTGGGCCAACACATCCTGGGGCCGTTACTGGGGTTGGGATCCCAAGGAGGTCTGGGCGCTCATCACCATGCTTGTCTACAGCTATCCTCTTCACGCCTCGTCCATCAGGTGTCTGCGCTCAGACCGTGCCTTCGCGATATTCTGCATGGTGGCGTTCGTGACTGTGCTGATGACATATTTCGGTGTCAACTACATTCTTGGCGGCATGCACAGCTATAGCTGACGATGACCGAATCGTGGCATAGTATCACTTTCAGGTATGCAAGTGTTTGGACGTATGGCGGGAAATATCTAATTTTGGCATTGTAAAAAAGATACCTCCTTACCATGAGATTCCAGACGTTCGTATCAGTGGCGGCCATCGTGATGGTCGCCCTGTCGGCGCAGGGCCGTGTGAGGCCTGCGTCAATGATAACATCAGACATGGTGCTCCAGCAGAATGCCGACGCACGCATCTGGGGCACGGCAGACCCCGGTTCGACCGTGACGGTGACCCCGTCGTGGGACGGTAAGGCGTACACCACCGTCACCGACCGCACGGGCGAGTGGTGCCTGGCCGTGCGCACACCCGCCGCGAGCTTCACGCCATATACAATCACGATTTCTGACGGAGAGCCCCTTACGCTCGACAATATCCTTGTCGGCGAGGTGTGGCTTGCCTCGGGACAGTCGAATATGCAGATGCCTCTCAAGGGGTATCCCGGATGCTGTGTCGAGGGTGGTTTTGACGAGGTAGCATCGTCCCGAAACGAGGCCGGGCGCATAAGGTTCTTCACCGTCCCCCTGCTGCAGAGCTACACGCTGCTCGACACTGTCCCGGCCCGGTGGACAGTGCCGTCGCCCGAGACCGCGCCCGAGTACAGTGCGCTGTGCTGGCATCTGGCACGGCGTATGGCCGATGTGCTCGACGTGCCTGTGGGGATTGTCAGCGCGGCCTACGGCGGCGCCAAGGTCGAGAACTGGCTGCCGAGAGAGATACTCGAGACCTATCCCGACATCTCGCTCGATCCCAAGGACATAGAGCCGATGGTGCACTATCTGCGCCCCATGCTGGCATATAACGCCATGTTCAATCCGATAAGGAACTATACCTACAAGGGAATACTCTGGTATCAGGGTTGCTCGAACGTTTCGACATGGCAGACATACGCCTCACGTCTGGCCACGATGGTCAAGGACTGGCGCGACAATATCGGTCTGGGCGACATTCCCTTCTATGCCGTCGAGATAGCACCCTATGAGTATGACCAGCCCGACGAGGCAGGACGCTCGCCCCTGTTGCGCCAGGCGCAGTGGGACGCGCTGAAGATGATACCCAACAGCGGGATGATATCGACAAACGACCTTGTGGCTCCATACGAGCGCCACAACATACACCCTGCCGACAAGGCATCTGTGGGCAAGCGTCTGTGCGACCTGGTGCTCAACCGCACATACGGATGCAGGCAGTTTCCGGTCGAGAGCCCGCGCTACAGGTCGCACCGCATCGAGGGACACGAGGCGTGGGTGGCCATCGACTCGCCTGCCGACGGCGTGTGCCGCAACTATGACATAAGGGGCTTCGAGATAGCAGGCGCCGACAAGGTTTTCCACCGTGCCGACGCCCGGTTTGTATGGCAGACCAACGAGATTGTGCTGACCTCGCCCGAGGTCGACGCTCCCGTAGCCGTGCGTTATGGATGGAGGGATTTTCTGCCCGGCACCCTCCATGCCGCCAACTACCTCCCCCTCGTCCCCTTCAGGACAGACGACTGGGAGTAGGTTATAGGTTAAAGGTTATAGGTTAAAGGGTTATATTCTTTATAAGACTTATAAAAATTATAAGATTTATAAGATTTATAAGATTTATANNTTACAGGCCTGAGTTCTTATAACCCTATAACCTCACCACGGGGCCTTCGTAGGTGTTGGTGACTGTTTTGCCGTTGCCTGCGGGATAGAGGCTCCACGACGTGAAGTCGCTCGAGTGTACCCAGTCGCGGAATCCGGGTATGCCGCTCTCAGAGATACCGGGATATGCCTCGTAGATGAGGGTGCCCTCGGTGGGCCATGCCCATTTGCCCGGTACGAGTATCATCTGCGGCGCTATCGCTTCATCACCCTCTGTGCCGGGTGCCTTGACCCATGCCTCGTGGCCGTCGCTGAGCACCTGCAGCTTGAATCCGCCCATAGGCTTCGAATCCTCTCCGGCTCGGAACAGTTCGGACGAGAGGCGGAAATCCTCTGGAATGTCATTTATGATGACGCTCTTCCCCTCGCAGTCCGAGAGGTGGCTGTTTGGCCCGGCATTGACGACTGCTGTCGGCGAGGTCACACCCTCGAACCAGTGGTTCCAGCACTCGTCATCTCCGACGGGAGTGTCGTTGAGCCACAGGCGCACGGGGAGTGTGCCACCGGCGGCGAGGGCCTTGACCTCGAGATGTCTTGTGTCCTTATCGGTTGCCACATACGAGACACCGAACACGACGTCGTTAAAGTCAAAGTCGCCTGTCGAGCCGAGATCCTCGCATGCTATCACCCACGACTGGGCGCGGGGATAGGTGCCGAGGTCTTCCTGTGACGTGTCCTCGACGCCTCGCACAAAGAAGAGTATGTCGTTCATGTCGTGGTCATTGCGTGTATGGTCTCCGTCCTCTACACCCATTATTGTCTCGCCGTTCCAGCTATATGTCACGAAAGCCATAGAGGGGATATGGCCGTCGATTGTGATGCCGTTGCCGCAGTCAAGGGTGACGGGTGTGTATGCCTGTCCGCTGCTCTTGTGGCCGAGGTCCAGGTATTCCGAGCCGAACAACTGGTTCATCCAGGGGAGCGAGAAGCGTATGTCCGTGACATTGATGGCCTCGCCTCCTGCAAAAAGTCTTTGGTGACCCTGGCAGATGATGAAGAAACCAACCTTGAGCCCTTTGGGAAAATTATATGATGGCGAAGATGTATCGGGCACGCCGTTGTCGACCGGATAGTAGACCAGCTTGTGATATGAGGGTTTGTAGCGCAGGTCTGGGCCCGAGGCAGACTCGAAGTTCTCCATGTCGTTGGCTGCGGTCATGCCCGACTCGTTCGTTATCCCGCTCTCCTTACCCTCGTCATAGAACGAGAGGTAGTCGGCATTTCCGAGATTGGACGGGTTCTCGCGCCTGAGGTTGGTCCAGGGTGATGCGTCGTACATCAGTATGAATTTCGGAGCCTCCATTATCTCCTGTGGCGTCGCGTCCTCCTCATAGTAGAAATATCCGAAGGTGTTGTCATAGATTCCGGCACCGTATGCGTATTCAAGGGTTATCTCACCCCCTGTCGAGGTGTAGACGATGCCGTTCTCGGGGTGCAGCCTCTCATGGTATGTGTCGAGGTTGCAGACTCCGCCTTCTGCGCCCTCGTGGAAGACCCCGTTGGATTTCCCTACGATAGATGCGAGCTCCGACATGGAACGCCCGTCATCTTTGGCTGCCCATTCACCCTCCAGACAGTCGTCGGGATATTCTGCGCCACGGCACAGTCCGTAGAATTTGATGACATTGGCGACGGCATCAGACATGTTGGCTGGATTCTGTATGGTATAGCCCTTTATGCGGAGCCAGTAGTCTCGGTTGCAGTCGAGGTTGAAGTTGAACCGTCCGAAAGAGGATTCGGTTTTCTCTTTCAGTGACACGCATCTTATCCCTGATGCGTCGGAGCTGCTTCGCGAGGTCGTGTTGTCGCCGATGATGAGGCGTCCGTCGACGACGGGGGCATATCCGGCCCAGATGACGTGCCCCTCAGCGTCTGCCGCCTGGACGTATGCCCTGCTGAGACCGCGCCCGAAATCGAAGCTGAACGGCGCGCTCGACGGTGAGAAGACTGCCGCGAGCTGGCACCCTGAGGCACCCGCCATACGGTCGTAGACATAGATGGCCTCTGCTCCGGCAAGCGGCCCGGACGTGTTGATGACGGCGCTGACGGAGGTGGCCAGGTTCCAGTCCTGGTTGCCGTCGGGCACGCCGAATTCCTTGATGAAACCGCGGTCATACTTCTCATCCAGGCTCGGCCCGGGGAGCTCGTCATGACACGCGCCCAATGCCACGGCACACAATGCCGCAGGCAGGATTTGCACGATTTTCATGTTAAAACGTAAGTTTTTATGAAAGGTTTTGGAAAAAAGTAAGTATGATTATATTAAATATGTTGTCTTGTTGCGGAAAGATGTGTATGTCCGGGAATGCCCGGAGGTGTGTCATATTGCCTGATGCAAATTTAACCAAAAATTGTCAATATTTCACAGAAAAATCTCCATAAAGGAGATTCGGTATAGTTTTTGTGACAAAACGAACAGCCTCGGCTGTCCGTTCTGATGCGGACAGCCGAGGCTGTGTATGTAGGGACGGAGGGGTGGGTATGTCAGCCTCCGAAATTGTCGTAGTGTACCGATGTGGGGTCTACGCCGAGGTCGTCGAGCATCTTGTTGACTGCCGCGCTCATCGGGCCGGGGCCGCACATATAGTATTCGATGTCCTCGGGGTCGGGATGGTTCTTGAGATATGTCTCATAGATGACCTGATGCACGAATCCGGCTGTGTATCTGACACCTGCGGCATCGGCGGCGGGGTCGGGACGGTCGAGGGCGAGATGGAACTTGAAGTTGGGGAACTCCTTCTCGAGCTCGAGGAAATCCTGAAGGTAGAATACCTCGTTGAGCGCGCGTGCGCCATAGAAATAGTTCATCACACGGTCGGTGGTGTGGAGTGTCTTGGTCATCCACATTATCTGCGCGCGCAGGGGTGCCATGCCGGCGCCTCCGCCTATCCACATCATCTCGGCCTTCGAGTCGACGATGGGGTGGAAATCGCCGTAGGGGCCCGACATGATTACCTTGTCGCCGGGCTTGAGGGTGAAGATATAGCTCGACGCGATGCCGGGCATCACATCCTGGAATCCTACCTGGGGTTTCGGCTTGAAGGGTGGTGTGGCTATGCGCACGGTGAGCATGATGCGGTCACCCTCCTCGGGATAGTTGGCCATCGAGTAGGCGCGTACCGTGGTCTCGGTGTTGCGGCACTTGAGCCCGAAGAGGCCGAATTTCTGCCATGCGGGCAGATACTCGTCGCCGATGAGGCTCTTGTCGATGTCGCGGTCATAGTCCATCTCGTATTCGGGTATCTTGATCTGGGCATACGAGCCGGGGATGAAGTCCATGTGCGCGCCTTTGGGGAGGGCGACGATGAACTCCTTGATGAAGGTGGCCACGTTGCGGTTTGAGATCACCTCGCACTCCCACTCCTTGACGTCGAGTGCCGACGCGGGGATGCCTACCGAGCAGTCTTCCTTGATCTTGACCTGACATCCCAGGCGCCAGTGGTCCTGCTGCTCCTTGCGCGAGAAATGCACCTTCTCGGTGGGGAGGATGTCGCCGCCCCCCTCGAACACCTGGCAGCGGCACTGGCCGCAGCTACCCTTGCCGCCGCAGGCCGACGACAGGAAGATGTTGTGGTCGGCGAAGGTCGAGAGCAGCGATTTGCCCGAGTCGGCCTCAATCTTGGTCTCGCCGTTGATGGTTATGGTCACCTTGCCCGAGTGTACCAGATATTTCTTGGCTATGAGCAGTATGATCACCAGGGCAAGGGTGATGATCAGGAATATGCACACGCCTGTCAGTATCGTCAGCATGGTTGTGTCAGATTTTTATGCCGAGGAAGCTCATGAAGGCTATCCCCATGAGGGCTGTGAGAATGAATGTGATGCCCACGCCGCGCAGGGGGCGGGGTATGTTCGAGTAGACGGCCAGGCGCTCGCGGATGGCGGCGATGGCGGTGATGGCCAGCAGCCAGCCAAGGCCCCAGCCTCCACCGGCACAGACGGCTGTCCATACCGAGGGGAAGTCCCTCTGCTGCATGAACAGCGAGCCGCCGAGGATGGCGCAGTTCACCGCGATGAGGGGGAGGAAGATGCCCAGCGACGAGTAGAGTGCCGGCGAGTATTTCTCGACAGCCATCTCGACAAGCTGGGTCATCGACGCGATGACGGCGATGAACATGATGAGCGACAGGAAGCTGAGGTCGACGCTCTCATACTCGGGACCGAGCCATGTCAGAGCTCCGGGGCTGAGCACGTAGGTCTGCAGCAGGTAGTTGACCGGCAGTGTGACCACAAGCATGAATGTGACGGCCACGCCAAGGCCGAAGGCGGTCTTGACATTCTTGGACACGGCGATGAACGAGCACATGCCCAGGAAATAGGCGAAGATCATATTGTCGACAAAAATCGACCGTATGAAGATATTGAAATTTTCCATTATGTCTGTTTTCGGTTATCTGTGAGACATCAGTCTTCCTGCAGGTCCTTGTTGATGGAGCGCTGCACCCAGATGATGCACCCGACCACGATGAGGGCCATCGGTGGGAGTATCATCAGGCCGTTGTTGACATATCCGGCCTCATAGAAGCTCTGGGGTATCACCTGGTAGCCCAGCAGTGTCCCCGAGCCTAAAAGCTCGCGGAAGAATCCGACGATGACCAGTATCAGGGCATAGCCGAGGCCGTTGCCCACGCCGTCGAGAAACGAGGGCCAGGGCTTGTTGGCCATGGCGAACGCCTCGAGGCGTCCCATGAGGATACAGTTTGTGATGATGAGGCCGATGAAGACCGAGAGCTGCTTGGAGGCATCGTAGGCGTATGCCTTGAGCACCTGGTCGACGATGACCACCAGTCCGGCCACGACCACAAGCTGCACTATGATGCGGATGTTGGTGGGGATGGTGTTGCGTATCAGCGATATGATGACGTTGGCGAAGGCCAGCACGGCGATGACCGAGATGCCCATCACGATCGCAGGCTCGAGTTTGGCGGTGACGGCGAGCACCGAGCAGATGCCCAGCACCTGCACCACCACGGGGTTGTCTTTTGAGAGGGGGTTGAGGAACACCCTGCTGTTGTTTATCTTATCTGCCATGGGGATAGTCTGTTTAGTCGCTCAGTGACTGTAGGAATTTGCGATAGGGGGTGAGGCAGTTGTCGAGCATCGAGCCGACACCCTTCGACGTGATGGTGCCTCCCGAGATGCCGTCGACATAATCCTCGCCGTCGAGGGGCTTCTGTCCGGCCTTGACCACGGCCACGGGGCGGAAGCGTCCGTCCTTGAAGACGGTCTTGCCCTTGAACTGGTCTGAGAACGCGGGCTTCTCTATCTCTGCGCCCAGGCCCGGGGTCTCACCCTGGTGTGCGAAATATGCACCATAGATGGTCGATCCGTCGGCGTCGAAGGCCACATAGCCCCAGATGGGGCCCCAGAGGCCCGCGCCGTAGACCGGCACGATATACTTGACGGCACCGTCGGCCAGCGTGCACTCGTAGACGGGGAGCTCGCGGCGGTCGGCGGGGAGCTTGCTCTGGGCGGCCACGTCTATCCTGAATGCGTCTGCGCCCTCGATGCGTGCGCCCTCGGCGTTGACTGCATACTGCGATGTGATATAGCGGTTGAAATCGGCCACGGCCTCACCCTTGGCGGGGGTGATGAGGGCGGCGGCGAGTATCTGGCTCATCTTGTCGGCGTTGATGTTCTCCTGCTGGCGCCCCTTGAGCGACAGCGAGGTCCATGCGAGGGCCGTTCCGACGAGCACCACCAGCACGATGATGTAGATGATGGTATATGTGTTGCTTTGCTTGTTCATAGCTTTGTGCGGGGTTGGGGGTTAGGCGGCGGTGCGGCGGGCGAGCCTGCGGCGACGGCGCGAGATGTTGGACTGTACCACGCAATAGTCTATCAGCGGGGCCAGGGCGTTGGCCAGCAGCACGGCCAGCATGGCACCCTCGGGATAGCCGTTGTTGTAGGTGCGGATGAGCACTGCCACCACGCCCACCAGGAATCCGTAGACATACTTGCCTGTGCCTGTCCTGGCGGCGGTGACGGGGTCGGTGGCCATGAATACGGCCGCGAAGGCGAATCCGCCGAACAGCAACTGGTCGAGGGGCGAGAGGAACGACGCGGGGTAGGTGGGGGTCTGGAACACGTTGGCCACCCAGCCCATCAGCAGTCCGCCGGCGATGACGCTGACCATGATGCGCCACGAGGCCATGCCTGTGGCGAGCAGTATCACGGCACCGATGAGGATGCACAGGGTCGAGGTCTCGCCGAACGAGCCGGGGATCAGGCCCAGGAAGGCGTCCCAAGTCGAGATGGGCGCGTCGTTGAGTCCCGTGAGGGTGAGCTTGTCGCCCGCGAACGAGGCTATCTGGCCAAGCGGTGTGGCGCCGGTGAATGTGTCGGGCAGGTCGTGGCCGAGGCCGAAGATCTTGCTCGAGGCCACGAAGACCTTGTCGCCGCTCATCTGCGCCGGATAGGCGAAGAAGAGGAATGCCCTGGTCACAAGAGCCACGTTGAACACATTGTAGCCCGTGCCGCCGAACACCTCCTTGGCAAAGATGACGGCAAACGCGGTGGCCACGGCGAGCATCCACAGCGGGGTCTCGACGGGGCAGATGAGGGGGACGAGGATACCTGTCACCAGGAAGCCCTCCTGAATCTCCTCGTGGCGCCATTGCGCGAAGGCAAACTCGATGCCGAGGCCCACGACGTATGTCACGACGATGCGGGGCAGCACGGCCAGGAATCCGTAGGCCATTATCTGCCAGAAGGGGAACTCGGTGGCCCCTGCGGCGAGCCAGTTCTGATAGCCTGTGTTATACATGCCGAAGAGCAGGCACGGCATCAGCGCGAGCACCACGATGATCATGATGCGCTTGGCGTCCAGGCTGTCGTGTATGTTGACGCTCCCCGCGCCCGATGTGGTGTTGGGGGTGAAGAGGAACGTCTCAAACCCGTCGTAGACGCTGTGGAGGCTCTGCAGCTTTCCACCCGGCTCGAACGCGGGCTTGATGCGGTTGAGATAGTTTCTTAATGCTTTCATTTGGGGATTGTCTGTAGTCGGGATATGTTTGTCAGACCTCGCTGCGCAGATAGTCGAGCCCCTGGCGCACTATCTTCTGCAGCTCGAGTTTCGAGGGGTCGGCATACTCGGCCAGCGCGAAGTCCTCGGGGGCCACCTCGTAGACGCCGAGGGCCTCCATCTGGTCGATGTCGCGTGCCTCGATGGCCTTGACCAGATGCTCGGGCAGTATGTCCATCGGGAAGAAGCGGTCATAGACCTCGGACATTATCATGGCCCTGCGGCCGCCGTTGAGTCGGGCGTCGGGGTTGAACCGTCCGCCGAAGAAGCGTCCTAGGAACGAGCGCGAGACACTCATCTTCGACGGGCTCAGCGAGGCCCAGCCCATGAACTCGTCGGCATCGTCACCCTCGGGTATCACCGTGACCTGACGGTAGGGATAGCGCAGGAATCCCTCTCGGCTCTCGGGGGTGCCGGTGAGCACGTTGCCCGAGATGATGCGGTGGTGTATGCCGTCGTCCTTGATATTGTCGCGCACGAGGTTCTCGAGGTCGGCCCCCACAAGGGTGCTGACCACACGCGGCTCCACGGTCTCGGCGCCTGTCACGGCCACGGTGGCCGACCAGTCGGTGCGTCCCGTCTGCATCAGTGCGCCGATGCGCGCCAGTGTCACTATGTCGAGCGTCCAGATGGTCTCGCCCTTGTTGACGGGCGCGATGTTGGCGGCCTGTACCCCGGCATTTCCGGCAGGATGCAGCATCGGGAACTCGACCATCTCGGCACCCTTGATGTCGGGAAGCTGAGAGCCTTTGGCGACACCTATATATATTGTGCCTGATGTGAGCGGCCGCAGCGCGGCGACACCGGCCTCGAGCATGGCCTTACTGTCGCCGACCATTGCGTCGAGATTCAGGGCCAGCGGGGCTGTGTCCATGGCGGTCACGAAGATGTCGCGGGGTGTGGCTCCGTCGAGGGGCACTATGTCATACGGCCTCTGCCTCATCATGGCCCATAGCCCCGATGTCTTGAGGGCTTCTGTCACAGACGCGGGGTCTGATGGGGTGGGGGATATTGTCGCGGCGGGGGCGGCGTCGGCCGAGACTTTCACGACCACGCGCTCTATGCGGCGGCGCGGGCCGCGGACAATGCTCTCGACCACACCGGGGGCCGGTGATACCAGCCTGAGCGACGGATCTGACTTATGGTGCATCAGCGGTTGCCCGGCACCCACAGCGTCACCCTCGGCCACGTCAAGCTTGGGGAGGAATCCCGGAAAGTCGGCAGGCACTACGGCCACGCGCGACGGCTGCACCGTAGCCGCGACCCGTGTGTCTGTCAGACCACCCCGCAGATCGAGGTTCAAACCTTTGGTCAGGTTAACGGTCCTTCTCATTTGTGAAAAAGTTGTGTTGTGATATTTATACCTTAGAAGATTGTGTGCGGCAGCCCCTGCGTCGGGGACTACCTGTTTTAAGGTGGCAAATATAGCGAAAAATATTCAAAAACGTTAGCATTTATTAATGAAAAATAGACTAACTCACTGCAAAAAATCTCAAACGCCTCCCTGATGTGGAAAAAATGAAGCCTCGCCTCAAAAAAAATAGTGTAAAACGTTTGCATACACCGAAATTTCCTTTTAATTTTGCAATATCGTTTAAAATCACTCACAATGAGCTGGTGGAAATCGGTACCATGTAACTGCAAAAATCATCAAATCACCTTGGAAAACGAGACTCATCCCGCCACATACGCCCTGCACCGCACACCCTCAGCCGATGTGCCCGCAGTACCCGCATACAGGGACGGAGCCCCGTCTTTTTGCAAATACGAGAATCATCAAAACTAACAAAATTCAATAAACCAAAAACATCAACATTCAACCTCAAATTATGGAACAAAAGCCTACCGCCGCTCCTGCACGAGCAGCACAGTCGCAAAAACCCCAAGGCAGCAACGTTGCCGGTATCAAGAACGCCTTCCTGGTGATCCTCGCCTGCCTCGTAGTGGCAGTCTGCCTGTTCATCTTCTGGTTCGGCCATGAGTCTCATTTCGAGGAGGGCCACCCCGTCGATCTCTGGGGCACCATCTACAAAGGTGGCTTCATCGTGCCTATCCTCCAGACCCTCTTCCTCACCGTTATCGTACTCTCTGTAGAGCGCTGGATCGCCCTCTCGTCTGCTAAGGGCAAAGGCTCGATCGAGAAGTTCGTGGCTGGTGTGAAGAAGAACCTCGCCGCCGGCAACATCGCCGCCGCCAAGGATCTTTGCAAGAAGCAGAAGGGTGTTGTAGCCGACGTCGTTAACTCGGCCCTCAACGCATACGAGGAGATGGACAAGAACACTGTCCTCAGCAAGGAGCAGAAGATCGCCAACCTCCAGAAGGCTGTCGAGGAGGCCACCGCACTCCAGATGCCCGCTCTCCAGCAGAACCTCCCCATCGTCGCTACCCTCACAACCCTCGGTACCCTCGTCGGTCTTCTCGGTACTGTGATCGGTATGATCAAGTCGTTCCAGGCCCTCGCCGCTTCCGGTGCTCCTGACTCGACCGAGCTCTCGACCGGTATCTCGGAGGCCCTTATCAACACCGCCTTCGGTATCGCCACCGGTGCATTCGCTGTAATCTCTTACAACTTCTACACCAACAAGATCGACAACCTCACCTACGCTATCGACGAGGTCGGCTACAGCATCGTTCAGACATTCGCCGCTTCTCACTAATCCCCTGTTACATATCACAGACTGACTGAAAGGTCACCCCTAAAAAACCTCTTCAAATCAATAACCGATACGTAATATGGGAAAAGTAAAAATAAAGAGAAAAAGCACCCTCATCGACATGACCGCGATGAGCGACGTGACTGTGCTCTTGCTTACTTTCTTCATGTTGACATCAACCTTCCTGCAGAAGGAGCCGGTCACCGTCATGACCCCATCCTCTGTGTCGGAGCAGAAGGTGCCTACGGCCAACCTGGCCTCGGTGCTCGTCAGCCCCGAAGGGAAAGTTTTCATCTCCATAGCCGGCGATGCCGACGCAGCCACCAAGGACACCTGGGGCTCTGAGGCACTCCGCAAGACTATCCTCGATGAAGCAGTAACGCTTTACAACAAGCAGCACCCCGGTAGCCCGGTGCAGATCACGGCCGCTGACCGCGAGGCCTTCTCTAAGATCAATATGTTCGGCGTACCCTTCCAGGTACTCCACCAGTTCCTCTCCATGTCCCAGACCGAACAGGACAAGTTCATCTCTGACATGACCCAGAAGGGCGTTGGTATACCCATCAACGACAACAAGGACATGGAGCGTCTCAACGAGTTCCAGATCTGGATGCGTGCCATCTACAACTCCGGAAACGATAACCTTCAGAAAGCCATGAAGAAGGGCGAAGGTATCGCTGTCAAGGCCGACAAGGACACCCCCTACACCACTGTCCATGACGTCCTCGACAACCTCCAGACTCTCAAGATGAACCGCTTCAGCATCATGACGGCTTTAAAAACTGAGCAAGAATAATCACTATGGCACAAATCGAACAATCAGACGGCGGCAAAAAGAAAAAAGGCGCCCAGAAGAAAATGTCGATCCATGTGGACTTCACCCCCATGGTGGACATGAACATGCTTCTGATTACATTCTTCATGCTTTGTACCACAATGATTAAGTCTCAGACGCTCACCATCTCGCTCCCCTCGAACGAGAAAGTCGAGCAGAACCAGATGAACAAAGCCAAGGAATCTGAAGCAATCACACTCATCCTGACCACTGACCGCAATGCCAACGGAGATGTGAAGAAAGACGACAACGGTCGTCCCATGAACACCGTTTATTACTATGAAGGTATGCCCGAGGTGGCCGACGCTGACGGCGACGGCCTCATCGACAACAACAAGCTCAAGGCCGAGCAGTTCATAGGCAATGACGGCAAGCTCCAGCAGGGCATCCGCAAGATCCTTCATGACCGCAACAAGCAGGTGCTCGAGAAAATCGACAAGGAGAAAGCACGCTGGCGCAACAAGGAGTTCTCGCCCAACAAGGACATCAACGACTCCATCTACCAGGCCCGTGCAAAGGAGATCCGCAACGACTCCACCCTCACCCGCCCCGTGGTCATTATCAAAGCCGCTCCCGAGGCTTCATGGGAAAGCCTGATCAGCGCACTCGACGAGATGCAGATCAACCAGATCTCGCGTTATCAGATTGACAACATCAATCAGGTCGACTCAGCGCTCATCCTTGACTATCTCAAGAAGAACCCCAAGAAGTAATCTGTTGATGAAGATATATATTAACCTGAAAAATCTCGAATGACATTATGGCAAAAGATGTAGATCTTTCATCATCAGAATGGATTGACCTTATATTCGAAGGCAAGAACAAGGACTTTGGCGCATATCAGCTCCGCAAGGAGAGCGCCAAGCGTCACAACCGCGCGATGCTCGTCATCATCGTCGTCCTCGTCATCGTCGCCCTCCTCGGCCTTCTCGCCAACACCGTCCTCACAGGCTCTGAAGCCCGTCCCGAGGACCAGATCGAGCAGACCATCATCGACTATACAGCCGATGAGCAGGAGGAAGAACCCGAAGAGGAGGAGATGCAGCGCGTCGAAGAACAGCAGCCCGAAGCTCTCCCCGAGGAAATCCTCAATACCGTCAAGGCTACAGAGCTCCAGATTACCCGTGACGAAGAGGTAGTCGAGGAGATCAAGAGCCAGGACGAGCTCAAGGAGACCGATACCGCCGTGGGTACCACCGACTTTGACAAGGGTACCGACGACCTCAACGTGGTCCGCGAGCACAAGGAGGAGATTATCGTCGAGGAGAAGAAACCCGAACCCGTCGATGACAACAAGGTATTCGACGTGGTAGAACAGAAGCCTCAGTTCCCCGGTGGCGAGGCAGCCCTGCTCAAGTATGTGGCAGAGCACATCCGCTACCCGGCCATGGCTCAGGAGAACAACATCCAGGGTCGTGTGGTTGTACAGTTCGTCGTTACCAAGACCGGTAGCGTGGGCGAGGTAAAGGTTGTACGTGGCAAGGACCCCGACCTCGACAAGGAGGCCGTGCGAGTTGTCAAGTCGCTCCCCAAATTCGTCCCCGGCAAGATGAACGGACACTCGGTTAACGTGTGGTACACCCTCCCCATCCAGTTCAAGCTCCAGGGCATCTGATCCTGACGGAATCCCCAAAAACTCTCTATAATCCTCCCGGCATCCGCCGGGAGGATTTTTTGTTGTCTGTGGTTCAGCTATTAAAGAAATATTTCATTATTCTAAATTTTGTTGTCTGAACTATTATTGCGAACTTTGCAGGGATTTTGAGAGATGGGCCGTTATGATGACGGTCACGTTTCAACCTTCAACCATGAAAAAAAACCTTTAAATTCTTACAATGGTAACTGCAATAGTCATTTTCTTCATCCTGGGTTATCTGTGCATAGCCCTCGAGAGTGTGCTTAAGATCAACAAGGCGGTTCCGGCACTGCTGATGTGTGTCGTCTGCTGGACTCTCTATGCCTGTGGCGGTGCGCCCGACGGCGTTGACACCTCGTCGCGCCTGCTGCATCATCTCGGCGAGACCTGCGAGATTCTGTTCTTCCTCATGGGTGCCATGACCATCGTCGAGATTGTCGATGCCAACGGCGGTTTCTATTTTGTTCAGGATACCCTCGCTACTACCAGCAAGCGCACGCTGCTGTGGCGCATCACCTTCATGACATTCATCCTGTCGGCCATCCTCGACAACCTCACCACCTCGATTGTGATGATCATGGTGCTCCGCAAGCTCGTCGAAGACCACAAGGACCGTATGATTTATGGTGGTATGGTCATCATAGCTGCAAATGCCGGAGGCGCCTTCTCGCCCATCGGCGACGTCACCACCATCATGCTTTGGATCAAGGGGATGATTTCAACTGGCGGCGTCATCGGCCAGCTCTTCATACCCTCGGTTGTGTCGGTTGTGGCTGCCGCGATGTGTGTGCAGCTCTATCTCAAGGGAACACTCAAGGCGCCCGAGCGCAAGATCGAGGCTTCGGGTGCCGGAAATGGCGACCGCATGCTCATACTCTGCTTCGGTGTAGGCGGCCTCATCTTCGTGCCCATATTCCGTATGCTCACTGGGCTTCCCCCCTTCATGGGCATCTTGCTTGCACTCGGCGTGCTGTGGATGATAAGTGAGTACCGCTGCAACCGTAATGCCATGTTCTGCGAGAACTCGCACCTCAAGGTCACCACGCTGCTCTCACGCATCGACATGGCCACGATCCTCTTCTTCCTCGGCATCCTCCTCGCTGTCGCCACACTCCAGGAGACAGGCGTGCTCACCGCCTTCGGCCAGTGGCTCAACGAGGTTTCGCATGACAACCACTATCTTGTCACAGGCGTCATCGGTGTGGTTTCGTCTATCGTCGACAATGTGCCCCTCGTGGCAGGCTGCATGGAGATGTATCCCATCGCCGCTACAGGCGACTTTGCATGCGACGGCCTCTTCTGGCAGCTTCTCGCCTACTGTGCCGGTGTCGGCGGCTCGATGCTCATCATCGGCTCGGCCGCAGGTGTCGTTGTCATGGGCCTCGAGAAGATCAGCTTCGGCTGGTATCTGCGCCGCTTCACCTGGATAGCCTTCGTAGGATATATCGCAGGTATCGCAACATACGCCCTCGAGACTTTGTTCTTCTGATAAAGACCATATATGAGACTCACCCGTTCCCCGTTCATAGCCCTCGCCGCTACCTTCCTGTTTCAGGCTTGCGGCGGTCATGATGAAAGCGTCACCGAGAGTGGTGACGTATGGCAGGGCTATGACGGGGACGGGGTGTTCGAGTCTACCGACCTGAGCCTCTTCGAGCTGCGTCACCGCGTCAAGCGGGTATCCAAGACCACATGGTGGGAGGCGGTTCCGGGGCCTGACTCGGTCGCGGTAGACACTACAGCCTCCAAGGTTATTGTCACCGTGGCCTATTTTGATTCGCTCGGCAACTATGTGTCACGACGCGACGAACGCCTCAGGCGCGACAGGTGGGGACGCATCATCCGATGGGAGGACCGCCGCCCCAACCTCAACCGCCAGCACGGAGGATTCCTCAAGGATACCTTGTCATACGAGCATGTCTCGCCCAACGTAGTCCGCAGCAACGGCATGGGCGACTATGCCGTAACGGTCTATGACGATGACCGGCGCATAGTGGGACAGTACACCGACCCTGCCGTCGACGGCGAGCACACGGCGGTGTTCAACATCTACCGCACCGAAGACCTACACGGCAACTGGACCGAACGCCTCAGTGTCTGGACCACCCAGCAGCCCGGCGCCCGTCCCCACATAAGCTACACCCTCGAACGCCGCGAGATAATCTACTATTGAGCCTGATATGAAGCTGATAGAAATCAATATGGACAGAATTATTGCCTTATGCAAAAAGTATAAGGTAAAGAATCTATGGGTCTTCGGCTCTATACTCACTGCCCGTTTCAATGATGAGAGCGATGTGGATTTCTCTGTAAACTTTGACAGACCAAGGCTCAAGGAGACGGAATGGGCTGACAATTTCTTTGATTTCATATACGAGCTCGAGCATCTGCTTCAGCGCAAGATTGACATGGTTTGCGATGAAGCCGTGAAGAATCCGTATTTCCGAAAGGAACTCGATGCGACAAAAGTCTTGATATATGGATGAGAAGGTAAGGAAATATCTTTCGGATATATCGGGTGCCATCAATGAGATTGAGGCCCAGTTTGCAGATCGTCCGAGACGCTTCGACATGTTTATGTCGGATATTGTATTCCGTAGGTTTGTGGAACGTAATATAGAGATTATGGGTGAGGCCATGAACCGAATCCTCAAAATTAACCCCGATATTGAGATAACATCTGCGCGTAAGATTGTCGACACAAGAAATTTTGTCATACACGGTTATGACAGCCTTTTGCCTGAGATAATATGGGCAATTGTTATAAATCATCTTCCTAAACTCGGAGACGAGGTACGGGTTCTGCTGGAAAAATAGTACGTGTATCATACTCTATGAAACCAGAGCCGTGGAGCGGATTCATTTCCATCCCACGGCTCTGGTTTTCCTATTTGTATGTCCTGCTGATGTCAGGCCTGCTTGATGTTCTTGTGGATGATTTTCCAGACGACGGCGTCGTAGGGGGGTATCATGGTGCGGAATGGCTCGGTGGCCGAGATGGTCTTGACATCTGTCTCACCTGTCAGGAGCTCGCGTGACATGACGTTACCCTCGGGAATGTTGAGCATCTCGAGCGCATGGCGCGGGATGTTGACCGAGAGGTCGCACGACTCTGAGGCAAAGTTGGCGGCGATGAACAGTGTCACGCCGTCGTATGAGCGCATGAATACATACTGCCTGTGGGGATTGAGCGTCGGATTCTGATAGTTGACATACATCAGGTCGTAGAAGCGTCCGTGGGCGATGGCCTTCTCCGTATTGCAGAGGCGCAGGATGGTGGCATACTTGGCACGCAGCCAGCGCTCGCGCGGAGTGAGCTGCGAGCCGTCGGGATTACCTTCGTTATACCAGCGGCGCAGGGTGCCCACGCTCCAGTAGTCGAATATGGTGGTGCGTCCGTCATAGCCGCTGAAGCCCTCCGAGTCGGTAGCCTGTTCGCCGAGCTCCTGGCCCATGTATATCATCATCGGCCCGGTCGAGATCATCGAGCTCACCACCAGCGAAGGGATGACCTTGGCGGGGTCTCCGGCATAGAATTTCGAGCCGAAGCGCTGCTCGTCATGGTTCTCGAGAAAGTTGAGCATGTGGGGCTGTATCCCGTCGACCGCCTGCCAGCAGCTTGTGATTGTGGCTGCCGAATGGTTGGCCGTCTGGATGCCGCGCAGGGTGTCGTAGAGGTTCACCTTGTCATAGAGATAGTCGAACCCGGCCACGTTGATAAAGTCGCGGTAGAGGCCGACATCATATATCTCGGCGATGAACTTGATGTGCGGATAGCGGTCCTTGACATTGGGGATGGCCCACTGCCAGAACTCGATGGGCACCATGTGGGCCATGTCGCAGCGGAAGGCATCGACACCCTTCGATGCCCAGTAGCGCAGTATGTTGAGCATCTTGAACCAGGTGTCGGGTATGGGGCTGTAGTGGCCCGAACCGTTCATGGGGTCGCGTCCGTAGTTGAGCTTGACGGTCTCATACCAGTTGCCCGACGACGGGAATGCCGTGAAGCAGTCGTCGCCCGTGGCCTTGGCGGGGAACTCGATATATGCCTGCTTGCCCGTGCCGAGGTCGATGGATGGGGCGAAGAGCTGGCGGGTGATGTAATAGTAGTTGTTGTTGGGCGAGAAGAACATGTTGGAGTCATCGTGCGCCCCGAAATCCTCGATGCCTGCCGGAGCGACATCCGAGTGATAGCGTCTTGCCGTGTGGTTGGGCACGAAATCTATCACCACCTCCATGCCGTTGTCGTGAGTGCGCGCCACGAGGGCCTCGAACTCGGCCATGCGGTCGGGCACGCTCTCGGCCAGGTCGGGGTCGATGTCATAGTAGTCCTTTATGGCATACGGCGAACCGGCCTCACCCTTGACCACATACGGGTTGTCGGCGGGCACGATACCCTCGGCTGTATAGTCCGTCTTGGTGGCATGTTCTATCAGGCCCGTGTACCAGATGTGCGTCACTCCGAGCTGCTTGATGCCCTGGAGCACAGTGTCGGTGATCTGGTTCATCTTGCCGACGCCGTTCTGGGCCAGCGTGCCGTTGGGTATGCAGGCGGTGTTGGTGTTTGTGAAAAGGCGGGGAAAGAGCTGGTAGATGATTGGTTTTCTGTCCATCTTGAACGTGATTTCTTGGATGTGGGTCTAAGGTCGGGAGCCCTGTGGCGTGAATCCGGCATTGAGCAGCGTATGCATCGTGTCGTCATATCCGAGCTGATATACACGCTTTATCTCGCGCAGGTTGAACACCTTGTAGTTGGCGATATCATTGAGGCTGATGGCCAGGTCGCAGAGCTCCATCTGCGGTATGGAATTGTTCTTGACGAGAAGATCGTATGTGCGCTGGGCTATGTCGAGTATCGATCCGGCACGTCCGCGTCGTGGCAACGGCGAGCAGTTGACGCCGATGAGATACTTGCATTTGTCTCTCAGGGCCCATGCCGGGAGGTTGGCGGTGACACCTCCGTCTACATAGGTCACGCCCCCTATCTTGACCGGCTTGAATACTATGGGGATGCTGCACGATGCCGACACACAGTCGGCTATGTCTCCTTCAGTGAAGGCCACGGGCTTGTTGTGGTCGAGGTCTGTGGCGCAGACCACAGCCGGAAGAGGGAGGTCGGAAAGGTTTTTGTACGGGATGGTGCGCCGCAGCATCCGGCGGAAACCGTCCATCGAGAAGAACCCGTCTCTCGGCACGGCCAGCTCGGCAAAATCACCGAACTTGGCGTCTGTGAATATTTTGAGTATATCCTGCGGCTTGAGTCCTGCGGCATACATGGCTGTCACGACCGACCCTGCGCTCACCCCGGCCATGATGTCTGGACGCAGTCCCATCTCCTCGAAGGCCTGAAGGGCCCCGCAGTGGGCTAATCCGCGTGCGCCGCCCCCGCTGAGGACGATGCCGAGCTTATATGGTTTTGACGAGAATCCAAGCATGGGGTGTCGGTTTTCGGTCGGGAGAGGGTTGTGGAGACCATCTGTAGTTTCCAACGTACAAAATTAGGTAAATTATTCCAAATAACGTGACTTTTTAACAACATTTCTGTCCGGGCTACACAAAGCATCCATAGCTTGAAGTTATGAATCATAGGTAAATTAAAGATTTTTAACTCAAATACAGTTCAAAATTTTGTCACTTGGTTGTAAATTTGCAAACTATATCACCCTTTTATGTTGTATAGCATAGCTGAATGACACCGAGACATGATAAAGAGCACTATTGAACAGGTAATAGCCGAGGATTTATCGGAGATATGGCAGGTACTGAGCGGAGACGAAAAGCGCCTTGTCATCGAGAATTTCACCATACACCAGTACAAGAAAAACCAGATTGTCTATGCCGAGAAGGATGAGCCGGAATTTCTGTGGTGTCTGCTCGACGGCAAGGTCAAGAAATATAAGGACGGCATCGGAGGCCGTGTCCAGATAATCCGTCTCATCAAGCCGGTGCAGTATTTCGGATACCGGGCCTATTTTGCCGGAGAGCCATATGTGTCGAGTGCCGCCACCCTCGAGCCGTCGACCCTCGGCACATTGCCGATGTCGCTGGTGCACGAGATGATAAGGAACAACAACAATCTGGCCATGTTCTTCATACACGAACTGTCGCGCAACCTCGGCTCGTCAGACACGAAGATTGTCAACCTGACACAGAAACATATCCGCGGACGTCTCGCCGAGGCCCTGATGGTGCTCCTCGACAACTATGGATATGAGGAGGATGACAACATGACCCTCAAAATCTACATGGGACGCGAGGACCTGGCCAACCTCAGCAACATGACTACCTCAAACGCCATACGCACACTCTCGAACTTTGTCAGCGAGCACCTCATCGTCGTGGACGGTCGCAAGATAAAGATTCTCAACGAACCGATGCTCCGCAAGATCTCCAAGTTCGGCTGACCTCTCATAAAAACATCCTCTCCCGCCTATGCCAAAATTCAGCTCAAAAATCGGTGTCATCGCAGCCACGGTCGGTTCGGCCGTCGGGCTGGGCAATGTGTGGCGTTTTCCGGCCGAGGTCCAGGCCAACGGGGGCGCCCTCTTCCTTCTGGTCTACATACTCTGCATATTCATCCTCGGCATCCCGGTGATGACCGCCGAGTTCGCCCTCGGGCGTGGCGGCGACAGCGATGCCGTCGGGGTCTTCCGCAAGGTGACCCCCGACCGCAAGGGATGGTGGCTCGCCGGAGCCCTGGCCGTCCTGGCCTCATACCTCATCCTGTCATTCTATATGGTCGTCTCCGGCTGGACGCTCGAGTATCTCGTGCAGTCTGTGACGGGCGACCTCTATGCGTCCGGCTCGGGCGACGAGGCATTCCGCGACACCATGGGACGCTATATCACAGGCACATACAGGCCAATCGTGATGACCGTCATCATGATTGCCGCCAACCTTCTTGTGCTGCTTAAAGGTGTGCAGGGAGGCATCGAGCGAATGTCAAACATAATGATGCCTGTGCTCTTCCTGCTGCTGGTGATATTCTGTGGAGTGTCGCTGAGTCTGCCGGGTGCCTCCGAGGGACTTTCGTTTTTCCTGAGGCCCGATTTCTCGGCGCTTACCCCGGCCACTGTGGTCAACGCCCTCGGGCAGGCGTTCTTCTCGCTGAGTCTGGCTATGGGCATCCTTGTCACATACGCCAGCTACTATCCCGCAGGTACCAAGCTGACGCGCACAGCCATGACCGTGTCGCTGCTCGACCTCATGGTGGCCATACTGATGGGTGTGATAATCTTCCCTGCGGTGATGACCTTCGGGCTCCAGGACAGCAACCTCGCCGGATCAGCCCTTGTGTTTGTCACCCTGCCCGAGATTTTCGCCCAGATGGGGGGCACACGCTGGTGGTCGTCGCTATTCTTCCTGCTGCTCACCGTCGCGGCCTTCACGTCGACCATATCGCTGGCCGAGGTCTCAGTCTCGTTTGTAAAGACGCGCATGAAGGTCTCCCGTACCCGTGCCTGTCTCTGCGTCTGTCTCCCGCTGCTCATCCTCAGCCCCGTGTGCTCGCTTTCGGTCGGCCCATGGAAGGGATTCACCATAGCGGGACTCACCATATTCGATTTCCTCGACACGGTCGCCACCAATATAATGCTCCCCGTCGGGGGCATACTCCTGTGCGTCTATATGGGGTGGGTGGCTCCCGAACGGTTCTTCAGGGCCCAGCTCACCAACAATGGCACGCTGCATTCGAGGGCCCTGGGGCTGATCCGGTTCGTTGTGAAATGGATTGCTCCGCCGCTGATTCTGCTCATACTCATATGGCAGTTTGTCTGACCCTGTGTTAAACAACCCCTCTATTCCCCAAACCATGAAATTTGCCGACATACCCTGCAACGACAGTGTCAAGAACCAGCTTCGACAGATGGCCGATGACGGCCGTGTGCCACATGCGCTGCTGCTTCACGGGCCGTCGGGAATCGGCAAGTTCATGATGGCCCGCGCTTTCGTGCAATATCTGCACTGCCAGTCACGCACTCCCGGCGGCGAGCCGTGCGGAGTCTGCCCCTCGTGCCGCCAGCACGAGTCGTTCAACCATGTCGACACCCTCTATGTGTTTCCCGTGGTCAAGAACGAGAAATACAAGGTGCCCGTCTCGGCCGATTTCATGGACGAGTTCAAGAGCTTCGTCACCACCGGGCCGTATATGGATTTCGACCGCTGGTCTGACAGGCTGGCACGGATGCTCGACAAGAAGAATGCCCAGCCTGTCATCTATGTTTACGAGAGCGAGGCCCTCGAGCGCAGTCTGGCGGTCACCGCCGGACGCTCGGACTACAAGGCCGCGATAATCTGGCTCCCCGAGAAGATGAACGAGCAGACCGCCAACAAACTGCTCAAGCTGATCGAAGAGCCCTTTCCGGGCACCCTGTTCGTCCTGGTCAGCGACGATGCTCCCTCCATCCTCCCCACTATACGCTCGCGCTGCCGCCCCATAGAGATGAACCGTCTGCCCGACAGCGCCGTGGCCGCATATCTCGAGTCGCGTCTCGCCATGGATCCCACCGACGCCATGGCACAGGCCCACATCGCAGCCGGAGACATCAACAGCGCCCTGCGGGGAGTCGACGCCACCTCTGCCTCACGTATGTATTTCGACCTGTTCGTGGCCCTGATGCGCAAAGCCTATACGCGCGATGTGGCCGCACTGCGCCAATGGAGCGCCGATGTGGCCGCACTCGGACGCGAGGCCGAGGTGAAATTCTATGGATATTGCACCAGGCTGATACGCGAGAATTTCGTCTACAACTTCAATATTCCGCAAATATCCTACCTTAATCGCGACGAGGCACAATTTAGCCGCAACTTTGCACGTTTTATCCATGAAGGCAACGCCGAACGTATCGTGAGCCACATGGACCGTGCCGCCGCAGACATCGCGGGCAACGCCAACGGCAAGATAGTCAATTTCGACTTTGCCATCAAGATGATCATCCTTATCAAGAACTGACCCCTCCGCGTCAGCCTTTAATCAAATTTTTTCCATGGAACCGTTCTTGAGGCAGGTGGCGAGGGTTTATCTCGGGCATGAGGCCGCGGGGATGATGGACTATTGTTTCGTCTTCCCCAACAAGCGTTCGGGAGTCTTTTTCCGCCATCATCTCATATCGCTGGCCCAGGGGAAGCCGCTCATCCTCCCCGCCATCGCTACAATCGGCGATGTCACCGCCGAGCTGTCCACGCTTTCGGAGGCGTCGAGGCTCGACCAGCTCTTCACGCTCTACAACGAATACCGCACCATCAGCAACGACATCGCCGACTTTGACCGCTTCCTGTTCTGGGGCGAGATGATACTGAGCGATTTCAACGATGTAGACCGCGATCTTGTTGACCCCGAGAAGCTGTTTGTCAACCTGCGCCGATACCGCGAGGTGAGCGCCAACTATCTCACCGACGAGCAGAAGGAAATCCTGTCGCGATACTGGGGCGAGCAGTTCGACGCGCCGTCGCCCGAACAGTTCTGGAACCATCTGCATTACGACCGTCCAACCGAACTGGAACAGAAGTTCCTGAAGCTGTGGGAGGTGCTTGCGCCGCTCTACGACCGTTTTACCTCGGCCCTGCGCAGCCGTGGCACGGGTTCGTCAGGCATGATTGTGCGCGAGGCCGTCGAGCGTCTGCGCACTGTCCCTACATCCGCGCTGCGCCATAAAAGATATATTTTTGTCGGGTTCAATGTCTTGAATCTCAGTGAGCTGCGCATATTCGGCAACCTGCGTGCGCGTGGTGTGGCCGATTTCTACTGGGATGTGGCCTCTCCGGCGTTCAGTGCGCCGGGCAACAAGGCCGCGCGTTTCCTGCGCCGCAATGCCGAGTGTTTTCCCTCGCTCTACCCACTTGACGAGGAGACCCCTCAGGCACCGCGCATCAAGATTATCGGTGTGCCGTCGGGGGTAGGGCAGGCCAAGACGGCCGGACGCCAGCTTGACCGCTGGATTGACGACGGCACTGTCGCCGACCCAACGGATGCCATCTCGACGGCTGTCGTGCTCCCCGACGAGGGGCTTTTCATCCCCATGATTCATGCCGTGCCGCCGCGCTTCACGGCCCTGAACGTCACCATGGGACTGCCTCTGAGGTCTACGTCGTTCGCGTCGTTCATCTCGACGGTCGTATCGATGCACCTGCGTGCCCACCGCTCTGTCGAGGAGGGGTGGCAATTCTTCTTCGAGGATGTCAAGACCCTGCTCACACATCCTCTGCTGCGCCGTCTCGACCGCGCCGGGTGCGATGCCCTCATGCACCTCATCTCAGACCGCCGCCTCTATATGGTACCTGCGGAGACTGCGGCCTCCGTGGCCCCGGGGCTGGCGTTTGTCTTCACCCCAATCGCCGACAACAACTCGCCCGAGGCTGTCGACGCATATTTCCGCACGCTGCTCACGACGCTGCTCGATGCCATTGCACCCGAGAGCGGGGGCGCGGAGGAGGAGGGGGAGGAGAGTGCCCCCGAGCGTGTTGTCAGCGACGTCGAGGCATATTATATCGAGTGCTATCTGCGTGCCCTCGACGACCTGCGCGCCGCCATCAGGCGCCACTCGATGTCGATGAGGGACATAACCTTCATACAGCTTCTGCAGCGTGCCATCGGAGGTGCCACGGTGAGTCTGGCGGGCGAGCCGCTGGCCGGACTTCAGGTGATGGGTGTCCTCGAGACCCGTGTGCTCGACTTTGACAACATCATCATCCTGTCTATGAACGAGCGCGTCTTTCCGCGCAAGCACTATACCCGCTCGTTCATTCCCGACACCCTGCGTCGCGCCTACGGCATGGCCACCACCGACCATCAGGAGTCGATATACGCATACTATTTCTATCGCCTCATATCGAGGGCGCGCAACGTCACGCTGCTCTACGATGCCCGCAGCTCGGGTGGCCGCAGCAGTGAGATGTCGCGATATATAGCCCAGCTTCTCTACCTCTTCCCGCAGGTCGAGGTGACACACCGCCTCGACTCGTACGACATCGGCGTCCCCTCGGAGACCCGTATCGTGATAGAGAAGAGCCCTGAGATACTGGCCCGGCTCGAGGCGTTCAGGACGCCAGGCGGCAGGTCGCTCTCGGCCTCGTCTGTCAATGACTACATCAACTGCCCCCTGTCGTTCTATCTCAAGCGCATCTGCGGCCTTGACCTCGACGAGGAGGTCATCGACTACATGGATTCGGCCACATACGGCTCGATTCTTCACGAGGTCGCCGAGAAGATATACAAAGGGTTGCGTGGCGACGCGCCCGAGGTGAAGGTGACAGCCGCGATGCTCGAGCGTGTCCTCGGCGACTCTCCGGCCCTTGACCGCCTTATCACGGGGGTTGTCAACCATCGTTTCAACCGCCGCGACGAGGGTGACCTCACTCCCCTTGTCGGCGAGGCCAAGGTGCTGGGCAAGGTGATGCGCCATTTCATAACTTTGATGCTGCGTGAGGAGATGAAGGCCGCTCCCTTCGACTTTATCGACGGCGAGCACTGCATCGAGGGCACCTTCGAGGTGCGCCCGGGGCTCAGTGTCAATATCCTGCAATACATCGACCGCATCGACCGCGTGTATCCCGAGGGGAAATACGGCATTCCGACCGAGGGCACCATAAGGATTGTCGACTATAAGACCGGCTCTGACCAGACATCCTTCTCGGGTATGGACGACCTGTTTGACAACACCATGCAGTCGCGGCGCAAGGCCATATTGCAACTCCTGTTCTACTGCAACGCATACGCCCGCGAGCTCCGCTATGAAGGCCCGATGCAGCCGATGATATACCGTTTTGCCACAATTTCTACCAAGGGTCTGACCCCTCTCAGCCATAACCGTCAGCCGCTTGAAGACTACCACACTGTCAACAACGATTTTCTTGCGCGTTTTGCCGACACTGTGGCAGAGATTTTCGATCCCGCCGTTCCTTTTGTGCAGGCTCCCGACGACCACAACTGCCGCTTCTGCTCGTTCAAGGAAATCTGCCGCAAATGATTTAATGAGGAATTAGGAATTAGAAATTAGGAATTAGAAATGAGCAGAAGCTCAGCCCTTTAACCCTTAACCTTTACCCCCCTCCCATGCTCTACATCCACATGCCGTTCTGTCGTGCCAAGTGTGCATATTGCGATTTCTACTCGACGCCAAAGGCCGGGTGGATGGAGGGGTATGTGGATGCCCTTATAGGCGAATATGCCGAGCGGTGTCCCGGGGGATTCGTGCCTCACACCCTCTATCTGGGTGGTGGAACCCCGTCGAGCCTCCCTCTTCCGCTGCTATACAGGGTTTTAGGTGCGCTGCGGTTGCCGGATGCTCTCGACGAGGCCACAATCGAGGCCAATCCCGAGGATGTCACCCACGAGTGGACCGAAGGCATCGTCGGACATACACCATTCGGGCGCGTCAGCATGGGGGTGCAGAGCTTTGACGACAGCCAGCTCCGCTTCATAGGGCGCCGTCATACCGCTGCCGACGCCCTGCGGGCCGTGAGGACGCTGCGCGACGGTGGAGTCGGCAATATATCGCTCGACCTCATATATGGCCTCCCCGGTCAGACACTCGACTCATGGCGCCGCTCGCTCGACACTATGCTCGACCTGTGTCCCGACCATATCTCGGCCTACCTGTTGAGCTATGAGCCACGAACCCGCCTCGGTGTTATGCTCGACAAGGGCCGCGTCACTGAGGCGTCAGACGAGCTTGTCGCCGACATGTATTCCTATCTGTGCCGAGCCACGCGCGAGGCCGGATACGCGCACTATGAAATCTCTAATTTCGCCCTTCCAGGACGCCGTGCCATCCACAACTCCGGCTACTGGAGCGGTCGTCCGTATCTGGGGCTGGGCCCCGGCGCACATTCTTATGTGGGAGGTGTGCGCGGCTCCAATCCACCCGACCTCGCGGCATATATCGCATGTGGTGGCCGTGGTGTGCATCAGCCCGAGGGCGAGGAGCTTTCCAGCCGTCTCAACGACCTGCTCATCACATCCCTGCGTACCTCTGCGGGGCTCGACCCCGCCATTGTGCGCCGCGATTATCCCGCCGTAATGGCCGACGAGGTCCTTGCCGAGGCCGACGCTCTCGTCCGCACGGGCGAGCTCGCCGTCACTGAGGGCGGAAACCTCGTGATACCCGAAGACAAATGGTTAACATCAAACACAATACTCCTTAAACTGATTATCGTATGAAAAAATTCCGCATCCCTCTGCTCCTCACGTTTCTTGCCGCATCGCTCACCTCTGCCGCCGCCGACCCCGTGCTGATAGGGCGCCGCGGATGTGCCGGAGGGGTCGAGAACTCTGTCGAGGCATATCGCGAGGCCGTGAAGCGAGGCTACACCATGATCGAGGGGCATGTGCGTGTCACAGCCGACTCGGTATTCGTCACCTCGCACGACGGCAAGACCGCCCGTCTCGGGGGTGCCCTCAAGGTCGAGGAATCCCCTTATGCCGCCCTCAAGGCCGAACGCTATACCCAGACACGCGAGGACTCCGTGACCTATACAGGCTCAATCTGCACCGTGGCCGACTTTCTCGGCATCTGCCGCGACGGTGGCGCCACAGCCGTACTCCACCTCAAGGCATTCCCCAAAGGCACCCATGAGGGACATCTCGATGCATTGGCCGCCCTCATCTCCAAGGTCACGTCGCCCGACAGCGTGCTTGTGCTCACATCGTCACCCGAGTATATCGACTACCTGCGCGCCAGTCATCCCGAGCTGCCGCTGATGTTTCAGGCCGAGAAGACATGGCCCGAGCGCATAGAGTGGTGCCGTGAGCGTGGCCTGGGCATAGACCTCGAGAAAAAACTGCTTACCCCCGAGTGCGTCAAGGCCTATCACGACGCCGGACTCAAGATAGCCGTCTGGACCGTCAACGACCCCGAAGAAGCCCGCTCCCTCCCCGTCGACTACATCATCACCGATACCCTCCTCCCCGGCAGCTTCTGACACGATATCTCCATGCCGCAGTGACGCAGAGCGTGACTGCGGCATGGATTTTCCCCTCCCATCCCCTTGCGGGTATCAGGATTTTGCCTAACTTTGTGACAGCAATGAAGACTCTCCCGGCCATAACATCTGCCTTAGCCCTGCTTTGCATTTGGCTCACAGGCTGCACCCCCGCGTCTACGCGCGAGGCGCTGGCCCGCGCCGACTCCATCATGGCCACCGCCCCCGACTCAGCTCTCGCCATCCTCGACGCCCTCGACCCCGCCACCCTCAACAGCGACGAGACAAAGGCCATGTATGCCGTGTCGCTTACCGAGGCACGGCACATGGCCTATGTGCCTGTCTATGACGACTCGCTCATCACCGTAGGCGCCGACTACTATCTCACCCACGGCTCCCCCGAGGAAAAGGCCCGGGCGTTCTACTACTCCGCCATCGTCAGGTACAATAACAGCAATTACGAACAGGCCATTGTCGACGGCCTACGCGCCGAGAAACACGCCCTCACAACCTCCGACCACCTCCGCCTCGGCCTGATCTACCGTACGATAGCAGACTGCTTCAGGGCGCTTTATGACGCGTCCAGTGCAATCCACTATTATACTGTCTCCTATGAACATTTCAGGCTGGCACCTACACAGAAATATACCGGATGGGGACTGGTAGACCTCTCAAGAGCCAATATAGTGAAGGGTGATAATGAGACTGCCCTGAAATTTGCTTATCAAGCCCTCGGATATGCCGACAGTGTGGGAAATGACGATTTGAAAGTCAATGCCCTAAGGAATATTGCCGGAGCAAATTTTTACAGTAATGAATATGATGAAACAATCAAATATTTAGAAACACTCCGCTCGTTGCGTTCCCAAGCGTTGCTGGATGATGATTATGAGCTACTTGGAGAATCATACCTTGTCATGGGTAATCCCGTGAAGGCACAAGAGTGTCAAGACTCTCTTAATGCACGACAATCCGACACCTACGGATTACAGGTCATGCTATATGAAAGAGCCAAGGAGTTTGAATCAGCCAACCGTCTCCAAGGGAAAATGCTTGAATATCAGAATAACGAGGTCAAAAAACTTTTTACAAGAAATTACGCCAGAACCATATCTGAATATTACGGACTTGAAGAAAAGGCAGCTATTGAACAGATTTCAAAATCAAAGATGACCCTGGTATCCGTCATTATAGTTACCATAATATTATTGGCCTTCGCATATATATTCTTCCGTTACCGCACCAATCTTCTCAGCAGTCAGATTGAGGCGAGGATATCTGAAGCTCAGAACTTAGAGAAGATTCTGTTTGAGAAAAGCAGCCAGCTTGATGATATGAAGACGGACAGGGATAAGTTGGTGAATAAACTGTCACAGCGAGACAGCGAGCTTGAACGTATCCGGGAGGAATCGCATAGAGGATCCACAGCGTCAGTACCGGCAATTGCGAGGGACGAGATCAGGCATCTCCTTGCCGGACGGTTTGAGCATCTCGACCGTCTGTGTTCCGTATATTTCCAGTTTAAGGGCCAGTCGAATGAGAAGGATAAGATTTCCTCCGATGTCCTGGAAATAATCAATGGCATACAGTATGACGACAAGATAAAGGCAAAACTCGAGGAGACGATAAACGGGAATCTTGGTGATGTCATGGTGCGTTTCCGCAAGGATTTTCCCTCGGTCAAGGAACGTGACTATATGCTTTTCATGCTACTGATACTTGATTTTTCTCCAAGAGCCATAAGTATTCTACAGGATTTGAAGACAGAGGTGGTATATAATCACAAGTCAAAATTGAAACGTAAAATCGCCGCCTCAAATTCGGAATATAAGGATGAATACCTGTCTTATATAGGTTAGTGCGTTGGCTGATAGCTGTTTAGATGTATGGGATGGTTGCCCTTGCTGTATAAGCTATTGATATACAGTACGTTATAACGATATTTCGGCGCTATGCTAAAAAAGCGATAGATTTTTCTAATCTGTCGCTTGTTATATATCTGGTTATTAACGCTTTACAAATTGAGGTGATAGATTTTTTCAGGGCAAAAATTAGGTATATGCGGGCTGAATCACCTAACTTTGCAGTGTCCCGAATGAGTTATCGAGGGGCATTTGAACTGCTTAGGTTATTCTAATAAATTTCATCATGACAACATACCGAGAATGTCAGACTGGTATTCCACGACCCCCATGCGGGGGCCGCA
>DAAQ01000047.1 GCA_001701225.1 Bacteroidales bacterium H5 | reverse complement strand
CGTCACCCCTTGCGGGGTTCGGACTGTATATATCTACCCGTCCCCGGGTTCCCGATGGTCACCCGGGGCTAACCATGACGACGGCCCTCCAGGCCTGTGGGAAGCATTGCCACACTTTTTGTTGGATGGGGGGGCCGTACCAGCACGATTGCCGCGTTTTTGTGGCCTGGTGGCATGATGATGTGCCCCGCGCTCCGCGGGGCATGGGATGGTAGCCCTGAGGCTTGCCTCGGGGGAGGGGATTCTATTTCCTATTCGGGTGCCCGCAGGGTATCCGGGAATCTACGCGGGAAAATGGCGAATATTCCACGACCCCTTCGGGGGCCGATTATATAAAAAACATACATTTACCCCAAGGCAACGCCTTGGGGCTACTTTTCCATGCCCCGCACAAGGCGGGGCAACATTCCTTTAACACAAACATCCCGGGCTCATGTGGGAGTCAGGGATGTTTATGGATGGTCGGAGTGGTGTCAGTATCCTACTGGATTGTTGAGGATGGGACGTTGGGTGGAGGGGAGGTTAAGGAGGGTGACGAGGGCATCGGTGTCCATGCTGGCACGGGGAACGGTCTTGAGTCCGGCCGAGGAGCAGAAGAGGTTGATGTTCTCGCACACGATGCCTGCGTCGGCGGCCATCATGAGGTCTGCGCGGTCGCCGGTCATCTGGAACTTGTCGCCGTTCATCACCATGACGATGGACACCGGGGCGGTGGCGGCAAAATCCTGTCCGGCGTTGAGCAGGGCGCGGTGGTCACCTTCGGCAACGGGGCGGAGCGAGTGTGTCTCGGGCTCGTAGAGCCATGCGCCCTGTGCATCGAGCACATACAGGTCTATCTCCTGACGGTTCATGGCCGAGGGTGCTGTGCGATGGCCGTCGGGACGGTTGATGCCGTTGGCAGCCCAGAGGAGGTCGCCCAGCATACGGTCTGTGAACGGGGTGGGTGCGAATTCGCGTACCGAGTGACGCTCGGCGAGTGTCTGCATCAGCGGTTTGCCTCCGGTCTTGTCAGGTGCCGGAAGGGTACGGGGGGAGAGTGCGTTCATTGTGAGTACGATTGTGGCGGCGCAGAGAGCCGCGAAGATTCTGTACATCTGTGACATCCTTATGGTCAGACGAGCTCCATACCCTTGAGTATGGCGTCCTTGTTGAGGGGGAGAAGATGGTGGTGGCGTTCCGGGAGGGTTTTCTTGAGGCCGCGCATCACGGCATCGACGCTCACCAGTGTACGCGCCTTGAGCAGGGCGCCGAGCAGGACCATGTTGTAGACCTTTGACGAGGGGAGCTGGAATGTGGCTTCCATGGCGTCGACGGGTATTACGGTGATGTCGGTACGGGTGGGGGCATGGTGGATGCTGTAGGGGTCATAGATGAGCGTGCCGCCCGGCTTGAGCTTTTTCTCGAACTTGTCGAGGCTCTGCTGGTTGAGTATGACGGCGGTGTCATACGAGTTGAGCACGGGGCTCGATATGGGTGCGTCGGAGAGGATGACGGTGACGTTGGCTGTGCCGCCGCGCTGCTCGGGACCGTATGAGGGCATCCATGTCACCTCGAGATTGTCCATGAGCCCGGCGTATGCCAGTATCTTGCCCATCGAGAGGACACCCTGGCCGCCGAATCCGGCTATGATGATTTCTTCCTTCATTGTTATGGGGTTATAAGGTTATGGGGTTAGAGGGTTATGGGGATAACCTTTGGCTCATAACGTCTTCTTGAGGTCGCCGGGGGGATAGGCGGCAAACATGTGCTCTTCCATCCACTTGTTGGCGGCATCGGGCGAGAGTTTCCAGCCAGACGAGCAGGTAGAGACAATCTCGACGACAGATGTGCCCAGACCCTTGAGCGAGTTCTCGAACGCCTGGCGAATGGCTTTCTTGGCCTTGCGCACGGCGGCGGCTGTGTGTACGCTCTGGCGTGTGACATAGCATGTGCCTTCGAGCTGGGCCAGCAGCGGCGTGATGTTGAGCGGATGGCCGTTCAGGTCGACACGACGTCCGTAGGGGGTGGTGGCTGTGACCATGCCCTCGAGCGTGGTGGGTGCCATCTGTCCGCCGGTCATGCCATAGATGCCGTTGTTGATGAATATGATGGCTATGTTCTCGCCACGGTTGGCGGCGTGTATGGTCTCGGCGGTTCCTATGGCGGCGAGGTCGCCGTCGCCCTGATATGTGAACACAAGGCGCGAGGGGTTGAGCCTCTTGACGGCAGTGGCCACTGCTGACGCACGTCCGTGAGCGGCTTCGATCCAGTCAACGTCTATATAGTTGTAGGCCATCACGGCGCAGCCCACGGGGGCGACACCGATGGCTATATGTTCGGCACCCATCTCTTCGATGACCTCGGCCACCAGCTTGTGCACCACTCCGTGCGAGCAGCCGGGGCAGTAGTGCATGGTGTTGTCGTTGAGCAGACGGGGCTTGCAGGCCACCATGTTCTGTGGCTGTTTTATTTCGTCGCGTGTCATAGTGTGATTTCAAATTTGTCCTTGAGGGCCCGGAGCACCTCGTCGGGGTCCATGACTATGCCGCCCATGCGGCCGAAATGATGTACGGGCACACGCTCGTCGAGGCTGAGGCGCACATCCTCGATCATCTGGCCGGCGTTGAGCTCGACCACGAGGATACCCTTGACCTGACGGCTCAGGCGTGCCACCTCGGCGGCCGGGAAGGGCCAGAGGGTTATGGGCCTGAGCAGACCTACCTTGATGCCCTTGGCGCGTGCCTCCTCGATGGCTTTCTGGCAGATGCGCGCCACCGAGCCGAACGCCATAACGAGATATTCGGCGTCTTCGGTCTCATATTCCTGGAACCGCACCTCGTTGGCCGAGATGAGGTCGTATTTCTCCTGAAGATGGATGTTGTTCTTCTCCATCAGCGCGGGATCGAGCTCGAGGGTGGTCTGCACGTTGGGGCGGCGTGTCTCGGGGCACCCTGTTACGGCCCAGGGGCACTGCAGGGCTATCTCTTCGTCTGTACGCCGCGGGCGCACAGGGGGAAGCACGACCTTCTCCATCATCTGGCCCACGACACCGTCGGCCAGCATCATCACCGGATTGCGGTACTTGAAGGCGAGGTCAAAGCCGAGGCCTACGAAATCGGCCATCTCCTGGACGGACGCCGGTGCGAGCACGATGAGGTGGTAGTCGCCATGGCCGCCACCCTTGACGGCCTGGAAATAGTCGGCCTGCGACGGCTGTATGGTGCCGAGGCCGGGGCCGCCGCGCATACAGTTGATGATAAGTGCCGGGAGCTCTCCGGCTGCGATATATGATATGCCCTCCTGCTTGAGGCTGACACCGGGACTCGACGAGGATGTCATGCAGGCCTTGCCTGTGGCGGCGCCCCCATAGACCATGTTGATGGCCGCCACCTCGCTCTCGGCCTGAAGCACCACCATGCCGGTGGTGTCCCACGGCATCAGCTCCTCGAGGGTCTCGAGAATCTCGCTCTGCGGAGTGATGGGATAGCCGAAATAGCCGTCCACGCCATATCGGATTGCGGCATGGGCTATGGCCTCATTGCCTTTCATCAATCTGATTTCTTCTTCCATATTGTGTTGAGTGCGGGGATTATTTTTCAACTACTCGATAGACGGTGATGCACCCGTCGGGGCACACCGTGGCACAGGCGGCACATCCGATGCAAGCCTCGGGGGCCACGTCGGCGGCATAGTGGTAGCCGCGGTCGTTGACATCTTTTGTCTCGAGGGCGAGCACCGAGCACGGACAGGCCACTACGCAGAGGTCACACCCCTTGCAGCGCTCGCGGTCGATGTCGACTGCTCCGATTATCTTTGCCATATTCTGTTGGTATGTTGAGGTTTTGTGTGATGAACAATATTATTCAACACAAATATACATAAAAATAATGTGGTCTGTCGCGGTTTAAGGGAATTTAACCCTTTGCACATATTCCGCCCGAATGAGCAGTCGCGGAACAAGGGGGTGTCATTCAGCGCTTTGCGAAGAGGCTGTTTTGGCAAACTCGAACACCTTGATGCCTCCGAGGTTGTCTGTGGCCACATGTACCCTCACGCCCAGCACGGCAGGGCGGTCCCATATCGCAGAGATGTCGTATGAGGCATAATAGCGGCGGTCGTGCGTCTCGCCGACATCCGGGGGGAGTGCGTGTGCAAGATACAGGTCTGGCCACTGTTGCGATTCCCATCCCTCGGCGGCCACAAGGGTGAATATCCTGGGCCGGGTGCTGTAGGCCAGACGGACGTTGAAATTGACAAACCTACCTGTGCGCCACACGCTGTTGAGCCATACCGGGTCTGCGTCCCAGCCCCGGTATTCGTCGCGCCACTCGGTGACGGCAGGACCCTGGTTGACGGCATAGCCGCTGATTATCGAGACCGGGCCTGTGGTGTATGGAAGGTTGTTCGGGGTCGTATATGAGATGAGCATCCTCGTGCCCTCGGTCTGCCGGTCGGCGAGGGTTATGTCGGAGTAGAGCTGTGCCGCAGGCTGGTCGCCGTCGCGTATCACGCTGAATGCCGCATGTCCACCCGGGGCGGTATCCCCCTCGTATGTGGCCAGGTCGGTGAATGTCATCAGCACCTCGCCGTCGACACCGTCGGGACGGCACGAGGCGAACGTGAGGGCGACGAGTGCGCACAGTGAGGATAGGAGAGGTCGGGTATTCATGACAGTATGCGGCCGTCCTGCATGTGGATGACACGGTCGGATGTCAGTGCCAGCGACTCGTCGTGAGTCACGATGACAAAGGTGCTTCCTGTGCGCGAACGCAGGTCGAAAAAGAGTGAGTAAAGTTCCTCGCGGTTGCGCGAGTCGAGACTCCCCGACGGCTCGTCGGCCAGGATGACGCGGGGATTGTTGATGAGTGCCCTGGCCACTGCGGCCCTCTGGCGCTCGCCACCCGAGAGCTGGCCCGGCCGGTGGGTGAGGCGCGACCCCAGGCCGAGGTCCGAGAGCAGCACCGAGGCACGCTCCATGGCCTCGCGGCGGCTGCGTCCGGCAATCATGGCCGGGAGAGCCACGTTCTCGGTGACGGTGAATTCGGGCAGAAGCTGATGGAACTGGAACACGAACCCTATGTTGAGGTTGCGGAACGAGGCGAGCGCCCCCTCCTTCATCCCCACGATGTCGGTGCCGTCATAGAGCACATGGCCCGAGTCGGGGGCCTCGAGCGAGCCTATTATCTGGAGCAGCGTGGTCTTGCCCGCGCCGCTCGGCCCCACGATAGACAGGAACTCGCCGGGCGCGATGTCGAGGCTCACGTCGTCGAGCACGCGCAGCGAGTCATAGCTCTTGGTTATGTTCCTGACCTCAATCATTTGCCGATGGTGTGTTTAAGACGCGGGCGCGGACAAGCCGCGCCCGACGTCGCACTGATATAAAACAAGTATTCGCTATTGTCAGATTGAGAGCCTGCGCAGCGTGTCGATGAGGTCGCGGGGGATAGGCTTGTCGTTCTTGATGGCCTTGGAGAAGGGCACATAGACAATCTCGTCGTTGCGCACGCCTATCATCACGTTGCGCTGGTCTTCGATGAGGGCGTCTATTGCCGCCGAGCCGAGGCGCGATGCCAGGATGCGGTCGAATGCCGTGGGCGAGCCGCCGCGCTGCAGGTGGCCCAGGATGGAAACCCTCACGTCATATCCGGGATATTCGTTCTTGACACGCTCGGCCAGGCCCATTGCGCCGCCGGTGACGGGGCTCTCGGCCACGAGGACTATCGACGAGTTCTTGCTCTTACGGAAACCGTGCTCGATGAGCTCGGCAAGCTGGTCGACCTCGGTCGAGATCTCCGGGATGATGGCGGCCTCTGCGCCCGAGGCGATGGCACCGTTGAGGGCCAGGAAGCCTGCGTCGCGTCCCATGACCTCGATGAAGAAGAGGCGCTCATGGCTGGTGGCGGTATCGCGTATCTTGTCGACACACTCCATGATGGTGTTGAGGGCCGTGTCATAGCCTATGGTCGAGTCTGTGCCGAAGAGGTCGTTGTCGATGGTGCCGGGCAGACCGATGATGGGTATGTTGAACTCGTTGGCGAATATGCGGGCACCGGTCAGCGAGCCGTCGCCGCCTATGACAACGAGGGCGTCTATCTCCTGGCGCTTCAGGTTGTCGTATGCGAGCTGACGCCCCTCGGGGGTGGTGAACTCCTTGCATCGTGCGGTCTTGAGGATGGTGCCGCCCGCCTGTATGATGTTCGAGACATTCTGGGTCTTGAACTCGACGATCTCGTCGGTGATCAGGCCGCGGTATCCGCGATAGATACCTTTGACCTTCAGGCCGCTGTAGATGGCCGAGCGGGTGACGGCGCGGATGGCCGCATTCATACCGGGCGCGTCACCTCCCGAGGTGAGGATGCCCACACATTTTATCTGTGTCATAAGCGGAGTTGTCTGTGAGATTTTTTATTCCGATACAAATATAGACATTTTTCTGCATATTACAATCCCCGCGCCCGAAATTTTGAATCCGTGCGCGGGGAGATTTCCTTTATATTCCAGCCTTGGCGACTTTCAGACTGCGGCGGCATCCTTGAGCACCACCGGCAGCGCGAGCTGGTTGACCTGCCCGGTGGCGGTGACGGGGAGCTGCCTCAGCAGCACGAAGAACTCGGGTATCATATAGCCCGGCAGATACTGGGCGATGCGGTTCTTGACCCACGACAGCGAGAATGATCTTGTCGACGGCACGACGTATGCCACGAGATAGACAGAGCCTTTCTCGTCGGTATAGTGCACCACGGCACACTCCTTGACCTCGCCCGAGGCGATGAGGGCGCGCTCGACCTCGCCGGTCACGACGCGCTTGCCAAGGATGCTGACCTCCGAGTCCTTGCGGCGCAGATAGTCGAGCGAGCCGTCGGGGAGTATGCGCCCGATGTCGCCCGTGCGGGCTATGCGCGTGCCGTCGGGGAGTGAGGTGAGCGATGCGAGCTGGTCGGCCCGGTGGTCGCCCGTGAACGAATCGGCCACGCCGTCGCCTCCGAGGCATATCTCACCCTCGGCTCCCGGGGCGACAGGCTGGAGGTTGTCGTCGAGTATCATGACCTCGACCCCCTCCATCGGCTTTCCTGCAGGATAGTGGCCCGATGGGAGCGAGTAGCCTCCGTTGCAGCAGTATAGCGTCGAGAGTACTGTCCCCTCGGCAGGGCCATAGGTGTTGTAGACCGTGACCTGTTCCATGAGATGGTCGACAGACTGCGGGTTGAGCTGTCCGCCACCCGATATGACCAGGCGCAGTGTGATGGGCAGGCTGTGCATGGCGTTGAACTCGTGCAGCAGATAGGGGAATCCGCTGATGATGGTGACATACTGCTCGTCGGCAAAACGCAGCAGGGCCTCCGGGTCATTGCGTGTCGCCGAGTCGGGTATGGCGAGCACGGCGCCGTTGAGCAGTGTCCCGAACACCTCTTCTATGAAGATGTTGACGATGCAAGCCGAGTACTGCAGCAGCACGTCATCGGGCGAGATCCTGAACGCATTGCCGAACCTCCCGGCCATGGCCACGACCTGACGGTTGCCCACCATCACACCGAGCGGGTAGCCTGACGCGCTCGACGTATATATGATGTATGCCGGGCGGTCGGCGCGGCTGCGGTCGGGCAGGGGATGCAGGGCCGGATCGGCATATATACCGGATCCCACGATGAGGAGGCTGAACTTTGACACGAGCGATGAATACCGTTCGCGCGTGATGACGAAATCGACTCCGTTCTCTGTGAGGAAACGGTCCAGACGCTCGGGCGGGAAGTCGGGCTCGACGGGCACGAATGCCGCGCCGGCCTTGTTGATGGCCAGGAGGGCGGCCACCATCTCGACCGAATGGTCCATCACCACGCCGACGCGGGCGGGGATGAACGACGGGAAGCGCGAGATGAGAGTGTCGACCAGGCGGTCGAGTCCTGCATAGGTTACGCAAGAACGCTCGTCAATGACGGCAGGGTGGTCGGGGTTGGCGGTGACGAGCTCTTTGAAGCGTGAGTAAATCGTCGGTTTCATAATATAACATCCTTATGTGTATACCCTTACAACAATGCCGCTATGACACGGGTTCACATAGGATTCTGTTAAAAATGTTGCGGATTTGTTGCCGCCGGGGGGAGGTGGTGGCGGCTCAAAATGGTCAGCGTGCGTACCCACGCCCCGCGGACGCGGGGCACCGTCGCCAAAAAGGTTTAGGGGCTGCAATACCAACATGCCCTTGGCGCAGGGAATTGGCCATTATGTCGATATTAGTGGGCGTTTTGACTAATAATCTCGCATTAATGATTGTTACAATGGGGATTTTGACTAATTTTGCGCCAATATGGGAAATATCGTCAACATCAAACAGCTTACGTCGCTCGCGCCTATATCGACCGAATTCTCGACGATGAGCGACGACTATGTGTTCACCCACATCACGTCCGGGGCAGACGGTGTCTCGGCCGAGGCGTGGAAGGAGAGCCATACAGGCCCGATGAGGATAGACGGCATGATGTGGCTGCTATGTTTCGATGGGCGCATGGAGCTTGAGATAAACCTCACTCCCCACACCCTCGACAACAACAGTCTGCTGGTGACATCTCCCGACGCCATCATAGATGTGCGCGAGATTCTGCCCGGCAGGTGCGACTATTATGCCTTGTTCGTGAGCACCACCTTCATGCGCGACATCAATTTCGACCTCAATGTGCTCGGCACCCTCCATCAGCATGGCAAGCCTATCGACCCTGTGATAAGGCTCTCGCCCGACGATGTGGCGGGAGTGAGACAGTATTTCGACTTGCTGCACCACAACAACAAGAGGAACGCTGCCGAGGCCAACAACGCCTATGCCAAGCCGATAGCCCGCTGTCTGATTGCGGCGCTGATATATCAGATGATAGACATACTGATGCGTGGCATCAAGAATGTGCCGCGCAACGAGTCGCCCCAGAACTCACGCAGGCTCACGTACGTACGCTCGTTCATGGATCTGGTGCACCAGCATCACCGCTCCGAGCGTTCGGTGGCATTCTATGCCGGGAAGCTATTCATCTCGCCCAAATACCTCTCGCTCATCATCAAGGAGCACACGGGGCACTCGGCCGCACAGATCATCGACAATTTCGTCATTCTCGAGGCCAAGAACCTGCTCCGCTTCTCGGGAAAGAACATCCAGCAGGTGGCTTACGAGCTCAATTTCCCCAACCAGTCGTCGTTCGGCAAGTATTTCAAGCATCTCACGGGGATGTCCCCTTCCGAATATCAGCGCTCCTGACCCCTACGCGCACAACTATCGGGCCGACACGTGCGTTATTAGAGATATGAAACTCCATCTCATCGCCATACTGACCGCCTTGGTGCTTGTTCCGGCGCGTGCCTTGTCCGCCCCCGTGCGGACTGACAGTGTCGCGCCCGTGTCTGCGGGCGTGGAGACTCATGTGCGGCAGTATGGCATCAATCCCTATATCCCGGCCCTGGTGACAGGTGTCGGGGCTGCCGGGCTCGGCGCGGTGGCGCACTACGGCTATCCCCACGGTTTCAATGTGATACCACGCCGCGAGCATGGCGATAGGGGCACGCAGTTCCTCCAGTACACCCCCCTGGCTCTGCCTTGGGTCATGAAGGCTGCGGGTGTCCACACCCGCAGCGGTTGGGGGCGTATGGCCGTGTCTCAGGGACTCTCTGTGGCCATCATGGCCGGGACGGTCAAGGGGCTCAAGAGCGGTGTCACATCCGTGCGACCCGACGGTTCTGATACACATTCCTTCCCCTCGGGGCATACGGCGTGGGCCTTCATGGGCGCCACGGCCGCCTCATACGAGCTTGCGGGCCAGTCGGCCTGGTATGCTTTCGGGGCCTATACCATGGCCACCGGTGTCGCGGTAGAGCGCGTACTCGACCGTCACCACTATCCCGCCGATGTCATGGCCGGTGCCGGCATAGGCATACTCTCGACAGGGCTCGGCTACCTGATAGGTGACCTAATATTCGGCCAGAGGCAGCTCTCGATCTCGGGGCGCCATCTCAGGGACAACAACAATTTCTCGTTCCTCTCGGTCTCGACCGGACTCAACCTGCCCGTGGGACGCATACAGGCGGGCGACACCCGCATAGAGCGTCTTCCGGCCCTGTCGGCCGGATTCCGTGGCGGCTGGGCCATCGACGACCACTGGGGGCTCGGCCTCGAGTTAGGGCTGCTCTCCACCCCCCTCATAGTCAACGTGCATCACGACCGCACCTATGCCAAGTCGCTCACTGCGGTCGGATTCATGGTGACACCATATTACAGTTGCGTGCTCAGCAACCGTGTCAGCATCACCGCCGACGTGGGCGCGGGCTATCGCAAGAACTTTGCCCTCAGCCTCGATGAAGATGCCGTCGAGACCGGCGGAGGCACCCCCGTAGGCAAGGTCGACGTGGGTTGTGTCGTCAGGTTAACCCACCGTTTCAGCGCCAAGGCCACCGTGGGCTACGAGCTGTCGCGATACGATTTCACCGTCAACCCCTCCTCCGCCTACGGTATCCCTGCCCACGCCTCGACCAAGGGCACCTCACAGTCGCTGCTCTTCTCGCTCTCGTCGAGATACGAGTTTTAGCACTACAGTCTATTAACCACAATTACATCACCACACAGTCATGAAAATCACCCTCCCTCCCCGGCTCCACGGCAATCGCCTTGAGGTCGACACAGAAAACAGCCAGAACATCGTCATAATCGGCGCCAACGGCTCGGGCAAGACCCGTTTTGCCTCGCGGCTGGCCGCCGACCTGGGCCCGCAGGCATTCCGCATGTCGGCGCTCAAGGCCCTCTACGAGCGCGGGCGCGAGGACGGCACCGAGGGCTCCATCGACTCGCTCTACCATCAGGCCACCCGCGGGGCGTCCATCATGCGCACCGACCTGGCGGGAGAGTTCGAGAGGATGATCGGCCTGATGCTCAACGAGGAGATGCTCTCGCTCATCGACTACAAGTTCCGCCGTGTCACCGACCGCCTCCCCTCGACGCGCCTCGAGATGGTTATAAAGCAGTGGGAGAAGGTCTTTCCCGACAATAAGGTGATGATAGAGAGCGGGCGGATGCTCTTCATGCGCGACGACTCGGAGGATGCCTATTCCCCCTCCAAGCTCTCTGACGGCGAGAAGGCCGTGATGTATTATCTCGGGGCCGTGACATTCGCCCCCCGGGGGTCGATTGTCTTTGTCGACTCGCCCGGGATGTTCCTCCACCCCTCGTCGATACGCTCGGTGTGGGACACGGTCGAGCACTCGCGCCCCGACTGCACCTTTGTCTACGTGACGCACGACCTCCAGTTTGCCACCACCCGCACGGGTGGCCAGACGGTCTGGGTCAAGAACTATGACGCGGCCCGCACGGAGTGGGACTATGACTTCCTGTCCGAGGCCGACGGCCTCACCGACGAGGCTGTCATGGCCATACTCGGCGCCCGCAAGCCGGTGCTGTTCATCGAGGGGGACGGCATCAACTCGATTGACGCGCGCCTCTATCCGCTCATCTTCAACGACTACACCGTCAAGAGCCTCGGTGGATGCGACAGGGTCATCGAGTCGACGCGCACGTTCAACTCGCTGCGCTCGTTCCACAACCTCGAGGCGTTCGGCATCGTCGACCGCGACCGCCGCGACGAGGGTGAGGTGAGCTACCTGCGGCGCAAGCAGGTGTTCGTGCCCGAGGTGGCCGAGATAGAGAACATCTTCATGCTTGAGGAGGTTGTCCGCGCCATGGCCCGCAACGGGCACAAGGACCCGGCCGAGGTCGCCGCGCGTGTCAAGCGCACCATATTCCGTCTCTTCGAGGCCGACCTGCGGCAGCAGGCCCTGCAGCACACGCGCCACCGTGTCAAGAAGGCCGTGGAGCACCGCATAGACGGGCGGTTTGCCAACATCTCGCAGCTCGAGACCCATATCGGGGGCCTCGGCGACGAGATAAACCCCCGCGGCATCTACGAGCAGCTATGCCGCGAGTTCCGCGGCTATGTCCGCGACAAGGACTATCAGTCCGTTCTACGTGTCTACAATCGCAAGACCATGATTTCAGAGAGCCACGTGGCCCGTCTGTGCGGCCTCAAACGCGACTCGATGGAGGGCTACATCGCCGCCGTCATCGACACCCTGCGCCGCGACCGTCCCGAAGCCGACGCCATCCGCCGCGCCGTCCGCCACGCCTTCGACCTGGAGTGAACTAAGCCCGCAACTGAGGAATAGGACAGCCCCGCCTTGTGCGGGGCTTGGGAATGTAGCCCCAAGGTCTTGCCTTGGGGTGAATGCATGTTTTTTATATAATCGGCCCCGAAGGGGTCGTGGAATATTCGCCATGTTCTTGCGTATATTCCCGGATACCCTGCGGGCATCCGAATAGGATTTGGAATCCCGTCCCCCCAAGGCAAGCCTCGGGGCTACCATCCCATGCCCCGCAGAGCGGGGCACACCAGCGCATCCCAACCCATAAAAAACGCGGCAATCGTGCTGGTACGGCTCCCCCATCCAACAAAAAGTGTGGCAATGCTTCTCACAGGCCCGGAGGGCCGTCGTCATGGATAGCCCCGGGTGACCACCGGGAACCCGGGGACGGGTGGATATATACAGTCCGAACCCTGCAAGGGGTGACGTCATTAGTAGCGACCTATGACATCGCCCCTTACGGGGCTCAATCACAAATATGGTTCCTCTCCCCCGGGTTTCCGATGGTCACCCGGGGCTAACCATGACGACGGCCCTCCGGGCCTGAGTGGAATACAGATAATGTGGTTGATTTGATGCATATGTGGTGCATATTCACGACGGTTAAATTGGGGATGTAATTAATCGGGGTAAAATTGCCCCGACTTGTGCGGGGCGTGGGAATGTAGCCCCAAGGTCTTGCCTTGGGGTGAATGCATGTTTTTTATATAATCGGCCCCGGCAGGGGTCGGGGAATATTCGTCATGTTCGCGCGTATATTCCCGGATACCCTGCGGGCACCCGAAAAGGATTTGGAATCCCGTTCCCCGAGGCAAGCCTCGGGGCTACCATCCCATGCCCCGCAGCGCGGGGCGCATCATCACGCCACCAACCCACAAAAAAAACGCGGCAATCGTGCTGGCACGTCTTTCATAGACAAAAAGTGTGGCAATGCTTC